>JAILLE010000019.1 GCA_024693285.1 Bacteroidales bacterium
ATTAATTATGGGACAGAAAACTAACCCTATTTCCAACAGAATCGGTATCACCCGTGGATGGGACTCCAACTGGTGTGGCGGCAACTACGCCGAGAAGATCGCCGAGGACTATGAGATCCGCAAGTATCTGACCAACCGTCTCGCGAAGGCCAGCATCTCCAAGATCGTCATAGAGAGGACCCTGAAGCTCATTACCGTGACTATCCACGCCGCCAGGCCTGGTTTCATCATCGGTAAGGGTGGACAGGAGGTTGACAAGCTCAAGGAAGAGCTCAAGAAGGTCACCAAGAAGGATGTCCAGATCAACATCTTCGAGGTCAAGAGACCTGAGGTTGACGCCCATATCGTCGCTGACAGCATCGCTCGTCAGATCGAGGGTCGTGTTTCCTACCGCAGGGCCATCAAGATGGCCATCGCTTCCGCGATGAGAGTAGGTGCCGAAGGTATCAAGGTCCAGATCAGCGGCCGCGTCGGTGGCGCTGAAATGGCTCGCAGTGAGATGTTCAAAGAGGGACGTACCCCTCTGCACACTTTCCGTGCTGACATCGACTATGCTCTGGCAGTTGCCAGCACCAAGGTCGGTTGCCTCGGAATCAAGGTGTGGATTTGCAACGGTGAGCGCTATGGCAAGCAGGATCTTACCCCCAACGCCCCTTCAGCGGCTAACGCCCAGGGTGGCGCCCGTCCCCGCAACGATCGCGGAGACCGCAGGGGAGATCGTCGCGGAGACCGTGGCGAGCGTCGTGGAGGCCGTGGAGGCCGTCGCGATTCCCGCAGCGCCGAGTAAGGTCAATCCTTCAAGAAGAAAGAAGGCTGGATACCTCAAGGTTCCAGCCTTTTTTTCTATATTTACGTCACTATGACAAAATCCAGAATAGTTTGTTTTTTATTTATAGCCGCGTTATTGTGCGGTTGTGTTGGGAAGCAGGCGAGACCATCCTCAAATCCTGCTTATCCTAAAGCCAAAGGTATTACCCGTATCGTTCAGTACAATGTCGGGGTTTTCTCAAAGGAAGTTGAAAACAGCATCCCTATGATTGCCTCCATGATGAAGGAGATCGGGGCTGATGCGCTATCACTCAACGAGTTGGATAGCTGTAACACCAGACATCCCAATAACCAGTTGGCTGATTTGGCCGGCGAGATGGGAGGTTGGAAATATCAATTCGGAAGAGCGATGCCTTATCGTGAGGGAGCGTATGGCGTCGGAGTCGCCGTGCCGGAGGATATTCTTGATTCTTTCAATATTCCTCTTCCTCAAGGAAATGGCTCAGAACCAAGAGCTTGTATGGTTGTTGAGACTTCGGGATATGTGCTTGCGTCGACTCATCTGGACTATCGTGATGAGCCGTCCATGGTAATACAGGCGGAGACGATCAATGAAGTCATCGCCAGCAGATATTCTGAATCTAAAAAACCAGTATTCCTTGCGGGAGATATGAATTCCACCCCCAACAGCGCCATCCTCAAAGAGCTGGGCAAGAAGTGGGACGTGATCTCTTGCAGGAAGAATACTTACTCGGCTGAAAACCCTCATGAATGCATAGATTTCATCCTGGTTCTCAAGAACGGTCCGAAGATAAAAGTAATTGGTTCTGAGGTGCCAGTTGAGTTCGCTGGCGGAGAGGTCGCCGTCGCTTCTGATCATCTTCCGATATTCGTGGATGTGAAACTCTGACAATCAGTTGTCATATTCCATGTTTTTTATTAATTTAGCCTGTTGTCCCGAAAAGGGGCGACAGGTTTTGACTTGTTTTAATACACATAATTGATTATGGCACAATCCAGAAGAGATTTCATCAAAAAGGCTGGCTTAGGGTTAGGCGCCTTGACGATACTTCCCCGTGAGGTATTCGGCAAGATGGGAGACTCGTCCAGCAAGTTCGTCGCTCCGAGCGACCAGATGACCAGGGGTATCATCGGAGTTGGAGGAATCGGAATGAGTAACCTCCATTTTGTCAGTGACGAGCGTTGCCGTCTCGTGGCTGTCTGCGACGTTGACCAGAAACATCTGGACAACGCTCTCCAGAAGGGAGAGGAAAGATTCGGGACCAAACTCCAGTCCTATCACGACTGGAGGGATCTTGTCCATGATCCCAATGTGGACATCGTCCATATCGCCACACCTTCCCATTGGCATGGCCTTATGGCTGTCGAGGCCGCCAAGACAGGAAAAGACATTTTCTGCGAGAAACCGATGACAAGGACTATCGGTGAGGGTAAGAAAGTAGTCGAGGCTGTAAACAAATATGGCAGCATCTTCCGTCTGGACACGTGGTTCCGTTTCAAGGACACATTCTATGGCCTCGGCACCACAGTTGAGCCCCTGAAGAAACTCGTCGATAGCGGACTTCTCGGATGGCCTCTTACTGTAAGGATCTCCGGCGCCACTGGATTTGCATGGAAGTTCTACTGGACTGGAAGGGAAAATCTTGAGCCTCAGCCGGTTCCGAAGGAGCTTGACTATGATCTCTGGCTTGGACCAGCCCCTGTCAAACCTTACCATCCCCACAGAGTTCACCAGAGCTTCCGTGGCTATTGGGACTATGAATCTGGTGGATTGGGTGACATGGGACAGCACTATATCGACCCTGTCCAGTACTTCTTGGGCAAGGATAATGACCTTCCTGTCAAAGTTGAAGTCGACGCGCCTCAGCAGCACCCCGACGCTGTCGGTATCTGGAGGAGCATCACATACACCTACGCCGATGGGTGCAAGATCATCCTCGAGGGTGAAGGCTTTGAGAGCTCCGGCAAGGTTCCTTACATCGAAGGACCTAAGGGAAAGGTTTACAAGGGCTTCGAGTGCACCATCCCGAACGTTATGGACGTGATCAACGAGCTTCCTGATCCGGAACCTCGCCAGGTTGATTTCCTGGATTGCGTCAAGAATCGCCAGAAGTTCGCTCTCAACGAGGAGAACGGCCATCACAGTTGCACTGTTGTCAATCTCGGATCCTGCGCCCTCAGGCTCGGTCGTACACTTCATTTCGATCCGGAGAAGCAGCTGTTCATCAATGATGACGCCGCCAACTTGCTTATCAACCAGCCTATGCGCGGACCTTGGTCAATTTAAATCTTGAGAAGGATATGAAAAAGATATATTCGATACTTTTATTCCTCGCCCTCTCGGTAGCGGTTTATGCCCAGGATGCGAGGCAAAGGACAGTCCAGACTATTGTAGCCGATGTCTTGGCGGCTATGCCCGCCCAGAACAGCTCTGATTTCGCCACCCAAATGGGCGATCTCGCTGCCGCCGCTCCCCAGTCAATCGTCGAGGTGGCCAAGTTGATGAAGCCTGCCGGTGAGGGAGTCAAGAACGCTATTTATGAATATGCCCTCCAGGGTGTCGTATCTTTTGTGAACGACCCTGCCCATTCCGCCAAGAAGGCCGATGTGCTTAAAGGATTGCAGGATGCCGCTGCGGCTTGTTCCGACCCCTACAATAAAGAGCTTCTCACCACTCTCCAGAGAATGCTTGGCAACTATGTCGCTCCCGCCGCGGAGCCCGAGATGCCTGTAAAGGAGGCTCAGGCACTCCTCAAATCCGGAAAGACTCATGAGAAATGCCTCGCCGCGTTGACCCTTATGAAAGCCAAGCCCGAAAAGGCTTTGAAGACAGTGGCTTCCGCCCTTAAGAGTGACGATAAGATATTCAGGAACTCTGTGCTCGGTAACGCTACCAAGCTTTTTGGTGCCGCTTCGCTGGTTCCGCTTCTGACAAGCAAGTTCAAGAAGTTGGCCCCCGATGCCAAGGTTGATGTGCTCAACTGGTTGGGAAACAATAAGATATCTTCTGCCGCTAACATCGTCAACGCCGCGGTTGGGAATGGTGGTGAGATTGCCAAGGCCGCCATCGCCGCCGCTGGAAAAATCGGAGGTGCCGCCGCCGCTTCAACCCTTATCGGACAACTTGGAGGTGAATTCGGCCAGGAGGCTCTTACAGCCCTTAAATCATTCAAGGGAGACATCAAGGATGAAGTCGCCGCCGCTTTGACCGATAAACTCGCCGCCGGAACCGACAAGACCGCTATAACGAACTTGTTGAGTCTCGCTTCCGCCAGGAAGATGAAGAATGTGGCTCCGATTGTTTATTCAATGATCGGATCACAGGATAAAGGACTTGCCCAAATGGCTGAAGACGCCCTGTCCAATTTCACTGGGACTGGGGACATCGCTAAAGTCGGAGGACTTCTTGACGCAGCCAAGGGTGCCACCGCTATCAGCAACTATCAGGACGCCCTGAAGGCCGCTATCCACACCCTTGCTCCCGCTGAGCAATATTCCAAGGTAAGTGGTCTTATCAAGACCGCGAAGAATGTGGTTAACTTTTATCCCGTCCTTGCCTCCACTGGCACCGATGAGGCTGTCGCTGATCTTGAAAACGCCTATAACAATGGCAGTTCCGCCGCACTTGCTTGCTTGACCAGCGTAGATAACTTTAAGGCTGCCCCGATTCTCTTGAAAGCTGCTCAGGCGAATCCTTCAAATATCGCGAGCGTCCTTCCTCGTTTTATCTCCTTGGTCAGCGGATATGAGACCAACCTTGATAAGAAACGCGCCAGTCTTGGCGAAGCCCTCGCTTTGGCGAACACGAAGGATCTCAAGACCGCCGCTCTCAGTGCCTTGGCTAACGTTCCTACGATGAAGTCATTCCTGCTTGCCGGGAAGTATCTTGATGATAAGGATGCCGCCTATGCCGCGGCTAACGCGGTCAAGAATATCGCGTCCAAGACTAAGGAGGAGATCAACTACAACGATTTCAAGAATTTCCTCACCAAGGCTGCCAACGTATTCAAGGGCACCGGCAATGCCGATGACGGTTATGCTGTCAGTGAGATTGATCAGATTCTTGACGCCGCTGAGCCTTTCACTCCTTCCCAGTTAACCGCTGAAGAGAAGAAGCAGGGCTTCGAGATGCTGTTCGACGGAACCAACCTCGACAAGTGGCAGGGAGACCTCGAAGGATATATTCCTGTTAATGGAACCATCTATGTGTCAGCTAACTACGGCAGCACAGGCAATCTCTATACCAAGAAAGAATACCGTAATTTCGTCTATCGTTTCGAGTTCTGTTTCCTCCGCGAGGGAGTAAACAACGGAGTGGGTGTCAGGACTCCGATGGGTGTTGACGCCGCCTATGACGCCATGTGTGAGGTGCAAATTCTCGATCATGACGCGCCAATGTATGCGAATTTGCGCGAATATCAAGTTCATGGCTCGGTTTATGGAGTAATTCCAGCCAAGAGAATTGTCCACAAACCTTTGGGTGAGTGGAGCACCGAAGAAATCAGGGTTGAGGGCGACCGGATCAAAGTCACTGTCAACGGTGAGGTTATTGTGGATGGAAACATCCGCACAGCCTGCAAGGGCCATAATGTGGCTCCCGACGGCAGCGGCACCAACCCTTACACTGTTGACCACAGGAACCATCCCGGAATGTTCAACAAGAAGGGATACATTTCATTCTGCGGTCATGGTGAGGGACTGAAGATTCGCAACGTCAGAATCCTGGATCTTGGTGACAAGAAGTAAAAAACTAAAGTATTAAAAATGAAGACAAGATCTATTATTCTTGTGGTTGCCGCCTCGCTTTTCCTTGCGAGTTGCGGTCCCAAAGTTTCTGACACAACAGTCATCACCGGTAATCTTGGAGATGACGCACCCGAATCGATTTATTTTTCAATCAAGCCACTGTCCTTCAACAAGGCGGTTACGGTCGAGAACGGACAGTTCAAGGTTGAGATTCCCAAATATCTCCAAGGTATGACCCAATTGAGGGCCGGGAAGGTTACGGGTAATTTTGTTTCTGACGGAACCCCTCTGACTATTTCTTTCAATGATGACTATAGCCTTAAAGTGGTCTCCAAATATCCGAAGATCTCCGTTCAGACAAAGTTTGACGCGTTCCAGAAGGCCATGCAGGATCTTCAGGCACAGTATCAGCCACAAATAGAGGCTGCCAAGGATGAAGCCACCGAGGATCAGCTTTATGACGCGTTCCAGAATGATGTCAAAAAGCTTTGTTTAAGCGCCGTGGATGCCAATAAAGATAATGTGACAGCTGTCTCGGCGATTGACAATCTTCGTTATCTCCTTAATAACGACCAGATGGACTCCGTCTTGATGACTATTGACACATCTTTGGCTAAGGTATCGACTATCGCGACCCTTTCTAAATCTGTCGCCGCCAGGAAGAAGACCGCTGAAGGTCAGATGTTTACCGATTTCAAGGTGAAGAATCAGAAGCTTTCCGATTATGTGGGTCATGGCAAGTACATCCTTGTCGACTTCTGGGCTTCCTGGTGCGGTCCGTGCAAGGCCGAGATGCCTAACATCAAGAACGTGTATGAGAAGTATGCCGGTCCGGAGTTTGACATCCTTAGTGTGGCCGTATGGGACAAAAAGGATGACACTATCGAATCCGCCAAGGAGCAGGGGATTGTTTGGAACCAAATTATTGATGCCCAAAGGATTCCGACCAATACCTATGGTATTGACGGCATTCCTCACATCATCCTCTTTGGTCCTGATGGAACCATCGTCAAAAGGGATCTCCGTGGTGATGATATCGAGGCTGAGGTAGCGAAGCATGTGAAACCTGTCAAATAGTTTGTCAGACAATAATCTCACTATCAGGGAGAAAATCTCCCTGTTTCCACATTCCCCGGGGGTTTATCGCTATTACGATTCCTCGGGGAAGGTGATTTATGTGGGGAAGGCTAAGGACCTCCACAAACGTGTGGCGCAATATTTTGTGCCTCCCGAGAGACTCAATGTGAAGACCAGGATATTGGTTTCCAAGATAGCGGATGCCCAGTTCTCTGTAGTTGATTCCGAAGCGGACGCATTGTTGCTGGAGAACAACCTTATAAAGCAATACAAACCCCACTACAACATCCTTCTGAAAGATTCCAAGACCTATCCTTGGATAGTGGTGACTAATGAGGAGTTCCCGAGAGTTTTCCTCACAAGGCGGGTGGATCGCAAATCCGGGACCTATTTTGGGCCATATAGTTCTGTGACCCATGCCAATTATCTTTTGGAGTTTTTCAGGAAAAACTATCCCCTTCGTTCCTGCAAGCTTAACATAACGGGAGCCGCTGTCCTTCGTGGCAAGTTCCGTCCGTGCCTTGAGATGCACATCGGACGCTGCAAAGGTTGCTGCGTGGGAGCGGTCAGTCGTGAGGAATATTCCTCATGGATCTCAGAAATCACTCGTCTGTTGAAGGGTGGTGTCAACGATATCATCAAGGAATATGAATCGGCCATGAAAGAGGCTGCGGCTGAGCTCCGCTTCGAAGACGCGCAAGTGTTCAAGAATAGGGTAGATGCGCTGAAAAAGCATTATTCAAAGTCGATAATATCCTCTGCTTCAGATGCTTCCTGTGATGTGTTCTCCCTGGTTTTCGATGGAAGCGAGGCTTTCGGCAATTTCCTTCGCGTGCGGGGAGGCTCGGTCGTCCAATCCCTGAACCTTGGTTTCAAGATGAACATCGAGGAGGAGCAGGCTTCGGTTCTAAGTGCTTTTATCGCTGAAATAGAATCCAAGTTTGGCGCCTTGGCCAAAGAGGTTATAGTCCCGTTCCTGCCGGATGTCGAGATTGAAGGAGTCGAGTTCAAGATACCGGCTAAGGGAGACAAACTATCGCTGCTGGAGCTCAGTGCCAAAAACGCCCGGGAATACCATTTCAACGCCTTGAAACAAAAGGAGAGGACCGATCCTGACGAATACAAGCGACTCGTTATGGAAGATCTTCAGAAATCGTTGGGAATGAAAGAGTTGCCTAGGCATATAGAGTGTTTCGACAACTCCAATATCCAGGGAACTAATCCAGTGGCTTCGTGTGTTGTCTTCCGGGACGGGGTACCTTCCAAGAAGGACTACCGGAAATTCAAGATCAAGACAGTCATAGGAGCCAACGACTTCGCGTCGATGAAGGAGGTGGTCAACCGGAGATATTCCAGGATGTTGGCGGAGACGCCGGATGATTTGCCGCAACTGGTCGTGATTGATGGCGGAGAGGGACAACTGGAGTTCGCGAGACAAGCCCTTGCTGAGCTTGATCTTTTGGACAAATTGATGGTTGTCGGTCTCGCCAAAAGGATGGAGCTTGTCATCAGGATCAATGATCCTTATCCTCTTTTCCTCGACAGGAACTCACACGCTCTCAAAGTGTTGATGCAGATCCGGGATGAGGCTCACCGTTTTGGTATCACATTCCATCGATCCCTACGTAGCAAGGGCCAGCTGAAAAGCGCCTTGCGGGAAATCAAGGGAGTCGGCGAGCAGACCGAGAGCCGTCTGCTCATGCGATACGGCTCAGTCGCGCGCATAGCCGCCACCTCCGTTGAGGATTTGTCAACCATGGTCTCTCCCGCATTGGCCAAGACTATACTTGAAGAATTGAATAAAGAAATCAAAACCTAAGAATAATGAAAAGATCGATTATCCTAGCGATAGCCACGCTTTTATTTGCGTCCGGTTTCGCCACTATGGCTCAGGACAAGATATCGTTGAACGGCACCTGGAACCTGGAGTTTTGGGAACAGGAAGAGCAAGCCGTGACAGATCCGGCTGAAGTGGCTTCTTTGAAGACCACCAAACTTTCAGCCACTGTTCCAGGCAACGTGGAACTGGATCTTCTGGCAGCCGGGATGATCAAGAATCCGGAAATAGGGAACAACATCTATGATTTGCGGAAATACGAATTCTGCCAGTGGATGTACAGCAAGTCGTTCACTGCTCCGGAAATAGCTAAGAATCAGAAATATATTCTTGATTTTGAGGGAATAGATTGCTTGGCTGACATCTGGCTTAACGGAGAGAAGGTCGGATCCACCGAGGACGCCCTAATAGCTCATAAATTCGATGTCACCGGAAAGGTAAAGGCAGGGGATAACTTGCTTCAAGTCATTATTCGATCCGCTGTCCTCGAGGCTCAGAACTATCTTGTCGGGACCTACAGTTTCCGTCACTACACCGAATCTGTCTGGATCCGAAAGCCTCGTCACTGCTACGGTTGGGACATAATGCCCAGGTTGGTCAGCGCCGGTCTGTGGAGAGATGTCTCTTTGAATATTCAGAACCCGGTCAGTATCAGCGATGTGCATTGGGTCACGGTGGATACGAACCCTACTACGGGCGAAGTCTCGGCTTTTGTGGACATCCAGATCAAGTACCCCGCTTCAAAGATTGATAAAGTGAAACTTAACGTCAAGCTGGAGAGGAACGGAAAGGTGGCTTATGAAGATGAACGTTTACTTCCCACGTACGCCTGGAGGACAGAGTTCACTTTGGATAAAGCCGACTTGTGGTGGCCGAAGGGTTATGGAGAGCCCGCCTTGTACGACGGAACCCTGACCTTGATCGATGAGGACGGGACAGTCCTGGCATCTGATACCCGAAAAGTGGGCTTCAGGACGGTGAGGTTGGATCGGAGCGAGATGATCGATGAGAATGGTGAAGGTGAGTTCTGCTTCTACGTCAATGGAGAGAGGATTTATGTCCGAGGAACTAACTGGGTGCCTCTTGATGGTTTCCATAGCCGTGACGCCAAATGGGTGGACAGCACCTTGGACATGGTTGTGGATCTTAACTGCAATATGATCCGCTGCTGGGGTGGTAATGTCTATGAGGACACTCCTTTCTACGACCGTTGTGACCGAGAGGGGATCATGGTCTGGCAGGATTTCTCGATGGCTGGAATAATATATCCCCAAGACGCCTCCTTCGTCTCGAAACTCCGCGATGAGATCAAACAGGTTGTCCTGAAGTTCAGGAGCCATCCTTCTTTGGCACTATGGTCTGGCAACAATGAGAATGATAATTCCTTGCTTTGGACTTTGCCTACTTTCCATATTGATCCGAACAAGGATGTGATCAGCCGTAAGATGATTCCGGAGGTTTTGTACGAGTTCGATCCCACG
Organism: Bacteroidales bacterium; assembly: GCA_024693285.1. Classification (GTDB taxonomy): domain Bacteria; phylum Bacteroidota; class Bacteroidia; order Bacteroidales; family UBA932; genus Cryptobacteroides. The sequence continues at coordinate 9,931 of JAILLE010000019.1, forward strand.
AGGCCGTATCTCCCGAGTTCCCCGTATTTCAGCGAAGAGGCATTCAAAAACGGTTGCCAGCGTTCAGATCTTCCTCAGGATCATCTCTGGGGTCCCCGCGGCTACTATAAGGATCCGTTCTACAAGGAAGCCAAGGCGATATTCGTGAGCGAGATCGGCTATCATGGCGCTCCTAACAAGGAATCCATCGAGAAGATGTTCACCAAGGATTGCCAATACCCTTGGACAAAGGACGGCGAGTGGAACAAGGAGTGGCTGACCAAATCAGTCCGACCGATACCATTCTTTGATGAGTTCGTGGGAAGGAACGAATTGATGACCAAGCAGATAAATCTATTGTTCGGCTTCCGTCCCAAGACTCTTGACGACTTTGTGATGGCTTCGCAAAGCACCCAGGCGGAGGCGATGAAGTATTTCGTGGAGAAGTTCAGGGGCGCGAAGTTCGACCGTACCGGCATGATCTGGTGGAACGTGCGTGACGGCTGGCCGATAGTCTCGGATGCCATCGTGGATTACTACAACTCCAAGAAGTTGGCATACAACTATCTTTGGAACGCCCAGAGGACCGTCTGTGTACTCATTAACGATGAGGAGGATGGTGTGCTTCCTCTCAAGGCCGTCAACGACTCCATGGAGTCGGCTGACGGCAAGGTGAAGGTGACCGATGTCGTGAGCGGCAAGGTTGTCTATAATGGTAAGTTCAGCGTTGGAGCGAACGACCGGTCCCTTGTGGCTGGTCTGCCAATCCCTGAGGGTCAAGGAGTTCTGCTCATCGAATATGAGACCGGTGGCCGGAAATACAAGAACCACTACCTCTATGGAGAGCCTCCATTCGACTTCGGCAAGTATAAGACTTGGATGAAAGACGCGGGAATAATTATTCCAGGATCAGCTCGGTAAAAGACCAGGCGTCCTGGACCTGGAAATCCTCTTTCATTGAAGGATCATAATCTTTGATTTTCAGAACCCTGGCGGCGGGAGAATGGGAAAGGTATTCCATAGCTTTACCAGCGGCCGTAAGGTAAGCTCCTTCTTTCGGGGTGGAGCTTTGGAATATTCCTCGGTAGTGACAACGAAAGGCTTTTCGTCCCGTGATCCCGCCGCCAGGACATTAATCATCGGCAGAATAGCCGTAAATAAAAGTAAAACTCACCCATGAATCATCTCAGCACCGGGGAACATTTTACGCCCATAAGCTTGAGAGATGAGACAAACTCTGACGTCACGGCCACCTGGAACTTTGTGGAGTGGAACTCGATGTTGTACTTGGTGACCGGATCGTAAAGGTACATCTTCAGGGGAGTCTTGCCCTTGTTGGCCTTCACCAGACTCACAAGCTCGCTGCGGAATTTCTCTGTCAGCATCGGGGTTGTAAGGCTGATCGAGAAGGCGGAAAGCTTGCTTTCATTGATATTGCCCAAGAGGGATATAGCATTGATTTTTAGCGCATAAGGTGATGTTTTCCCTTGAGCCCTCTCTTCCGGTTTGACGTAGAACTTCTCGGTGATCTCAGCTTCAATGTAGAGGCTGGCGTGAGGTTGGAGGTATCTCATGAATGTCTCATAGTCCTTGCCGAACAGGGATAATTCATAGGAGCCGCTATAGTCCTCCAGTTTGGTCCTGGAATATGGTTTACCAGTCCTGGTGGTCAAGTTCGCTGTCTCTGTCACAAGACCAGCCACAGCCACCTTCATCTTCTTCTTATCTTTCTCGCATTCGGCAATGAGGTTGTCCAATGTCGCCAGATCCTGATTGGTGAAGGTCTCCATCTCGAAGGCATATTTCTCAAGCGGATGAGAAGAAATGTACATCCCCACGTATTCCTTCTCCTTCTGAAGGATCTCCAATTCGTCGTCTTTTTCAATGTTGGCGGGAATCTCCGGACGGACCGGTTTCATCTCATCCATGCCGCCAAACAAGGACGCTCCCGAGTCTACGGTGTCTTGGCTATACAAAACGGCATAGCGAGCCAGTTCGTCGATGAAGAAGTTACCGTTCTTGCAAGGGGAGAAGAATTGGCGGCGTTTGATCTTGAAAGAGTCGAACGCTCCGGAATATACCAGGCACTCAAGCGCCTTACGGTTCAGGACACCGTCCATTCGCTCAACGAAATCGAAAATGTCCTTGTAGGGACCGCCGGTCTCCCTGCCTGCTATAATCGCATCTGCGACATTGGTGCCGAAACCTTTTATTCCTTTCAGGCCGAAGCGGATATTGCCTTCCTTATTGACCGTGAAATGGGAATATGACTCATTGACATCAGGGTTCCTCACCCTTATCTTGTGGGCCTTGCAGTCGGCAAGGATGTTCCTGATCTCACCAGTGTTTCCAAGATTGCAGGAAAGGTTAGCGGCAAAGAACTCGGCCGGATAATGACACTTGAGCCATCCGGTCTGGTAAGATACCCAGGCATAGCAGGTAGCGTGGGATTTGTTGAAGGCATATTGAGCGAACTTCTCCCAGTCTTTCCATATCTTGTCCAGTGTCTTTTCCGGGTGGCCGTTGGCCATTCCCCCGGTCATGAACTTGTCCTTGAGCTCGTTCAGGATAGCGATCTGCTTCTTTCCCATCGCCTTTCGCAGCTTGTCCGCCTCACCTTTTGTGAATCCGGCGAGCTTCTGGGACAAAAGCATCACCTGCTCCTGGTAGACCGTGACCCCGTAAGTGTCCTTGAGGAATTCTTCCATCTCGGGCAGGTCGTATTCGATCTTTTCCGTACCCAGTTTCCTGTTAACGAAGTTGGGGATGTAGTCCATGGGTCCCGGCCTGTAGAGGGCGTTCATAGCGATCAAGTCCTCGAAACGCTCCGGATGAAGCCTCTGGAGCCACTGTTTCATTCCCGGAGACTCAAACTGGAACACGCTATCGGTGTCGCCCCGGCTATATAGCTCGTAAGTGGGCTTGTCGTTAATGTCAATCGCCTCTATGTCAATATCTTCCCCAAATCGAAGCTTTATATTGTCAAGGCACTTATGAATAATTGTCAAGGTATTCAGCCCAAGGAAGTCCATCTTGAGCATACCCACATCCTCGATGTAATGGCCGTCATACTGGCTTGTCCAGACCCATTCACCGGTTTCCTTATCTTGGGATAAGCAGATGGGAATATAATCAGTAAGCCTTCCCCGGCCGATAATCGTGGCACAGGCGTGCATACCGACTTGCCTTATACATCCCTCAAGCTTCAAGGCGAATTTCAGCACATCCTTGACTTGGTCAGAGCCATTTGCCAGAAGGTCTTTAAACTCAGGAACAAGACGGTAGCAGTTTTTGAGGGTAATCTTGACATCAGTGTCCTCCATACCCTTTTGGAACATCTTTCCGTCCCTTTCGAAAGACTTGAATCCAGGCTTCAACTCGTCCAGTTTCGGATTGAATGGATATTCCTTCTCCACCTTCTCGCTCAGACGGTCTGGAACCAGGCTGGAAAGATGGTTGGACTCGTCCAGTGGCAGGTCACGCACTCTGGCGACATCTTTTATAGCTCCTTTAGCCAGCATAGTGCCGAAGGTGATGACTCTGGAGACATGGTCCTTGCCATAGGTGTCATCAACATATTTATGGGCGAGAAACAGGTCCTCGAAATCCACGTCGATATCCGGCATCGAAATACGGTCCGGGTTGAGGAATCGCTCAAACAGGAGTTGGTACTTTATGGGATCCAAATTGGTGATACCCAAGCAATAAGCGACGGCAGAGCCGGCAGCCGAGCCTCGGCCAGGGCCGACCAGGCTACCTCCTTTACGGCATGCGGCGATATAGTCCTGGACAATCAAGAAATAGTCCGGAAAGCCCATGCGGCAAATGGTCTTCAACTCGAAATCAAGTCTTTCCTGCTGCTCCTCGGTGAGTGTCTCGCCATACCGTCTCTTGGCGCCAAGATAAGTCAGATGGCAGAGATAGGCGACAGAACGGCAGAACTCGTCACCTCTGTAATTACCCTTCTTGTCATTCCTGCCGGCGTCGATCACTTCCTTATACTTCTCGAGATATGAGTCAATATCAGAAAGGAATCCTGGATCGATATTATATTTCGGGAGCACATTGTCCCTGTCAATGCTGTAGACCTCGACTTTATCAGCGATCTCAAGGGTGTTGGCCAACACTTCCGGATGATCGGGGAACAGGGCCGCCATCTCCTCCTCGCTCTTGAGATATTCCTGTTGTGTGTAATGTAGACGAGGCTCCTCGAATATTTTCTTGCCGGTGTTGAGGCAGATCAGGTGGTCATGGGCCGGACCATCCTCCTTGTCCACGAAATGCACGTCATTCGTGGCCACGACCTTGACCCCCATCTCTTCAGCCAACTTGAATATTCCGGCATTGCTTATCTGCTGTTGCTCAAATACTTCCAGTGACAAGCCCGGTACCTCTGTCTTATGAAGCATGACTTCGAGATAGTAGTCATCTCCAAAGACCTTCTTGTGCCACTCGATGGCTTTCCTGGCGGCATCCATGTTGCCCGACACTATGTCTTTGGGAATCTCTCCGGCAAGGCAAGCCGAGCAGCAGATCAAGTTGTCATGGTATTTCTCGATAATCTCATGGCTGACTCTGGGTTTCCCGTAATAGAGTCCTTCGATATGTCCGAGGGAGACTATATTAGAGAGGTTCTTGTATCCTTGGATATTCTTGGCCAGAAGAATCAGATGGTAGTAGGCACGATGCTCGGTGTCTTTCAGCTTCGGATCGTAATGCCTTGTCACATAGACCTCGCAACCGATGATCGGCTTGACTTTGTACTCCTTTGTCTCCTTGTCCCGATGCTTGTCGGCGAACTTGAAGAACTCCTTGACACCATACATGTTGCCATGGTCGGTGATGGCCAGGGCGGGCATGCCCATGGCTTCGGCACGGTCAAACAAGGTCGCTATCGACGAGAATCCGTCGAGGATGGAATATTGGGTGTGGACGTGAAGATGTACAAAGGACATTTGAAGGCATTTTGTGTCTTACAAATATACCCAAAATGACATATCGTTCAAAGCTTGGTCTGATAAAAAGTTATCAACATCGGCTTTGGCTTGTTATTTGGTATTTGCTATATTTGTAAATGCCAAAACATTAAACATTCATAGTTATGAAAGGTGATTCATTTTTCGCTTTGATTGCCGGGGCTGCCGCCGGGCTGACCCTGGGATTGTTGTTCGCTCCGGAGAAAGGTGAGGAGACACGCCGCAAGGTGAAAGTCGCCGCTGCCGAAGGTTGGGATGAGTTTATGGATGCCGCTGACGAAGGTCTAGACAGGGCCAAGGAGTCTTTTGAAGATATCAAGGAAGGTGCCGAAAGCGCCACTACAAGGCTCCGCGCGAGGGCAAGGCTTGCCCGCAGGGACCTCAAGGACCTGAAAGCCACCCTGACCGATCAGGCAACTGATCTTAAAGAGGAAGCTCGTCTGAGAATCCTCGCGCAATTGGATAAGCTTGAGAAAGCCCTTTCAAAGGATCCTGATGAGACAGAGGATCATTGGAATGAGGAAGACGCTTAAGTCATGAGCGATTTCACAAAACCCGTTGAGGAACTCGGTGAGAATGCTTCCGAATATATAGACCTTCGGATCGCCGAGTTGAAATTAGGGGCGGTCAAAGGCCTGTCCGTGACATTGAGCAAGCTCCTTTACATCCTGCTTGTGCTGTTCGTCGTGTCCGTGATCCTTATTGCCATAGCTTTCGGTGGGGTCATGTGGATAGGTGAGTTGATCGGCAGTTACGCCGGAGGCGCCGCTATAATCGCAGGCTTTTTCATCATAGTGCTCGGAGTGCTGTTCCTTCTAAGGAAAAGGCTCTTTAGGAACACTTTCGTGCCGCTTTTCGTGAATCTCTTCTTTGAGGAAGACAAATAGTCCAAGGCCATGAAATACAAAGATATCAAGACCATGGACCAGCTGGAGACAGCCCAGAAGCAGGTCAAGAAAAACATCGGAAGTAAAGGCAAGGCTGTACGCCACTCTTTCACTGACATGAAGCAGTCATATTCCCCGAGCAACCTGTTGCTCTCGGGATTGAAGTCAGTTTCTTCGTATATTCCTGTGGATCACCTGCTTCTGTCCACAGTCCGTACCATCAGACGTAAGCTTCTCAAATGAGATCACGAGTCGAGGCGATCCGGGACATGATGCGTTCCAGAGGCTGGGACGCGGTCGTGTTGACCGGGACAGATCCTCATGTCAGCGAATATTCGGCGCCACGTTGGCACCAAATCGAGTGGGTCTCCGGCTACACCGGAGAAGGTGAGCTTGTCATCACGGAGGATCATGCCGGACTCTGGACGGACACTCGCTATTTCATCCAGGCGGAGAGACAACTTCAAGGCACAGGAATCGAGCTTCACAAGACCCGGGTCCAGGATCAGGTTCTTATTCCTGAATGGCTCAAGACGCGATTCGCCGGCTTCGATGAAGTGGTTATCGCTGTTGACGGGCTGGGTATCAGCGCTACGGAAGTGATAGAAATAAGGGACACTGTCGGGAAAGACAGGACCGCGATAGCGAATGTCCCGGACTTGCTTTCCAATTTCTGGACGGACAGGCCAGGATATCCCCAAAGCCCTATTATCACTCTCGGAGCCGAGACAGTGGGATGGTCCCGCAAACAAAAGATTGTCTGGATCCGGAAGTGGTTGAAAGACAATGGCTGCGATGCTATACTCCTGACGGCATTGGACGAGATCGCATGGATGCTAAACGTCCGAGGTCAGGATGTGGCTTACAATCCGGTCGTGATGTCATACCTTTTGGTCACATCCGACACAACTCAATGGTTCGTCCGAAAAGGACCTATTCCTGAGGACGACAACGAGACGGAAGATAGCTTCTATGAGTTGACCGCAAGTGGGGTGAATATCCAGGATTATTCCGACATCGGAATGGCTCTGGCCGGAATGATCGACGATGATTACATCAAAAAGATATTCATTGATCCATCTTCTTTGAATTATGATCTTTACGGTATCCTGAAAGAGAACTCCTTGCAGGACAACGTGGTGACAGGAAAATCTCCGGTAGCGCTCCGGAAGTCGGTCAAAAATGAGGTTGAGATAGCAGGTTTGCGTGAGGCCCATCTGGAAGATGGACTGGCGATGGAGCGTTTCCTCTATTGGCTGGAGACGATGATTGAGGCCGGAGAGCCTCTTAATGAATATGAGTGCTCGGTCAAGCTTCACGAGTTCCGCTCCCAGATCGAGGGTTTCCGCGGAGAAAGCTTTGAGACCATTTCAGCCTATGGCCCAAATGCGGCTTTGCCGCACTACGTCACTCCGGAGGATGGTTCCGCGGAACTGTATGCCAATGGATTATATCTATGTGACTCTGGGGGCCAGTACCTTTTCGGCACCACAGATATAACCAGGACAGTTCCTCTCGGACCTTGTTCCCAACTTGAAAAGGAAGATTATACTCTTGTGTTGAAGGGGCATATCGCTCTTTCTAAGATTGTGTTCCCGAAGGGCACCGCCGGCTGCCAGATCGATGTCATGGCAAGGGCCCCTCTATGGAACTCCAAGAGGAATTTCGGTCATGGGACTGGCCACGGAGTGGGTTTCTACCTCAACGTCCACGAAGGCCCTCAGGAAATCCGTCAGAATTTCAACCGTCAGGCTATTCTGCCTGGAATGGTCACTACCGATGAACCAGGAATATACCGGGAAGGCCGTCATGGCATTCGGCATGAGAATGTTCTTCTCTGTGTTGACGCCGGTGAGAATGACTTCGGACGCTGGCTTCGTTTCGAGCCTTTGACCCTTTGTCATTTCGACACATCTGTTCTGGTTAAGGAACTACTTGACGAAGAAGAGATTAAGTGGCTAAATAACTATAACGAGCGGGTTTTCCGGACTCTCTCGCCTCGCCTTCCGTCGGAAATCGCCACATGGCTCCGACAGAAGACTCTTCCGATTATCAGATAATTAAACCTTCGGGATAGGAATCTCGAACTCAGCGTAAATAGGATAATGGTCCGAGATGAATTTCGGGCCATACTTTCCGTCAACGACCTCGTACTCTTCGACTTTCGCGTTTCTGACCAAGATGTGATCCGGCCAGCGCACCGCGCTTCCCGGGTTGCCGTAGCCATTATATGTGGCCTTGGTGTCCGGCTTCTTTAAAGTGAAGTTGGCGTCTTTCGCATAAGAGGCAAGCGGGGTGAGGATCCTGTCAGACGAGGACATCTGGAAGTCACCTCCGACAAATACAACCGCGTCATCACCAGCTATTTCCTTAATCTTGTCAACCATAAGGACGGCGCTGCCCTTACCCGCGGCCTCTCCTCCTGAGAACCGGGTGTTGAAGCAGAAGAATATAACTCCGGACTTCTTGTAACGCAGCTTCACCCAGTTGGTGTTACGGACGGAGGTGGCGTCCCATCCGGGTGTGTCAGCTTCTTGTTTCTCATTGAGCCAGAAAGAACCGTAGTCCAGCAGCTCGAACTTGTCTGCCCTGAACATGATAGGGTTCTCGTTGAAGGGTATATCCTGATCCACCTGCCCCGGTTTTGAGCTCCGGTCCACCAGCATGTGCTTCTTCAGTTCTTTCATCAAGTCAGCCTTATGGTAGGCGAAGGCCTCCTGTAGGAACAGGACGTCGGGATCGTACTTCTTTATCGCTTTCAGGCAGCCCTTCTTGCGGGCTTCCCAGCTGAAGTCTCCAGCCTCGTCCTTCTCCTGTCCATGGATATTAAAGGACATGACGCTGAGATCTTCTGTCTTCGCCACCGCCGTGGCGCCGGAGAGAACCAGCGCCGCAGTGGAAACGATAAATAATAATAACTTTCTCATAACCAATGGGTTCTGGTGCTACTTCGAGATCTTGGCGACCCAGCCTCCGCCAGGAGCCATGTGAATATGTACTTTGCCGTCGACAGGCAGGCTTGTATTCACTTTCTTGTAGTCCCGGGCGGCCCTATGGGCATTGACACCGTCCTGGAACACGGTCATTTTCCCGCTCCCGATGAATCCGAGGTCGAGAACAAGGTCACGAGCGTCCCATCCGGTAAGAGCTCCGACGTACCAGTCGTTTCCTTTCCTACGAGCGATGGCCACATATTCTCCGATCTTTCCGCATACCGGAACGGTCTCATCCCATGTGGTGGGGAATGCGGCGATGAAGTCAGTGCACTCAGGCTCGGCCATATAGTTCGAAGGCGAGTCGCAAAGCATCGTCAACGGAGCCTCGAATATGGCATATTCGGCTAGCTGGCGGCAGCGGGTACCCTGGCTCATCGGAGTGGAGTTATTGGGATAAGCGCGGCCCTTGGTGCAATTGATCATGGCACCCTGGGTGTAGTCCATCCTTCCGGCGGCCATCCTTACGAACGGGATGGTCACGTCGTAGGTCACTTGATCATATTCATTGGCACCCCACTTCATCTGCTCGAGACCGGCCACACCCTCATAATTGATGATATTCGGATAAGTCCTTTCCAGGCCGGAAGGTTTGAAGGCCCCGTGGAAGTCCACAATCATGTGGTACTTGGCGGCCGTGGCGGCAACCTTCTCGTAGAACTGCATGACAAGCTGGTCGTCACGATCCATAAAATCGACCTTAAATCCCTTGATACCCATCTTGGAATAGTGCTTGAACACGCCCTCAATGTCCTTGTCGACAGCCTTGTAGCCGGCCCAAAGGATGAGCCCAACATTCTTTGACTTGGCGTAAGCCGTAAGCTCATTGAGATTTATTTCAGGAACAACCTGGAACAGGTCTGTCTTCTTGTTGACCGCCCAACCCTCGTCGAGAATCACATACTCGATGCCATGCTTGGAGGCGAAGTCGATATAGTACTTGTAAGTCTCGTTGTTGATTCCTGACACGAAGTCCACTCCATAGATATTCCAATCATTCCACCAATCCCAGGCGACCTTTCCGGGCTTGATCCAGTCCCAGTCAACGTTCTGGTCAGCGGGCTCACCGAGAAGCCAGGTCAGATCGGAGTTCACGAGATCCTTCTCCTCCTCGAACACGCCCACTATTCTCCAAGGGAAACTGCGGCCAGCCTCAGCCGAGGCGATATAGTTCTTGCGGGATTTGACAACTCCCTGAAGATTGTTATGGCCTCCAATCTCGATCTTGTCAGGAACCGGGGCGTTGACACCCTTCAGGGATTTATCGCCCTGGCCGTCAAGATAAAGTCCCGGATAGTCCCGAAGGTCAGACTCCGTGATCATCACTTTTACCCCGTCGAAAGCGTCAACCACGAGCGGGAGGAAGGCGAGGCGCTTGGGATCCCAAGATGAGAGGTTGATGTGCTGGTAATAGTTCTCAAAAGAGTTAGTGAACTGATCCTCAATAGATCCCTCGTCACGGACATAAGGCACCCATGCCATCCAGTCCTGTGGGAAATTGAGTTCGACCTGCTCTGATTTGACTTTGAACTTGCCTCTCTTAGCGGTGGAAATGAACCTGTAGGCCACGGCGTTGTCGAATGCGCGGAACTCGATGGAGTAGTCTTTAAAATTAAGGGTCAACGAGTTGTAGACATTATCCACGACAGCTTTCTTGTAAGCGACAGCAGGGATACTCTCGACAACCTTGCCGGTCTGAACGTTCTTGACCTTGCCTTCCCCATAAACGGTTCCGTTGTCAAGATTCATCGCGATCTCTGATGGCTTGAGAATGGTCTTTCCTTTGAAAGTAATTGAATATGAGACCTTTCCGTTAGCTTTAATCTCGGCTTTAATCTTTCCGTCAGGAGAGGAGAGAGTCCAAGATGTCTTGGCGGCGAATCCCGTCACAGGCAAGCACACCGCCACCAATGCGGCGAAGAAAAGTGATTTCAATGTTTTACTCATAATAACTCAATTTTTGTGGTCAGAGTGACTCTAACATGTAAAAATAAACAATTCTGATAAAATTTGTAAATTTGTGGTAATAAAATCTTTTAAGATGGCGAAAGGCAAGGCTCCCGAAGATACCCCGCTGATCAAACAGTTTTTCTCTGTGAAAGCCCAGCATCCCGAGGCTGTGTTGCTTTACAGGGTGGGGGATTTTTATGAGTCTTACTCAGACGATGCTGTGCTCGTCAGCAAGGTGCTCGGAATCATCCAAACCCGCAAATCCAACGGAGATAAAGGATATGTCGAGATGGCCGGCTTCCCGCATCACGCTTTGGATAACTATCTTCCTAAACTTGTTCGGGCAGGTTATAAAGTCGCTGTCTGCGACCAATTGGAAGACCCGAAATTCGCCAAGAAACTTGTTAAGAGAGGTGTGACGGAACTTGTCACACCAGGAATCGCTTTCAACGACCAACTCCTTGACCAGAAAGAGAATAACTTCCTGGCTGGGCTCACTTTCGACAAAGATGAGTGCGGAGCCGCTTTCCTGGATGTTTCCACAGGATCATTCCAAGTCGCCCAGGGATCTCTTGATTACATAGGAACTCTTTTGGCGTCGCTTAATCCGAAGGAGCTCGTGGTCCAGAGAGGATATGAGAAGGGTGTCAAGCAAAGATATGGGGAAAGCCTCTACATTTCCTCGGTGGAAGAGTGGGCTTTTGTATATGACGCCGCGGTCGAGAGGCTTAAAAAGCAGCTGAAAGTCGAGTCTCTGAAGGGATTCGGAGTTGAGAAATACCCTCTGGGAATATGCTCCGCCGGCGCCTTGATGGTCTATCTTGAGCAGACCCAGCACACCGGCCTTGGGAATATATGCTCGATTTCGCGCATCGATGGTGACAAGTTCGTCTGGATGGACAAGTTTACGATGCGTAACTTGGAGATATTCAATTCTTCAGGCGGAGGAGAGGGAGTCAGTCTCGTCTCGGTCATCGACAAATGCTCGTCTCCGATGGGCGCCAGGCTCCTGAGGAATTGGTTGGCTATGCCGGTTATGGATATCCCGGAACTTGAGAGCCGTTACGACTGTGTCCAGCGTTTCGTCGGAAATGACGGGGAAAGAGACAAGGTAAGGGATCTTATCGGAGGGATAGGCGATCTTGAGAGAATCATATCCAGGGCCGCTATGGGTAGGGTTGTTCCCAGGGAGGTGATGCAATTGAGCCGAGGTCTGGAAAGGATGGTTCCGGTCAAGGAGATATGCGAAAGTAGCGGAGTGAAAGCCCTCGCGAACCTGGCCTCTGGTATGCGGGACTGTTCAGCGTTGAGGGACGAGATTGTCCGGGTGATGGATCCGGAACCTGCCGCCGCTGTTGGCAAAGGACCGGTGATCGGTAAGGGCGTGGATACGGAGCTTGATGAATTGAGGGATATATCCTCAGGAGGTAAAGACTATTTGCTAAGGCTCCAGCAGAGTGAGGCGGAACGAACCGGAATCAGTTCTCTTAAAATAAGTTACAACAATGTGTTCGGATACTATATCGAAGTCCGCAACACGTTCAAGGACCTGGTTCCTCCTGAGTGGATAAGAAAGCAGACTCTTGTCAATGCGGAGCGCTACATCACCGCCGAACTGAAGGAATACGAGGAGAAAATCCTGAGTGCCGAGGATCGGATATACGCCTTGGAGACGAAGATATATTCAGACCTTGTAACCCTCATTCAGAAGAATATAGCCGCCATACAGGCCAATTGCCGGATAATCGCCCGGCTGGATGTTCTGGCAGGTTTCGCGGAGCTGGCGGTAAGGAACAAGTACTGCCGTCCGGAGATTACGAAAGACCTTACCCTTGACATCAAGGGTGGTCGTCACCCGGTCATCGAGACACTGATGCCTCCGGGCGAGGAATATGTTCCCAATGATGTCCACCTCGACGATAAAAAGCAGCAGATTATCATACTTACCGGTCCCAATATGGCCGGAAAATCAGCCTTGCTGCGCCAGACCGCGTTGATCGTCCTGCTTGCCCAGATTGGATCCTTTGTTCCTGCCGAAAGTGCGAGGATAGGGTATTTCGACAAGATTTTCACCCGTGTCGGAGCCTCTGACAACATTTCCCGCGGCGAATCCACTTTCATGGTTGAGATGCTGGAGACCTCTATGATCCTCCACAACCTTTCAGCCCGTTCCCTTGTCCTTTTGGACGAGATTGGCCGCGGCACATCAACTTACGACGGAATGTCGATAGCCCGGGCCATAGTGGAATATATCCACGAATATGGAAAGGGTGCCAAGACTCTGTTCGCGACGCATTATCATGAACTCAATGACTTGGAAGAAATATATCCAAGAGTCAAGAATTTCCACATAGCGGTCAAGGAAGTCGGCACTCAGGTAATATTCCTTCGCAAACTGAAAGAAGGTGGAACCGCACATAGTTTCGGAATCCATGTCGCAAGGATGGCGGGTATGCCCAAAGAGGTTGTACAAAGCGCCGAGAACACGTTGAAGGCTCTGGAAATGAATGATTCAGAGCATCTTGTGAGCGCCAAGAAAGGACAGATCAAAAAGCCGGTCCAGACAAAGGCCGGAACCTTGGAAAGTGATGGGTCGCTCCAATTGTCGTTCTTCCAACTGGACGATCCGACCCTGTCCTCGTTGAGGGACAAACTCGCCTCGGCGGATCTTAATAACATGACTCCACTACAGGCTTTTGACTTGCTCCGCTCCATGAAAGATGAGCTTGGAGTATGATAATCTATCTTACAGGCAGCCCAACCCGTTATGGGGAACCAAGCTTTACCGAAGACAACGGTTTTCTCGCCGATGTCAAGGCTTCATTGGCGAAAGTCACAGGCGGACATCCGCCGAGAGTTCTACTTGTGAGCGCCGCTCCGGATGATCGTGGCTTCACCGAATCCGTGCTGAAGGGGATGAGTGATTGTATCCACAAATCGGATATTGAGACGGAAAGCATCACGATGCTGGACCGCAGAAACGCGTCGCAAGCCCCAAGTCTGGTTGAAAGCGCTCACTGGATCGTCTTATGCGGCGGTCACGTTCCAACCCAGAATAAGTTTCTGCATGAGATCAATTTGAAATCCCTGCTTCAGGGATTTCAAGGTGTTCTGATGGGTTGCAGCGCCGGCAGTATGAACTGCGCCGGGACCGTTTATTCTCATCCCGAGCTTCCAGGTGAAGCGGTGGATCCGGCGTACAAGCGATGGCTGAAAGGTTTGGAACTAACAGATATCCAGCTTGTTCCTCATTTGGAGCAGGTTCGTTACGCCTCTGTGGATAATCTTAGATTATTTGAGGATATAGCCTTCCCGGACAGTTGGAACCATCGTTTCTACACTTTCAAGGATGGTGGTTATGTGAAAATTGTTAACGGAAAACCAACCCTTTACGGGGAGGCTTTCGAAATCAGCCGCGGATCTATGCGCCGTGTCTGTGAAGAGAATAAAACTTATAGCTTTATGAATCTGATTTTCATTTCCCCACATTTTCCGCAAACCTATTGGCACTTCTGCGCCGGGGCTAAAGCCAACGGTGTTAACGTGTTGGGTATCGCGGACACCAACTACGAGAACCTGCCTCTTGAGCTGCGTCAGAATCTGGACGATTACTATAAAGTGGATAATCTTGAGGATTATGACCAGATGTACCGTGCTGTCGCGTGGTTCGCTCACAAATGGGGCAAGATCGACTGGATAGAGTCCAACAATGAATATTGGCTGGAGCAGGACGCGCGTCTACGCACGGACTTCAATGTCACCACGGGCATCCAGACAGATCATATAGCCGCCATAAAGAACAAGAGCGAAATGAAAAAGTACTACGCTCTTGGCGGAATTCCCACGGCAAGGCAAATCAAAGGTTCTGAAGGACTTGCGAAAGTAAAGGCTTTCGCAAGGAAGACTGGTTACCCGATAATCGCCAAGCCGGACAACGGGATGGGAGCGGGAGGAACAACTAAAATACACAATATTAAAGAGTTGGAAGCCTGGTTTGAGAAACGTCAGAGCAGCTGCTCTCTCTATGTGTTTGAGGAGTTTATCACTGGTCTTCTGGTGAGCTATGACGCGATATTCAACTCCAAAGGCGAACCGATATTCGAGAACAACTCCGTGTTCCCCACACCCGTTATGGAGATTGTGCACAACAATCTGGACTGCTGCTATTGGACAAACAAGACAGTTCCGGCAAAACTTGCCGCGATAGGCCGCCGCACGGTAAAGGTTTTCGGGATAAAGAGCAGATTCGTCCACCTGGAGTTCTTCCAGCTTGACAGAGATCGGGAAGGCTTGGGCAAGAAAGGTGATTATGTGGGCCTTGAAGTGAATATGCGCCCGCCAGGGGGCTATACTCCGGATATGATGGACTATGCTCATCAGACGGATGTCTTTCAGATTTGGGCTGACATGGTTGCTTTCGACGAGGCTCGTAAACCTGTCGGCGAGAACGCCTATGTGGGATATGTCGGCCGGAGGTATTCCCATACTTACAAGCATAGCCATCAAGACCTGCTGAACCGTTATGGCCAGGCTGTATGCATGTGTGAGCGGGTTCCATACGCCCTTTCAGACGATCTTGGAGACATGGCTTACATCGTTCGTCTCAATTCCAAGGCGGAGATAGAGGCGTTCTTTAAGTACGCCACGGAGGAATATGCCTAGTTAAGCATCGAAATAACGCTTTTTTTCTTAAATTTGAGAGTTTGAGAAAGATACGGTATTCCGATGAAACGGGTCTTGATAATCACATATTACTGGCCGCCATCTGGTGGTTCCGGTGTGCAGAGATGGGTCAAGTTTGCCAAATACCTTCCAAAAGAGGGTTGGCAACCTGTCATCTACACACCTGAGAATCCCGAACTCACGACCATAGACAAGACTCTAGCCACGGAGATTCCGCCGGAAGCGGAGATCGTCAAAACCCATATTTTCGAGCCGTACGGCATTTACCGCAAATTGATGGGTAAAGGCAGTTCGACCGACCTGAAGGCCTTGACCTCAGCTGGTTCTGATGGCAACGAGGTCAATCCGGTCAATGGGGGTAAAAAGTCTTGGAAGCAGAAACTATCGTTGTACATAAGGGGTAATTACTTTATTCCGGATCCGAGAATCATGTGGGTACGGCCTTCCGTCAAGTTCCTGAAAAAATACTTGAAGCAGCATCCGGTCGACGCCATCGTCTCAACCGGACCTCCGCAGAGCATGCACCTTATCGGTCTGAAACTGTCGCGGGCCACAGGTCTTCCCTGGTTGGCTGACTTCCGTGACCCTTGGACTAAGATATTTTATTTCAAGCATTTGGAACTCACTCCTAAATCTGAGGCCAAGCATCAGGCTTTGGAGAAAAAGGTGGTGGATGGCGCGACAAGGGTAATTGCCGTATCCCCGATGGTCAAGAAGGATTTCGAGGCCATTACCTCCACTCCGGTGGAACTGATAACCAATGGTTTTGATGAAGAGGATTTCAATGATCCTTTCGAGGCTGATGAATATTTCAACATCACACATACCGGACTTTTCGCGTCGGATGGAGATCCTGAGATTCTCTGGAAGGTGCTGTCAGCCAAATGCCAGGATGATAAAGAATTCCGGAAACTGCTAAGAATCAGGCTTGTAGGAAAGACAGACCAAGAGATTGTGAATTCGATAGAGGCCGCCGGGCTAGGACCTAATCTTGTGAACCTCGGCTACCAGAGTCACGAGGTCGCGGTCAGGGAGCAGAGAAACGCTTCCGTTCTGATTCTTCCTTTGAGAAAGGAGCCTGAGTATGAGGCGGTTCTTCCGGGAAAGTTGTTTGAATATCTTGCTTCCCGCAGGCCGATTCTTGGAATAGGTCAGACGGACGGAGCGATGGCTCAGGTTGTCAGGAACACCGGATCCGGAATAGTGTATGATTGGGAAGATGAAGAGAAGATACGTCGGTGGATTGATTTCAGTTGGGATGAGTTCAAAGCTAACGAACTTCTTGACAATGCCTCTGATATTTCCATGTATAGTCGTCGCCGGTTAACCAAACGTCTCGCCGCTCTTCTTGAAGAAATAACTAAACGCTGATGAACAAGACACAGAAAAATATTTTCATTTATGCGGGTATCATCCTGCTGTTTGTTGTCCTGGCATATTCCTTCATGCCCCAGGTATTGACGGGAAAACGAGTCAACCAGAGCGACATTGTTGGCTTCAGGGGAATGGCTCATGAAAGCGATGTGTGGCAAGGTCTCTATCAAGGATATTCTCCCAGATGGACCGGCTCAATGTTTAGTGGGATGCCAAACACCTCATTCAGAGAGCCTCATGAAGGTGATTTGACTCAACCTTTTTTTGACCTTCTGTTCAATGGCCACAGTCCTGCCATCTGGCTGATTGTTTCATTGATAGGCGCTTTTCTGTTGATGCTGTCGCTAGGAATAGATAAAATCCTGGCAATCGGCGGTGCTATAGCCGTGACGTTCTGCTCGTACAATTTCCAGATAATACAGGTCGGCCACAACACGAAAATGCGCGCCCTGGCCCTCTTGCCTTACGTATTAGCGGCTATAATATTCACTTATAAAAGCGCGTTGAACAAAGAGGGGAAATGGAAAGATTGGCTACCGGTCACATTGCTAGGATCGGCTTTTTTCGGGCTGTCCCTTAGTCTTCAAATAAAGGCCAACCACCAGCAGATAACCTACTATCTGGCATTGATGATAGCGATCTACGTTGTGGCGCTTTTCATTAGTCTTCTAATCAACAAGGAGTTCAAAACCAAGGCCGTTCGATTCTTTGCCGCATCTGGTTTGCTGCTCGTTCTAGGGCTGGCGGGTATTGGCACCAACACCATCAAGCTGGCTCCTCTTTATGAATATACCCAATACACGATGAGAGGTGGTTCAGAGCTTTCACATCCTGATGGAGGTACAGTCAACAAAGACGGCCTCCAGATCGACTACGCCACAGCATGGTCTTACGGTTGGGAAGAGCTTCCGAACTTGATGATACCCAACTTCAACGGCGGGTCCTCCGCCGGATCAGTCAATCCGGAGAAGTCCGAGGTCGTCAAACTCTTCAAGCGGGCTGGCCAGGGTAACCCGAAGGACATGGCTAAGTCTTTGCCAATGTATTGGGGCCCTCAGCCCTTCACCGCAGGTCCGATGTATATGGGCGCCATTTCGGTGTTCCTGTTCCTTTTAGGCTTGTTCCTGTACAAGGGAAAGGAGAAATGGTGGATGCTTGCCGCGACAATCCTCGCGGTATTCCTCGCCCTAGGAAACCATTTCATGTGGTTCACGAAACTGTTTTACAACTATGCGCCTATGTACAACAAGTTCAGGACAGTTTCGATGGCCTTGGTTATGTTGCAGTTCACCCTACCTATGCTAGGCTTCTTGGTTCTCGACAAGATATTCAAGAATGAGTATTCAAAAAAGGAATTCTTGAAGGCTTGCTGGCCAGCTCTCGCGCTGACCGCTGGATTCTGCCTCCTTTGTGTTTTGATTCCCGGAATAGCCGGTTCGTTCACAGGCTCCTCCGATGGAAAGATGCAAGATATTGTCGCGGAGGCTCTTAGGGTGGATCGTAGGCATCTGCTTGTCACCGACTCGCTTTGGTCGATGATTTTGATTCTCTTGACTTTCGGTCTTATTCTTTGGGCGTACAGCGTTCCTTCCAAGGCTCCCAAGTCCTATGCCTCAGATCCTCATATCGGCAATGCCAGGCGTTTTGAGGCGATGGTTGGAATTTGCCTTCTTGTATTAGTGAATATGTTCGTGGTAGGCAAGAGGTACTTGAACTCAGATGACTTCGTGACTCCTCGCCAGCTTCAGAACCAATTCAACCAGAGGACAGTAGATCAAATCATCCTGGAGGATAAGTCTCCATCGTACAGGGTTCTGGACATAACCGCGGACATATTCAATGACTCTTTCAATCCTTATTGGCACAAGAGCATTGGAGGGTACAGTCCCGCGAAACTGCAGAGGTACCAAGACTTGATAGACAGGTATCTGATCAAGGAAATCCAAAGCCTTTACACCCCGCTGTCAGGTGCCAAGACGATTGCTGATATGGAAGCCGCGCTTCCGGAAAAGCAGATGCTTTCCGCCTTGAATATGAAGTATCTCATTGTCAGCCCGGACGCTCCTCCAGTGACCAATCATTACGCTTTCGGAAACGCTTGGTTCGTGGATAGTTTCGTCGATGCCGCGACTCCGGACGATGAGATAGGCCTTATCGCTACCACAAACCTCCGCACCACCGCTATCATCGGCGCCGATTTCAAGGAAGCTGTCCGTTCCTTCAACTCTATTGTCGGCTCGCAGGAAGGAGCTGAGAGTCAAGATTTTATCCAGATGACATATTACAGTCCTGACGAACTCCATTATCACTATTCCGCAGCTTCGGATCGTCCGGTAGTGTTCAGCGAGGTCTACTACCCTAAAGGTTGGCATGCCAGTATTGACGGTAATGATTTGCCCTTGTATCGCACGGACTGGATTCTCCGCGGAGCTATTCTCCCGGCGGGTGAACATGACATCGTGATGCGATTCGATCCAAAGATATACACTGTCAGCGCCAATGTTTCCAGGGCTTCATCCATCACGCTGTTCCTGCTGCTAGCCGCGGCTGTCGCCGGGATGTTCCTGGGCCGGAAAGAAGAAACTGAATAATCGTTTAACTACTTAATAGATAACATTATGGAAGAGAACAAACCTCAAGAGACCATTGATCCCAGGGATCTTAATGGCGATGGAAAAGTAACGCTCAGCGAGAAAATCCAGTATGCTGCCGGACAGGCTGCCGAGAAGGCAAAGGAAGTTTATGCCGAAGCCAAGGTGAAAACTGTAGAGGTCGCCGGTAAGGTTGCCGTAAAGAGCAAAGAAGTCGCCGGAAAGGTGGCTGACAAGAGCAAGGAACTTTATGCTGAGGCCAAAGAAAAAGCCGGTGATCTGAAAGAAAAGGCCGCCGACAAGATCGACACAGCCAAGCAAAAGATCCAGGAGAAGAAAGGCGAAAGCGAGGCTTAGTCATGAAAAGGCGTGGTTTCGCGGCCGTGGCCATATTGTGCTGCGCCCTGACTGTTTCAGGGTGCAGCCTTTTTAGGGCCGCCGGCAAAATCGGCAGATTGTTCGGAGGCGGGAAGAAGTCCACAGTCACCACAATCGTGAAGATTATCGGCTCGGTGTTGGGCCAGTTCTATGACACGACCACTAAGAAGGCATTGGTGGGTTCATGGGTATATGAGGAGCCCGCCATCCAGTTTGAGAGCCAGAATCTGCTTGACAAGGCTGGCGGTGTTGTGGCGAGCCAGAGTGTAGCCGATAACATCACTCCGTATTTCGAGATGATAGGCCTTAAGACGGGTGGCATCGCTCTTGACTTGCGGGAGGATAATACGTGCACCATTACCCTTGGGGGTCAGACGATTGACGGCACTTATGAGTTCGACGATGAGACAAAGAAACTGTCCTTGAAAGCGGGATTCATTCCGCTTCCTGCGGCTTATCTCTCCATCGTGAACAACCAGATGGCGATGACCTATGATTCCAGCATGCTGCTGAACCTTATCAAGGTCATTGGCTCGACTTCTAACCAGTCGACATTCTCATCCGTCGCTTCCCTTGCGGATTCTTACGACGGAATGAAGACCGGCTTCACTTTCAAGAAGTCTAAATAATCGATGTATTACTGGCCAGTGTACTGGCCGATAAAAAAGATAGCACCGGTGCTGACCTCTGTGATGGCATAGAGGAAAGGCCTGTCAGCGTGGAACTCAATGACTCCGGACGGAGGCAATTCGATTGAGTTCTTTCTCATTGTGACATCTGTGACAGCAGCCGCTTCGGATCCTTGCTCATCGACTTTGATCTTCGCCTTGTGGATGACTTTGTCGACGTAGACAGGGAGTGTGGTCATATCCGAGAAATCGGCGATAGGCAGGAATGCTTGATGTATTCCCATCTTGTCAAGTATCTCAGCCATGTTATCGATGCTGAACTCACTCTCAAACGAAGGGAGTTTTACATCCGCCTCAACTTTGGACATTCCGGAAACAACAGAATTCCAGGTGGTTATATCTAACGAAGATTTGACATCCCCAATAGTTTTTCCGTTTTCCGGAAGGATGACAAGCATCCTGAAAGCCTGGTTGCCGTACGGAAGGCAGAGGACGCTGCCTGTGCCAGGAATCTTGCCGTAGTTGAAATTAGCCTTCTGCCACATCATATTCACGGAAATCTTCGAACCGTTCTCAAGAGTGAACATTTCTTTTTTGCTGTCACTCTTTTTGAATTGGCTGGACCAAATACCCTTAAAGTAAGTGGCGTTGAGGAAATGGGCGAATTCATTAGGCTTGACCGGCTCTTTGAGGAGTTCGGGAATCATCCCGTGGGTCTTCTCGCCACACCACTTGTTGATGAATCCTTTCACGTCTTCCTTGGAGAAGTCCTTGTAGTATACAAGTGCGTCGTAATATGACTCCACGGCTTTCGCGAAACTGTCTTTCAACTTGGCGCCCCCTCCACTATTGACCACTGCCGCATTCGCTATCTCAATTGTCGTTGAGGGATCCACCTTGGCGGATTCTTTCAGCATTTTCGAGCAGAACTCGTTCATCGATCCGGTATCCTGCCCGAAGCCAAGAGTCTTGTTGATCTCTTCCTTCGTTGTCCCTACCGCACCGTTGTTGACCATTCCGAAGGCGAAAGTCACGCTAAGCGGCGACAGGAGCATGCTCTTACCTTTTTCTATCGCGGAAGCGTTCTTGAAAAGCTCAAGGGCGAAGGTGTTGTTGGCCTGGATATAATCCGTCTCCGCTCTAGTCAAGGTGATGTCTTTTCGAGGGATCAACTCATCAGCCGGGACGGTGTCATCATCAGTATTAACCTTATCACAAAAAGAGAAGGTGGCGAGAGCCGTAATGGCCAGTAAAATGTACCTGCGGATATTCATGGTCAACAACTGTTAAAACTACAAATGAGATTATCCCGCGGCTTGGGCGATGGTGCGGGCAAGGTCGAGGAAAGCGAGCGCGTCCGGACGGGTTGATAGGGCCGAAGGTTCTCCGGTGTCTCCTCCCTCACGAATGCTTTGGACTATCGGAATCTGGCCGAGAAGCGGAATCCCGTACTTGTCCGCCATCTTGCGACCACCATCTTTTCCGAATATAAAGTACTTGTTTTCAGGCAGTTCCTCGGGAGTGAACCAAGCCATATTCTCAACAAGACCGAAAATGTGGCGGTTAACATGTTCGTTACGGAACATGTTGACACCTTTCTCCACATCTGAGAGAGCGACTGGTTGAGGAGTGGTGACAATCACAGCTCCTTCCATCGGTATGTCATTCACAAGTGAGATGTGGATGTCGCCGGTTCCCGGAGGCATGTCAATGAGAAGGAAGTCCAAGACACCCCACCGGACCTGCAGAATCATCTGTTTCAAGGCGTTACAGGCCATAGGGCCTCTCCATATCAAAGCTTGTCCGGGTTCGGCGAAATAGCCTATGGACATCCATTTGACCCCGTATTTCTCTATAGGCAGAATAACTTCCTTGCCCTCATCACTTTCCTCTGCGGCTGGGACCTCGTTCTCTGTGCCTGTCATCAGTGGAACCGATGGTCCATACACGTCAGCGTCAGCGAGTCCGACCCTGTAACCGAGTCTGGCCAGCGCTACGGCAAGGTTGACCGCTACTGTGGATTTGCCTACGCCACCTTTTCCGGAAGCGATACCTATGATGTGACGGACATTGTTCAGTTCCTCTAATCCCAAGTCCAAGCCAGGCTTCTTTTTTGGAGCCTCTTCCTTGACTATTGTCTTGACCTCCACCTCGGTCCCGGCAGGAGCGTTGCGGATAATAGTCGCTCTGGTCGCGCCGACAAGATATTCAGTCAGCGGGTCACGCCTTTTCGGGAAAGCAAGCGTCACACTGACCTTGTTTCCTTCCACGGAGACGGAGTCAACCATCCCCAACTCTATGATATTCTGGCTCCCTTTGGCGGGATGGACCACCTCCAGGAGCCAGCTTTTAATTTCAGTTTCAGTCATTTACTTCACAATATTCATTTCTTTCAGAAGGTATCCGGCGCCACCGAACTTGTCCATCAAGAAGAGAACATAGCGGATGTCGACACAGATGCACCTCTGCAGGTCGGGCTCGAACATAACGTCGCTGGACATGCTCTCCCAGTTGCCATCGAAGGCAAGACCGATAAGCTCACCGTCAGCGTTTAGAACGGGGCTTCCGGAGTTGCCGCCGGTGATGTCATTGTTGGTGAGGAAGCAAACGGGCAGGTTGCCGTCAGCCATGGCATACTGGCCATAGTCCTTGGCGTTGTAGAGATCCTTGAGTTTGGCGGGAACCTTGAACTCGTAGTTGTCCGGATCCTCTTTCTCCATGACACCCTTCAGGGTGGTGAAGTAGTTGTACATCAAGGCGTCTTTCGGGGAATAAGGCAACACGCTACCATAGGTGAGCCTCATGGTGAAGTTGGCGTCGGGATAGGTGGCCTTGCCTTTCTGCCACTCGAGCAAACCGGCAGTGAAAGCCTTGGAGCCTTCCCTGATGTCATCAGCACCGGTATTTCCACCGGCTGGCCTGCGTCCGCCCATTCCGCCGCCCATGCCCATCTTGACATAGGTCATGAGCAAGGAATTCATCAGCTGGTTCACAGGGTCGTCCTGGATTGCTTTGAAACCCTTCTCCGCGACAGAAGCCCTAAGTTTCTCGGGAGAAGTGAAAATGCTGTTGTCGTAGAGGTTGTTGACATAGCTGTCGATGTCGAGGTTCTTGAAGTCACCCAGCCCATCGAGATAATACTCGGGCTTTGACTTCTCGCGGTAATATTTCAGCAAGGCGGCGGCCTCCTCGCGGTCGAGGGGCTCGTAGTAGTCCTGATACCTCTTGGCCTGCGCCACTATCGCGGCTTCGAGGGCGGCTGTGGAATCCATTCCATCTCTCAAGCCTCTTGCCAAGGTGTTCTGGATTCCGCTGGAGAATCCCATCAGCTCGATGTTGGCGACAGTCTCACCAATCAACTGTACGTCAAGGGCTGTGGTGTTGGCCTCGACGCCGTTCTTGATCTTTTCGAGAGCGTCTCCGTACTTGGCCTGACGCTTCTTGTTCTTGCCGACCCACTTCATGAAGTCAGCCTCTTTCTGCTGCTCTTTCTCGATGATTCCAAGGTTCTTGAAGGCAAGCCTCTCCCCCTGCCACTTCTTCCAACCGTTTGCTGAACCAGCGTACTTGTTGGCATATTTCAGGCGGATTGAAGGATCGGTTTCCATCCATTTCCACATGATGTCCTGGCGCAGGGTCCTGGCGTCGATAGAGACAGCCTGACGGTCAAGCATAGCCTTGAGCTGGGCCTCTGTCTGGAACCTCTGGGTGCTGCCAGGATAGCCCATGATCATGGCGTAATCACCCTGCTGTACACCCTTGAGGGAGACCTTCAGGGACTGGGCGGGAACATAAGGCTTGTTGGAGGGGGAGTATGCCGCAGGCTCGTTGTCAGCTCCGGCATATACCCTGAACATGGAGAAGTCACCGGTGTGGCGTGGCCACATCCAGTTGTCAGTCTCGCCTCCGAATTTTCCGATAGATGCCGGAGGAGCGCCGACGAAACGGACATCTGTGTAAGTCTTGTAAACAATCAGGTACCATACATTCTCGTTATAGAACGAAGTGACCGACACCCTGCAATTGGGATTGCTTTCCTGGGCTGCCTTCTGAAGAGCCTGCATGGTAGCGCTCTGATCCTCGGCTTTCGCTATGGCGTCAGTGACGTCTGTCATGCTGACAAGATAGGTAACCGAGAGCCCCGGAGCGGGGAGTTCCTGCTCACGGCTCATGGCCCAATAACCATCCTCGAGATAATTGTGCTCATCGGAAGAGAGGGCCTGGATGGTGGAATAACCGCAGTGGTGGTTGGTCACAAGGAGACCCTGGTCGGAAATCATCTCTCCGGTGCAGCCGCCTCCGAAGATGACTATGGCATCCTTTAGGGAAGAATGGTTGACACTATAGATCTGTTCAGGAGTAAGCCTGCAACCGAGATCCTTCATGGCTCCAGCGTTGAGTTTCTGGATGAGGGGGAGGAGCCACATTCCCTCATCGGCCATCGCGCTAGTGGCTATCAACATAGCCGCGGCGATAGAGCAAAGGATTCTTTTCATTATGGTTCGTTTATATGTGTTACTTGTTTTGTTTAGTTATAAGTGTTACAAAAATAATCAAAATAACGAAGGTTCTAACGCTTTCGGATGAAAACTACGCCGGTGGTATGGAGTCGGGCCATATTCCTTCAGCGCTTGAATATGCTCTGGGGTCGGATAACCGAAATTCCTGTCCCAACCATATTGGGGATATTCCAGGGCAAGAGCGCGCATCCTTTCATCCCTCCAGGTTTTAGCCAGCACGGACGCGGCGGCGATAGAGGCGTAAGTGGCGTCACCGTGGATGACTGTTTTGTAGGATGAGAAACCGTAACCTTCAAAAGGTCGGAATTTGTTGCCGTCTATAAGGAGGAAATCAGGCTTCGGATCCAATCTCAGTACTGCCCGCTGCATTCCGGTCACTGAAGCCCAGAGAATATTCAACTCGTCAATCTCCTCAGCTTCTACTGCTTCCACGGCCCAAGCCAAGGCTTCTTTCTCTATGATCGGACGCAGCATATCCCTGTCCTTCTCGCTCATTTGCTTGGAGTCATTAAGGAGAGGATGGTAGAAATCAGGAGGCAATATTACCGCCGCAGCGTACACGGGACCGGCCAACGGCCCCCTTCCGGCTTCATCGCAGCCAGCTTCAAGCCTTCCGGCCTTGAGATATGGTAGAAGATGATGTTCCTGTGGCATTATCTGGAATGATCTAGCCACAAAGATAGACAATTCCCGACGTTAATCCTTGCCACTAGTGAGCCTTTCGATCAGTAGCTCCTGGGTAGAGATGATCCTGTCTTTGTCTTGGATGGATTCCCGCAGTCGCCTTATCTCCATTTCTCTGATTTGGATCTCGTTTATATAATGCTTTTCCAACTCGATCATTTTGTCTCCGTAAGACTGTTTCAAATCGGCGAAAATGTTGGTGGCGTTCCTCACCGGCTCATAACCGTTCACTAGCTCAGCCGCGGATACTCCTAACAATGCGGCGCATTTTAGGTAATTCTCGTTTATAATGCGAGTCTTTCCATGTTCGATTTTCTGGTAGGCTGGTAAGGATATATCGAGTAACTTAGCGACCTTGGCCTGCGTCAGGCCACGGGCCAATCTCGCTTTCAGCAAGTTGCCCTTCAATGTGGCTTCATCCAGTATGTGGTCGTCATCCATATTCAGATTATCTCGTTAACGCGAAGATATTCAACGAGACTCGTTTTATTGATAAACCAAAAGTTTGTATAACCAACCAAAGGTTATTAAAATACATATCAATTTGATAAAAAACAGAAATAAAACTTATCAAACCCCCTGCATCCGCATAAATATCTGATTACTTTTCTCCACTTTTGTCAAGACGAAAAAACAAAAGAATGACGATGCGGAATATAATGGAAGACTATGCCGCTTTCGAGCGGGCGATGGACGAGGACATGGTATACCTTGACCTGTGTTTCGAAGAGATTTGCGCCGCTATCGGTGCGGACAAAAAGGCCCTTGACAGGCTGATTTTGAGCGAAATCGGGGTGGATGGCGAGAGCCTTGTTGACTTTTATCGGTCGAAGTTTGGCTAATGGGGTTTTTTTCCTTAAATTTGCCCGTCTATGCCCAATTGTCAAAGACAGATTATAATTAATCACTTATAGAAATGAAGGAATATTCAACAAAAGACATCCGCAACGTCGTCCTGATCGGAAGCTCCAAGTCTGGTAAGACCACGTTGTCCGAGGCCATGCTCTTCGAGGGCAAAGTGGTCGACCGCAGGGGTACGGTGGAAGGAAAGAACACTGTTTCTGACAACACCGAATTCGAGCAGACAAACCAGAAGTCGGTTTATGCCACTCCGCTTTACGCTGAGTTCATGAACACTAAGTTCAACATCATCGACGCTCCTGGTTCCGATGACTTCTGCGGTGGCGCCATTTCGGCGTTCAAAGTCTGCGAGTCAGCTATCCTTACCGTCAACGCCCAGCAAGGTGTCGAGGTGGGTACTGAGATCTTTGCCCGCTACGCTGACCAGTACAACAAGCCCATGATCGTGGCTGTCAATCAGCTGGACACCGAGAAAGCCAACTGGGATCACACCCGTGACACCCTTAAGGAAGCTTTCGGTAAGAAGATCATCTTCGCCCAGTTCCCGGTCAATCCCGGTCTTGGATTCGATGGCATCGTGGATGTTATCACAATGAAGTATTACCACTTCACTGACGACAACGGCAAGTTCGAGGAGTCTGACATCCCCGCCCAGTATGCTGATGAGGCTGAGGAGATGCGTATGGAACTCGTCGAGAAGGCCGCCGAGGGTGATGACGCCCTCATGGAGAAGTATTTCGAGACGATGGAGCTCTCCATTGACGAGATCAGGGCCGGTCTGAGCGCCGGTATGGCCGCCAGGGAGGTTATGCCCGTCTTCTGCCTCTCCGCCAGGAAGGATCTCGGAGTCAAGAGGCTCATGGAGTTTGTCGTCAACGTCGCTCCTTCACCCGTCGGAGAGGTCAACAAGACCATCGGCGGCGCTGAGGTCAAGTGCGACCCCGCTGGTCCTGTCAGCCTGTTCATCTACAAGACTGCTGTCGAGCAGCATCTTGGCGATGTGTCTTACTTCAAGGTGATGAGCGGTGTCCTCAAGGAGGGTGCTGATCTCGTCAACCCTGAGACTGGCAATGGTGAGCGTCTTTCCGCTATCTACGCTGTCGCCGGTGACAAGAAGGAGAAGGTTTCTTCCATCTCCGCCGGTGATATCGGTTGCGTCATGAAACTCAAGGGAGGCAAGACAGATGTTACTCTCGCCGCTCCCGGACAGGAGGCTTTCGAGCACATGGTATTCCCTGACGCCAGGTATCGCTGCGCTGTCAAGGCCGTCGACAAGAACGACGAGGCTAAGGTCGGTGAGGCTCTGAACAAGATCGCCGCACAGGATCCCACTATCAATGTCGAATATTCCAAGGAGCTTCGTCAGACCATCCTCAGCGGCCAGGGCGAGCAGGCCATCAACCTCGTCAAGTGGAAGATGACCAACGAGTTCAAGCAGAACATCGAGTTCCTGGCTCCGAAGGTTCCTTACCGTGAGACCATCACCAAGGTCGCTACCGCCCAGTACCGCCACAAGAAGCAGTCTGGTGGAGCAGGCCAGTTCGGTGAGGTTCATCTCCTCGTCTGCCCTTACGTCGAGGGAGAGCCTGCCGGCAACAAGTTCATGATCGGCGGCAAGGAGACTATCCTTAACATCAAGTCCCAGGAGACCTATGATCTGGAGTGGGGCGGCAAACTCGAGTTCATCAACTGCGTCGTCGGTGGCGCCATCGATCTCGGCTTCATGCCCGCTATCCTCAAGGGTATCAACGACAAGATGTCCGAGGGCCCTCTCACCGGTTCCTACGCCCGTGATATCAGGGTCTATGTATACGACGGTAAGATGCACCCGGTGGATTCCAAGGAAATCGCCTTCATCATCGCTGGTCGTAACGCATTCAAGGAGGCCTTCCGTAACGCTGGTCCGAAGATCCTTGAGCCTATCTACAACGTCGATATCCTGACCCCGAACGAGTTCGTCGGTCCTTGTATGTCCGACCTCAACGGCCGTCGCGGAATGATCATGAACCAGGATATGGATAAGGGATTCACAATCCTCCATGCCCGTGTTCCGCTCGCCGAGCTTTACAGGTATTCCACGACTCTTAGCTCCCTCACCGGTGGCGCCGCTACCTTCACGATGAAGTTCGCTGAGTACCAGCAGGTTCCTGCTGATGTGCAGACCAAGCTTCTCGCTGAGTACGCCGCCCAGGAGCAGGACGAGGACTAAGCTGGTAAAAGAAGCAATAGAGGCCGGATTCCACCCAGGGACCGGCCTCTATTGTGTATTCTTGATTTTCTCTGTTATGGCGTGACACTTGCGAAGTCTGTGGTGTATTTACTCCTGTGTTCCTGGAGCTCTTTCTCGGTCATTCTCTTATATTTAAAATACATGTAATAAGGAATCGGGTCTTTATCTTTTTCCGAGTATTTCCAACCTATCCTCGAAACACATGTGAATTTGCTATCGGATAATTTCAGTAGTCTTATAACATTGTTCGACCCTATGAGAATGGTAGAATCCTCAAACCTATAACTATTTGTTGAATAGCAAGGCTTAGGCAAAGACATAACATCAAAGAAAGATGTGACCGTGGTCTCGTCAAAGAAATAATCGGAAGGTCCCCAACCGTCTCGTATAGAATCTTCATGGGAAGCGAGGGAGCCATCGTCTTTAATATCTCTGAAATCGACGCACTTCCATCCGTAACCCACGACATTACTTTTGAATTGTTTCAAGGACACCTCCGAGGAAGAGATCACTTCCCCAGATTCCGTCAGATCGAAATCGATTCCATCCGGATCCAAATCCGCTGAGCAGCCTGAAAGAACGAAAATGAGCATGAGCGCCGCGCTCAATAATGAGATTAACTCTTTCATAATATTTAAGATATATATTGTTTGTTTTTGACTGTTTGCTAGTATTAAGCAGAAACTATTCACTTTTTAAAGAAATCGGCGAAGCCAGTGTATTTTTAGGGCTGGATATTATAGACTAGTTTCATATTATGAGCAAGATTGTATTCTGTGCCGGTCGGCGAAAAGGCGCTAAAGGCATACCATCCATTTGGTGAAGTGTCCTGCCAACCCCATACATGATGAAATCGCAAATAACCATAGACATTATGTTGTCCATCAATAACAATATCCTCTTGCCATTCATGCGCTCCATCACAAACCCATGCATAGCCACTTCCCCCGCTCGTTCCCTTAAATATAACAGGTCTTTCATAATCGATTAATTCGTTGCGTACCAGATTATAATTAGAATTCTTTGAATAGTCAATTTGAGTGGCAGATGAATAACCAAAACTGTTTTTTAAAAAATCACCAACATTGAAACTATGAGGAACATGGCTTGCTGGATATCCTGGCTGAATATTTGAACCGAGATTAGTCCAGATATTGTTTATTAAAGAATAAAGATAACTATTAGCCGTATTATTTGGCATTAGTGACCAACTATATGATGCAGGATGCTCAAAGTATCTCATAATTTGTGCGATAGCGACAGGGACACAACCTACAGCGGCATGAACATAGGAGTTCTCATAATTTACCAATTGAAGATTGTTATTATATGGAGAGTTTTGGTGCCAAGTGGTTGATAAAAGAGGGCCAACACTGTTGTCATATAGGTCATTCCAGTATTCTGTGTCTGCGGGTTGGGATCTCGTGCCAGGATTCTCTTTTTCAAACCTTTCCCAGATGTATTTGGAAAGAGAATCCGTCTCATTACTGTTATTTCTTAGATAGTTAATTTCCCCACAGATTTCTTCAATCCAGTTTTTCAGTCCTCCAGGATAAGAGTCGAGATCTTGAGGCAGATACCCGTCTTCCGAATATGCGAGAACAGGATAAGTCCTGTTGTCTCCTGAGACAACTACGAAGCCACCTCCTTCATAGTTGATGGTATGGAGAACGGGTAAATCCTCTGAGTCATCAAGAGTAAAGGAATTCTTTACCTCAAGCCCCTTGGCTTTTGTCGGGATAGAGATACCTTTGTCCTGCACATAATGGTTAGCGACAGTCATAGCCTTGGACAAAGAGACCAAGTTTGGATTTGTTGCTACGATCTCTTGGGTGGGTACAAGTTGTTCTGTAACGGCATCGCATGCTGTGATGGCGACGGTTGCGACCGCAAGAACCGGTAGGATACTTTTTCTTAACATGAGACAGTTTCATTAGTTGAACAAAGTTTACTCCTAGAACGCATGAAATCGGGAAAACCGTCAAAATAAATTTGAAAATAAAGACGGCTTTCGATTATTTTTACGTTATAAGGGTGAAAGAAAAAGATGGATCATACAGCTCAACTGACAGATCTGGAGATAGCAGAAGTTTATAAGGTGGACAAGAGGGAGGGCTTCAGGCTGTTGTACAGGAAATATTCCGAAAGGATTTTTGCTATCTGTAGGAGATACTCTTCAGACAGAGAGGGTGCTATGGACTTCTTTCAGGAAGCTATGATTAAGATTAATGACAAAATCTGTTCAGTCACAATAAGGGCGGAAGGTTCCATATATAGTTGGATGAATAGGGTGACGGTCAATCTTATACTGGATAAACTCAGGCGAGAAAAAAAGCGGCAGAAAGTCGAGATTCGGGAGTTTTGTGAGACAGATTACTCAGACCCTCTTTATGAAGATTTTGAAGGAATACCTGTTGAGGTTTTATATGAGATGATAGGAAGACTTTCGGTATCAAAAAGGGCTGTGTTCAACATGTCTGCGATAGATGGTTATTCATATAAAGAAATAGCCGATTTAATGGGGATTAGTGAGGATGGGGCCTCTTCGATGATGTCCAAGGCAAGGAAAGATCTTGGCAAGATGGTTAAAGATTATTTAATGGAAAACCAATGATGAAGGACTGGATAGAAGCATTCAAAGATAAACTCTCGGAATACAGATTTCCTCTTCCGGTTGGTGAGTTGGAAGTCCTCGAAGGAATAATCCGCATCCGGAAGAGAAGGAGGTTTTTATCTTGGACCTCTGCGGCCTTTGCGACCGCCGCATCGGTGGCTATCGCTATCGTTCTAACCTCCAGAGGCGTTGATCCAGCGATTAGTCCGGTTATTGTTGACACTCCTGAAGAACGGCTTGCCGAGGCAGAGGAGCCCTTTATCTCAATTCCGTTGGAGTCAGAGTCAAAGATGTCAGCACTTCCCACCAGAATCACTCCTTCTAAAGAATCGCAGACGGAAACTGTTGACAGAGAAGATGATCCTCAGACACAACAAGAGCCAGAGTCCCCGATTTCTCCTCAAGAATCCAAGGACAAGGGTCCGGACAATGCTCGGCATTCAGGTTCTATCCCATACGATAGTTTTGATTTCGCCCAAACCGAAAAACAATCTTCTCCCAGACGTTTTTCCGTCTCTTTCTCCACTGGCGGAAATCTAAAGGCCCATGAATACTATGATGGTCTTCCAGGGTTGGGCTCTGTCACATACCAATATCTAAACCATAGTCCGCGCATTCTTTCTTACGAGCTATCTTTACGGTATCAATTGTCTGACAGGCTTGATCTCGCATCCGGAATATGCTATTATGGAACCACTTCCGAAGTTTTAAGGGCGAAAGAAAGTCAAGTCTCACGGACCCTGTTTTACCAGAAAGCCGGTTATCTTGGAGTTCCCCTTCATTTGGACTGGTATCCGTTCAAGGGCAACCGGTTCTCCATGTATGTCGGTGCGGGAGGAGAGGCCAGAAAATGCGTCTTTGCGAGGATAGGTGATGACAGGCTTAAGGACAAAGGCCTCTATTTCTCCGCCATTGCCTTGGCTGGTCTTAGATACGAGCCTATGCGACATGTCGGATTGTTCATTGAGCCACAGTACTCTCATTCTTTCCTGACAAGGAATCCCACCGTCAAGTCTTATATAACTGAGACACCTAACCTTTTCAATATAAAGGTAGGATTGAGTGTTGGGTTATAGTTTGTGTCTTTGCCTGTCCGTTATTGTTGCCGCCCAGGAGCAGGATGAGGACTAATCCTCTCAGGCTTTTTCAATTAATGCCGCCTTTTACTGGCGGCATTTTTTTGTTATATTTATTCCACGATTCGAAAACCGCATGATTATGAAGAGAGCTTTGCTTTTGACCGCTGTTTTGGTTCCTATGTGTCTCTCCGCCCAGGAGTGGAGCCCGGCCGAGTGGCCTGTTTTGACCAGTTATGATTCGGAACATCTTTACCGCGTCGCCCTTCCTCTCGGTGGAATCGGGACCGGGACGGTGTCGCTTGGAGGCCGGGGAGAGATCCGGGACTGGGAGATAATGAATGTGCCGGGCAAAGGCAACAGCACTGTCACTATCGGCAACGATGCGCCCTTGTTTGCCATATTCACGAAGAAGGGGAATGGGGAATCGGCCACGAGGCTTCTTGCCGGCCCGCTTTACCCTAATGAATATCTTCATTATGAGGGCCGTCCGGTCAATCATCACGGCCTTCCGCGGTTCGGAGATGCCTCTTTTGACGCCGCTTATCCTTTCGGCCAGGCTAAGTTGAGCGATCCCGCGATGCCGGTAAAGGTTAAGATCAAGGGCTTTAATCCGTTAATCCCAGGAGATTCCGAGTCAAGCGGACTTCCGATCGCCATTCTGTCATACGAAGTCACCAACACCTCCGTTGAGGCTTTGGAGGTGGCCGTCTGCGGGGCGATTCGCAATTTCATTGGCAAAGATGGCCAGGACTACAGGCTTGATTGGAAGGGCGACAGGATTCCTGTCGGGGCAGATCATAACAAGAATGAGTACAGGGAGGCAGGTCATGTCAAAGGAATATACTACAGCACCGAAGGTGTTGACCCTGAAGATAAAGCGTGGGGCAATTTCTGCC
The DNA here is from genome assembly GCA_024693285.1 of Bacteroidales bacterium. GTDB lineage: Bacteria > Bacteroidota > Bacteroidia > Bacteroidales > UBA932 > Cryptobacteroides. The sequence continues at coordinate 43,255 of JAILLE010000019.1, forward strand.
TTTCGACCGACAGTCCCGACAAAGTCACGTTCCGCACCTTCACTGTGGACAACAATTGGTCGAACGCTATACTTAACTTCTGGGATGACTTCAGCGATGACGGCTTGATCTCAAATCCCGTGGCGAGCATACGGCATTCGGTCGGTAATGACCAGGATCCTATGGGAGCCCTTTCAGTCAAAGCTGTCCTCAAGCCTGGGGAGACAAGAAACTACAACTTCTTCATTACCTGGAACTTCCCCAACCGAAAGTCTTGGTCAAGCGAAGTGGTGGGCAACTATTACAGCACCCTATACCCCGACTCCTGGAAGTCTGCCCTGGAGTTTATACCTCGGATTGGCGACCTGGAAAAGCGTACTTTGTTGTTTGTCAACAGCTTCCTGTCATCTTCTCTTCCGGATGTCGTCAAAGAGGCCGCTCTTTACAACCTTGCCGTGCTTCGTTCTCAGACCGTGTTCCGTGTTGAGGACGGGCATATGCTCGGATGGGAAGGCGTGATGGATCATTATGGCTCTTGCGCCGGCTCCTGCACCCACGTCTGGAACTACGAGGTGGCGACTCCTTTCTTGTTCGGAGATCTTGCGAGGACTATGCGAGACGTCGAGTTCCGTTATGCGATGAATCCGGACGGAGCCATGGATTTCCGTGTGAACCTTCCCTTAGGATCTCAGCCAGATCCGAACCAGATAGCCGCGGACGGTCAGATGGGATGCGTCATGAAGCTATACCGCGAGTGGCAGCTTTCCGGAGATATGTCTTTCCTGAAGGAATATTGGCCGGCATGCAAGAGCGCCTTGAGTTTCGCTTGGAAGGAAAAAGGCTGGGATGGCAACCAAGATGGAGTGATGGAAGGCTCGCAACATAACACGATGGATGTCAACTACTTCGGGCCTAATCCGCAGATGGGTTTCTGGTATATGGGAGCTCTTCGGGCAGCTGATGAGATGGCTCTGGCAATGAAAGACAAGGAGTTCGCCAAAAAGTGCCGCTCGCTTTTCGAGAAAGGCAGCGCCTGGATGGACGCCAACCTGTTCAACGGGGAATATTACGAACATAAAATCACTGATCCCGAGACCTTCGAGTTCCTTCCTGAAGGATCCGATAAGATTCCTCCGTTCCAGCTCGGAAAAGGTTGCCTTGTGGACCAGCTTGTCGGGCAGTATATGGCTCACATATGCGGCCTGGGTTATCTTGGCGACAAGAATCACATCCGGAAGACACTCGAGAGTGTCATGAAATACAATTTCATCCCTGACGTGAGCGGAAATTTCAATAATATGCGTTCCTACGTGATGGGACATGAAGCCGCCTTGCTGATGGCGTCATGGCCAAAGGGAAGGCTTGAGGTTCCGTTCCCTTATTTCCCTGAGGCGATGACCGGTTTCGAATATTGTGCCGCTGTCGGAATGATGTATGAAGGTCAAGTCGAAGACGGATTGAAGTGCATCAAAGCTATACGTGACCGTTTTGATGGAGCCAAACGTAACCCGTTCGACGAGCCGGAATGCGGAAAGCATTATGCGAGGTCAATGGCTAGCTGGGCCGCGGTGCTGGCTCTCAGCGACTTCCATTATTCAGGGGTGGACAAGACGATGTATTTCACTTCCAATCCAGGAAGATATTTCTGGAGTAACGGAAGCGCTTTCGGAATATGCGAGATCTCGTCATCCACTGTGAAGTTGGAAGTTATCAGCGGAGATATTGACCTTCAGTCTTTAACCCTTACGGGCAGAGAAAAACCCGTCGCTAAGAGGGTTATTCTAAGCGACGGGTCATCAGTTGAATTCAAGATCTGAATTCCATTATTCCCACTGGTAAACCTTTATCCAGTCAACACGTAGCTCGGAAGGAAACTCCTCGGGCTTGTCAGCCTTTCCGACCCAGTTGCCTTCAAGCTGGTTGGAGAGGATGAAATAGAAAGGATAGTTAGGCCAAGGGAACTGCTTTTCCTTGCCTTCCACACGGGGATATGTCATGGTCTTGAACCCGTTAGTGTAGGTGCAGATGCTGTCAGGGTACACTTCGGCGGCATAGATATTCCAGTCGTTATTGGTGATAGGACCTGTTCCGTAGTTTTTAGGATCAGTGCGGCTCACATCCAGGGAATAACGGGAATGGACGGTCTGATACACGAAGTCATCGTGGTTAAGGTGCTCCATGATGTCGATTTCCGCATAGTCACCTTCCGCGGCGCCTCCATCGGGCATAAGCCAGAGAGCAGGCCAAAAACCTTGGACGTCGTTGAACTTGGCCCTGATCTCAAATTTCGCCATCTTGAAAGACTTCTTTCCCACACTCTTTATTCCTCCTGTGACGAAGGCTGTGGTGTCATTTGAGGAGCCGTCGTTGATTTTCCCGAGAAGGACCAGCTGTCCGTCCTCAATGAACGCCAGGTCTTCCCGGAGCGACATCATGTTGTTCCAGTCTCCCTTTCCGTTAGGTACCCTTTCCCAAATGGTCTCGTCGATGGCGGGCCCATTGAAATCTTCGGTCCAGACAAGTTTCCAGCCTGGCTCTTTCGTGCATGCCACGAGCGAAGCCGTGACAAGTAAACCCCAAAATAATCTTCTCATATTCATTTGGTTGATTTACTACTCGAGAGCACCCTCAGAGGCCTGTGTCGGCCAGAAAGGATTCTGGTAAGCCACAGATTTCTCGACGGAACCATCTTCTGAAGTAAGGGTCAGATCCTGGAGACCGTAAGGCTGCAGATAGTAAGCCTTGTGCCATGTGTATCCGTCGTAGAGCTCGTTGTTATCCATGATGACTCTGAGCGGGCGGACATACTTGCTGTCGGTCCTTGCGGAAATGTTGGCGTCTGACTTGCCGCTGGCGCACTCAATGAACGCTGATTCAGTGGTCACGTTACCTGCGGCATCCTTCTTCAGGTACTTCTCGTTGTCCTTCAGTGGTCCTCCCCAGAGGTTGCAACCTTCGGGGATCCACTTCTCAGTCATGAGGTGGTCGAACGAGCGCCAACGGATCAGGTCATCCCAGCGGAAGCCTTCACCAATGAACTCGCAACGACGCTCACGGCGGATATTGAACAGGGTGGCGTCAACAAGAGTCTCACCACTGCGTTTGCCCCAGTCATCCTCCTTGGAGAGGTCGGTCGCGGCTATTGTCTTGTTGTAGTCGGGGTCGACACCGGCGCGGGTCCTGATAGCCTTCCAGTAGGTGTCAGCCTTTCCACCAATGTTGCCATTCTTCTCGTAGTACGCCTCGATGTAGTTGAGGTAAGCCTCGGCCGCGCGGTAGAGAATCTGGTCGTTGGTCGCGATAAGTCCAGAAGTCGAGAAAGCCGGATCGTAGCTGTAGTGTTTGCGGATACGGAAGCCAGTCACGTCCCTATGCTCAGGCTGCTCAAGGAATTCCGGAGCGATGAACAGGCTTGCTTCTCCATTGGAATACCACTCAAGGTCGCCGTTGTTGAACACGAAGAGCTGCAACCTCTCGTCACGGCCTTCCTGCTGGAGATCCAAAGTCTCATCTCCCTTGTAACCGGAATCAGCGGCGTAGATCGGCAGACCGTTAGCCATTAGGAAGCCATCAACGTGGCTGCGGGTAGGACCACAGGCTCCTCCCTCACGGATGTATGAAGGCATGGCGGTGGTCACGCCAAGGTCAACACTGTACTCCCTGTAAAGGAGAACCTCATCTATACCACTGGCATCAGGCTGGTAGAACATCTCGAAATAAGGGTTCCAACCATAGATTTGCTGTTTGCCGGTGTCGGGATTCATTACATGGGAGTTGGATGTCAGCTTATGGGCATCGGCGACCTGCTCGGCGGCGGAGAGGCACTGATCAAGGAAGAAGCTGACCTCGCCGTCGATGTTGAAGGACTTGCCGGAGTTCTTGGATGCGCCGGGCCAGTTGGGATCGCCAGGAACACGTCCGGAACCCTTATGATACTTCTCGAAAGTAGCCTCGAAAAGGGCCACACGCGACTTGATCAAGAGAGCGAGGTCCTTGGTGATTCTGTTCTTGGCTCCGTTGCCAAGAAGGCTGATAGCCTTGTCAAGGTCTGACAGTATGAAACGGGCGACTTCATTACGAGGCGCGCGTTTGCTTGCCTCGACCAAAACATCATTGTCATCCGGAAGGACATTCTCGATGATCGGGAAATCTCCGAAAGTACGGAGGGCATAGAAATAGGCCTGTGCGCGCATCACGTACATCTCACCGACATACTGGTTGACATCGCTGCCGGAAAGGGTACCAGCTTCCATTTTCGGAAGAACCTGCTCGAAGAAATAGTTGCAGATCCTTATCCTGGAAAACGCTGTGGAGGTGTTCTGGCCGGCAGGCACGAGGAAACGACCGTTACTAGAGGAGAAATACCGCAGGGTAGTGCTATTGTCAGAACCTCCCCTGACAAGGTTGTCAGTGGTGGCATCCTCCCAGATAGGTCCGACACTCCAGTTGTTTCGGTATGTTGTGAAGAATGTCTCGTAATAATTCACGGTGTAAGCCGCCAGCTCGTCGGCTGTCTTGAAATACTTCTCGGGCGTGATATTGGTGATAGGCTGCCTGTCTAGGAAGTCATTACAACCGGCTGAGAGAAGAAGGGTCGCGGCGGATACTATAAGTATAAATATCTTTTTCATGTCTTTCGCGTTTTAGAAGTTGATATTGACACCGAAAGAGTAGGTCTTCATGAGAGGATAGACCTTTCCGTCTCCCCAGTCTCCACCGATTGTCTCGGGATCGAAGATCTTAGTCATCTTGGTGAGTGTGAAGAGATTCTCAGCGGATGTGTAAACACGTACAGAGGACATTCCGACTGCATCAGTCCATTTCCTTGGAAGAGTGTAACCAAGCTGGATGTTCTTCAGACGGATGTAGGCGGCGTTCTGGAGATACCTTGTGGATTTTTGCTGGTTCTTGGAGTTACCGTTGAACGTTGGTCTCGGATAGTAGGCGTTGGTGTTGGCACCAAGCTCATCCCCTTCGGGGCGCCAGAAGTCCCAATGCTCCACGAAAGCGGCGGACTGCCACATACCGCCACTGGTACCGAACATATAAGGTCCGGAGCACCAGTAGTCGCGCTTGCCGACTCCTTGGAAGTATGCCCTGAGGTCAATACCCTTCCATGCGGCGTCAAGTGTGATACCAAAGTTGTATCTCGGGGTGCTGTTACCGATAATGGAAAGATCACCATGATCATCAAGGGTGTTGGATCCCTGGTTGACCTTGCCGTCACCTGTGATATCCTTGTACATCAAGTCACCGGCACTCCAGCCTGATCCCCATGAAGGACGGTTGCTCTGGAGCCAGGAATCCATCTCGGCCTGAGTCTGGGCGAGATTGTCGGCCTGGTAACCCCAGATCTCACCGATCTTGCGGCCCACATAGTAGGTCGAGAGGGAGTTGGTCTTGTTAGGATAGCGAGTGATTTCCTGAACCGCGTCGGAGACGACGGCACGGATACCATAGGAGAAGTCCTTGCCGATCTGGTCGCGCCATGAGACCTCGAGTTCCCAACCGTTGGACTTCATATCAGCGTTGTTGACCTTAGGAACACTTGCTCCGAGGGCGGCCGGAAGCTCAGGGGCGGGACCGACCATGTTCAGAGTGTTGCGCAGGAAGTAGTCGAACGTGAGGTTGAATCTTCCGTTCAATGCGGTGACGTCGATACCGGCATCCCAGGTCTCGATGGTCTCCCAAGTCATGATGGTGGAAAGGATTCCGGGCAAGGAAGCCACATTCGGTTTGGCGCCATTGATAAGCCACACACCAGCAGCCGTGCTGACGGGCATGGTCTGGTAGAACGGGTACCAGCTGTTGGTGTTGGTATTACCGAGCCTACCGTAGGAAGCGCGGAGTTTAAGGGTGCTTATGTTATCGGCAAGTGATCCGAAGAAACCTTCCTTCGCGATGTTCCAACCTACAGAGATAGAGGGGAAGAAAGCCCATCTCCTGTCCGCGATGAATCGGGAGGATCCATCATAACGGCCGTTCAACTCGAGCATGTACTTGTCCATGTAGTTGTAGTTGAACCTTCCGAAGAAACCTGCCACGGAGTTATGCTCGCGTCCGCCAGAGATGACGGGGTTGGCTGTGGTCTGGCTAAGGAAAGGAACAGAGAAGTCCACGAGAGTATCTCCGCGGCCACTCATTTCGTCGTACTTGGTCAACTCGGCGTTGAAACCGCCTAAGATATGGAAGTTATGTACTCCTCCGAGGGTCCAGCTGTAGTCGGAATAGAGGTTGGTCGTGAAATAGTCCTGAGTGTAGCGGTATTCATAAATACGGCTCATTCCTGCCGAAATAGAACCGACACCGGCATCCCATTCGATATAGTAAGGCTGGTTATCGGCATCGTAGGCCTGGATAGGAATAATCACCTGATGGTCGCGGCTTGTGTAGGTCCTCATATTACCCTCAAGGTTGATGCGCCAGTTCTTGATGGGCTCGAAAACAAGGGCCAACTGGTTGGTGTAGTAGTTCTTCTGTGTGAATTGCTCACCACCTTCTTTCAGGGCAAGGGTTTCCATGCTCGGCATGAGATGGCCGTTGGGGTCATAGACAGGGATATTCGGCCAGCGACGGGCGATGTTGTGCATAAACAGACGTCCCTGGTATGTCAGGTAGCTCGGACGGTTATAGTCCTCCCGCACATACTTGTTGGTGTAGTCCAGACGGGCCCAGTCGGTGAGCTTGGCGCTTATCTTAGAATCCACAGTATAGCGGTTCATCTGGTCCTTTCCCATCTGCAGGAGACCGTTCTGGTTCATGAACGAGCCGCTTACACGGTAGTTGATCCTGTCGTTACCGCCACTCACGCTCACGTTGTGGTTGTGAGAGGGAACGTTGTCACCGTAGAAAACCTTGAACCAGTCTGTGTTGGCGTTACCCACGGCGTAAGTTCCCCAGCGTCCGTTGGACTGTGCTTCCGTCGTCGTGGTGATCTTTCCGGCGAGAAAATCGTCAACCCTTTGGACGACCTCGGGTGTGAATTGAGCGGAAGTACCGTCATTGATTCTGGCCCTGTTCCAGTAGCGCACGAACTTGTCGGACCTCATCATCTCGGGGAGATGGAGGGCGCTGTTGAAGAGCAAGTTACCAGTATAGGACACGTGAGTCTTGCCGGCCTTTCCGCTCTTGGTGGTGATCAAGATGACACCGAACGCGGCCCTTGCTCCGTAGATGGAGGAAGAGGCGGCATCCTTCAGGACGGATATTGTCTCGATGTCGTTCGGGTTGATGGTGTTCATGTCACCCTCAATACCGTCGATGAGCACGAGAGGCGCGGCCCTTGAGCCGTCACCGATGGTACCGGTACCACGGACATTGAAGCTCATATTCTGGTTGAGCTCACCACCACCGGTGGTCACATTGAAGTTAAGGCCCGGTATCTGACCCTGGAGGGCCTGTGATACTGTTTGTACAGGGCGAGACTCGAACACGTCTGAATCGACCATGCTCACCGCTCCGGTCACATTCACCTTTTTCTGTACACCGTAACCTACAACTACAGACTCTTCGATAGAAAGTTTGTCTTCGTTGAGGATAATGTTCAAAGGTGATCCGTTCCATACAATTTCAGCAGGAAGGTATCCGACTGAAGATACCTCGAGGACATCCCCCGGTTTGGCCTGGGGAAGGGTGAAACGCCCGTTAACATCGGTCGAGGTTCCCTTCAGGGTTCCCTTGATAAGGACAGCGGCTCCAATTACGGGAAGTCCTTCCTCATCCACGACAACTCCCGAACAGGTCTGGTTTTGCTGGACCTGGACGGAAGAATCGTTTTCTGCGGCGAGGGCCGTGGATAGCCATCCTCCTGATACGATTGCCGCTACCGCGAGCAAAAGACCAGTCTTTAAAGATGATTTGATCATAAGATTGGATAATAAAATAGAAGTGGTTTATTAGCTATTATAAATCGTTTTATATATAATAAGCGCAATATACGAATAAAAAACGAAACAAAAGAAAGAACCCGAAAAAAATTCTCCCTTTTGATTACGTTATTAATCCTTTTGATAATTGATAATCTGATGTATTAGAGTTTGGCCACTGCTCCAAGCAATTGGTCTCCGAGGCCAATTGTATACCCTTCGGTCTTGAAGAATACCCTGTTGAAGGTGTCTGCGATCATTACTTTGGGCATCGTACCTTCGAGCATGGATTTTGGGGCGATTCCGAACTTGACATTTGAAGGCATCCTTGATGAATATTCCTTGAGCCAATCGAGCCCTTCTTCGGAGGTAAGCAACATGATCGGTCGGCCCCATTTCTCAAGTCCTTCTTTGGCGGCTATTATGTCGTTGACGGCATGGACCGACGGCTCGTGACGAGGTGTCAGGAATCCGATGACATAGACTCCGCGTCCAGTCGATGACAGAATAGAGACCGGATCGGAACCTGCCGCTTTCCAGTATCTTGTCTCTGAATCGAACTCGCCGATGACACTAAGTTTGTCATCCGGAATCTCTATTATAAGGTCAAGAGAGGTGGTTTTTCCTTCCTCGATAGAGAACTTCTTAAGAGTCACGGGCACGCTTCCGTCAGAAAGGCGGTTTCCGCTAACGAGGACATATTCACCAGTGTCGAGACTGGCGCCTTTCTTGAACACATTAGCCCAGCTGACTCCGCCGCCCATGTCGACCTGGCCCTCATCGAAAGTCAAAAGGCTGGTCCGGCCGTCATTTATCTTGCTGATTGTGAAGTTGCTGTAGTAGCCTGGGTTGGCGAGTGTGGCTGTAGGAACATAATTAAGGACCAGGGTGCCGGTAGGGGTGACAGTTTCCTTGGCCGACTCGAAATCCACGTCAATCCATGTTCCCGGGACAGAAGCGTACTGGACCTTCCCCGTCACAGGATCTTTCCTGGCGTCAATGCCTAGAGTCCTGGCCAGGGACACAAAGAATATCTCCCTGGATTTGACATCCGCCAGTCTGGATTTGAACACGCCTATCGGAGACATTGTAATCCTCCATGCTTTGGTGTCGTTGACGAGGTTAATGTTGTCCTTCGTCCATTTGATGAGGTTTGCCGGATTGGACAAGTTTGTCTGTTCTTCGGCGCTAAGAGCGTTCTTGAAGAAGCTCTTGTATGGGGTCAGAAACTCGTTCGCTACCCTGGGACAAAGAATGGAACCATCTGATTGATAGCTATCTTCGAGAATTTCCCTGGTGACATCGATCATATCCTTGTCGGAGAGGGAACCAAGAAGGTCAAGCGCCCTCTGGTCCGGATGGGTCGCGAGGAAACCCTCGATCACATCATGATTCCCGGCTGCTTTGGATATGAACTTTCCGGCGGGCGTGCCGTCATCCTTGGCGAAAGTGGCCATAAAGGACTTGCGGACAAGATCCTCCTGGGCGGTGCGGATCTCGTTGGCTTTCTTTTGCTCAGGAGTAACCTCAGGAATATTGGCGCTTTCCGGAGGTGGAACTATCATCATGCTGACAGACTCCGCCGGATGGTCCTTGCAGATCACGACTGTGACCAGGGAATCCTTTCCGAAAGAGACCTTTGAATATCCGTACATCCCATCCTTGGACGCCCATGCGAGCATATCTCCTTTGCCTGCGGTAAGAAAGGTCTTGCCTTCTTTGTCCGTGTATTTGGCGAGAGCGGGATAAAACTCGGCGTAGTTGTAGATGCCGAAGTCAACAAGCGCGCTGTCAACAGGAGCCCCGTCTTCGTCCTTTACGACGAAGTCCACTCTGGCTGTCTTCGCATAATTATCTATAAGGTTGATCTCTGTGAAGTTTGATCCTTCCATCACCTTCTCTTCCGGACCATCGTAGCGTCCGAACACCCTGGTGTGCATCAGCATGCCACGGCTGGCCGGGGCGTTGAACCATCCCAGGTTGAGGACAGCCTCCGGTTCACAAGCACCCATGAAATACCATTCCCCGTCAGCCCAGGCCTCGACCCACGCATGGTTGTCATCGGAATGAGCCCATCTGGGAGTGTAGACCTGACGGGCGGGGATGCCGACCGAGCGGAGGGCCGCCACGGTGAAGGTTGACTCCTCTCCGCATCGTCCGAGGGTACTCCTCGCGCTTGAAAGGGGCGAGAGGGTTCTGGCGTCAGAAGGCTTGTAAGTCAGTTTCTCATGGCACCAGTGGTTGACCTCGAGAATAGCGTCCTTCATGTTCATACCCTGTATACGAGGCTTTATCTCCTTAGCGAACACAACTCTGGAGCTATCCAGATCCTCATTATTGACCCTTATTGGCAGGACGAAGTGTCTGAACTCCCGATCCGGAACATTCCAACCCATTTCGTCACGAGTGGCGAGGGAGGACTGGACATTCTTTAAATAATAATCCGTGGTATAGTCGGTGAAATCCGCCAGGGGCATATAAGCGTAAAGGAACTGTAGAGCCTCTTTCTCAGCTGTCGTAATGATTAGGTCGTCGACTTTGTAGAAATCCTTGAGGTTGCCTGGGCCGTCAAGGCGTTCTTGAAGGTCCTTCTCCATCTGGCGCCGGTAGCCTGGATCGTTTACCAAATGCCGAACCTCGCATGAGGATAAAACCACGAAAGAAAGGAGGATAAGGAGATATTTTCTCATATTCAAATGTGTTGTCAATCTGACAAAGATAATAAATTTGTAACTTTGCCGCCGCTTTTTCAATCAGATGAAGATTTATAAGATATTCTTGTTCTTCATCGCGGTCTTCGCGCTGATGTTCGCCTGCTGGTATCTCTTCCCGGCGGAAGGGGTCGAAGTGGGTGGAGTCAAGCTGCGTTTCCCGTCCTATGAGGCGGCTTTGGAGGATTTGCGTAACGGAAATCAAACTGTTGATGTGGACTCTGTCCTGCTAGCTGTTCAACAGAGTTACGAGATGGTCCGGGAACAAGGGGACACCCTTGATTTTTACAAGGATTATCTGACATCCAATCCGAACAGGATCCATCTTCCGGACGACGATTACACATTTTTCGATTCTTTTTTCGCCGGACTTGACACAGCCTCGGCATCTGGACAATTGGTCAGGATAGTCCATTACGGCGACTCCCAACTTGAGATGGACAGGATATCCTCAATGCTCCGCCAGCAATTGCAGGAACGTTTCGGCGGGTCGGGACCGGGAATGGTGCCCATCCTTAAGCCAATGTCATCGGTCTCAGTCACCCAGAATACTACCGGAAGCCTGACAAGATACGCCCTCGTCGCTGACACACTGTCCCGGTGGTCATCGACTCATCGCTACGGCCCTCTGACACGGTACGCGGTGCTGACCGGTGAGGCCAGATTCAATTTCAAAAGGGCTGAGAACCGGTATGCGCAAGAGAGAGTAAGGGGTATTTCCAAAGTCTCCGTCTTGTTCGGGCATAACGTCCCGGGGCTGAGAATGAGCCTGAAATGCGACACCCTGTCCCTGATGACCGAATCTGTTGACTCCGCTGTCAATGGAGTCTCTGTGGTATCTTGGGATCTTCCTTATTCTGTAAAGGGTGGGACGTTGAGCCTCAATGGTACCGCTGAGATCTATGGAATCATGTTGGACGGAGGCCCTGGAGTGACGGTAGATAACGTGGCGATGCGTGGCTGCTCCGGAACGATCTTGTCAGGTATAGACTCTGTTTCTTTGCGTGAGTCCTACGAGAAGACAGACACCCGCCTAATAATACTTCAGTTCGGAGGTAATGCCATGCCCGGAATCGGCTCAAAGAAAGCGATTTCCATCTACATGGACAAGCTGGAGAAGCAGTTTGACTATTTCAAGAAGGTAGCGCCTTGGGCCAAACTTATGTTTGTCGGCCCGGCTGATATGAGCAAGAGCGTGAACGGCAGTCTCGTGACCTGGCCATTGCTTCCCGAACTCAACGACTCCTTGAAAGTGCACTGCCTTGATAATGGCATAGCCTACTGGGACACTTTCAATATGATGGGCGGAGTCGGGTCTATGAGAGAATGGGTTAACCATAACCCTCAGCTCGCGGGCCCGGATTATATCCATTTCACGACCAGGGGAGCGGCCGAGGTTGGTAGCGCTCTTGCCAAGTCCCTTCTGCTCTACGATGATTTCCGCCGTCTACGCCTCACGCTTTCTGATCAGGCCGTCAGGGAATATATGGATTCTTTGACAGACAAGACGCCTGTGGCTCAAATAGATTCTTCGCTTCGCTCAGAATGACAGGGATGGGGAAAATAATGCTTCTCGCCTTGCTGGCGTTCCCGTTCGCCCTTTCGGGGCAAACGGTGCGGAGAGATATTCCCGAATTGGAGTTCGCCCACTTCGACCGTAACAAGATTGTCTTTTTGGGAGACAGCTCGGCCTTTGAGAAGGCTTTCGCCAAGATGGACGCTGCCGTGCTTACAGGTACGGGTAGTTTCAAAATAATGCATATAGGTGGTTCGCATGTGCAAGCTGGCACTTTGACCCGGCAATTCCGTAATGATCTTTTGTCGCTCGGTGCAAAGGATGGCGGCAGGGGAATGGTGTTCCCATTCACGGCCGCGAAGACAAACACCCCGAGCAGCTACCGTTCCAGATACGAGGGAGAATGGGAGGTCACAAAGAACACCACCCGTGATCTTCCGAGAAAGCTTGGATTGACTGGCATGGCTGTTTCCACTAGCGATTCAATAGCTTCCGTCAGGATAGTCTTAAAAGCCAGAAACGCTGCCATTGATGAACCGGAGTTTCTTTTTGACAGATTGAATATTTTGGGGTATTCATCTGAAGGAGAACGGTTTCCGATAGTTATCACTGATTCCGGAGACACTCTCCGAGGTGTGAGGAACGAAGAGACCGCATGCTGGTCTTACCTGCTGCCTGAAGCCCAGGATTCTGTCAAGGTGGCTGTGGCCGGGTCCGAGGGCACCCTGACTTTGACCGGAATATATCTCGACAATCCCACGCCCGGAATATCCGTGACCGGTATCGGGGTCAATGGTGCGGCTGTGCCTTCTTTCCTTCGTTGTGAGGACTTTGAGAGGGATCTAAGGATGGTGAATCCTGATATGGTGATATTCGCTATAGGTGTCAATGACGCTTCCGGGAAGAATTTCTCCCAGGATGAGTTTATTTCCCGATATAAGGTTTTGATTTCAAAGGTCAGGGCGGTCAATCCCGATTGCGCTCTTCTCTTTGTAAGCAACAACGACACCTACAAGCGGGTTCGCAGGAGAGTTTATGCGGTCAACCGTAATGGTCTTGAAGCCCAGGAAGCTTTTTTCAGGCTGTGCTGCGAGAGCGGTGGTGGATTCTGGGATATGTTTGACATAATGGGTGGCCTTGAGTCCATGAAAAAATGGGAAGCGGCCGGACTGGCCAAACGGGATAAGATCCATTTCACCGACGAGGGATATGTGATCCTTGGGGATTTGCTATATAACGCGTTGATGGCCAAGTATATTGAACATTTGAGGAGAAAACCATGGATGGCTTGAGAGAGGTTTCGCTGCAGTTTCTGAGGGACCTGTTCTCCTTTGACCAGGCACACCCTCTGCTGTTCACCCAGTTTTACTTCTGGGCCTTCTTCGCCATTGTACTGGCTTTCTTGAGTTTCTTCAAGAATAAGGTGTTGATGAGGAACGCTTTCCTGTTCTTCGTCAGCTTGTTCTTCTATTACAAGACCAGCGGGTTGTTCCTGATGCTCCTGGGCTTCACGATAGTCTATAACTATTTCGCGGGGCGTTTGCTGCCGCATTGCAAGAAAGCGTTCTGGAGAAACGTGGTGGTGGTCACAAGTGTCGTGGTGGATTTGTCGCTTTTGTGTTATTACAAGTACGCCTATTTCATCACGGATGTGGTCAACAACCTTTTCGGCACCTCGTTCGTGGTCAAAGATTGGATAGCCACTTTCGGCAATTCAGTGGTCGGCTCCCAGGCATTCAGCGTAGACTCCATCTTCCTTCCCGTCGGCATCTCCTTCTTCATTTTCCAGGCGATAAGCTACGTGGTTGACGTCTCTCGTGGCGTGGTTCCTGAGCCTGCCGAAGGACCGGCGGCAGAGGACTGCCGTCGAGCATTTGCCCGGATAGGGCGCAAAGCGCAGCGAGACGGCGGTCGCTCTGCCGCCTGGACAGAACAGCCGAAGCCCTCAAAGCATAAGTACGGCATCGAGCCGGTGCGGAACTTCCTGGATTTCGGTTTCTATCTCAGCTTCTTCCCGCAACTCGTCGCCGGACCTATCGTCAGGGCAAAAGAGTTTATACCCCAGTTGAGGAAGCCTTTCTTCCTTGGCCGGACCCAATTTGGTTTCGCAATATTCTGGATCCTGAACGGTCTTGCCAAGAAACTGATTCTCAGCGACTACCTTGCGGTCAATTTCTGTGACAGGGTGTTCGAGAATCCACTTCTGTACACCGGTTTCGAGAATCTGACAGCCTTGTTCGGATATTCCTTGCAGGTCTATGCCGACTTCTCCGGCTACACCGACATCGCCACTGGAGTCGCCATGCTGATGGGATTCTACCTCCCCAAGAACTTCAATTCCCCCTATAAGGCCAAGAACGCCGGAGAGTTCTGGAAAAGATGGCATATATCTCTCTCCAAATGGCTCCAGGATTATTTGTATATTCCTCTTGGAGGCAACCGCAACGGCACTTTCGGCTCCTACGCCATCATTCTCGGAATAGCCTTCCTGGCCTCCGCCCTTGCCGGAAGCTGGTGGGTTTTCGGCAGCGTGCTGGTCTTGACGGCCATAATCGCCAACCTGATCACATTCAAAAAGAGTTGGCGAAAAGAGCTGATCTCCGACATCAACAGGATGGACACCATGCTGCTAGGTGGTCTTTGGCACGGAGCGAGCTGGAACTTCATGATCTGGGGAGGTCTCAACGGGCTCGGAATGTTGATTTACCGCTTCTGGGCCAGTTGCAACGCTTATTTCAAGGTGGTTGTGATAGGGCTTATAGTCGTCGCTTTCGGTGCGTTGAGGCACTTCTTCGGCGCGCCGGTCTTCAACCTGTTCTTCTGGTGGACTATGATTATCCTCTTCGGTGCCGTTATCGGAATGATGTTCCATAAGTGCCGTAAAGGTAAGTTCATCAATTGGATAAGCGGCGCTTGGGCGGTACTCATGACCTTCATATTCATAACCTTCACTCGTCTTTTCTTCCGAAGCGGATCCAACTTGGATCCGGCTGAAGCGAATGAGAAGGCTTGGAATACGGCGAAGAATATGGTTAACCAGATTGGAGGTTCCTGGGATTGGTCTCTGGTGCCCCAGATGGCATGGCAACATAGGAGTATAATAATCGTGTTCATCGTCGGAATGTTGATCCATTGGCTGCCCGACAATTTCAAGAGGCGTTACCGCATCTGGTTCGCCAAAATGCCTCTGGCTCTGATGGTTCTGGCTTGCGCCATAGCTGTCTTTATAATCTGCCAGTTCATCACGGCAGACCTCCAAAGTTTTATATATTTCCAATTCTAGGGATTGTTGCTTTAAAAGATAGACAGTCCTCTCCAGAACCCGTGGCCACCCTCGGCCTCGTAAGATGGAGGGGCCCATCGCCGCGGCGATGGGAGGGGCCGCGAAGCGGCGGTTCTGGAAAGGACTGTCTATCTTTTTTGTCAAGAATTTCGTATATTGCAAACAGTAATGATTGTGTTATATGAGAGTCAAAATCATTATCGCGATATCAGTTTTATTTTACTGTTTGGTGGCTGCCGGGCAAGAACAACCGGACATCAAGGCCGATAAATACATTGATTTCGAAGTTGTCCAGCCGGACGGTCAAACGGTGAAACTGTCGGATTTTGTGGGGAAAGGCAAATACATCCTGGTTGATTTCTGGGCCTCATGGTGCGGACCTTGCCGGGAGGAAATCCCTCATTTAAAGGACATTTGGTACGAGTTCAAGGGAGAAAAATTCGACATCGTCGGAGCTCCCGTTTTCGACAAAGCCAAGAACACATTGGATGCTGTTGAGGAGTTCAAGATTCCTTGGAAACAGATTCTGGATGTTCCCGAATCTGTCCCGGAGTCATATGGATTCGATTATATTCCTTACATCATTCTTATCGGCCCCGATGGGACAATATTGGAGAGAGATCTCCGTGGGGAAGCCGTTCGGGCCGCTGTAAAGAAATATCTAATAACCAAATAATTATGAAAAGAAGAACATTCATTAAGGATTCGGCTATACTGGTAGCTGCGGCCGGAGCCGGAAATGTGTTGAAGGGTGCGGAGAGATCCTTCGACAATCTCAGGATGACAGACCCTTCGGTCCCTGAGCCTGTCGAAGGGACCGACAATGTTGAGGGTAAACTGATCACATCGGCCCCGATGCTTCAGAACTATTCCGAGAACTCAATTGGTGTGGCTTTCGCTGTGGGAGCCTTGGCCAATGGATATGTTCTAATTAGCGAGAATCCGGACATGTCCGGCGCCAGGAAGATAAAATGCGGTGGCTATCGTCTGACGGAATTGAGTGACAAAGTTAGCCAAATCAGGGTTACAGGACTTAAACCGGCCACAAAATATTACTATAAGATCGGCGCCGACCGTATCCATTACGGCGGTGGTTACGACATGAAAATACTTGGTAATGAGGAAGATCCGAGATTATATAACTTCACTACCGCCGGCAAAGAAGCGAAGGGTCATTTCTGCGTGATCAACGACACCCATGTCCGTTGGGACGCGATCGATAAAACCATAGCCAAGGTTAATTCTCTTGCCCCGAGTTGCGTGATATGGAATGGAGACGCCTCCAACACACAGGAAACCATTGAGAGTCAGGTGGAAATATTCCTTGATCCAAAGATTTCCACCAAGGATTACGCGTCTTTCACGCCTTATCTCTTCAGTCCTGGTAACCATGATTCCAGAGGTATGGCTAACCGCCATCTGGAGAAGGTTTGGATGTTCCGTCAACCGGAGGAGAGGAATTCGAGGGATTGGGATCTCGGTCGTAATTTCGCTGTCAGGATGGGCGATATCGCCCTGATCGGCTTGGATACCGCTGAAGACAAGATGGACACCAACCCGCTTTTTGCCGGTCTGTTCAACAGCGACGCTTATCGCCGCGCCCAGGTGGCATGGCTCCAGGATGCTTTGAAGCGAAAGGATATAGCCAAGGCGCCCTTCCTGGTGGCCTTCTGCCATATTCCTTTGTTCGATTCAAGACCCACCTCCAATCCTGGCGATGTGGCTCCGGACGACAAGGATCCGAAGTACACACATGATTTCGCTATCTGGCAGCGCACCTGCTCGCAGCTTTGGACACCTCTTTTGGAAAAAGCCCATTGCCAGTTGATTATCACCGCCCATGAGCATACCTATCGACGTGACGATCCCACCCCGGGAAGAAGCTGGACACAGCTTGTCGGAGGAGGTCCTAGATTGGAAGAGGATCATTTCCCGACGGTGATCGAAGGAAAGGTGGAGAACGGCAAGTTGAACATCACTGTCCATAACGTCTTGACCGGACAGGTTCAAGACTCCATAACTTTTTCGCCCAGAAAGCGTTAGACAATGAATAGATTCTTTAAGCTGATATTCCTGGCGGCGGCTCTGTCGTCAGGAATATCTTTTGTCGCTTGCGGCGGGGAACGTCTCGTCGATTATGTTGAGCCAAGGATAGGTACCGCCCATTGCCGTTATTTCCATTTCGCCCCAGGCTCGCTCCCTTTCGGCATGGCAAAGCCAGGCCCTTCGACCAATGGCCATCTTGGGAATAAATCAGGCTGGGAAGCTACCGGTTATGATTATCGGGACGGCTCTATTGAGGGTTTCCCGTGCGCTCATGAGTTCCAGGTGGGTGGAATAACCCTTATGGCTACCCGCGGAGGGGATACTCCTGTCACGATACCAGGAAGGCCTGACGGGACAGGTCCGAAAGGTTACCGCTCGGCGTTCAGTCACGAAGAGGAAATCGCCATGCCGGGGTACTATTCAGTACTCTTGAAAGACTATGGCATCAAAGCGGAACTAACTGCTACTGAGAGGGTGGCATATCAAAGATTCACATTCCCGGACGATTCATACAGCCGTGTGATATTCAATATCGGGAGCCGGATGGGAGAGAGCGGAGCGGTCAAAGATGCCAATGTGGAGATTCTTCCCGACGGAACCGTCGAGGGCTGGGTTATCACTCTTCCCGAATATGTCAAGAAATACCAACCGGGTGCCGAGGTGCCGATTTATTTCTCGGCTGTTTTGGACAAGACCCCTTCCAAAACATGGGCTTTCAATGGAGCGGATTGCCACGAAGGGGATAAGGCAAATGGAATAGGAGCGGGGCTATGCCTTGAGTTCGGAACCTCCGAGAATGAGGCGGTGACTGTGAAGGTCGGAATCTCCTTTACCTCAGTGAGTAACGCTCGCTTGAACCGGGAAACCGAGTCCGGGAACCTGTCTTTTGACAAGGCTAAGAAAAAGGCGGTCAAGACATGGGAAGACTATCTTGGAAGAATCCGGGTCAAGACGGATGTGAGGGAAGACAAGGTCAAGTTCTACACGGGTCTTTATCATGCCTTGCTTGGCCGAGGGGTCTGCAGCGACATAAATGGAGCATATCCGAAACATGACGGATCGATCGGCCAGATTCCCTTGAAGAACGGCAATCCTGAGTTCAGGCTTTACAACACCGATGGCATCTGGGGAGGGCAATGGAACCTTGTGCAGCTTTGGGCGATGGCCTATCCGGAGCATTTGTCTGAATATATCACCTCCCATTTGCAAGTATTCAAGGATAGCGGATGGCTGGGTGACGGACTGGCTAATTCGAGATATGTCTCTGGAGTCGGCACCAACCTGTTGTCACTTGTCGTAGCCGCGGCCTACGAGTGCGGCATCCGGGATTTCGACATTGATTTGGGTTACGAGGCCTGCCGTAAAAACGAGTTGGAAGGGGAGGACCGGCCCCTCGGGGCCGGCAAATCCGACACCGACCAATTTGTTCGCTATGGATATGTGCCTCATCTTGAGGCTGGAGCGGGACCTGATGAGACATTTATGTTCAGTGCCTCCCATACTTTGGAATACTCTTATTCGGCATACGCTGTCGCCCAGCTTGCCCGCCAGCTTGGGCATCAGGCTGATTATGAGCTGCTGACGAAATTGTCTAAAGGTTGGGAACATATCTACGACGATGATCTTGACCTGGTCCGTCCTAAGCTTGCCGACGGCCGTTTCATTGATAATTTCGACCCGATGCAAGTTTGGAGAGGTTTCCAGGAAGGAAACGCTTGGCAGTACACGTTCTATGTCCCGCATGATGTGGACGCGCTTGTCGGCAAAGTGGGTCCTGAGGTGTTCAACGAGCGTTTGGACAGCATATTCACACTCTCCAGACCGAAGATATTCAGTGGCGGAACTGTAGTTGAGGCATTTGCCGGTCTGAGGACGCTATATAACCACGGCAACCAGCCTTGCCTCCATATCTCTTGGCTTTTCAATGATGCCGGACGGCCGTCCTTGACGCAAAAATGGGTCCGGGCTATACTTGACGAGTTCTACGGTACCGATGGCATCCACGGCTACGGTTATGGTCAGGATGAGGACCAGGGCCAGCTCGGGGCATGGTACGTGATGTCATCCCTTGGACTTTTCGATGTCGGTGGCCTTACGGCCGAAGACCCTTCTTTCGGGATCGGCTCGCCCTTGTTCGACAAGGTGACATTCCGGCTGAACCGGGACTACTTCAAAGGGAGGAAGTTCAAGATGGACATGAAAGGAAACTCAAAGCGGAATATATACGTTAAAGAGTTTTCCCTCAATGGGAAAGCACTTCATCGTACCAGACTTCAGTTCCGGGATTTCGCTAAGGGTGGACATGTTAGGATGACAATGTCCGACACCCCTTCAGACAATTATTGACAGGCTACTCGTCCGAGATTTTGCAATCTCCGGCATCCAAGGCCTTCAGAGCCTTCATGAGCTCTTCCGCCTCTTCCTTTTCATGGAAAGGACCGGCTTTGAATACCACAGATCCGTTCTCCACACTTTTGGCGACATCGGCTCCGGCTTTTCTGAAAACCTCCATCGCACCCTCCGGAAGTGACTGACCATTAGATGGATAGAACACCACGGTGTACAATCTGTCGTTTTCGAGTTTCCGGGCGTTGTTGGCGCTGATTTGCTCACCGTCCTTATAGGCTCTGATCTCTGCCGTACGGAACCCTTGCTTTTTGACTTTGTTGAGATTGGCGAGGGCGTCGGCGTAAGTCCTGAACAAGCCTACAGAGCAGATGTATTTGCCTCCCGACTGTCTCTCAAAGACCGGACTTAGACCCTTTATGTCAGCGATCGTGGCCTTTCGGGACTGGGTGAACATCTGGATCTGGTAGATTATGCCCTCGGGGAGTTTGTTGTTCTCCGCGAACCTGCCTTCGGGGAGGATCATGAATGAATAATCAAACTTTTTCTCAGGCTCCCTGATAGCCAATTTCGGCGCCGGCCCGTAACTGTGACGTGTGAATCTGACAATTGATGGCCTCCTTGCCACCTCGTTTTCCGCACGTTCCTGCAATTTACTGACATCCAAGACGATACCATTAGCAAGAAACTCCATCTCCAAAGCCTGGAGACCTTTGACGGCTTTTTGGAGAGCGTCGTTTAGCGATGGAAACTGAAGTTCTTTCGCCAAGATCTCCTCCGACAGAGCGGCCTTTCTTTCATCGCTTGCGGAAGAATATTCGCTCCTGAGCGCTTCCAGGCCCTTGTTGAATCTTGAGACAGAGTCCCGTAAGGAACGGACCTCTTTCATTTTCTCCATATAACGCTTGGCCTCTTCTCCAGTGTTGTCATCGTTTGATCTTTCAATACTGCCTGGGTCAAGGACGGGGAACAAGCTGGACAATGCCCTCAAGTCTCTCACATCCATGATGGCCTCACGCACGGGCATGCCGTCATATTCAATCACATAGACACAAACACTGTCTTTCGAGCAGGACCTGTTAGAGGCGAAGATCGAGAACCGTCCGTCTGCCGTGTTCATGAACAGGAAATCGTCATGAGGAGAAGAATACGGGAACCCCATGTTGACCGGGACGTCCCAGTCCCCAGTCTCAGGATTCCATTTCGAGACATACAAGTCATATCCTCCTACTCCATAAAGTCCCTTTGATGCGAAATACATCGACTCCCCATCAGGAGAGAGCATGGGATAAATCTCGTCAGAGGAGCTGGTTAACTGCTCATTGATAAGGGTCGGAGCAGTCCACATCGAGTCGGCCAATGAGGTTCTGTAGATATTTCGGATACCCTCGTCGTCAGCCGCGGAATAGTAGATGTCTTTTGCTCCTTCCGGATAATAGACAGCCTGGGCCAGGCCATCTCCGCCTTTGGGATCCAGCTGGTTGGGTGACTTGCGCCAACTGTTGTCTTCCAGAGGGTAAAATAGGAGGAAATCCTTAAGTGGGAAAGTCCTTCTGGCCACAACTACAGGCCTGCTGCAGAACTCCATCATCTTCTGCCCATTCTTGCTCATGATACTCAGGTCTTCGACTTTGTCGATGGCGGTGGAATCGAGTTCCACAACTTGCCGGCAAAACTCATCCGCAAGTATGAAATCATAAGCCAACCTGGCAGAGTCAGCTTTAGCGATCAGTCTGTCTATGGTAGTCTGTGATCCCGCTAATTGGCAGATGGCGAGCAGGATCAAGGTTATCAGCGAAGTGTCAAAAAATCTCTTTCTCATTCCGGAAAAACGGAGTCAACATGACTGCAAAAATAAGAAATACTTGGCAGATAATTTCTTTCTTAGAAAAAAATGCTAAATTTGTACCCTTATTTTTATGCCCGGACGCAAAAACAATAAAAATATAAAGTAAAACATTATGCAAAGTAAAGGTTGGATAAGGCTAGTCGCCATCTTGCTCGCCATCGCTTCGATTTGGCAGCTTTCTTTCACGGCGGTGACTGCCATCCAGGAAAGGAAGGCTGAGAAGTTCGCTGAGAAAGCGGCTGTCGCGGCCATGAATTCCGCTTCGTTCGCCAAGGTTTCCCCTGAGGACCAGGCGTATTATCTTGATTCAATCAGGAAGGACCAGAACAGGGTCTACATTGATTCCATCTCCTCGAAGAAGGTCTATCTTTGGAACACTTACAAAGACACCAAGGCCAAGGAAATCAACCTCGGTCTGGACCTCAAGGGAGGTATGAACGTCATGCTCCAGGTCCAGCTTCAGGATCTTGTCAGGGCTCTGTCGGGTGATAACCCTTCACCTGCCTTCCAGCAGGCTCTAGCCCTTGCGAAAGAGAGAAGCGTCAACTCCAGGGATGACTTTATCACCCTCTTCGGCAACGCTTGGAAAGAGGTCGCTGGTGGCCAGAGGCTTTCCCAGATTTTCGGTACTTACGAGATGAAGGATAAGATCAAGCCCGAGTCAACGGACGCCGATGTTATCGCTGTTATCCGCAGTGAGGCTGAGAGTGCCGTCTCGAACTCCTTCAACGTCCTTAGGAATCGTATAGACCGTTTCGGTGTGACCCAGCCTTCTATCCAGAAGATCGGAAACAGCGGACGTATTCTTGTTGAGCTCCCCGGTGTCAAAGAGCCTGAGCGTGTCAGGAAACTCCTCCAGGGTACGGCTTCCCTCGAATTCTGGGAGACTTTCACCAACCAGGAGATTTCCGGTTATCTCGCCGAGGCTAACGCCAAATTGGCCCAGATCCTCGCTGAGGAAACTCCCGCCGCTCCCGTTGAGGAGAATAAAGAGGCTGAAGGAGAGGACATCCTTGGATCAGAGCTCGCCCAGAACCAGAACGCTGACGCCGACCTCGAGGCATACAAGAAGCAGAACCCTCTGTTCGCTGTCTTGTCGCCCTCACAGTATACCGGCAACGCTTGCATAGGTTTCGCTTCCGGTGTTGACACCGCTAAGGTCAACAGGTACCTCGCTATGCCTCAGATCGCCGAGATATTCCCTGCTGAGTTCATCCCGATGTGGTCTGTGAAGCCTTCAGAGATGTTCGACTCCGACAATATCTTCGAACTCATCGCTATCAAGTCGACTTCCCGCAACGGAAAGGCCAAGCTTGACGGTGGTGTGGTCACCGATGCCCGCGTGGTCTATGACCATGGCACCAACGGTGAGCCTTCCGTTTCCATGAGCATGAACGCGGAGGGCGCCAACATCTGGGCCCGCATGACTGGTGACAATGTTGGAAGGCAGATCGCCATCGTCCTCGATGGAATGGTCTATTCCTATCCTAATGTCAACAGCGCCATTACTGGTGGAAACTCCTCTATCACAGGTCATTTCACTCCTGATGAGGCCACTGACCTCGTGAACGTATTGAAGTCTGGTAAGCTTCCCGCCCCTGCAACTATCATTCAGGAGCAGGTTGTCGGACCTTCCCTCGGAGCCAAGTCGATCAAGGCTGGTATGATCTCCTTCCTGATCGCCTTCCTCCTCGTCCTTCTTTACATGATATTCTTCTATCAGGGTGCCGGTATCGCCGCTGACATCGCTCTGCTCTGCAACGTCCTGTTGCTCTTCGGAGTTCTCGTGTCCTTCGGCGCTGTCTTGACTCTGCCTGGTATCGCGGGTCTCGTGTTGACGATGGGTATGGCTGTGGATGCCAACGTTATTATATATGAACGTATCAAAGAGGAGCTCGCTGCCGGCAAGGGCCTGAGCAAGGCTGTGGCCGACGGTTACAAGAACGCCTATTCCGCCATCATCGACGGTCAGGTGACCACCCTCCTTACAGGTATCGTTCTCTTCGTGTTCGGTTCCGGTCCTGTCCAGGGCTTCGCCACCACGTTGATCATTGGTATCATCACCTCTGTTCTCACATCCATCTTCATTACCCGTCTTATCTTTGACGACCGTATCAAGAAGGGCAAGAACATCACGTTCGAGAACAGCCTTACCAAGAACTTCCTTAAGAATACCCATATCGACTTCATCAGCGCCCGCAAGGTGTCCTACATCGTTTCCGGTGCTCTGATCCTCATCTCGATCATCTCTATTTTCACCAAGGGATTCACCTATGGTGTCGACTTCACCGGTGGCCGTACTTATGTCGTCCGTTTCGACAAGCCCGTTACCGCTGAGGAGATCCGCCAGGCCGCTATCGCTGAGTTCGACGGTGCCGTCGAGGTCAAGCAGTTCGGTGGTGAGAGCCAGATGAAGATCACGACCCAGTACAAGAACAATGAGGAGTCTTCCGAGGTTGACGCCGAGGTTGAGGGCAAGCTCTTCAACGCTCTCGCTCCGTTCTTCGCTGAGAAGTTGACCCTTGATGAGTTCAAGTCTACTCTTGGGAACGCTAATGGTATTATTTCTTCCGACAAGGTCGGTCCTACTATCGCCAACGACATCAAGAGGGACGCTGTCATAGCCGTCATCCTCGCCCTGATCGTCATCTTCGCCTACATAGCCTTCAGGTTCAGGGGCTGGACATGGGGTCTCGGTGGTGTCGTCTCGCTGGCCCACACCGCTATCATCGTCATCGGTTTCTTCTCATTGTTTTCCGGCATCCTGCCGTTCAACCTTGACGTTGACCAGACATTTATAGCGGCTATCCTGACGATTATCGGTTACGCTATCAACGATAACGTGGTTATCTTCGACCGTATCCGTGAGTACAGGACCCTGCATCCGAACACCGATATCAAGACCAACACGAACCAGGCTCTTAACGCGACCCTGACCCGTACAGTCAACACTTCGGTGTCCACCCTCGTCACCATGCTCGCTATCGCGATCTGGGGAGGTGAGTCCATCAGGGGTCTCGCTGTCGCTCTCATCCTCGGTATCCTGATCGGAACTTACGCTTCCATCTTCATCGGTACTCCTGTGATGTACGATGCCACAATCGCTCGTCAGAAGAAGCTTGCGGCTGCCGAGCCTGCTAAAGGAACGAAAAAGTCCGCGAAGTAATAATCCATAAAATGGGTTCAGAGAAACGCCAGCCTTCGGGTTGGCGTTTTTTTTACTATATTTGTGAAATTTAAAGCGATTTTATAACCATTAATTAATAAAACATGAGCGAGAAATTCAGAATTGAATCAGACCTGCTGGGAGAACTTCAAGTCCCGGCTGACGCCTATTACGGAGTGCAGACCCAGAGGGCGTTGAATAACTACAAGATTTCAACTACCAGGATGTGCCATTATCCTGATTATGTCATCGCCATGGCTTGCATCAAGTACGGAGCGGCGAAGACCAACAAGGAGCTCGGTGCCCTGGACCCGACAATAGCCGACGCCATAATGATTGCCTGCAAGGAAATCATTGACGGCAAATTCCATGACCAGTTCCCTGTGGACATGATGCAGGGTGGAGCCGGAACATCAGTTAATATGAATGCCAATGAGGTGATCGCCAACAGGGCCCTCGAGATTATGGGACACCAGAAAGGTGAGTACAAATATTGCTCTCCGAATGATCATGTCAACTGTGCCCAGTCAACTAATGACGCGTATCCTTCAGCCTTCCGTTATGCTTTCATCAGGATGAACCGTAAACTTGAGGCGAGCCTCAAGGATTTGATCGCGGCTTTCCGCGCGAAAGGTGAAGAGTTCAAGGATGTCATCAAGATGGGGCGTACCCAGTTGCAGGACGCTGTCCCTATGACTTCCGGCCAGGAGTTCCATGCCTACGCCACCAACCTTGAGGAGGAAGTCGCTAATCTTGAGAGGAATGTCAATCTCCTTTATGAGATCAATATGGGCGGTACAGCCATCGGTACCGGTCTTAACGCCAAGCCTGGTTTCGCTACCCTTTGCGCCGCCAACTTGACCGAGCTTACAGGCGAGAAGTTCATCGCTGCCCCTGACCTGGTGGAGGCTACACCTGACACTGGCGCTTACGTGAGCTATTCCGGTGCTTTGAAGAGGCTTGCGGTCAAGCTTTCCAAGATATGTAACGACCTCAGGCTGATGGCTTCCGGCCCTCGCTGCGGACTTAATGAGATCAATCTGCCGCCCAAGGCTCCCGGTTCCTCAATCATGCCTGGAAAGGTCAATCCTGTCATCCCTGAGGTAACCAACCAGGTTTGCTTCAAGGTTATCGGCAACGATGTCACTGTCTCCTTTGCCGCCGAGGCTGGCCAGCTCCAGCTTAATGTGATGGAACCTGTTATCGCCCAGTCGGTTATGGAGAGCATAACATGGCTGACCAATGCCATGAACACCCTCCGGAAGGAGTGCGTCGAAGGCATCACGGTCAATAAGGAGCGTTGTTACGACATGGTAAAGAACAGCATCGGTATTGTTACCGCTCTTAACCCGATTATAGGTTACAAGGCCAGCACCAAGATAGCCAAGGAGGCTTTGGAGACCAATCGTTCGGTCTATGACATTGTCCTTGAGCAGGGTGTGATGACTAAAGAAGAGCTTGACAAGGCTCTCGATCCGGAGAATATGATCGGATAACCTGGACGGATTATTCCAGGCCCCACGTTTGATTGGGTTCGGGCCCCATCTCGAGATCGAGCGTTCCTCCTTTCAGCAGTTCGGAAGCGGGGAATTTGAATGAGTTCCATATCTTCCCGTTCAACCGGGCGCTTTGGACGTAGATGTTCCTGCGTGAGGCGCCATGAGCCGTGATGACAAACTTGTCTCCGCGCCCATAGCGCCCGCCGAGGTCTATAGTGACCTCCTCAAACATAGGGCTGGCTATCTCATAGACCGGATCGACACCGCAGCCTCCATCCATCTGGAAAAGCCCTAGGGCGATCATCACGGCCCAGGCGCTCATCTGCCCCTGGTCCTCATCGCCCAGGTAAGCGTTGCCCAGCCCATAGCCATAGTAGCGATCCAGGATTGACCGGCTCCAGCGCTGAGTCTGCCAGGGTTGGAGGGCATAATTGAACATCAGAGAGAAGTGCATGGACTGTTGGTTGCCCTGTACCACCGGATGATCCCAGTATTGCTCGCCGGGCGCATTGTAACGGAATGGTTCGTCCCGCTCGAAACCGCTCAAGAGACGTTCGCTGAAGCGTTCCGCCCCTATCTTTTCCACCAGGGCAGGGATATCCTGAGGGACAAAGAAGGTCAGTTGCCATGAATTTCCCTCCACATATTCTTCGTTGGCACCGCTCCGGTACGGGTCAAAGGGTTCCATCCACTGTCCATTGCTGTCGCGCAGGTGGCAATAGCCATCCTCGCTGATAGCGTTCTTCCACCAGTATCCCCGATCGTTGAACCGCTCATAAATAGCCTCGTTGCCAAGAGCTTTAGCAAGTTGTCCGACGGTCCAGTCGTCATAGGAATACTCCATCGTGTTGGAGAAGCGTCCCTGGTCATATGGAACGTAATGATGCTCCATATAGGTGGCGAGGTCCCGGTTGCCGGCGAAGCCCTTGAAAACCTTGCCTCCGGGCGTGGTTTGCATCTTCACGGCAGCTTCCAGCAGTTTCCCGGTATCAAAATCCCGGATGCCCATCTGGTACGCGCTGACACATAGGGGTATTTCGTGTTCGGCCACCATCACTGGGATGTAGTTGAGACCGGCCGGACCCTTGGCCAGCCATCCGTTGGCATCGTACATGGCGAGCTGTGAGCGGACCCATTTGCCGGACCATTCAGGCACAACCAGGTTCCAGAACTGGTTTAGATTCCAGAAAGTGTTCCAGAATGCGTCGCAACCAAGCATGACATCGTTTGCGGGATCTTTTACGGTCCTTATCTTGCCATCCGTCGAGAGCCACTGTCCGTTGACATCGCTCCAAATGTTGCGGCTGCAGACCGAACGGTACATGTGATTGTAGAAACGCTCTTTTTCCATGCGGTTGTCGGTCTTGACGGCAATCCGGGAGAAGATATCGTTCCATACGTCCTTTTGATTTCGCACAACGGCTTCATAATCCCAGCCGAAGGGTCCGGTCACTTCGGATGCGAGGTTTTCTGAGGCGTTGGCAATGCTGACCAGGGAGATCCCGGAACGCATCTGTACCATTGGTTCCGATGAATCGAAGGTGAAGAACAGCCCCGCCTCGGTGCAGTTGCCCCAGTGCTGGCCGCGGACATTTACGGCCACATCCGGTCCGGTCCAGGACCCGACACTCTTGATGTCCCGGTCGAATTCGAGCACGAAATTCACTTTATAATCCTGATCCGCGTCATGGCTCCAGACGCCAGGTGAAAGCTGGTGGCAGTATCCCTCAATCCTCCTCTCGCCCACCTGGCGGAACTCGGCGTCGGCGATCTTGAAATCGTATTCCGCTTGTGGATGAAGATCCACGAGTATGCGTCCGTCGCCCCGGTCGGTCGGGAAAGTGAAGCGGAAGAACCCGCAACGTGTCGTCGCGGACATTTCCGCTTCAATGTCATAATCTGTCAGATGTACGCTGTAACTGCCGATTCCGGCTTTCTCGCTGCGCTTGTCGATCCTTGAACGATAGCCTTCATCAGGTTGTGTCTCGTCTCCAACGGAAACCTTCAGTGGGCCGTTAGCTGGCATGATGCCGATTCCGGAGAGGGTCCATTCGTGTATGTGGCTGAAGCAACCGACATTCTCGAAATTAGGCTGATATCCTGCCTGCCAGCCTATGTTCTGGTTGTCCGGGCTGAGTTTGACCATGCCGAATGGCATCCATGGCCCAGGGGCTATCATCCAGCGGGAATGGGAGCTACCGAGCCGAGTGTCCACATAGTCGGCATAGGTCTGGAGACGTCGCGGAGACCGGATTACGGTGCCGGAGGCCAGTTTCCTCGCTCCTTCCATCACTTCATACCGGCTCTCAGTCGCAGTCTCGACGGCTGGCATAGGGACTTCAAGGACGTAGCGTCCCTGTTCCAGTTTTTTCTTCATCAAAGGTTCTCCATCAAGTTTGACCGTAAGCTCTGGTGAACCCTTGAGCGATTCCGCATCCACAATCAGAGCCTGCGTCTTGTCGTCCAACTGGTAATCGGCAGCCTTGACTTCCCGGATGAACGCGTTCCCGGGACGGATGACCCTGTAGGAGGAAGGACCAGTCAAGGAGATCGCGTCGAAAAGCACCCACGAACCCTCGATGATCGTGAGGGTCACGAGGTTGCCGCCCTGACGGAGGTCTGAACCCTTCAGCGCGATCTCAAGGGTCTCGGGGAAAGCGTTCGACAAGTCTCCGGCGAGGCTCAGCGTATCCGTGAGGTCGAGACCCTGGCTATTGGGAGGCTGGCCAGTAAGGTCTGCTTCCCCACGCTGAAGTTGTGTGTAATTGTCTTTTTCGTTTATGGTTACCTTGAGAAGGGGCTTGAAGTGCGAAGCATAATCCGCCAGCGCTATATTGAGCGCGAAATCCTCGTCGTCGGCCGGTTGCTTGTCCAGTGTGAAGAGGATATTGATGAAATTGGGCCGCCACCCGGCCATAGGGGCGGATCCGCCCCAATAATCAGTTATGCCGGCGAGAGCGTAGGGGAAATCGTTGTCTGGTCTTGAGTGCCCGATCACATAGACCCTGTCTTCATATCCGAAATCGGCTTCGAGATAATCCTTGAACCCGTCCGGAGCCAATGCGAACTCGTTAGGAGTGCCGTCGGGCTTCCCGATCGACCAGAGGGTCTTGCTTCCGGTCCGGCAGGAGGCGCATAATACGGCCGTAAAAGCCAAGACGGCCATGAATGAATATCGGGTTTTCATGCGTTGTTCGAGTCGGTTCAGGAACAAAAAAAGCAGTGACCCGGAAGGCCACCGCCTTTTTCTGTTCATTTAGAATAGTTTATTTGATCTTCTTGTAGCCGTAACGGGCCTCGTCACCAAGCTCGATCTCGATTTTCATGAGACGGTTGTACTTGGCGATACGGTCGGTCCTTGAAAGGGAACCGGTCTTAATCTGGCCACTGTTGGTAGCGACGGCGATGTCGGCGATCGTGGTGTCCTCGGTCTCACCTGAGCGGTGGGAAGTCACGGTCGTGTAGCCGTTGCGGTGAGCCATCTCGATGGCGTCGAGGGTCTCGGTAAGGGAACCAATCTGGTTGACCTTGATGAGGATGGAGTTACCAGCACCCATCTCGATACCCTTCTGGAGGTACTTGACGTTGGTGACGAAGAGGTCGTCGCCGACGAGCTGGCAACGTCCGCCGATAGCCTTGGTGAGCTTCACCCAGCCTTCCCAGTCTTCCTCGGAGAGGCCGTCCTCGATCGAGTCGATCGGGTACTTGGTGATAAGCTGCTCCAGATAGGCGATCTGCTCCTCGCTGGTGAGCTTCTTGCCGTTAGGATCCTTCTGCTTGCCATCCTTGAGCTGCTTGTAGTCATAGTAGAAGGTGTCACCCTCCTTGAAGCAGAACTCGGAAGCGGCGCAGTCCATGGCGATGGTCACGTCCTTTCCGGGCTCGTAACCAGCCTTCTTGATGGCCTCGATGATGCAGTCAAGAGCGTCGTCGATGCCTTCGAGCTTCGGGGCGAAACCACCCTCGTCACCGACGGCGGTGGAAAGGCCACGGCCCTTGAGAACCTTCTGGAGGGCGTGGAAGACCTCGGCGCCGATACGGACAGCCTCAGCCTCGCAGGCGGCTCCGACAGGACGGATCATGAACTCCTGGAACGCGATAGGGGCGTCGGAGTGAGCTCCACCGTTGATGATATTCATCATCGGGACAGGGAGGACATAGGCGTTGGTTCCACCGATGTAGCGGTAGAGAGGAATGCCGAGATACTCAGCGGCGGCTTTCGCGACAGCGAGGGAGACACCGAGGATAGCGTTAGCTCCAAGATTGCTCTTGGTGGGGGTGCCGTCAAGCTCGATCATGGTCTTGTCGATGGCCCTCTGCTCGAGAGCGGACATGCCTATGATAGCGGGAGCGATCTTGTCGTTGATGTTGTCGACAGCCTTGAGGACACCCTTGCCGCCGTAGCGCTTGGGATCACCGTCACGAAGCTCAAGAGCCTCGTTCTCACCGGTGGAAGCTCCTGAAGGGACAGCAGCTGTACCGATAACACCGCTTTCGAGGACAACCTCGGCCTCGATCGTGGGATTTCCTCTGGAATCAAGGATTTCCCTACCTGTAACTTGGATAATTCTCATAATTATGAATAATAAAATTAAGATGTTTCATCAATCTTACAAATATAAGAATTATTCCTAATAATATGAACCTTAAATACTCTCAACTCCAATAGCGGCGAGTAACTCGGCCCATTTTGTCAATACAGCGGCCTTGGCGCTGATGCAAGTCTCGGCGATGTCGTTGAACACCTGCACGGCGAGGAGGTAGTCAAGAAGGGATGAATCCCCCTTTGTATAAGCCGTCTTGCTGCTGTCCATGATCGTACGAGCTTGAGCGAGAGTTTCCTCTGAGTCATTCTCGTAAGTCTTGACAGCTGCCCTGTAGGATGAATACGCCATCTTTACTTCCGCCTCAATCTGCTTTAATGCCGCCTCGTAGGCTGCCTCGGCTTGAAGGACGGCTTTCTCGGCCGCGACACGTTCTCCTTTGTTTGCTGAAGAGAACTTCAAAGGAATTGACACCCCGACAGTCACGCCTCTAAACATAGGGGCTGGAGCGATCTCGTTCCGGACTTCAGTGTTGTAGGAATAACCCATATTCACGCCAAGGTCAGGAGCCCTCTGCGCCTTAACTAGAGCCAAGTTCTTCTCTGATAAGCTTTTGGACAAATATGCGGCCCTGATGTCCGCCCTGTTGTCCTGGGCCAAGGCAACCAGATACTCTATAGGATATTCTTTGACAGGCGTGGCGATATTCTCCGGGATATCCTGAATAACCATCCCGCCAGCGAGATAAGAGAGCGTGGTGAGGGCGTTTGAATATTCAGCTTCAGCTTGAATAAGATCTCCTTTCATGGCTTTGGATTCTATCGAAGACTCGAGAGCATCGACTCTTCCAATTTCTCCCAATGCCGCCTTGAGGCTGTCCGAGACGGCTATAGCATCCATACTCTCACTTGTGGATTTTTTCAAGGAAAGGATTGACTGGGCTTGCCAAGCATTGGACCAGGCTTCTATGGCCTCGTAACGAAGGTTCCTGAAATAATCCTCCAAGAGTGCCTTGGTTATTTCAGCCTCTTCTTTCGCGACGGCTATCCGAGCCTTTCGGGCATTCGCGAGATTGAAATTATAGGATAATCCCAAATCCACGGAACGGCCCATCATCAATGTCCGGTCCTGGTTGTCGGAATACTCGGCCGTGAATTCGGGATCGTTGAATACCTTTGCGGCAATCGCTTGTGCATCAGCTATTTCCACATTGTACTTTTCCGCGATGTAAGCGGCATTCGAACGTTCCACTTCAGCCAGAAAAGACTCAAGGGTCTGTGCCATCCCCGTCATGCAAAGTGACAAGACCAGCAGAAAGCTAAAAAACTTCTTCATTTTCTTTTACGGTTTTTTCTCCCCTTCTTTTTTCCATTCGGTAGTAGAGGGTAGGGAGGACGAACAAGGTTATTATTGTCGAGAATAAAAGACCGTAGACGATAACTGTCGCCAAAGGTCTCTGCACATCAGATCCGACACCTGTCGCAAGCGATGCTGGAAGTAGTCCGAGAATCGCTACGGTAGCGGTCATCAATACCGGTCTCAGACGGTGCGACGCACCCTCTATCACCGCCTCCTTTAGAGGGAAGCCCTTGAGACGCAGTCCGTTAATATGGGAAATCATGATGACTCCATTTTGTATGGTTAGTCCGAATAGGGCTATGAATCCTACGGCGGAAGAAACATTGAATGTCATCCCTCTGACATTAAGAGCCAACAGTCCTCCGAACAAGGCAAGAGGCAGCAACGAGATCAGGAGCGCTGCCTGCCTGAAGTTGCCGAATGCTCCGAAAAGAAGCAGGAACATCAGAGCCAGTACGAAAGGAATGACAACACCAAGCCGTGAATATGCTCTCTTCTGGTTCTCGAATTGGCCGTCCCATTTCAAGGAAAACGCTGTGTGATCGTAATTTACTTCTTGAGCTATCTTGGAATTGGCCTCATTTAAGAAAGTGGTAAGATCCTTGCCTCGAAGATTGACTCTGATAATGAGATGACGGCGTCCCATTTCCCGAGTTATTGTGCTGGCGCCAAGAACCGAGGAAACTTCCGCTACGGCAGAAAGCGGAATCCTGTCACCAGAAGCGGTAACAAGAGGGAGATCAGCTATTTTCTCCGGTGTATCTCTGCTGTCCTCCTTGAAGCGGCAGGTCACGTCATAGACTTTGCTGCCAATGAATACCTGTGATACCGCCCGGCCGCCAAGAGCGGTCTCTATCAAGTCAGCCACGTCAGCGACATTGATTCCGTAATATGCGACCTTCTCTCTGTCGACGGACACTTTCAGCTGAGGCAGAGGAGGTTCCTGGTCAATGGTCACATCGGTAGCGCCCTTTATATTCTTGATAATTTTCTCCACATCCTCAGCTATCCGCCGAGCCTCGTCAAGATCGTCACCATATATCTTCATCGCCAAATCACTGTGTGATCCTGCTATCTGATCCATCACCATGTCAATGATCGGTTGGGAGAAACCTACCTTGTAGCCTGGCATCAGAGCGATCCTGTCGGACATTTCTTCAATAAGGTCTTCTTTGGTTTTCCCTAATTTCCACTTTGAATAAGGTTTCAGGCCTACGCAAACTTCGATGTGAGATGATGTAAATTCCTCCGTACCCTCGTCATCCCTGCCGACCTGTGTCATCACATAGGTCACTTCCTCGAACTCATCCTTCAGCACGTTTCTCAGATCATCCGCCATCCCTTTGGACTTTTCCAAAGAAATGCCCGGAGGAGTTTGGACTTGGATCCAAATACCACCCTCATCGAGATTTGGAAGGAAATCCTTTCCGACCGTGATCACCATCACGCAGACAGCGGCAAGCACGATGGCCATTCCCGTGAAAACTCTTTTTGGCTTGTCTATCAGCCCCTTAGTCCATTCTTTATACGAAGTCGTAAGGTTCCGGATCACTTTGTTGTCATAGACTTTTCCGGGCTTGCGGTAAATCGAATAAGACAGACCTGGAATCAGGATCAAGGCCGTGGCAAGCGCTCCCAACAGGGCGTAACCGACTGTGAAAGCCATAGGAGTAAAGAGCTTCTTCTCTATCCTTTCGAAGGCGAATAGAGGCATATAAGCCACTATAATGATAAGAGTGGCGAAGAATATCGGCTTAGCCACTTCCTTTATCCTGGCGGCGGTATCCTTCCCCTTGAGAGGGAGACTGGTGTCTTCCTCTCTTAACTTGAGGATGGTCTCCATCATGACGATTGCACCGTCCACAAGTATTCCGAAATCTATCGCTCCGAGGCTCAGCAGGTTAGCCGGGATGCCGGTGATATTCATCAGAATGAACGCCACAAGAAGGGAAATGGGAATCGTGATGGCGACGGCCAGGGCGCTTTTTATGCTGCCGAGGAAGATCAGCAATATACTGATAACCAGAAGCATTCCGAACAGCAAGGTGTGTTCAACCGTATGCAGGGTTGTGCCTACCAACTGCGTACGGTCCATGAACATATGGATACGGACATTCTCCGGAAGCTCGTTCTCATTAAGGTCGTCAACCACTTTGTGAACCCGCTCAAGAACCTTGGAAGGGTTCTGGTATCTCAGCATCTGGACGATTCCTTCCACTCCATCGCTGAAGGACATGTCGTCATCAACGTATCCGAGAATACCCTTTCTTTCAAGGTTGCCATATTTGATTTCTCCCAAATCCTTCAGGAATACCGGCACGCCGTCTTCATTTTTGACTACGATCCTGCCCATGTCCTCGAGATCTTGGATAAGTCCAATTCCACGGACCACATAGCTGACTTCTCCTATTGAGACCATGCTGCCTCCCGCGTTGGCATTATTGTTTTCTATGGCTTCAGTGACTTCTGAAAGGGAAAGGTCATAGGAAGCCAGTGCCGCGGGATCCAATTCCACTTGGTACTGTGTGGTTAGGCCGCCGAAATTGCTGACAGCGGCGACGCCCTGGATTTTCTGCAAGGCGGGGATCACTGTCCACTGGTTGAGGTCCGTCAATTCCCGTAGAGAAACGTTTTCATCGCCTACAAGGACATAGCGATAGATCTCGCCCGTGGGGGATGTCAAAGGGTTGAGTTCCGGTACGGCATCGTATGGCAACTCGACGGCGTTTATGCATTCCATCACCCTTTGCCTTGCCCAATAGTCCTCGGTTCCATCTTCAAATACCAGGACGATGATTGACAGGCCGAACGCGTTCTTGCCGCGCATCATAGTGAGGGAGGGAATGCCGTTGAGAGCCCTTTCAAGAGGGATGGATATCTGCTGTTCCATTTCCTCGGCGGCGAGACCGGGAACCTGGGTCACGACATGCACTGTCACGTCAGCGATGTCAGGATAGGCGTCAATGGACAACCTGGTCCAAGAATATATTCCGAAAAGGCACAAGACGAAGAATATCGCCGCGATCAGCCACCTGCGCCTTAGGATAAAGGAAATAAAGCGATCCATAGGCTAATGGCTGAGATAGATTCCACCCTTGGTGATAACGGTTTCTCCACCTTCAAGACCCTCGGTAACCAGAGCGACTTCCGTGCTGAGGTTTTCTGTCTCCACCGATACTTTCTTGAATACAAGACCGTCTTGGCAAACATAGACAAACTTGGATCCGTTCCCTTGGAATACGGCTGAGGAAGGTACTGTGACCGCATCTTCGACAGTTTTTGAGAATACCGCTGAAACGAACATCCCCGGTTTCAGAACCTTTTCAGCATTGCCGCATTCTATCACCACCGGGATCGTACGGGTCTTCATGTCCAGCATCTCGCCGACATATCTTACTGATCCTTGACTGACTGTCTGTCCGGCGGACTCTATGCTTACCGTCTGCCCTTTAGCGATCCCTTGAACCATAGACTCCTTGACATTCGCGGTCACCCATACCGACGACAGGTCTGCCACTGCCACAGGGGCTTCATCATCATCGGAGAGAATCTGACCGAGCACAAGATTATTCTTTACCACAACTCCAGAGATAGGAGAAAGCACACGTAATGGTTGACCGACTTTCGCTGATGCCGGATTGACACCGAATGTTGATAGAACTTGCCTAGATAACGCGAGAGCCGCCTCGGCGTCAGAGCATGCGCTTTGAGCTTCTTCCAGATCCTTGTCTGAAACAATACCAGATTCGTGCAAGGTCTGTTTTCTCCTTAGATTTGATGAGGCTACTGAAACAGAGTTGCTGTTTTCCACGTATTCCTTAACGGCTTCCATAAAGTCCGCGGAAGTGATCTCATACAAGGCTTGTCCCCTGTAAACCCTGTCACCCAGGCGTACGAGAATGCGGCTAACCCTTCCGCCAAAAGGTGAAGCGACTTCGGCATAGGAGTCGGGTCTGGGGCCGACTGACGCGGTCGCGTTGAATTTGCTGCTTATATCTTGGAGTTGGATGGTCTCAAGGACCAGTTTTTGGGCGAGGGCTGATGTCTCATCAATCGTCACCAAATCTTCATTTGCCACAAAACCGGACGTGGCTGTGTCCTGGTCTGAATTGTTTCTGGACTTGCATCCAAAGATGACTGACGCGCAAAGCATCAGAATGAAATAATTATTCTTCATTAAGTTGTCTTATTGATATGATAAAGTGGGCGGGCGCGGAGAATGCGCGTGAAGTTATCATATCAAAGAGGGAGGACCTCGGAGGTCAATGCCCTTTACGGGACTCTCATAGCAGGCCAGAACCGTTGACTCAGAGAAGACGTATTCCAGGACATCAATTCTCGAGATACTGATATCAGGAATGATTGTGTCGGTGCATACGATATGGCTGAGGATGTCCAGAAGTTTGAGCTGTCCGAATGTGTGTCCTCCATCCGAATTATCGCAGGCATGGCCATCCCCATAAATATGAGAGTGGGTAATAATCTGTCCGTCAATTACATGGCAATGCCAGAACATTGTCGAACTGACATAATTGAAAAGCAAGATTCCGACAAATATCGCCGAAACCAGACTCTTCAATTTTGTCTTATCAAAACGCATGACCCCAAAGTTACAACAGATAATTCACAAAAATTCACTATATTGTAAAGAAAAGCAGATTAATAACCATGAAAATAAGGCCTTTAAACATTTTATTCGCTTTACTCCTCTGCTCTAACATTGTTACTGGACAGGAGAGACTTCGTAGGGACCAGAGTTTCCTTGGTATCCATTTTGATTTCCATGCGGGGGCGGCCAACAAGAATATCGGCGCCAACACCACCCCGGAGATGGTCGGAACCATCCTCGACATGGTCCATCCGGACTATATCCAGATAGATTGCAAGGGTCATCCGGGGTACTCAAGTTATCCGACTAAAGTCGGGAATCCGGCTCCCGGACTGGTCACTGATCCTTTGGTTGTCTGGAGAAAAGTGACCGCTGACAGAGGAGTAGGTCTTTACATGCATTATTCCGGGGTCTGGGATGGCCGGGCGGTTGAG
Organism: Bacteroidales bacterium; assembly: GCA_024693285.1. GTDB lineage: Bacteria > Bacteroidota > Bacteroidia > Bacteroidales > UBA932 > Cryptobacteroides. Next base: position 80,461 of record JAILLE010000019.1, read on the forward strand.
CTACATCCGGATTGGGCGATTAAAGACCAGAACGGAAACCCCAGTACGACAATAACTTCCGTATTCGGACCTTATGTTGATAATATACTTGTTCCTCAACTCAAGGAACTTGCCGGAGTGTATGAAGTGGACGGAATGTGGGTTGATGGTGAGTGCTGGGCGACCGCGTTGGATTATGGCGAGAAGGCTGTAAGGTTATTCAAAGAGCAGACGGGTCTTGATGCTCCGCTATCGCCGGAGGATCCAGGCTGGTACGAGTGGAAGCAATTCCATAGGGAAGCGTTCCGTAACTATCTCAGGCACTATATCGCCGCTGTCCGGAGCGAGTATCCTGACTTCCAGATCTGCAGCAACTGGGCATATACCCATCACATGTCCGAACCGGTGTCGGCTCCTGTGGACTTTCTGTCGGGGGACTATTCGTCCACGAATAGCGTGAATTCCGCTCGTGTCGCCGCGAGGTATCTCGCCTGGCAGGGTGTTCCTTGGGATTTGATGGCATGGAGTTTCGCTGGCAATGGAGAGGCACGTCGGCAGAAAACCTCCGTCCAATTGATGAGGGAGGCTGCGGTCACGCTCTCGCAAGGCGGTGGTTTTCAAGCATATTACACCCAGAATGGGGACGGTTCACTCAATCTTGACAAGTTGAGTTCCATGGCTGATGTGGCCGTCTTCGCCAGAGCGAGGCAGAAATACTGCCATCATTCGGTCTCGGTTCCACAAGTGGCTGTGCTTGTTTCCACTTACGACTATCAACACAGGAATCTCCAGGGGAATCCCGGGGCCTTGTTCCCGAATTTCACTGGCGGGGTGACAGGGATAATGAACTGCTTGCTTGAGAATCAGTACAGCGTGGACTTGCTCGGGGAATCCTCACTGCTGCCCGACATGAGCCGTTTCCCGTTGATTGTCATTCCTGAATGCGAGACCATTTCCGAGGTATTCCGTGACGAGCTCCTGGAATATGTCCGTGGTGGCGGGTCGCTACTTGTCGTTGGCAAGACAATGACTGAGTTCTTTTCGGCCGCCCTTCGTCAATCTCAGGAATCGGGATGGTTCAGCGTTCCGTTCGGGGCGGGAAAGATCGGTTTTATTCCCGAGGAAATCGCTGGAGATTATGAGTCCCGTGGAGGTGCGGAAGATATTAGAGCGAAGGTGAATGTCTTTGTGAATGAGCTGTTTCCGGAGCCTCAAGTTAGAGTGGTTTCCTCTCCTTATGTCGATGTGTCGTTGAGAAAGTTGAACGGGAAACTACAGGTCCATCTTGTCAACACCTCAGGTGACCACAGGAATACGGCGATAATTGAATCGATTGATCCGGTGAAGGACATCGAAGTCTCGGTCAGTTGTACGGAAAAACCTTCCCGGATTGTTTGTCAACCTGACGGGAAGGAGTTGAGATTCAAATACAAAGATGGTAAGGCAACCTTCAAGTTGCCGGTCTTGGAAATCTACGACATCATAGAGATTGAGTAGGCGTAGCCTCAATAAGGTCCTCTATTGAGCCGACAACCTTGTCGAAAATCTTGTACATCAGCTCAGGCTCTTGTTTTTCAGGAATATAGACGATTGTCTTCAGACCTTTTCCGGCGAACCATCCGGCTTCTGTGTGGGCGGAGCGGCCGCAAGGCAGCACCAGCACGCAGGTGTCGGCCCAGAGCATGGCATCAAAGTCCGCCTTGAAACCTTTTTCTGCGACCGGGTGGGTGAGATTGCCGATATATTCCCCGACACTCCACTCTTGCCAGTCATCGGCGATGTCCGACCAGTGGAATCCTCCAGGATTGTCTTCGGGGTTCCTGAAATCATAAACTTCATGACCGGCCTCCCTTAGCCTTGTCACGACTTCCGGTTGATAGGGATTGCGCCAGCTAGACGCCACATATATTTTTGCCATAGCGCTAATATAGTGTAAATCCGGGCTTAAACCAAGCCTTTTTCCTTGGCTTTTGAGATCAATTCGGCGGTGTTGGACGCTTCGAATTTTTCCAGAAGCCTCTTCCTGTACCATTTGATTGTGGCGAGGGACAGGAATATCTTATCTGCCATTTGCGGGCTGGTCATGCCCGAGGCTATCAGCCGAAGGATTTCCGCCTCCCTTGCGGTCAGGAGAGGTTTGTCAGAATTGTTGTCAGTAGCGGGAATGCCATTGTCTTTTTCAGCCATAGCCTCGTCAATCACCTCGTCCGCGGCATCCCTTTGGCGGCGGAATATAAAGGCCCGACGGCTGGCAGCCAGCAGCAAAAGGGCCATGATAGCTAATAATAATGCGCCTAATGTGAAGATTCTCAATTGTTTCTTCTGCTGGGAGAGTACTTGGCCGATAAGGTCCAGGGTCTCGATTCTGGCTCTAAATTCTTGGTCATCATGCAGGGAATAATAGCTGTCAGCCTCCTTGAGATATTTAAAAGCTTTGCGAGTCTTGCCACGGTCCAGCCACAAGTTCCCCAATCCTTTCATGGCGGCCGAAATCTGAAGCGAGTCGCCGGACGCCAGAGCATATTTCAGGGAAGTGTCGTAGCATTCATTTGCCTGGTCAAAGTCTTTTTCTTCCCTCCATGTCTCACCCATATTGTAGTATAATATAGCGTTGCTCTCTTTCCATCCGTGTTTCTCGAAAATCTCGCCTGCCTTACGGTAATACTCCATGGCTCTAGGGATGGAATCCATCATGTTGAGGCAGTTGCCGATGGCACCGTAAAGACTGGAATATGAGTCATCTACGGTCTCTTGACTATAACCTTCCGAGTTTTCTGGGTCAGAAGCTATTTCCGCTATCCGGTCCACGTCCTCAAGAGCGAGATTGAAGTAGAACATAGCGCTGTCGTACTGTTCCGAACCCCAGTAATGTTTTCCGATTGTTTTCTCGGCGTCCGACTTTTTCACCAGCCATCCCATTCTCGAAGCCAATGCGATCTGCTTTCTGGCGAACAGAATGCTTCGCTCGCGGTTGATCTGGAGATACCCGTTCATCAAGTTATCATAAGCGCCTATCAGATCTTTGATCTCTTCCTCTGAAGCTTTTTCAATTCTGTCTGGAGTGTATTTTACCACGACATTCTCAAGCGAGTCGAGGTTCTTCCGCCTATGGTCGGAGTATTCAGCGTGTATCGCGGACGTTCCGCATGCGAGCGAAAGGAATGTTATCAGGATCAGACGTGTTCTCATGTTACCAATATAGCAAAAAACTATAATTCGAAAGATTTATTACCCCGTTTCTAATAGATTTGGGAGCCACTTCTATCCTTTCGGATAGTGTTTCTGAGAAATGTATTGACGAACTTTGTAAGTCGTAATATTAAGAAATATTTGATTATGAAACGGTTATTTGTTTACATCATTTGCGTGACCTGCGCCTTGGCGCTTGTCTCTTGTGGGGGTAAGGGCAGCAAAAAGTCCGAGGCCTCGACTGACGGCAAGGTTGACATTGAAAAAGTCGCCAAGAAATTGGAGAAGGAAGCCTTCGAGGGTGAGAAATATTCCAAAGAGGCCGCTGAGTTCTATTTCAAGAAGAATGAGGGAATCAAACTTTCCGACTTGGCTCCTGAGTACAAGCTGAACGAGACAAGCAAGTACACCTACTACGGTGATGAACATGACGCTCTGGCCAACTTCAAGATCCAGGACGGTGACACCTACACCAAGGAGCAGCACATCGAGAATGTGCGCCGTATCTACGCTGTCACCAAGAAGGCCGCGGACAACGGAATCAATGTCTACGGCTTTGAGGACAAATCCAACAAGGATGAGGCCTATTCCGAGAAGGATCTCGAACAGATGATCAAGGACAACAATGGCACCTCGATTCTTGGTGTAGAGATTTATGTCGGAAGCTACAGCTGGTCCTTCCTGAAGGACGGCGAGCTTCATCGCTGTGATGTGGACCTTTTGGAAAAGAACGACACCAAGCTGGGATATTCCGTCAAGATGTACAAAGGACTCCAGAAGAGCTTTGACGAGACCATGAAGGATGCCGAGGAGGCTTTGAGTGATCCCGAAGTGCAGAAGCAGCTCGAGAAAGCCCTTAAGGACTATTCCAAGTAATACATCCCAATTTGTCCGACATGAGGGGCGTTTTTCGGTAATAATCACTATATTGCCGAAAACCCTTTTGCCATGTCGATTAAGTCAATGCCTGTTTGGAAGTGGGCTCTGCTGTTGCTGGCCTCTTTCATTATCGCTGTTTTCCTGTATGGACTTAGCGATGAGGCGGTACGTCTCATTCCGATAGGCTGGATCCGATGGATCGGGTGCGTCGCTGCCGCCGCTTGGATTCCGGCGTTGTATTCGGTCTTGGTCAAATGGATCGAGAAAAGCCCCGCCAAAGATGTTCCTAAGCGGAAGTCATTGACTGATATCGCGAAAGGTTTCGGAGTAGGCACCCTTTTCTTCGTGCTGGTGGTTGGGATTATGATGATTATCGGGGTGTACTCGATTCTCAACATCGGTACCGACAGATCATTCCTTATTGTCGACTCTTTCTTCCTTTTCCTTATTGTCGCTATTGGCGAGGAACTTATGTTCCGCGGTGTCATATTCCGCTGGATTGATGAGAAATGGGGTTTTACTGCGGCGCTGATAGTATCTGCCCTGTTGTTCGGAGCGGTCCATTATCCGCAAGGCACCTGGTGGTCATCCATTGCCATAGCCATAGAGGCCGGCCTTCTGCTGGGGGCAGCCTATAAATGGTCCGGGACCCTATGGTTTCCTGTCGGAATCCATTGGGCATGGAACTTTTTCCAGGGTAATATCTTCGGTTTCGCCGTGTCTGGAGGTGGGGTTGATGCCAGCCTTATCCACGCCAAAGTCGATGGTCCGGATATCTTGACGGGAGGTTCTTTCGGAGCTGAAGCCTCTATCATCGCCGTTATAATCGGAGCGGCGATATCGGCATATTTCATTATCAAATCAGTCCGGGCTTCCAGGTCGGCAGGCCGGTAAAATTGACATTAATGTAATATCGGGTTGATGATTTCCGTCAGGAGGTCGTTCTCGAGGAGGAAGCCGTCGTGGCCGAACTTCGAAGTGATTCCGATTTGCCTCACACCTGGAATCATCGGGGCCCAAACCGCGCTTTCGGCCGGAGGGAATATCCCATCAGTGTCTATGGAAATAACTGTGGTATTGGCGGTTATCCTTCCAAGGGCGGCCTGTGTGCCACCTCTTCCTCGGCCAACATTGTGGCTATCCATAGCGTTGGCTATATACCAGTAAGAATAGGCGTCGAAGTTCCTGTTGACCAATTTGTCACCTTGATGGCGCTCATAAGAGGCTGCCCTTCCGGCAAACAAGCAATCCGGATCCGGCTCGCTTTGACGGATCTCAAAGCCTTCGAAACAACGGTAGGAAATGAGCGCCTGAGCCCTCGCGCAACGGAGTCCATTGGCACCCCCTGAGAGATCTTTCGCCTCCCTGAAAGTCTGGTCCGCTTCAAGCGCCATTCTTTGGGCTTCCATCCATGCGGTCATCCAAGGGGATATCCTTGGAGCTGTCGCTATGAACAAAGCGTTTTTGAAAAGATCCGGCTCATCCACAGCCCATTCAATGGCCTGGAATCCTCCGATAGAACTGCCGATTAAAAGGTCTATGCTCTTTATCCCCAAGTGTTTCCGGACAATCTGAGAGGCTCTTGTCATGTCCCTCATCGTCAGCGCCGGGAAATCGAGCATATAAGGTTTTCCTGTAGCGGGATTGATTGAAGCCGGTCCTGTGCTGCCGTAGGGGGAACCGGGAATATTGGCACAGATGACGAAATACTTATCGGTGTCTATTGCCTTCCCAGGGCCTACCATTCCAGGCCACCAATCCTCCGGATCGCTGTTGGCTGTCAAAGCGTGGCATATCCACACCACCTTGCCGTCTCTGGCTCCGGAAGTGTGATACACTATCTCCAGAGGAGCCAAAGAGCCTCCGGCCTCAAGGTCGAACCGGTCTATTATAAGACTATGCCGTATCATACGTGGGCGGCTGCGAGAGCTTGCTCGAGGTCGTAGATAATATCCTCCGGATCCTCCAGGCCGATGCTGAGACGCATAAGGTCGGGAGCTATTCCTGCAGCCCTGAGTTGCTCGTCGGTCAGTTGACGATGGGTGTGGGAAGCGGGATGAAGGATGCATGAGTGGCAGTCGGCCACATGGGTCTCGATCGTGATGAGTTTAAGGGAGTCCATGAAGCGGTTGTCGAAATCCCTGCCGCCTTTGAGGCCGACACACATCACTCCACTGAAATCTGACATGTATTTCTTCGCCAGCTCGTGGTGGGGATCGTTCTTCAAGCCAGGATACTTTACCCAGGCGACATCCGGATGATTCTCAAGATATTCAGCGACCTTCATGGCGCTTTCGCTATGCCTGGCTATACGGACATGTAGGCTCTGGAGTCCAAGATGAAGATAGAAGGCGTTCTGCGGGCTCTGGATGGAGCCGAGATCCCTCATCAGCTGGCTTGTGGCCTTGGTTATAAAGGCCAGTTTCCCAAAGGCTTTGGTATATATCAAACCGTGATAGGACGGATCAGGCGCGCAGAGTCCGGGGTACTTGTCAGCGTGGGCTTCCCAATCAAAATTACCACTGTCCACCAAGGCTCCTCCCACGGCTACACCATGGCCGTCCATGTATTTTGTGGTCGAATGGGTGACGATGTCGGCACCAAATTCAAACGGCCTGCAAAGCACCGGGGTGGCAAAAGTATTGTCGATGATGAACGGTACACCATGTGAGTGTGCGATTCTCGCGAACTTCTCGATATCAAGCATTTCCACTCCAGGGTTGGAAAGAGTCTCACCAAACAGGAGCTTGGTTTCCGGCCTGAATTTGGCGGAAATCTCTTCTTCTGAAGCGTCGGGAGAGACAAAGGTAACCTCTATTCCCATCTTCGGAAGAGTGGTTCCGAGCAGGTTGAATGTTCCTCCATAGATGTTGCCGGTACTGACTATATGATCTCCGGCGGAACATATATTCAGACATGCGAAAAGATTGGCGGCTTGGCCGGATGAAGTCAGCATCGCCGCGACACCACCTTCCAACGCGGCAATTTGAGCCGCTACTTGATCATTCGTCGGGTTTTGAAGGCGGGTGTAGAAATATCCGCTGTCCTCAAGGTCGAACAGGCGGCCCATCTGGTCGGAAGTCTCGTATTTGAAAGTCGTACTCTGAACGATGGGAATTTGCCTCGGTTCGCCCTTGCCAGGCTTGTAACCGGCTTGGACACACAAGGTTCCGATGCCGGGGGTTCTCTTTTCTGTAGCCATTTGTCGTTATCCGTTAATTAGGGAAGCCGAAGTTACTCAAGATTTGGCAAAATACAAAACCCTTGTGATTTAGACCTAAAATGATTATTATTGTTCAAGCCGGTAATATGCCGGATTCTGATAGTTGAGGATATGAGAAAAGCGATAGTTTGCCTTGTCGCGGTTCTGCTTTGCGGAATCGTCTGTTTGGTTGGGTGCCAGTGCGGGCACAAGTGCTTCAGCGGCATCTACCCTCATCTGGCTTACTACAACTCTCAGGGAGAGTGTGGAACCGGGGCGGTTGTGCCGTGGCAGGGGGATCTTTGGGTGGTGAGTTATTCTCCTCACGAGCCGTTCGGATCGGATGACAAGTTGTACCAAATCACCCCTTCCTTGGAGCAAGTTGTCCGTCCTGAGAGCATCGGTGGCACTCCTGCGGACAGAATGATCCACGACGCTTCAAATCAACTGTTTATCGGTCCTTATGCCATCGATGCGGAAAAGAACGTCCGGGTTCTGTCCTATGAGAAGTACCCGGGGCGACCTACCGGTCTGGCGGCTCATTTGACAGATCCGGACAACCGGATTCTCTACGCTTCAATGGAAGCTGGTTTTTACGATATCGATGTCCACACACTTGATGGAATCGAGCTTTACAAAGACGGCAACCAGAAGAGGAAGGAAGGTTTTACGGGCGATTTATGCGACCTGTTTCCCGGCTACCACGGCAAGGGGTTTTATTCTGGTCAGGGAGTGGCTGTATATTCCAATAACGGAGAGGAAGGCGAGCTTGCGCAAAAGCAGTTTGATATTCCTTCAGGAGCGCTTGTCGAATGGGACGGGAAGGATTGGAAGCTGGTCAGACGTAATCAATTCACTGAGATAACCGGGCCTGGTGGAATCCACGGCAATCCTTCTCCGGCTACCGATCCGATTTGGGCTCTCGGCTGGGACTACCGTTCTGTTATCCTTGCGATTAGGGAGGCCGACAAAGGCTGGAGCTATTATCGGCTTCCGAAGGCCAGTTTCGCTTATGACGGAGCCCATGGTTGGAACACCGAGTGGCCGAGAATCCGGAATATCGCTCCAGAAGGATCTGATCCTGAGCTGCTTATGACTATGCATGGAATGTTCTGGCATTTTCCGGAGACATTCTCTACAGCCAATTCAGCTGGAATCCGTCCGAGAGGAGCCTACCTTAAGGTAATCGCTGACTTCGCCGAGTGGAATGGCCGTCTTGTCTTCGGATGCGATGATTCCGCGCAAAGCGAGTTCCTTAACAAACGCGAACAGAAAGGACGTATCGGCGGGCCGGGGCAGTCTAATTCAAACATTTGGTTCACTCCTTACGACCAACCGGATCATGTCGGACCAACCACCGCGGGAGGTTCCGTATGGCTGAAAGATGATGTCAAGGCCGGAGTGCCGTCAGATCCGTTCCTGATCCAAGGTTGGGACAACCGTTGCGCGTGGATCGCCAACCATTCCAACGCTCCCGCCGACATCACCTTTGAGGTCGATAAGAAGGGTAACGGAGAGTGGACAATGGCGTACAGGACCATGGTTGGCGCCGGGGAGTCGATGTTCTTCCCGATCGAAGAGACTCTTGACGCCGTGTGGATGAGGGCCGTAAGCGCCACTGACATCAAGACAGACTTGACTTTTGTATTGGCTCAAAAAGAGACTCGAGAGACAGAGTCCGATTCGATATTCACTGGGCTGGCTCCGGTTAAGAAAGCCAATGATTCACAGGGATTTCTGTACGGTCTGCCTGACCAGCGTAGGGCTCTTGGTGTCCTGGCTCAGACTTCTTCCGGCGAGAAGTATTATGAGATCGACGGGAATATGGCTTTTGTAGCGAAGGACGATTCTGAGATGGCTGATTATATTCGTGACCAATTTGAGATTCCTAAGGATGTTGTTGATGTAGAGGATGGTTCTATTCTTATTGTAGATGCCAGGAACCGTCGCTGGAGATTGCCCCTAGGTGACGGTGAGTATGCGTCAAAGATAAAAGAAGGCGCTTTGAGGCTTTGCCGTGAGGTCGCCACCGAGCGTGATCTGCTTTCACTCGCAGGCACTTTTTACGAGCTTCCCGCGGAGAACGCCGACGGTTACGCCAAGGTTCGTCCTATCGCCTCGCACAAGTTTGGAATCAACGACTATGCCTCCTACAGAGGTATGCTCGTGATGACAGGAATCGATCATGCCGCGGCAAAGGGGAACCCGCATGTGGTTTTCTCTAAGGATGGGAAAGCCGCTGTCTGGGCCGGCGTGATTGATGATCTCTGGAAGTTGGGAAAGCCGGTTGGCCATGGCGGCCCTTGGGTAGAGACCGAAGTCAAAGCCGGAGAGTATTCAGATCCTTTCCTGATTGGTTTTTATGACAAGAGGGAGATGTCCATTTCCCATCGCTCGTCGGGTGAAGTGACCTTCTCTGTCGAAGTGGATCCGACCGGTGACGGCCAATGGTTCCACTATGCTGATTTCAATGTCAAACCGGGCGACACTGTGGAGCACCGTTTCCCGGATGCGTTCCAGGCACGCTGGATCCGAATCAAGGCGGACCATGACACAAAGGCAACGGCTCTGTTTGATTATAGATAATTCATTCAAAATGAAAAGGTTCATTCTGATTATTCTGTCATTTCAGATTCTTCAGTCGCTTTGCTCCTTCAGAATGACAGGCGAGACACTCGCTGCGCAAAGCACTTCTTCTGTCATCCTGAGCGAAGCGAAGGATCTTCCCGCAGGAATCTTCGTTGAAGCGGAAAGTTTCGCCACGAAGGGTGGTTGGCAGGTTGACCAGCAGTTTATGGACTTGATGGGCTCACCTTATCTGATCGCCCACGGGATGGGAAAACCCGTTGAGGATGCCTCGACAACAGTTGATATTCCGGAAGCTGGAGTGTACCACGTATGGGTTCGCTCATACAACTGGACCTCCCCTTGGACCGAAGCCAATGGCCCGGGAGCGTTCAGGGTCAAGATTCAAGGAAAGCCTATGAAGGGCATCCTCGGTAACGCCGGAAAAAAGTGGGGCTGGCAATACGCTGGAAATGTCAAGTTGAAGGCAGGGCCTTGTGTTCTTGCCCTATCTGACCTGACCGGGTTCGACGGCCGCTGCGACGCGGTGTGGATTTGCCCGGACAGGGATTTGGTTCCTCCCGAGGATGTCGCTTCCTTGGAGGCATTCCGCCGGCAGTTCGGCGCTCTTCCCGCAAAGCCTTCTGATGGAGGTGATTACGACTTCGTTGTGATCGGAGGTGGTATTGCTGGTATGTGCGCCGCTGTTTCCGCGGCTCGTTTCGGATGCAAAGTCGCTTTGGTTAACGACCGTCCGATCCCGGGAGGCAACAACTCCTCTGAGATCAGGGTACACCTTGGGGCATATATCGAGCAGGATCCCTATCCGGCACTCGGCAGGATGCTCCGTGAGTTCGGCCATTCACGACTCGGTAACGCCCAGCCCGCGTCCAATTATGAGGATGACAAGAAGATAGCGTTCTTGGAAGGACAGGAAGGGCTGACATATTTGCCTAATTTCAGGGCTGTCAAGGCCAATATGGACGGCACAAAGATAGCCTCAGTCGTGATCCGCAATATCGAGACCGGGAAGGAACTACTTCTGAAGGCGCCTGTTTTCGCTGATTGCACCGGTGACGCCAACCTTGGATTCATGGCCGGAGCTGACTGGATGATGGGTCGTGAAGGACGTGATGAATATGGCGAGTCCCTGGCTCCGGAAAAGGCCGACAAGATGACCATGGGATCCTCGGTACAGTGGTACAGTGTGGATGACGGGAAGAAGAGTTCTTTCCCTGAGTTTGAATATGGCGTGAAGTTCACGGAGGAGAACTGCGAGAAGGTTAAGATGGGAGAGTGGACCTGGGAGACAGGAATGAACTTGGACCAGATCTACGATTTCGAGAGGATTAGGGATTATGGCCTGCTCGTCGTCTATTCCAACTGGTGCTTCCTCAAGAATCATTATTCAAGGAAGTCTGAATATGACAACCGCTCCCTCGGTTGGGTTGCCTATGTCTCGGGCAAGCGGGAGTCCCGCAGGCTTGTCGGAGATTATGTCCTGAAGCAGGATGATGTTGATAAACAGGTATTTCACGAGGACGCTTCCTTTACTTTGACCTGGCATTTCGATCTTCATTTCCCGGATCCGGCAAACACGGCCAATTTCCCCGGGAATGAGTTCAAGGCAGCCACGAAAAGCAATCCAATCTATCCATATGCCGCGCCATACAGGTGCCTGTATTCCAGGAATATAGACAACTTGTTCATGGCTGGCCGGGACATCTCGACCACCCATGTCACGCTTGGCTCGACAAGGCTTATGCGCACGGGAGCGATGATGGGTGAGGTCGTCGGCATGGCTGCCAGCATCTGCAAGGACAAGGAGACGACCCCGAGGGGAGTCTACCAGAAGTATCTACCAGAGCTGAAAGCCCTGATGCGCAAAGGTGCCGCCCGCACGGACATAGACCTGCCCGACAACCAGCACTTCAACGAAGGCGGTCATCTCGACAAGCCCAAGGACATCACCTTCTAGCTTATTTGAAGAGCATTGGGGCCATTTGGTATAGGCAGCGACGCCAGGTGAGGAACTCGTGGGCGGTGCCGTCGGAGACGTAGCCCTGGGCGTTGAAGCCTGCGGCCTGCAGGTCGGAGACCGCCTTCATGACGCGCTCTGGTCCTTCCTTGCTTCCGCAGCCGATGAATATCCCCTTGACCTGTTTCGGGTCCTGGATCTCGTCCGGGAGGTATATTCCTCCGCTCATCAGCCCGTAGTAAGAGAACATCTCAGGACGGGCAAGGGTGATGGTGTGGGTCTCCATACCACCCATTGACAAGCCGGCCATGGCCCTGCTGTCTTTCTTGGCGATCGTGCGGAAATGGCTGTCCACATAAGGGACGAGCTCGTCACAGAGAACTGTCTGGAAATGAGTGTAATTGAATCGTCCCAGCTCGCCGATGCGGACATCGTTGGTCATTCCGTAAGTCATAACAATGATGAATGGCTCGATTTTTCCCTCAGCTATCAGGTTATCCATTATGAGATTCGCTCGGCCTTGATTCCACCAAGCGTACTCGTTCTCACCCCAACCATGCTGGAGATAAAGGACAGGATACTTTTTCTTGCCATTTTCATATTGAGGCGGGGTGTAGACAAAGGCCTTGCGGAGCTGGTCGGTACTGTTCGACCAGAAAAGGACCTGCTGAACATTGCCGTGAGGGACATTCTTCTCAGCATAGAAATCAGCGTCATGAGCCGGGATTTCGATACCGCTCTCCCAGCGGATTGAACCATAGTAATTATTGGTTCCAGGGTCGTTGACGACTCCGCCATCAATAGTGAGATGGTAGTAATGGAAACCTTCATCCTCAGGAGCGGCGGTGGTACCTGTCCAATAGCCGTCGGCGTCTTTGTGGAGGACAGTGCCTCCAGCGATGCTGGAGATCACGGACGTAGCCTTAGGAGCGTATACGCGGAAACGGGCGTAGCCCTGGGAGTTGACCATAGGATACTCTTGCCCCGGCTGGTTCAACTCGGAAGGCTTAAAGTCTTCCTTAATCACGGCTTTATCAGCTTCGGGATCAAATCCCTTGACAGCGAGATAAGATCGTTTCGGTTTGTAGTTGGCATCAAACAGTAAAGCGGAGTTGGCCGCTCCAAGCCATGAATCCTTGTCGGAAATATTCCAGAAAGTGACGCAGTCAACCACGTCCTTGTGTTTGCGGAGGACCTTGAAGAGATTGACGTACTGGTCTTGCTGCAGAATCCGTTCCCAGTCAGTGACTTGACCGGAACCCTGGTTGAATCGGAGCGCTCCCCCCATGTCCTCGTTGAGCCGGATGTCCAGCTCGGTGATATGAATATGCTTGACTACTTTGGAATAAAGATCGATAGCCGCGTCTACATCCGACATATTAGGGCCATAGATGTTATAGTGACCCTGCATGCCGATCCCGTCCACTGGCACACCGGCATCTTTCATCCTCTTTACAAGATTGTAAATACGCTGACTTTTAGCAGGTTCCGCATCATTGTAGTCGTTGTAGAACAGTAAGGCGTCCGGGTCAGCTTCGTGGGCATATTCGAAAGCTTTGTAAATGAATTCTTCTCCCGCGATCTTGTACATCGGAGACTCTCGCAGTTCGGATCGTCCAGGCCATACAGGACTGTCCGCCACGGCCTCATTGACCACATCCCAGCAATAGACGACGTCCTTATAGCGATTCACGATGGCCTGGATGTGATGCTTCATATTGGCGTAGAACTCCTCTTTTGGAAGGAGATTGCCTTTCTCATCCTGATACATCCAAGAGCCGATCTGGCTATGCCACATCAATGTGTGTCCGCGGAGCTTGATTCCATTCTGGCGGCAGAAATCGGCGATCCGATCGGCATCTTCCCAGTTGAATTCGCCCTTTTGTGGCTCTGTAGGCTGGGGTTTCATGGCGTTTTCGGCTGTGATGCTGTTGAATTCCCTTTTGATTATGGCGATCTGGTCGGCGTCGGACACGTTTTTGATGTTGACAGACGCACCTATCATAAAGTAGTCCTTATAGGCGTCTTTAAGGCCGTCAGTTGGAGTGGGGATCTCCCTGGAGCCCCTTTGGGCATGGGATGGAACGGCCCAGAACACCAGGGCGCACATTCCTACGAGTAATATTCTCTTCATGGAAGCAAGGTTTGTTAATACACAAAAATAGTTAAAATCATTATATTTGTTAACATGAAGAGAATACTATCCTTAGCCGCCGCCTTCCTGGCGGCGATGGCTTTGCTTCCGGCGCAGACCAAAGTCATGTCCCACAGGGGATATTACGCCCATCCCGGGTCGTTCGAGAACACACTCACAAGTCTCAAAGGAGCCCAGGATCTTGGTGTTGAGGGAGTTGAACTGGATGTCCACCTGACATCGGAGGACTCCCTTGTGATCCTTCATGGACCGAAGATTCCCGGATCCAATTATCCGGATGTACAGAAACTAGATTTCAAGACCGTTCGTTCTTGCGTCCTTCCAAACGGTGACCAGGTTCCGACTTTGAGGGAGTATTACACCCAGGCCAATAAAACCACAGGACTGATGCTCTTCCTGGAATTGAAAGCTCATCCGACTCCGGAACGGGAAACAACTCTGGCTGAAAGGGTTGTAGCGCTTTGTGATGAGATGAATATGTATGACCAGGTCACATTCATATCATTCAGCGAGCATCTTTGTGATGAGATCCTGAGACTGCGTCCCGGGACAAAGGTCATCCCGATTTCCAGCAGCAAGGCTTTCACTACTGAGGAACTACTAAAGAAGGGTTACGCCGGAGTCTCCTACCATATGAGTGTGGTGATGAATAGGACCCATCTCCTTGACGAGGCCCATGATGCTGGTCTACAGACCGTTCTCTGGCCGGTCAACAGTTATGATCTGGCGGATTTCGCTATGAGGCATCATGTGGATTATGTCAGTTCAGATGAGCCGCAGGCGATGCTGAACCTGATGTCGGCTGTCAGGGAATTGAACTGGAAACAGACAAAGAAGCTTATCGTCTTCGACCTAGACGGGACCTTGACGGAGCACCGTCAGCCGCTCACGGAGGCCAACAGGGCTGTTCTGGACACCTTGCGGCAGCGTTATGAGATCATAATGGCCGGTGGTGGAAATTGCAAGAGAATATACACTCAGATGGGAGATTATCCGATCACGATCCTGGGCAATTATGGAATGGAAGAGAGTCAAATTGTGGACGGGGAGTTCAAGATCGTGAGGGAGGAAACCAGTCCGGTGGACCGTAAGTTCTTCGATAAGAAGACCACTGAGTTGCGGAAGAAATATGGCTATACGGCCTATAAAGGGGAGCCTAATGAATATCATCAGTCGGGAATGGTCACATTCGCCCTTCTCGGAACCAAGGCTGACCAGGCGGACAAACTGGTCTTTGACCCGGACAAAATCCGTCGTAGGGAGATGTTTCCCGAGGTCAAGGAGATATTTAAGGACTATTCTGTTTTCATCGGCGGCACCACCTCTTTCGACATTACGCCGAAGCAGTACAATAAGTATGACGCTGTCATGCGTTATGCCGCGGAACATGGTTATGTCAAGGATCAGATACTTTTCGTCGGGGATGACTTCGCGGATGGTGGAAATGACAGCCAGATCCGTCTCGGTGGGATGGACTATATAAAGATTGACGACTACACCCGCCTTCCCGAGAAACTTCAGTTCTTGTTCTAGTTTATTGGAATTATTTAATATTCAGAGATATGCTAAAAAGATTCGTTTTTTTGTGTTTGTCTTCGTTACTGTTTTTTTCATGCGGCGGTGAGGTTGATGTGAATCTCCCCATAGCTGTCGCTCATAGAGGCTGTTGGTTGATGGACGGTGATGAGTTTTACATCAACGAGAACTGTCCGGCAGGTGTCCGGATGGCCGCCCAGTACGGCTACCCGGCTATTGAATGCGATGTGAAATACACTCTCGACAGCGTGATGGTGATCATGCATGACGGCACAATCAACCGCACGATGCGTAATGCCTCTGATTATTCGAAAATCACCGAGCCGGTCAGAGTCAAAGACTTGACTTACGAAGAGTTGCGTGACAATTACGTCCTTGAGTCGACTGACCCTTCTCTGAGGGTTCCGATCCCGACACTCTATGATGAACTGCAGGCTTGCCGTCAGTACGGGATAATCCCAATGCTTCATAGCGTCATTCCCGGATCTTACAAGTTGGCGCATAAGTTACTTGGAGACAAGTTCATTGCTTTTGATGCCTCTCAAGCGGCTGTAAGCCAGGCTCGTAAGTATTCTTCCTCCTGCCTGGTTCTTTTGGATCCCGGTACGGATGAGGCACCGAGAACCATTGAGAGACTTAAGGAAATCGGTGGTAATTGCGGAATGAGCACCATGAAACATGACATGCTTAACGCTGATTACATCAAAACCATCAAGGACGCCGGATTCGAGGTACAAGCCTCTATTTTCCCGGCTCCGCACGAGCAGAGGGCGGTGTCTGACGAGGTCACGTTCCAACTTTCTGATTTCTGGTGGTACCAGACTGACGGCCGCAAACCGATCAAAGCTTTCAGGAAGATGGGGATGAGACTTCCTGAGGGACAATCTGTCACTTGGAATCCGGAGACTCCCGAATATGCGGCCGTGACCCTTGTCATTGATTTTGAGGGGAGTATTGAGATTACATTGAACGGCAGGACATACAAACTGACCCATGAACAGCCCGGCAAAGCGGAAGTGCTGGGAGCGAGGCTCTACAAGAAGACCCCTGGACTCAAGGTCAAGGCTATCGCCCATTCCCAGGTCAAGTCACTTAAGGCTGAGCTATACGATTGCGGAGAATAAAATAACGTTATGTTTGTCAGAAAAGCTTTGTTGGTAGTCTTGCTCGGGGCCTCCTGTTTTCAGGTGTACGCCCAGGGTGGCATTATCGACCGGGTTGTGAAAAGCTTTTTTGACAAGGTCACCGGCCCGGATCCCCGTTTCGATTCATCATATGTGACCCGCCCTGCCCTTCCATGGTCTTTCTCTTTGGAGACCACCTTGATATCCACCGGGTCAGACTTTACTAGCGATATAAAGGTGACGGACTATACGATGCCGAATTCACCTTCAATCAATGCTGTCCTTGAAAGCCGGATGCAAAGACACCTCCATAAAAAGGTCGGAGGGTCAATTGGATATGGGAGTCTCAGTCTTTCCGGAGCGTTAGAAGTCGGAAGCAAGAACCCCGGTAAGAACACCTTCATGTCTTGCGCAGTCAGGCAACCTTCTTATGGTGCCAAAATCCAGTTTTTCAAGACCCATGAATATATTGACGGGAATCTGGATGTAGATGGCGCTTCACTTCCGTATACTTTCACATCGGACTATCCGGGAACCATGCGTACTTTGACTTTTGACGCGTATTACCTGTTCAACCATCGCCATTTCTCTTACACGGCGGTTACGGAAGGAAACTTTGTCCAGCATCGTTCCGCAGGCTCATGGATGGCTATAGCGAAGTATCAGCAGGGCGACATGTCTTTGGATCAGAACGATAAGTTCATGCTTTCGTTCTCAAGTGGCTTGTGCCGGTATATTACCAGGCAGGTCTCGCTTGGAGCCGGGTATTCGTTCAATTTTGTACCTATTCACAAGAATGCTTCCAACCCGTTGTCTGGCAAGGGCTTCCGTAACCTGACGGTTAATCTCTCCGCGATCCCGATGGCATCCTTGTATAACCATCTCATCACTTACTCTATCTTACGTGAAGGCGATTCTTCCGGCAGGTCACAGTTTGACGGAAAGATTGTTCCGGCTTTTATCGTCCGGGGAGGGTTAAGCTTCTCTTGGGATCGTTTCTGCCTGGTCTCCTCAGTTTCTTATAATAGATTCGGATTCAACGGATTACCCTCTATCGTTTGGGAAGACGGCCATAGCTTGAAAAACGATATTGACACTGATGGGTCTTTCTATGACCTCACCGCCAAATTCAGTGTTATCGTAAGACTATAGAAGACTGTAGATTTATTTAACAATCAAATAGGTTCCTCCGGCCACGACCAGCGCGACCAAGATGATTATGGCGATGTAGACCAACCCATACATCACGCCTGTCTTGATTGTCAGACCCAGGCTCTTTTTTATGGAGATTTCGAACAGCTGGCAATAATCAAAAACAAGAAGGATCGCCATAAGCCAGAGTCCGATTTCCCCTCTTTTACCTAATGGTAGAAATAGGGAAAAGAGCATGAAGAAGCAAAACTGACAAAGCACATAGGCAGCGATTGCGGCAGCCGCGGAAAAAGATATTTTCTTTTTCCTGAGAGCCCAGGCCATGGCTAACCAAAGGACAATGAAACTACCCAGGAACAGATAAACGCCTTGACTTCGCAGAGCCCCTTCGAAAGCGGCTATTGAAGCTTTTAGCGGGGTGTCAACATCTTCCGGATGCTGGTCCAAACTGAATATATGCCGATATTTCGCGATGAATGTCACGAACTTAACCCGGGTAGGATCTAAATTTAAGGAATCATCCTGGCTTATAAACACAGCTGGAGAAACTCCTTCGGTTTTGGCTTTGACGGCATTGAAATTCGGATTGATGATGGAAGAGATCAAGGCGAAGAAGGCATAGAAGATAATCAGTGATGTCAACGGAGCGAGATAGCGTTCATGCTGCCCGTTGAGGTAATCCCTGATCATATAGCCAGGCCTGAGCAGAAGGTGGGCGAAGGTGCGTTTGGCATCCTCATTCAGGAAGGGGATACTGTCAAAAGCGCCTTTAGAGAATCCGTCTTTGCGGGACACTTCCTTTGCGCGCCTCCATGGGATGAAACCCAGGGTCTGCCAAATTCTGAAAGCCCTGTATCGGGTCTGGAAAGAATGCTTCATACCGCAAGCAAGATCTAAAGATAAAGTCAAATATACAAAATAAATCATTATCTTTGGTTTTACTGGTCTTTACGCATGTTGATTGACCTTCCTAATGAGCGATAAACACATGATGATATGACACGAAGAGAGTTTATGGAAAAAAGTGCCGCACTTGGTGCTGGTCTCGCGATGAGTCCACTTATGTTTCGAATGGCCGCGAAGCCTGTTGGGGCAAATGACAAGATTCACCTCGGCTTGATAGGTTGCCGTAGTCAGGGATTCGCTGACCTTCAGGCTTTCCTGCGCAATCCGGAGGTCGATTGTATCGCTCTCTGCGATATTGACCAAAGCGTGCTTGAAGAGCGAGCCGCGGACACGGAGAAGATTCAGGGCAAAAAGGTTAAGCACCTATACAAAGATTGGAGAAAACTAATTGACAACAAGGATGTTGATGTAGTCATAATCGGCACTCCTGACCACTGGCATTGCCTTCAGTTAGTGGCAGCGTGCGAGGCCGGAAAGGATGTATATTGCGAGAAACCTCTTGGAAATAGCATAGAGGAATGCAACATCATGGTTCGAGCGGCTGAGAAATATAACCGGATCGTGCAGGTGGGACAATGGCAACGCAGTGATCCTCATTGGCAGGACGCTATGGATTTTGTGCACAGTGGCAAGCTTGGCAAAATCCGCACTGTGAGGGTGTTTTCTTATCAAGGTTGGTGCCCTTCAATACCGGTTCAGCCTGACCAGCCGGTTCCGGATGGTGTCGATTATGATATGTGGCTTGGCCCAGCCCCGCTGCGTCCATTCAATCCTAATCGTTTTCATTTCACTTTCAGATGGTTCTGGGATTATGCGGGTGGCTTGATGACCGACTGGGGAGTCCATCTGTTGGACTACGCCCTTTATGGAATGAATGTCACCGCTCCAAATAGCATCATGGCATCGGGAGGCAAGTTCGGCTATCCTGATGACGCTTGCGAGACCCCTGACTTGCTCCAGACAGTTTACACTTTCGATGATTTCACTGTAATGTGGGATCATGCGATCGGAATCGATGACGGCGCTTACGGCAGGAATCATGGCCTAGGGTTCGTGGGCGAGAACGGAACCCTTGTTATCGACCGAGGGGGATGGGAGGTTATTCCTGAGAAGGTCAACGGAGTCGAGCGCATGGAAGCTGTCGAATTGCGGAAGAGTTATGGCGAGGGAGGCTTGAACCTGCACGTGAAGAACCATCTGGAGTGCATCAAGAGCCGGAATCCCAACTGCAACGCCAGCATCCAGATCGGAGCTCATATCGCCAAGTTCGCCCATTTGGGCAATATCGCTTACCGTACTGGCAAGAAGCTCACTTGGGACGGCAAGACGTTCCATGACGCGGAGGCGGACACCTACCTTTGCAAGACTTACCGTGAGCCTTGGAAATTGCCCCGGATTTAGAAGCACTTGATTATTAACTCTTTTAATATGTTAAGGATTAAACATCTCATTATACTGTCTTTGGGAATCATCCTGGCAGCTTGTTCATCCAAAGAAAAACCGGAAGCATCAAAGGACATAGCCCTACGTTTCAACGACCAAGGGACTTTCAAGATCTTGCAACTGACAGACACCCACATCTGTTGGGAGAATCAAGAAGAATACGTCAAGGCTCTCAATCAGCTGTGCTATATGCTTGACACAGAGAAACCTGACATCGCGGTATTCACCGGAGATGTGGTGACCGGCATCGGTGCTGATTCTTCCTGGGTCAATTTCCTGAAGCCTTTTGATGAAAAGGGAATACCCTTTGTCGTGACTTTCGGTAACCATGACAGGGAGCAGGAATTGACGGAGCGTCAGCTCGCGGATATCGTGATGTCGCATCCGATGAGCCTGAACACGGCCAAGTCCGGCTGGCTGGACGACGTGGCAGTGGAAATCAAGTCCTCTACTGGAGACGGGATCGCCGCCCTATTGTATTGCATGGATTCAGGAGACTACTCCATGAATGAGGCCGTGGATTCGCATTACGGATGGTTCAGATGGGACCAGGTGGAATGGTATCGCCAGACCAGTTTCGCCTATACCAATGCACATGCGGGCGTGCCTTATCCGGCATATTCATTCTTTCATATTCCTCTTTTGGAATATGGGGAAACAATCAAGTCTGCCCCGGCGGTGTCGGGCGTCCGGGAGGAAGACGAATGCCCCGGTTACTTGAACACCGGACTATTCTCGGCTTTTGTTGAGTGCGGTGATGTACATGCCATTTTTACCGGCCATGACCATGTCAATGACTATGTTGTCAATAAGGATGACGTTTACTTGATCTACGGAAGGTTCTCCGGCAGGAACACGACTTACAATAATCTGCCATTTGGCGCAAGGGTCATCGAGTTGACCGAAGGCGATTACGGTCTCCGCACGTGGGTCCGAGAGGAGGATGGTGGAGTCGTTCAGGTGGACACATTGAAAGTGGATCTGGATTACACCCTTCACAAGGCCGTTGACGCGAAAGGAAAGGAGCATGGCTTGACCAGGACGGAATATATCGGAGACTACACCGTCGCCGAAGACATCCTTTCCGGAACCAAGATGGCCTCAGAGGTCGTCAGTACCCCGTTTGTCGTACGCAAAAGGCATACTGAGTCACATGGTTACCTGCAGACCGGTAAACTCTTCGTTCCAGAGACAGGAGTCTGGTTTTTCCATGTGACAAGTCGTGGGAAAGCCACTCTTCACGTTGATGACTGGACCATCAGCGGTGACGACCTTTTCCAGGGAAGGATCAATCTTGAGAAGGGCTTCCATGATTTCAGAGTGATAATGGCCGACAAGGCAGGAGGTCAGGATAGGTTAAGGGTTCAATGGCGTCGCTTGGACCACGCTAAGTACCAGGACATTCCTGAAGAGTATCTGTACCTGGAATAACCCTTCCTTTTTGCACCACGAGTTTCACGTTGATATCGTTATCGTAGATGACGATATCGGCGTCCTTGCCTTTTTGAAGTGTTCCCTTCCGGTCCTCCACTCCGAGAATCCGGGCCGGAGTCTCGGAACTCATCCGGATGACATCATCGAATGGAATACCCGCGCTCACCATCGTTCTGATAAGGACATCCATGGTGGCTACACTGCCGGCCAGGGCGGAGCGGTCTGACAGTTTGCACACCCCGTCCTCAACTATGACACGCCCGTCGGAGATGCCGTTCACGTCGCCGCCCGCGGAGGCGGCCAGGGCGTCGGTGATGAGAGCCATCCTGTCCGCTCCTTTTATCTGGTATATTAATCGGAGAATCGTCGGCGGGACATGTTTGCCGTCAGCGATCACCTCGACCGTCATTCCAGGAATAAGGTAAACGCTCTCGATCGTCCCCTCATGTTTGTATTCCCGGACATTATGGACACTTGTCATAGCGTTGTAGAAATGGGTCGCATGAGTGCAGCCGCATTCGAAGGCTTTGAGAACTTGGGAATATTCCGCTTCGGTATGGGCCAGAGACGCCAGGACCGAATGCTCCCGGAGACATTTGGCAAAGGCTTCTGTGCCAGGAAGTTCCGGGGCGAAATCCCACCTTTTAATGACTTTTGTGCTATCCAGGATAGACTTATAATCCTCCTCTATGGGGGGAGTGACATATTCCGGAATGATAGCTCCGACCTTGCGGGGATTCAGGTACGGTCCTTCAAGATGAAGCCCTAGCAGAGGCGAGCCTGGCTCGGAAATCAATTTCTCGCAGGTACTTATAGATTTCCAGATCGTCTCGACAGGGCAGGCTGGCAGGGTGGCGAGGAACGACGTGGTGCCGCATCGCACATGTGAGGCCATCACATTGCGGAAAGCATCCTCGGTCGCCTCTTCAAACTCCCTACCTCCACCACCATGAATATGGAGGTCTATTCCACCGGGAACCACGAACATTCCCTTCGCGTCATATACCTTCGCGTCCGGAATCTCAATAGAAGAGCTGGTGATTTCCTCAATGACGCCGTCTTTGATAATGACGTTCGCGTTGATGGTCCCAGATGGGGTCAGGACCTTTCCTCCGGCAATTATAAGGAACATCGTGCGGAAACTATTAATTGAAAGGAATATAGGACATCCAGTCAGTTTCAAGTTCGTAAGGGTACAGGGGCTTCTCGATGGATATGGGATTGGTGTCCACCGGCCAGTTGTTGGTGTGCCAGTAATTGAGGCGATACTTTGTCTTCAGGCAGGGGACGCCGTCTTTTGACGGATGGCCGGGAAATAATTCTCTCCCTCCTTTATAGTCCCATAAGATCACTTTTTCGCCCGTCTCAGGGTGGATCAACCACCAGACAAGATGGTCGGGATACCAGTCCCAGCCATAGGTGTAAAACTGTTTGGAAGCATCGTAGCCCTCGATGGCTTCAACTGACTCTGGCATATTCTGAAGATCAGTCAAAGCGGTTCTGGGAATCCGGTCGACAGAGCCGTCAGGCAAGCGAGTCTCTCCTCTATAAGTGGTTTCTAGAATCTCCCCTGTGGCCAGATTGATTGTGCGCCCGACACGGTTCAGAGATCCTCTCTTGCCGGTCCATGTGCCTATGTAGATTATGCGTGGATCCGCCAGAAGCCATTCGAAATCAATCTCACTCAGTCCGAATTCCGGGTCGACATTGTAAGTGAAATACCCCACTACTGCTCCGATATTAGGCTGCGCGTCCCTGGCGTTTGGAACTTTAAGCCTTGCGGAATAACTGCCGTAGAAGGTGTAGTCTTTTGAAATGATCTCAGGGCCCTTTCCCGCACCGGCCGGATCAGCCGGATCAATGCGGTAGAGCATGATGTCAGTACCCTCCTCCGAGAAGGAGCGTATGCCTGAATAGTAGCGGGAATCAAAGCCTGATGGCCTGTAGTTGTAATCGAAGAATTCCGATGTCTCTTTTGAGAAGTTCTCGGTAAAGGCACCGTGGAACTTCACCTCTTGAGCAAATGCCTGTCCAGCCGCTAGCAGGAGCATGGCGGTGAGAGTAAATAAGAGTTTCCTCATGATTACAGGTCGTCGATAGGGTTCCTTCCCAATGTGCCTGAAGAAGGTGTAGTCCCAAGGTTTGAATACTTCAGGATCACATGCCAGGAAGATTGGTTCTTCACGTCGGCGTCAAGGGAGATGGTCCCGTTAGGAAGGTTGTATACCGCGAGATTGTTCCCGGTGGAAGTGACTGGCTCAATGCCATATTTCTGGGTGAGGGAGGCCTGAAGTGAATCGTAGGCCTTCTCCAATGTGTCCCAATCCTGGATCACAGGGAAGTCAATGCGGACTTCCTGGACAGGGTTGTTCCCGGAAGGAGTCACCTTACATCCGCTATATCCAGCGAAATCTCCTGTAAATGAGCCGTTTCCGGTATTTTTAAAGCCAGCCTTGACCAGTTCGTTTCCAAAAGCCGAGAGAGAGCCCTTGATGGGAATTCCCTTGAAGGTTAAAGGGGTTGTTGATGTAGTAGTGGTTGTGGAAGGAACAGTGGTTGTGGTTGTTGAATTGTCGTCATCTCCGATGCCGAGTTGCCTTTCCAGATCCTTGATGTCCTGTGGGACATCCTTGTCATTCGAGTTTTCTTTTTTAGAAGTTTTATCTTTCGGGGTGAACCATCCACCATCTGTCTCTTCGGAAGTCTCGTTACCACCGCCCAATCCTCCGGGCAGAGAAATCACATTTCCGTAGTGCTCTGAGCAGTATTTCACCGCCAGGAAAGCGACCGCAAGGATCACGATAAGTCTAATAAGCTTTTTCATTTTCAGTTGATTATCAATACCACAAATATAAGAATCACTTCCTTAACCTGCGACATTCTTCTTAAAGATCTTCTTGAAACAGTTGATTACTATTCTTTTGCAGAATAACATGGCCAAGAGGAAAGAATCCGCGACGGCTGTTTTTGTTCCTTTTGTTATTAATAGAATATCGTAGGATTGCTTCCAAAATACCCAACGGAACTTTTTATGTCCCCAATGGAGCAGATAACCGGTTGATGTTTCTAATCCATTAATATTTAAGTGCTTGTACGCAAGTTCGCCTCGTTTTATGTTGAGTTTGTCAAACTTAACCAAAGGCATATAACAAATCCATGGGAAATAATTGTCTGCGGGAGCGTATCCATGAACTGCGCAGGCTAATGCGAATACTGGTTCGTCGGCGGGTTTTTTAAATAGCCTGAATTTATAGTCAAAAAAGTGTTCATGGACATATTCGACAGTGCCGATGAAGTCGGATAAGCCTGCTCCATTCCGGTCAATATAATAAGCTCCTCCGTGGAAAGTAATGCAGAACTTAATCTTGTCAGAAAACTCGCCGATATCGCTTTTTTTGAACCAACCTTTTTCCGAGTCGAGAGGCAGTTGTCGTCCGAGAACGCCAAAGGCAGGAGCGCCTTCAAACATCTTCCACATATCATTCAAATCCCTGTATGCCAGGCAATCGGCGTCGACAAAAATGGTCTGGTCGTATGGGACAAGGCTTGGAAGGCTCAATTTGTCATTGTATGAGCGGGCAGGATCCCGCAACAAGATGACATCGTCAAAACAATCAGTATATCTGTTAGTTCTATCGCAGATGATGGCGAAAGGCAACGGGTTCTTAGCGAAATGACGGTAAGACAACAAAAGATTTTTCGCCATGATGTAATACATGGTGTTCCCTGTCGCTATGGTGACGAACCCTTTTCTCGCGCTTTCCCGCATAACAGTTTATTGTTTTAGACCATCATCTGGGGCTCGCTTCAATCAGTATCCCTTGGCAGGAGGAGACTGGGATTTCGTACCAGCCTTCGGCGTCCCTGCGCATAGGAATATATCCATCTCCACTTCTTACGGTGACCTCTTTCCCGGGGGCCTTGAAACGTAGGAGATGTTTCTTGGGAGCTTTGTCAAAGGGATCGTCAGCGACACAGATAAACAGAGCCTCGGCATCGCTTCCGTCCTTAGCCACCATCTTTCCTACAACCAGAGGGCATCCGGCTGAAAGGTTGGAGAATACCTCGTCACTATATTCCTTGAGACTGCTCTCTGAAGTTTCTTCGAGCATGTCAGTCCCGTCGAAACCGACGAAGGATGTGGACTTGTTGATATATTTCATATAGTCCTTTCCAATGGAATGTAGTTCGGCGTTGACCTTTTTCAGCTTGTCATATTGCTGGGTCTTCTTTCCGTTCTCATCCACCACTTGGTTCTTCCACCAACCGGCGGTATAACAAGCCCAAGTCAGGTTCTCCGCACCGAAAGCCAGGGCGGAATAAGCTTGGAACCTCAGTTCGTTTTCCTTGATCCAAACCTTTGGGTCAGAACTATTTACCTGCACTGTTACCCACATTCCCCGGCCAGTTCTACGGCAAGCGTCGGAAACAACAACGAGATTGGCGTAGTCCTTCGCCACTCCTATGGTTTTGTAATAGAAATCATATGAGATATAGTCTGCCGGAACAAATTCGCAATACTGCCGGATATGCTCTTCGTATGTAGGGGTGCCAAGTTGGTTCTTAGTCTGGACATCAGTGTTCTGTGACACGGAAGCATAGTTCGGATAGAGATTGATGAAGGCGAACTGATTTGGGAACAGCTCCTCAACCTTCCTGAGCACTTTCCCGTAATATGGAAAATCCAGAGCGGAAGGCTCATCTCCGATATCGATGCCCCATATTGCCGGATGGTCTTGGAAAGAGGCTGCGGCTTCCTCATATTTTGAAAGGGGGTTGGTCTCCTCCAGCTTGCCGGCATTGTCTCCATCGCCGCCCCACCAGCCTGGAACGATTCCGCTGACGATGGCGCCGACGCCATATTTGTTGAACAGATCCAAAGCCGTGCGATCGTTTTCCATGCATATCACGAAATCAATCCCGCAATCAGCCAAATCCTTGATATGTGCCTCCGTACGGGCATAGGGCCGGAGATGGTAAACTCCAATATTCAGCTTGCCTCGATCCATCCGGCCAGCCTTTGTCGCATAATTAGAGGTGTTCTGGGCAAATATTCCTGTTGTGGCGGCAACCGCAATCACCGCCGCGATAATTCTAGGTGTCTTCATATTAACAAAGATAGTGAAAAAGTATTTCACTATCTTTTGTTGTATTTATGAAGATGCTAAAAAGAACTATAAAAAGCTATTACTTGAAATTGAATCTTATGTCCGCCGGAATATTCACAGAGCGGAGGTTCCACAGGTCTTCATCGTAGTCTTCTCCGCGTTTCGAGTACTTGCTCTCAAATGCCAAAGCGCCTTCACGGTCGCCTGTGGCTTGTGTCTTGAGGATAAAGGCGGTGAGGTCAGATAGCGCGTTCTCCATTTTATCCAAATTCAACTCGTACAGCCCCGAAGGTTTATGCTTGAATGCGCCTGCTTCTTTGAGATAGTTGTAGATAATCACACTGCTGCGACCAAGAGCTGAGGCTTCTCCAAAACGCTCGGAACGAACGATGGAGGCGAAGAAGGTCGTAAGGACATCATCCCTGTAGAAATAATGGTTATGGATGTCGAAGTGTTTCTGGAGTTTGCAGACAAGAAGGGCACTGGCGGCATTCGACTTCAACTCTTCAAACGTCGCGGCGGCGCTTCCAAGAGCCTGCTCCACGCTACCCAAACCGTTGACGGTTTCCTTTACGCCAAGTTCGTGGGCCACCTCGCGGAACACGATGGTCCAGAAGAAGGCGTCAGATGAAAGGTGCTCAGCTGTTTCCGCATCCAAAAGACGTTCACCGGTGGGGGCGATGATTTTGTCGTATTTAGCCTTGATGACGTTCTGAAGCAATATTGTACGGGTTCCGCGGTCCCTTTGGACATCAGCGTCAAATGGCAGGTTCAGGGCGATGACCTTAACACCAGCATTGGCCTTTCCGGCATAGTACAGGGCGTCGCAAGAGAATATGTTTGAGCCGGTTCCGGGCTGGAAGGTCTTATACTCAGGGTCACCAGGAAGGTCTTCCTGCAACTCTGAGATGCGGGAAACATATTGCATCAGCTCATTGGTTTGCGCCTCGTTCTTAAGCAGGACGTAAGCCTCATAGGAGCGCTTGATGCCCAGAAGCTGATCATCCGTGACCTCATTAGGGCCTATGACAAGATCCATTTTGCTGTCATCCATATCCAGCCAGGCGATAGAGCTATCGTAATAGCTGTCTGTCTTGAGAGCTTCGGCTTTTGCCAAGAGATAATCCCTCACGCTGGGCTTGATCGTGACGTCGGCCGCAACCTTTAAGTAATTGTCAATCTTTTCGATATAGGTTTTATAAGCATCATGATACCATACAGCTTCAAGAGAGCCGTTAGCCGCGCGACGGATAAGGGTATAAGGACTGTTCTTGTCGGGATTGTCCCAGGCTTCGAACTCTTCCACCGTCATATCCGTGGGATAAAATCCGGCTCCGGCCGGCCGGTCGTCGTAGCCTTCCACGAACGAGTTGCCATTGGTGCGGTCCCACGGGCCGTAGTTGATTTCGGCAAAAGTCTTTTGGAGAGGATCGGTTATCCCGTCAAGCAGAGCCTGTTTGTCACCGAAATACTGTTTCCAGTAAATGGAATCAACCACATCAGCCGCATAGCGGTAAAGTCTGAGAACCTCCTTCCCGTGATCAGTAATGTTGCTCAAGTCCGGAGCGTCAAAAGTGACAACCGCATAATCCGAGACTTTGCGGGTGAAGGGAGATTCGGGTGATTCAGCACAGGATACTGCTACTACAAGTGATACAACAGCAAGAAGCAAATACTTTTTCATCATGATGATCTTTTATACAAATATGGCTTATTTTGGTAAAATAACATTCATTATTAGACATAATTTCGTGATTAAAAGGTCAGAATTAGTGTTTTTGTTATATTTGAATAACAAATCAAAAGCATTTTTTATGAGAAGAGTCATAGTTATATTCTTGCTTCTGTTCTTTTCAATTGGCGCATGGGCTCAGTATGCCGGGAGCGGAACTATAAGAAGGGTTGGCTCTCACATTGAGATGGATGGAGAACGACTTTCTCCTGAGGCGCAAACAGCCCTGTTGGCTGATATTTGTGGACAGGATTATAACTCTATATGGCAGCAGGCCAGGAAGGGCAGGAATACTGGCCTTGGACTTGTCATAGGTGGTGGTGTGGCTGTCATTGGCGGTGGCGCGTCATTACTGATTGGAGCGACCGCCAGTGTGATTGGAGCGGCTGTGGGTGGAACGGTAGGAAGCATCGGCGGGCAAGAGAGTGCGCAACATGGCGCTGAAGAGGGTGCGCGGGCAGGAAAACCATTGATTACCGCAGGGTTGATAACCACAGGGCTTGGAATAGTGTCCGCAGGTGTAGGTATTCCACTTCTTGTGAAGAGCAACAAGACACTTAGTGGTGTAGTTGACACCTATAACAACGGCATCGGCCTGGCCTTGAGATTCTAGTTTTGTTTATGCGTAGTTCATTGTCTGTATTCATTTGCATTACTCTGTTTTCAGCTTTTTGCGGTGCGCAGGTGCCTTATCGGCAGACTGTGCCGGACATCAAGTATTCCGTCAGCGGGGAAAGGAAACTGTCCAGGTTGTCAAATGATGATGCCCTATTCACAATCCTGGTTTTCGAGGATGCGAACGTGCCCAAAGAAACGCTTCCGGTTTGGTATACAGATGAGTTGATCAAGCCGTATTTCCAGAATTACAATCCTGATTATGGCAGGACGCTCTTTGTCGTGTCATCGATGAAGAACAAGAAAAGTATAGAGAAAAGACTGGGCATCACATCATATCCCGAGTATGTTTTGGTCGGCGGGGACCGTCGCATTCTCACCCGTTCCAGTCGGGCGGAAGACATCTTTGAGTATGTCACGACAAATCTCTCTGAATATGCCGTCACGGATTGGGCGACATATCTTATTCGGGCGAAGCAACTGTTCGAATCCGGGCAAGTCTTTGCTGCCCAACGGATCGTCTCAGATTGTCTGCGTCATAGCAAATGGGATGAAAACTTTTCGCAGGAAGTTCACAAAGCCATTCCGCGGATTATAGCCACGATGAAAGATGATGACATGTATATGTCTTTTGTCGCTGAAATCAAACATAAATACAATCTTGGCATCCTTTCGGAAGCAGATGTCTATCCATTCAAAAAGGAGTTCTCCATAATTCATATTATGGGAGATAAAACGTAATTCGTATGAATAGGCTGTAACCTTGCTTCTATCGCGTCGACCGTCATCAGGCCATAACAAGTCTAATGAGTCTCTTTGATACGGATGTTGCGGAAATGGACGGAATTGTCGTGGTCCTGGATCAGGATATGTCCTGTCTGGAACTTGCCGAAACCTTCCCGTGAGGCGAATTTGCTCTTCGCCACGGCCACGTCGAACTCTTTTGAGAAGCGGTCATATTCGACAATCTTAACTCCATTCAGGTAGTGCTCCACAAGCCCGCCACGCACCTTGATTTTCATCTTGTTCCAACTGTCACTCTTGAATCCGGCCTTGCTTTTGTCTGCTGGAAGAATGTCGTATAGAGCACCAGTCAGCCTGTCGTCTTCCAGAAACTCCACTTGTTCGCTGAAGTCTTTGTCGTCTATGATCTGGTATTCGCAGCCTATACTCGGGTCGTCGAAAGTCCCAGGGTTGATGAAATACTTGATTCCGCTGTTTGATAGGGGAGTGAGCTTGAACTCCGCGGAGAGAATGAAGTCGCCATATACCTTCCTGGTCATGATGTCTCCACCCCTGACTCCTTCGGGATTGGAAATGAGTATCCCGTCCTTCAGAGACCATCCGACTTCGGGGAAGAAGTCACCGTTAACGCTCTGCCACCCATCAAAAGAGTCTCCTTCGAAAAGGGGAGTCCAACGGGAGCAACCGGTCAGGACAATAGTGACCAGGATGAATATAATGAGAGATAACCTTTTCATAACCAATTATTTCTAATAAATATTAGGCTCCCATCCCGGTTCGTAGTCACGCCCCCAGTATTTCTGGGCTTCGGGATCTCCGATTATGAATCCGTTTGAGGGATTAATCTGGATTGAATGTCCGACCCTCATCGCGATATTCGAGAACTGAACCAGCTGGGTGCTCTTGCATGCTTCCTCGAGAGTTGAATTCAGGGGAGTGCCTTGACGGATGGCGTCAAACCAATTCTGGAAATGGAAGGCGTCGAGTTGCTCGGAAGGATTCTGGAGATCCCCGTCCTGGAACTTGATCTCGCTCACTGCTGTCCTGAGGACCTTCCCTTTACCGTCAAGCACCTTATATTCATTCCCTCCGCTGATAATTATGGAACCATTTTCCCCGAAGAATTGTATCCCGGTGGAGTAGCCTTCGACAGGGACTGCGTTGCAGCTGCGACCCTCCCAGGAGCCTGCCCCTTTGTCTCCGAACTGGAATGTGACAATCTGGGTATCATAGGCTTCCCAGTCGTCATCATAGCGCCACCTGCCTCCTACGGAATTGACTTGAGTGGGATAGCCGACCTGGAGGCCCCACCTGATGACATCCACGAAATGGGTTCCGTTATTCAAGGCTTCCCCGGTTCCCCAATTCCAGAACCAATGCCAGTTGTAATGCACTATATTGTCCTTGAAATCAGGCACTCGGGGTGCGGGTCCCTGCCAAAGGTCCCAGTCCAGATTAGAAGGTACCGGCACAACCTTGCCCCTGCCGATAGAGGGTCTGTCGGTCGCATACCATGATTTGGCGTAGTGCACCGCCCCGATAGCTCCACCGTGGATTTCCTGGATGGCTTCCCTGACCCTTGGCCAGGAACGCCTCTGGTTTCCGACCGTAACCACGATCTCGGGATGCTTGGCGGCGACGGTGAGGAGCATCTGGTTCTCCGCCGGATTATGGGAGGTGGGTTTCTCAAGATACACGTGCTTACCCGCTTCAATTGCCATGATGGCTGCTGGAGCATGCCAGTGATCCGGCATTGCTATCACAACACCGTCAATCTCAGGGATTTCCAGAAGCTTCCTGATATCCTTAACCCCTATTGGAGTTTTTCCCGTGATATTTTGGACTTCTTCCTGGCAGGAAGCCAAGGCGTTCGAATCACAGTCGCAAAGGTGTGTGACTTCGCACAGGGGCATTTTGGAGAAATTCTTAGCGAGAGCCTTGCCTCGGGAATTGACTCCGATGACCGCCAGACGGATGACGTCATTGGCGCCAATGACCCTTTTCGCTGGAGCGACATTCTTCTTTTTCCGGTTGTCTGCTTCAAGGCTGACTCCATGGCCAAGACCAAGGGCCACGGATGCGAATGCCGTCTTCTTGATAAAATCTCTTCTAGTTGTCATATTCATTGTCATTAATTACAAAACAAGGCTGCCACTGTCCTGGTCGAGGTACAAAACGGCACTGTAGTGACGGCGGAGGATTGATGCCGGGCAGGCTTCCGTAACGGGGCCTTGCAGCATCGCGCAGGCGGCCTCGGCCTTGGTTTTCGCCGGGACCACGCAGAACATATGGTCTGCTCCAAAAAGAACGGGGCAGGTCAGTGTAAGGGCATATTCAGGGACATCCTCCAGGGTCTCGAAACAACCGTCATGAACCTGTTGCGTCCTGCATTTAAGGTCCAGGTCAACCTCTTTGATGCGAAGAGGATCGTTGAAATCAGCCACATGAGGATCGTTGAAGGCAATATGGCCATTCTCTCCTATCCCCATGAAAACCATGTCTATATGTCTTTCAGAGAGAATCTTATCATAGCGGGCTACAGCTTCTTCCTTAGGAAGCTGGGAACCTATGTAAAAGACCTCCTTGAAAGGGACCTTGTCGAATATCGCGCGTCTGAGGAAGTTGCCGAATCCTTGGGGAGCATCTTCGGGCAATCCCACATATTCATCCATGTGAAGGGCGGTAACCCGACCCCAGTCAATTCCTTCGGCCTTTGAGAGGGACGCAAGGAACTCGTTCTGAGAAGGTGCTGCCGCGAAAACAACGTTGACCTCCTCTTTTTTTGAGAGAATATCACGCAGGCAGGTGGCCGCTTCGCTGGCGGCACCTTCTCCCATTGACTCCCTGCTGTCGAAGACTTTTACGGATAGCCTGTCGACCTTGAAACTCTTTATCAACATTTGTGGATTGTTTTTCCTTTAATGATTGTCCTCTTGATATTGATGCCCTCGTCGAAAATGACAATGTCCGCATCCTTCCCTTTCTCCAGACTTCCTTTGCGATCCTGGATGCCCATAAACCTTGCTGGATTGGCGGAAGCCATCCGCACGGATTCTTGAAGCGTGCATCCTCCGTCCCGGATCAGAGTGCGCACCAGCCTGTCTGTAGTGGCGACACTGCCTGCGAAAGCGCTCCTGTCCAAGAGTTTCGCCACGCCTTCTTCCACTATCACGTCTTGTCCTGTCTTAAGGTCTCCTAGCTTGTAGATTCCGTCAGGCATTCCGGCTGCCCTCATGGAATCCGTGACAAGGGCGATACTGTCCACTCCTCTGACTCTGATTATCATGTGAAGCAAGGAGGAGGGAACATGTATTCCGTCTCCGATGATCTCGAGTGACATGCCTTCCTGATAGTAGCCATATTCCAGAGCCCCGGCGGTCCGGTAAGAGTTTTTTCGGACGATAGTGCTCATACATGAGAAGAAGTGAGTCATGTGCCTGGCACCAGCTTTGAACGCCGCGTCGCATTCGTCGAAAGTGGCGTTGGTGTGCCCAATAGACGCCAGAACGCCTCTGCGGTAAAGCTCGGCGGCGAAAGCTGACGCGCCTTCCAACTCGGGGGAGAAACTCCAGCGGGCTATGTCCGGGCATTTGTCCAGGATGGCGATGTATTCCTCCGGACGGGGATTCCGCAAGTAGCGGGGATCCTGCGCTCCCGCTTGTGCGGGGGAGAAATATGGCCCTTCAAGATGGATTCCTCCGAATTGGGCTCCTTCTGTGTTCACCTCGCGGGCGTCCCGATACACTTCGAAGGAACGGAACAAGACCTCGTCGCTACAAGTCAATGTGGTAGGGTATAAAAGGGTTGTTCCGTGGATGGCGTGCATCCTGGCGGCGGTCAGATACGCATCCACAGTACCATCCATGAAGTCGGCTCCACCAGCTCCATGGGTGTGGATATCGATGAATCCAGGGGATACGAAACATCCAGCGGCGTCGATAATCTCGTCAGCGTCGGAAGGCGCTTCGTCAGCCAGCCCGAGAATGATGCCATCCTTGAATATCAGCACTTTCTGGCATTCTCCACTAGGAGTGAGGACTTTCCCTTTTATAATCGCTGTCTTACCTTTTTTCATATCGTGTTTTTTCGGATCTTATGGCCATAAACCGCGTAGAATATCATGTAGACAAAGCAAGGGATAAGGAGCCAGTAGGCCGCATGTTCCCCAAGATGGTCGGCCTCAAGCCCATATAGGAGAGACATGATGGCGTTGCCGCACAGAGCCATCACCAGCAGCGAGGACCCAAGATTGGTCCATCGGCCCAAACCTTTAATTGCCAAAGGCCAAATGCCAGCGTATATTAGGGAATTAGGAATTCCCAGCATTACGAGGAACCAGATGGATGCCTTAGGCGGAAAGGCGAGAACCATAATTGACAAGACCAGACCCGCGACCGTGCAGATGAGCAGGGCGGTTTGCTGGCTGAGATACTTTGGTATGGTGAGGATACCTATCAGGTAACCCACAAGTATGCAGCCCAGAGTGTAGGAGGGGAATAGCTTGGCGGCGTCCAGATCCATGCCGAGGCTTTGGGCGTAGCTTATGATTGTGCTGATCGTGATCTGCTGGGAGCCGACGTGGGCGAAGAGGGCAACTACTCCGAGGATAAGATAAGGATAGGCGAAAATGGATTTCCTGTCAGTTCCTTCTGATGAGGAAAGGTTATCCCGGCCAGGATTGATGTCCGGCAATGCGGAATATCGGAATACCAAGGCGAACAAAACCAGCAGTATGGCCAGGACTATGTAGGGCGGGATCACACCCCTGACAAGTTCGTCCAACGCTGCTTCTTTTGCCTGCCCAGTCAGACTGCCCTGACCGATCAGGTCCATTGTGGCCTTGTCTTGAGGGCGGATCACCAAAGCGGCGAAAACCAACGGGGCGATGATTCCGGCGAACTTGTTACATACGCCCATAACGCTGATGCGTCTGGCGGCGCTTTCTTCCGGACCAATAATGGTGACGAATGGGTTGGCGACAGTCTGAAGAATGGCCAATGCGGTTCCCATGGTGAACAAAGCAAGCAGGAACAAGCCATATGTCCTGGTCAGGGCAGCCGGCCAGAATAAGAGAGCACCCAACGCCAGGATGAACAACCCGATGACGCCTCCTTTCTTCAGTCCGGTGCGGTTCAGCAGCAGGGCGGCCGGTATCGTCATGACAAGGTATGCGATGTAGAAGGCGAAAGTCACCAGATAGCTTTGGAAACCAGTCTTAAGATCGCAGGCGACTTTGAAATATGGGACAAGGATGGAATTGACCCACGAGACGAGGCCGAAGATGAAAAACAGGCTCGCCAGCATCACGAGCGAGAGTATGTACTCCCTTCGTTTCATTTTCCTATTAGCTTTCGAGCCTCTTTTTCAGCCTGGGCGCGGACTTTGTCCAGGGAGACTGTCTTTCCCCCTTTCCGCAGGCTGAGATTCGAAGCCTCCATGAATGTGAATATTTCCAATGTCTCTTCCTTGTCAACAGGACATATTCCTGTCTGGAAGAATTTGAGAATCTCGGCCAGAAGAGGTTGATACCCGGTGTATCCTCCAGTCATTTTTACTCCGTCTTTTGTGAATACCCTGCCACCATAGCCACCAGGCGGGTCGATGTTGGCGCGGAAGGTCCCGATCCTGCCATTGGCCCATATTCCTGTGACCACATCGCCTGAAGGGGTGTGGATGCGGCTGACTTCCTCGCAACCTGTGCCCATGACAGTGTAAAGCTCCTCGACACCGTGAAGGCCATAATAACCGAAATCCGGATGCGATGGCTCGGGATGATGCGGAGAGTAACTATCTGCTCCAAGAATCTCCCCATATTTTCCATCACGTATCTCCTGGTTCAAAGCTGTGAAACGGACAGCGGAGGAAGAGAAGGTGGTCACTCCGTACTTTTCCGCCAATTTGAAAATCGCGATAGCTTGAGCTAATGTGGCACCGATGGGTTTATCTATGTATACCTTCTTGCCTGATCGGAACACTTCCTCAGCCTGCTCCAGGTGAACATTTCCATCGTTTGTTTCCAGGAGCACGCAATCGACCAAATTCAGCAGTTCAGCTATGCTGGGGACAATTGTCACACCATATCCCTTTACCTCTTCCGTGTACTTGGGAATCCGGCTGTATGCCGATTCAATGGTCCTGCTGCCATAAGGATAGGCGGCGACGACCTTGAAATCACCGTTGCCGATCTCATTGGTGTTTATCAGGCGGGTGAACGCCGTGGAATGGGAAGTGTCAAGACCGATAATGCCAATCTTGATCACTTGCGCTGACATGATTTGGGCGACCAATGTCAAAAGGGAGAGTATTAGTATTCGTTTATTCATGTGGTTATTTAATCATAGACAAAGGCTCTTCCGATCCTTTGTGGATTGAGATGTATTCTTTTGGCGATCTATTCACAAAGATAAGTAAAAGTGGTTAGAATAAGAATACTACACTAAAGCGCTATAAATCACAGACGCTTTGTGATGATTTCCTATATTTGTGTCAGATAAACTGGTTATTCAGCAATATGAAACTTAAGATTATTGATGATATATTCAGCATCTGCAAGGTTAAGGATTATGGGGAGATCGACTTGTCCTCTCCTTTTGTGTTCATAGGTTCAACAGATGAAGAGAAATCGTTAGTATGCCCTACCCGGTTAGTGCCTGGCTATACGGTGGAACGTGATGATGGCTGGCGAGCTTTCCGCATAGAAGGCACATTAGATTTCTCACTTATTGGCATTCTCGCGGATATTTCAAAAGTGCTTGCTGACGGGAAAATCGGCATTTTCGCCATCTCCACGTTCAACACGGATTACATCTTGACACAATCAGAATGCTTTGAACATGCCGTAGAATTGCTCAAATCCGCAGGATATTTCGTCAATTAATGAAGTGAGATGAGGTATTTGCCGAATGTCATATCCGTGCTCAGGATAGCAGGCTCTATCGGCCTGTTGTTTTGCGATGTGGCCGGATGGCTGTTCTGGACCCTCTATGCGTTGTGTGGCATCAGTGATATGGTGGACGGCCTTCTGGCCAGGAACCTTCAAGCAGAAAGCAAAACTGGAGCCGTCTTGGATAGTGTGTCCGACATCGTATTCGTGGCATGTTGCGCCATTCGCTTGTTGCCGGTACTGGAGATTCCCGTTTGGCTCTGGATCGGGGCCGGTATAATTGTCACCATCAAGATTATAAACCAGGTATCAGCCCTGGCCGTCTTCAAACGATTCTGTTTTCCTCATACATCGGCCAACAAGCTGACCGGTTTCCTGCTTTTCCTGACGGTGCCGACAATGTTCTGGTCAATGATTCCGATTTCCATCGTTGCTGCTATAGCCACGTTCGCCGCCGTGCAAGAAGGGCATTCTATCAGAACGAAGCAAGTTTTTTAACTTTTCTCTTGACTCGTACCCTACGGCATGTATTATCTTTGCTGGCGAATAACAAAAGTGCACGAATTGTTAT
Organism: Bacteroidales bacterium; assembly: GCA_024693285.1. Taxonomy (GTDB): domain Bacteria; phylum Bacteroidota; class Bacteroidia; order Bacteroidales; family UBA932; genus Cryptobacteroides. The sequence goes on from JAILLE010000019.1 coordinate 117,656, forward strand.
GGGTAAAAACAAGTTGAAAATCGGGGAGTTTTCCCGCCTTGGCAGAGTAACCGTGAGAGCACTGAGGCATTACGAGGAAATAGACCTGCTTACTCCGGAGATTGTGGACCGGGATACCGGGTATCGTTATTATTCCGTGGGCCAGTTGCAGAAGATCTTCAGCATCACCAAGCTCAAAAGCATGGGTTA
>JAILLE010000047.1 GCA_024693285.1 Bacteroidales bacterium
CATGTCGCTCACGCGTTACGCACCCTTGCGCCGGTCGCCGGCATCCATTGCTGGACCCGCTGCCCCTCGACTTGCATGTGTTAAGCCTGCCGCTAGCGTTCATCCTGAGCCAGGATCAAACTCTTCTTTGTATATACACTATAAATCTTAGCTTGACCCGGCAACGCTTCCTAATAAGGAATTAACGCTCTCGATTAATTATAAATCTCGGTACTTGCTTGTACTAATCTTTCAACCTTGTCAATGATCTAAAAAACCCGCCTTTTTTCAAAAGCGGGTGCAAAGGTAGTATCTTTTCCGGAACCTGCAAATTTTTTTTGAAAAAAGTTTTCAACAGGTCCGTGTTAGTCAAATAATGGCTTTCACAGGCCTGCGACAACTATCAAGGACAGACCAGCGACAAAGAACAGGAACATCAAACCAAGCAATCCATAGACCTTGTTCGGGGAGCCTTTGAATTCCTTCCATACGAATACACCCCAAATAGCGGCGATCATAGGAGCACCCTGTCCAAGGGCGTAAGAGATAGCGGCACCAGCCTTTTCAGCGGAGATGTAGCTGAGGGCTGTTCCCAGGCACCAGATACAACCTCCGAGCATGCCCACCAAATGAGTCTTGGCATTACCTTTAAAATATTCTTTATAAGAGACAGGCTCTCCGGATACAGGCTTCTTCATCGCTATGGTGTTGAATATGAAGTTGCTCAGCAAGACACCGATCGTGAAGATAACTATAGCGGTGTAAGGGGTGACCTTGCCAGCGGCGGGAGCGGCGAAGTTAGTGAGGTCCATGGCTCTCATCACGAAGGACGAGAAGAATGACATGATGACACCAGCGAGGATAGCCAAAATGATACCCTTCTTCTGCCCGGCCTTGTCCATCTCAGTACCTCCCTTCATATTCGAAGCGATACTGTTGCATATGATAGCTATCACCACAAGAGCGACTCCAGTCGCGAGCAGAGCCACATTACCTGTGCTGGCTCCCTGGGCGAGGGCTACCCTATAATTGTTCAAAACACCCAAAACCAAAGCTATACCAACCCCAAGCGGGAACGCCACCGACATTCCAGCCAATGAGATAGATGCGGACAGGAGGATATTCGAAGCGTTGAATATTACGCCTCCGAGAAGAATCCACCCTATACTGGCCGCCGAAGCTTGGCCCAGGTCAGTGATGAAAGGACGTCCCTGTGAACCGATGCTGCCGAAAGTGAACGCCAGCAAAAGGGCGAACAGGACCATTCCAATGACATAATCCCAATAGAAAAGCTCATACCTCCAACTCTTTGCGGCAAGTTTCTGGGTATTGCCCCATGAACCCCAACAGAGCATGATCACGAAGCAGAAGAACACTGCTAAACCGTAACTGTTTACAATATACATGGCAGATTGTTTTAGTTGCGACTAATTTACGACTTTAAATCATAAAAAGAAAGAGGTGGAGCCAAAACGGCTTCACCTCTTTAAAATAATCGATGATTCAACTACATCATACCTCCGGCAGGCATCGCGGGAGCAGCGGGCTCCTTCTCAGGGATGTCCACGATACCACACTCGGTGGTCAGGAACATTCCGGCGACAGACGCGGCGTTCTCCAGGGCGACACGAGCTACCTTGGTAGGATCGATGACACCAGCCTCGAAGAGGTTCACAAACTCATCTGTACGGGCGTTGTAGCCGTAATCACCCTTGTTCTCGCGAATCTTCTGGATGATGACGCTACCCTCGACACCGGCGTTCTCGGCGATCTGGCGAAGAGGCTCCTCAATCGCGCGGGCGATAATGTGGATACCAGTGGTCTCGTCCTCGTTCTCACCCTTGAGGTTCTTAAGAGCCTCCGCGGCGCGGATATAAGCCACACCACCACCAGGCAGATAACCTTCCTCGACAGCGGCGCGGGTGGCGTTAAGAGCATCCTCAACCCTGTCCTTCTTCTCCTTCATCTCGATCTCCGATCCAGCTCCGACATAAAGGACAGCGACTCCACCGGCGAGTTTGCCAAGCCTTTCCTGAAGCTTCTCCCTGTCATAGTCAGAAGTGGTGGTCTGGATCTGCTTGCGGATCTGGGCGACCCTGTCAGCGATGTCTTCCTTCACACCGGAACCACCGACGATAGTGGTATTGTCCTTGGTGATGGTGACCTTCTCAGCCCTACCGAGCATGTCAGGAGTGGTGTTCTCAAGGGTGAATCCCCTCTCCTCCGACACTACGATAGCGCCAGTCAGGGTGGCGATATCCTGAAGCATCTCCTTGCGGCGGTCTCCGAAACCGGGAGCCTTGACGGCAGCGATCTTCAAAGTACCACGCAACTTGTTCACTACGAGAGTGGTAAGAGCCTCACCATCAACATCCTCGGCGATAATGAGGAGAGCCCTTCCTTCACGAGCGATAGGCTCGAGGATAGGAAGAAGGTCCTTCATCGTGGAGATCTTCTTGTCGCAAATAAGGATGGAGCAGTCATCAAGGACAGTTTCCATCTTGTCGGGATTTGTCATGAAATAAGGAGAGATGTATCCCCTGTCAAACTGCATACCCTCGACAACCTTCACCTCAGTCTCTGTGCCTTTGGCCTCTTCGACAGTGATTACACCGTCACCCTTGACCTTGGACATGGCATCGGCAATAAGCTTACCGATGGTGCTGTCGTTGTTGGCGGAGACTGTTCCGACCTGCTCGATCTTGGAATAGTCGTTACCGACTTTCTTGCTCTGCTTCTTGAGGTTAGCGACGACAGCAGTGACTGCCTTGTCAATGCCCCTCTTGAGATCCATGGGGTTAGCGCCGGCAGTGACGTTCTTCAAACCGACATTGATGATAGCCTGCGCAAGGACAGTGGCGGTAGTGGTACCATCACCGGCCTGCTCGTTGGTCTTGGAAGCGACCTCCTTGACCATCTGGGCGCCCATATTGGCATACCTGTCCTCAAGCTCGACCTCTTTGGCGACGGTCACACCGTCCTTGGTCACCTGGGGTGCGCCGAACTTCTTGTCGATCACGACATTGCGTCCCTTAGGACCAAGGGTGACCTTTACGGCGTCAGCCAAAGCATCCGCACCCTCCTTCATCTTGGAGCGGACATCAACATTGAATTTTATCTCTTTTGCCATAATTGTATCCTCCTGTCATTATAGAATAGCCAGAATATCTGACTGCTTGACAATCAAGTATTTCTTTTCCTCGACGGTGACCTCTGTACCGGCATATTTGCCGTAAAGGACCTCTTCGCCAACCTTGACCTCCATCGGTTCGTCCTTCTTTCCAGGACCGACGGCAATCACCTTGCCCTGCTGGGGTTTCTCTTTCGCTGTGTCAGGGATGAAAATCCCCGAAGCTGTCTTTGTCTCGGCCTCCTTGGGCTCGATCAAGACTCTGTCTGCCAATGGTTTAATCATGATATAAAGATTTATTGTTGTTTAATATCCATGCTCCGGAGCCTGTCCGGAGGCATGAGATGGGAATCAAAGGCTGTGCCACCTTCGGGATGACTGACAATTTGTCACAGCACACGGTAATGTTTGAATATTCAGAAATAAATATATATATTTGAAGGTATAAACACTGTGACTTATGAAGAAAACAATTGTGGCCATACTGGCCGTAATGTCTTTGGTCGCGATAGCGGCCATCGCTCCGTCATGCAGCAGGTTCGGAAAGAGCAAGGGGCAGAGCACGGAATTCGCCACATTCATTAAAGCCTACACAGGAGGCATCATATCCGACAGGTCCACGATCCGTGTGGAACTCACCTCGGACATTCCCGATGTGACTCCTGGGGCTGACATCAAGGAAGGAATCCTGACCTTCACCCCCGCTATCAAGGGAACCGCCAGATGGCTCTCCCAGAGCACCATCGAATTCATTCCCGAGAGCGGAGCACTCAAACCCGGACAGGCATACACCGGAAAACTCCGGCTTGACAAAATCCAGAAAGTAGGATCGTCGAAGTTCAATAAGTTCTCTTTCAACTTCCTGGTGGCCATCAAAGAGGCTGTGATGTCGCTGGATGACATCACGATAACTCCCGCTTCGCCGGACAAGGCCAGCGTCAGCGGCACCATCGCGCTGACTGAGGCTCTCCCGGTCGAGAAGGTCAGCAAGATGATAGATTACAGCTATCCGGACAAATCCGGAGAACTGACCGTCACAGCAGGCCAGGATCAGCTCAACTACCATTTCGACCTGGTAGGCTTGACGAGAAACGACAGGGATAACCTATTGAGAATCACGATGAAATCCGATGACACAGGGTTCGTGACCGATTCCAAGATCGAGACCACAATCCCTTCGATGTCAGGTTTCAGGATTGTAAGCGCTGAGAGAATCGAAGCGGAGGATCCTTATATCAACGTGTTCTTCTCCAATCCGATCGAGGACATCGCCGACAATTCAGGCTTGTTCAAATTAGATGGAGTCGGCAGGTATTATCTCCAGTCAGAGAATGCCAGAGTCAAAGTGTTTTATGAGAATCCCGAGGATGGTCCGTTGACATTGACCGTTTCCGGCGCCGTCAAGAGTTTTGACGGAGCTAAGCTGGGGACGGATTTCAGCAAGTCATTCACCGCTGCTGAGGAGAAACCGGCCGTGGAGATTCCACTCTCCGGAACCATCCTCCCCAATTCAAAAGAATTGATCCTCCCGTTCAAGGCGGTCAACCTGAACGCCGTCGACATCAAGGTCATCCAGATTTACGAGGACAATGTCCTTATGTTCCTGCAGGACAATGACTTGGATGGAGACAACTCTCTCAGACGTAGCGGAAGGCTTGTCTACAAGAGGTGTGTGCGTCTGGATTCAGATCCTTCCAAGAACCTCCACAAATGGCAGGACTACAGCGTTGACCTGTCAGGCCTGTTCAAGCAGGAGGCTGGCGCCATCTACCGCATAAGAATATCTTTCAAACAGGATTATTCAGTTTACGGAAAAGCCGTTGAGTTCAAGAGCGGGACTCCTACCAATGAACTTGTCAGCCTGTCATCCGAGAATGAGGCCGACGAGGACTTCAGCAACTGGGATACCCCTTCACCATGGTACTACGAGTCATACTACGATTGGGATGAATACGAGTGGGAAGACAGGGACAACCCCATGAAGCCCACATACTACATGGATGATGACAAGTTCCCCGCCGTCAACCTCCTGACATCCAACCTCGGAGTCATCGCCAAGTACTCCGGAGGCGACAAGATATGGGTCAGCGTCAGCGACATCATCACAGCTGAGCCAGTGTTCAACTCCGAGCTCTATGTCTACAGCTACCAGCTCAAGGAGATAGGATATGCCAAGACCGGGACTGACGGAATGGCAGAGGTGTCCCTCTCCGGGAAGCCGTTCGTGGTAGTCGCCAAGAGAGGTGGAGCCACAAGCTACCTCAAAGTCACATCCGGTGACGAGAAATCCCTGAGCCGCTTTGATGTGGGCGGAAAGGTCCTGGACAAGGGTCTCAAGGCTTTCATATATGGTGAGAGAGGCGTCTGGCGTCCTGGTGACACACTTCATGTGAGCCTCATCCTTGAGGATAAGGAGGATAGGATTCCTGACAACCACCCGGCTGTCATGGAGCTCTACACCCCTGAGGGACGTTTCTATGCCAAGAACGTCAACGGAAACGGTAAAGACGGTTTCTATGTGTTCAACATACCCACCAAGGATGATGACCCGACCGGATATTGGAACGCCTACTTCAAGATCGGAGGGGCCACCTTCCACAAGTCCCTGAGCATAGAGAGTGTCAAGCCTAACAGACTCAAGATCAATCTCGATCTGGGTGAGGGAGCCATCCAGGGTGGAAGCAGGTTGCCGATCTACCTCTCATCCAACTGGCTCACCGGACCTCCCGCTTCCGGACTGACAGCTAAGGTCAACATGACCCTGAGGGCCGGAGCATCAACATTCAAGGGATATGAGGGTTATAGCTTCAGGGCCCCGATGTCCAGTTTCTCAAGTAGCGAGCATGAGCTGGTCAACTATAAGCTTGACCAGAATGGTGAGCTTAGGATCAACGTGGAGACGCCCAAGGCAAACGGTGCTCCCGGCATGATGACAGCGGATCTCGTGACCACGGTCGAGGAGCCGGGCGGCGACATCAGCTTCAACACGATGTCAGTCCCCTACTCCCCTTACACAGCCTATGTCGGAGTCAAGACTCCCAAGGAGGGTGACAGCCACTGGCTCGAGACTGACAAGGACTATAAGATCGATGTAGTCGTGGTTGACAAGGACGGTGCATCGATCGCCGGGGATAACCTCACATATTCAGTCTACAAGATCAAATGGAGCTGGTGGTGGGAAAGCCGCAACGAGAGCCTTGATTCCTATGTCAACAGCTCTTCCGCCGAGCTGATCTCCTCAGGCTCTATGAAATCCGCCAAGAACGGAAGCTCTATCCCGTTCAGGGTTGATTATCCGGAATGGGGCCGCTACCTTGTCATAGTCAAGGACACCAACAGCGGTCACCTCTCTGGCGACATCTTCTATGTCGATTGGCCCGCCTATCGTGGAAGGTCCTCTAAATCAGATCCTGACGCTCTGTCCATGCTGTCCTTCTCCACTGATAAGGAATCTTATGAAGTCGGAGAGACGGTCACCGTCTATATCCCCGCCGCTGCGAAGGGCCAGGCATTGGTATCCCTCGAGAACTCAAGGGCTGTCCTGTCAAGGAAATGGGTCAAGACCTCAGGAGAGGGTGACGTGACCTACACCTTCAAGGTGACTCCCGAGATGGCGCCTAACTTCTACATCCACATCACATTGCTCCAGCCTCATGAGAGGGCGGACAACGATCTCCCGATCAGGCTTTACGGTGTCCAGCCGATCCTTGTCAATGACAAGAACTCTCATCTGGAGCCCGTGATCGAGATGCCTGATGTGCTGCGTCCCGAGGAGGAATTCAAGGTCAAGATCAAGGAGAACTCCGGAAAGCCTATGACCTACACTCTGGCAATCGTGGACGAGGGTCTGCTGGATCTGACCGGATTCAAGACTCCTGATCCTTGGTCAGCCATGTATGCCAGAGAGGCGCTCGGAGTGAGCACATGGGATCTTTATGACTATGTCATCGGAGCGTACAGCGGAAGGTTCTCCCCGATGTTCAGCATCGGTGGTGACGAGAGTGTGAATGTGGGCGCGAAGAAAGACAACCGTTTCAACGCGGTCGTGAAGTTCATCGGACCGTTCACTCTCCAGAATGGATCCGCGACTCATAAGATCACCCTCCCGATGTACGTCGGTAGTGTCAGGGTTATGCTTATAGCCGCCCATGGAGCCCAGTACGGCAACGCTGAGAAGACGGTACCGGTCAGGTCTCCTCTCATGGTTCTTCCTACCCTCCCGAGGGTTATCGGTACAGGTGAGAAGGTGACTCTGCCTGTCAATGTATTCGCTCTCGAAGACGGAGTCAAGAACGCCAATGTCAGTGTCAAGGTCGAGGGACCTCTGAAGATCACGGGATCTGACAAGACCTCCTTGAGTTTCGACAAACCTGGCGACAAGCTTGTCAAGTTCGCTCTCGAGGCTGTCGGCGAAGGTGTAGCGAAGGTGACTGTCACCGCTGACGGCAATGGCCACAAGGCTGGAGACACAATTGAGATTATGGTCAGGAACCCTAACCCTGCCACAGTCAACATCACCAGATCCATGATCGGCAAGGGCGAGAGCAAACACTTCGGCTTCTCACCGTTCGCCGCCGGTCCCGAGCAATGGGCTTCACTGGAGCTTGCCAGCTTCCCTTCAGTGGATTATGAGGGAATCTACAAGTTCATGAAGGATTACACCTACAATTGCAGTGAGCAGCTCGCCTCCCGCGGTATGACCCTCGTCTCCATCAAAGACATGTTGCCGGACGAGAAGAGACAGGAAGCCGAGAAACTCGTTCCTGATATTCTCCAGCAGCTCTACCAAAGGCAGCTCGGCAGCGGAGGATTCGCTTACTGGCCGGGTTCACCCGACGCGAACAGCTGGGTCACTTCGATGGCAGGACAGTTCATGATCATGGCTTCCCAAAACGGATTCAATGTCAGCAAGGGCGTTCTCGCCAGCTGGGCAAGATTCCAGAAAAAGGCCGTACAGGACTACAGGGCTAATCCGGAATATCCTCTCTGGGACTTCGAGCAGGCCTACAGGCTCTACACCCTCGCGCTTAAGGGCGAACCTGAGAACGGTGCCATGAACCGCCTGAAGGAGAGTGAGAACCTCTCACAACAGGCTGGTTGGATGCTCGCCTCGGCATACGCCATAGCAGGTAAGAAGAATATCGCCAAGGAGATGGTAGCTAATCTCAAGACAGACTTCGCCGAATATACCGAGTCAGGCAGGACCTTCGGTTCATCCACTCGCGACAAGGCGGTCGCCCTTGAGACCAGCGTGCTCATCGATGATATCCCGTCCGCTATGGATGTGGCGCAGGAAGTCGCCAAGGCGATGTCCGGAGGATGGTATATGACTCAGGAGACTGCCTTCGCCACCAAGGCGATGTCCAGTCTCGCCGGAAAGGTCAACACCGGCAATCTCACATTTGATGTGACACAGTCAGGCAAGGTTACGCCAGTCAAGACCGCCAAGTCTGTCGCCGGCATCGAGCTCGATACGCAGGCTGGAGGAGCGGATGTGAAGAACACTTCAGATGGAGTCATTTACGCCACCCTCATCACCTCCACAGTGCCTGAATTCGGTGCCAGGAACGAAGCCAGGAACAATGGGCTGAACATGACTGTCACCTACACCTCATCCGGAGGCAAAGTTCTCAATCCCAACGAGATACCTCAGGGAACTGACTTTACAGTCACGATCACGGTCGGCAACACCAGCGCCATGAGGGACTACACCAACCTCGCTCTTACCGAGGTGGTGCCTTCAGGATGGGAGATATTCAACGACCGCCTGTTCGGTTCAGGTCCTTCAACTTCATCATATTCCTACCGTGACATCCGTGACGACAGGGTAATATGGTACTTCGACCTACCGAGAGGCAGGAGCAAGACCTTCAAGATCAAGATGCACGCTGCCTATGAGGGTGAGTTCACTCTTCCTTCCGTCAAGTGCGAGGCTCTCTACGACGCCCACATCAGCGCCAACTCAGCCTCCGGCACAGCGAAGGTCACAGCTCAATAAATGAAGGCCTGGAAGGTCCGATCAAAGAATGAGCGGCGACCAATAATCATTTTGGTCGCCGCCATCTTGATTGCATACCTCCTATGCCTGCCTAGAAATATATTCAAGGGCACAAGTTACTCAACTGTCATAGAGGACAGGAACGGAGAGTTGCTGGGGGCGAGAATCGCCTCTGATGCGCAATGGAGGTTCCCTCCGTCAGACAATGTCCCCGAAAAGTTCAAGGCGGCCATTATCGAGTTCGAGGACAGGTGGTTCCCCTACCATCCTGGAGTCAATCCGGTGTCAATTGTGAGGGCAGCCATAGGAAACATCAAGGCCGGCAAGGTGACCAGCGGCGGAAGCACGATCACGATGCAGGTCATCAGGATTTCCAGGGGCAAGGAGAGAACCCTTTGGCAAAAGATCATAGAATCGGTCCTGGCCACAAGGCTTGAATTGAGATATTCAAAGCGAAAAATCCTTGCCCTGTACGCATCACACGCCCCATTCGGAGGGAACGTGGTCGGTTTGGAGGCCGCTTCATGGAGGTATTTCGGACGGCCACCGGAGGAGCTTTCCTGGGGAGAGGCGGCCACGCTCGCGGTGCTGCCCAACGCTCCCGCGGACATACATCCCGGAAAGAACAGGGAGAGGCTGCTCGAAAAAAGAAACCGCTTGCTAAGGGATCTCCACAAAAGAGGCAAACTGGACGATCTTGATCTGGAACTTGCTCTTGATGAGCCACTTCCCATAGAACCAGTGGCCCTCCCCAAAGATGCTCGCCATTTAGTGGAATACTATTCCAAGACTTCCAGGGGGCAAAGGGTGCGGACCACGATCGACATCCATCTTCAGAGGCAGGTCCAGGAAGTCACCGACCAATGGAATGACGAGTTCTCAATCACGGGAATAAACGACCTGGCCTCAGTGGTGATTGACGTACGTACAGGAGAGGTCCTGGCATACGTCGGCAACGCGGATCCAGATCGCAAAAGACCAGGATCCGATGTTGATATCGCCCGTTCTCCTAGGAGTACTGGAAGTATCTTGAAACCAATACTTTACTGCTCACTCCTGCAAGATGGGGAGATATTGCCGAATACTCTTCTGCCAGACATTCCTGTCAATCTGAATGGCTTCTCCCCGCAGAATTTCAACCGGGAGTTCGCCGGTGCGGTTCCAGCCTCTGAAGCTTTGGCTCGCTCGTTAAATGTTCCTTCTGTCCACATGCTCCGCAGGTTCGGAGTTCCGAAGTTCCTGGACATATTGAGGAAAGCCGGGCTCACCACTTTGACCAAGAGCGCGTCACACTATGGACTCTCGCTTATTCTTGGCGGCGGAGAGGCGACTCTATTGGACATCACCTCAATGTATTCAAAGATGTCCGCATCTTATCAGGCGACAGGCCGTGAGACCACACGCAAAGGTGACAGGCTGAACGGCTTCCCTCTTACAGACAAATGCGCTCTTTGGCACACTTTCGAGGCCCTTAAGGAAGTCAACCGCCCGGACGAGATGGACTGGAGGCTGGTAGGCTCATTAAAGAAGGTGGCTTGGAAAACCGGCACCAGCTACGGCTTCCGTGACGCCTGGGCTGTTGGGGTGACCTCTGACTACGCTGTCGGTGTTTGGGCCGGGAACGCCCAGGGACAGGGAGTCCCGGGCCTCACCGGAGCGAGAACGGCCGGTCCGGTTATGTTCGACATATTCAATATGCTTCCCGTGAAGGAGGAGGAAAACGCTTATGCCGCCAACGGGTGGTTCAAGGAGCCAGCACCTGGGGAATATATCCAAATGGAAGTCTGCCACGTGTCAGGCCATCTCGCGGGGCCAAGTTGCGATCGTATTGATACTCTGATGCTTCCGCAGAAAGCCGTGAGGACGGAGCCTTGCCCCTACCACAAGACCTTGGACGGCATCAGGACCTTCATACTTCCTCCTTCGATGGAGTGGTACTACCGGCAGCACCACCCTGAATACGATCCATACATCCCGGCAAACAAGGAGGACTACGCCCCTATGGAATTTATTTACCCGGAAGGCGGCGCGATCATATATATCCCAAGGCAACTTGACGGCAGCATCGCCGGAGTGACTTTCAACCTTGCCCACAGGTCTCCGGACTGCACCGTGTTTTGGCATCTGGACAATGAATATATGGGACAAACACGATTCATCCACCAGATGAGACTCAACCCCTCCCCCGGCAGGCACACAGTCACAGTTGTGGATGATGCCGGCAATTCCCACTCCGTCGGATTCACAATCGCGGAGAACAAGAAAGGGTATTTGGAATAGTTGCCAAATTATCTTAATTTGCTCAAAATTAATTTGAAATGCGACCTATAAGATCTTCTTTCGTTCTAGCTCTCACTGCGGTAGTAATGTGTTTTGCCGCTTGCCAGAAGACTCCTGAACCGGAACTCTCGGTTTCCAAAAATGAGTTTTCCCTGGACGCCAGAGGCGGTTATATCAGTGTGAGCGTCACCACAAACGTGAAAGTGAGTGTCAATATCCAAGGTAGCTGGATTACCCAGGACGGCTCATCAGACGGAGGAAGCGGGACATATGGTTTCAAAGTCGATTTCAATGAGGGATACGACAGCAGGACTGGAAGCATCACCTTTTCCAACTCAGAAAGCGGTGTGTCTCAGATTGTCTCAGTGACCCAGGCACAGCAGGATGTCATAATCCCTGGAAGTAATGAATATAGCTTATTTTACGAGGCCCAGACATTCAGCTTGCCGGTCTCTTCGAACGTAGACTTCACAGTTTCAGTGGATGGTGGAGACTGGATCAAGAGCCTTGGGACAAGAGGCCTTAGCAAAAAAGAACTCCAGTTCTCAATCGCTGAGAATGCTGGCAAAGAACCCCGCGAGGCTACTATCACCGTCACCGCCGGAGCCCTGAAGCAGATCATCAAAGTCGAGCAGCTCGCCACAACACACAGGCCAGAAACAAAAGAGCAATGGGTTGAATCAGTCAATCTCAACAAAGACATCAGCAATGAGAAGGCCGAGGTGTTCAAACAACTTGATGAAGAAGGCATTACTGATGTGAATGAAATGGCGGATGCCCTAGCCGAGATCGATGGCGTGATAGACGTGGTGCCAAACTCAGATGGATCAATTATTTCCATAATGCAACGGGACTCGATCTGGATGGACATATACCTGGACACGCCTCAAATCAACTCCATATCCGTTTCCAACACCCCCGAAGCTAATCCTTTGTTACTATCCAAGCTGGAGAATCCGACGCGAGGATCCAGTATCACTCCGTTGACCAGAGCATCCGATAACAACACTATCATCAAAAAAGAAGGGAAGGCTCTTATCTTATCCCCTTTCCAATGGGAACTCAAATATCCCACCGAAGATTGGGCAGATATTCTCTCAGAACATTTTAGCAGTGTATTGCTTCTTCAGAACCCTACGGAGTCGACAGGATCCGCATCCATCGATTATTTCAAAGGAGATGTGCTGGATGATTACGACTTCATTATTATCGCCACGCATGGAGGCTTTGCCATTTATCAAAAACCCGTTTTGGGTGGAGAAAAGACAGTGGAAATAAACACCTTGGTCTCTGGAACCTTATATAGTGAGGAAAAGGCGGAGGAACTTAGTAAGAGTAACTTTATGGTACGCACCGGGTCGTCGAGAAACACCAAGAACACCTATTTCGCGATGACTCCTAACTATTTGGATCACTCTTCGTTTAATAATACAGCCGTGATACTTGCCGCTTGTTCTTCAGCAAAAACACGCACGATGGTTGATAAATTCAGAGACAAAGGCGCTTCATTTGTCTCTGGATTTGAACATGTGACAAACACTTGGGTATGTGAGCAGTATATCGACAATATGCTGTTGTTCCTCTCCAACTCTTTGTCATATAAAGACGCTCATGACCTCTCCGCCAAATCAAATTTGGCAAAGAAAGTCACGGATCTATGTATGACGAACTTTAGCGAAATAAGCGATGATAAGACAGAAGTGTCATATTATGATTTAAGTAATGTAACGTCAATATTCCCTGAGACATCAAAAAAAGAATTCTATTTCTCCGATCCCCACCCTGTGCTGAAAGCGCCTGACAAGAATAATCCTAATTTCAGCTGGACATGCTCTTTATCTCCTTGCCTCTCATTCTGGACATATCTTTACGACTTCTATAAAGATCCTGATTCCGGGGAAGAGCTTTCCTATACAAACTACTTCGAATGCGAGTATTCTGTAGCATATAGTCTATACATCGATGGGAAAGAAGTCAAACGCACCACTGATAAATCAGCATTTATAAATAATCTGGCGGTTGGATCCCACAAAGCATACGTTGTGGCTGAGTTTATCATGGATCCGGAATTTGCCGTCAAATACCCAAGCAAGGATGTGTCTTATAAGAGCAACGAAGTGTCGTTTAACATTGAGGGTGAGGCGAAATTCGTGAAAATGGCGACCGGGGACGCCTTGGTGATCACATCCAACAATGCTGTTGTTCCATTCGTCTCAGAGTCAAACTGGAAACCTGTGGTATCCCAGATAGGGGTAGTGTATTCCACAACAAATAGCGTTCCCACTATCAATTCTTCAGATTGCTTAACTAAGACGACAGGAGAAACCAGTTTAGGGGCTTCCTCCGTACAACTGACAGGACTCAATCCAAAGACCTTGTATTATTGCAGAGCTTATATCCTCCTTCAATCAGGGGATGTATTCTATGGCAGTGTGACCAAATTTACCACGACGGAGGAGGTGAAAAAGCCCGCGATCTCGGTGGACATGACATCGCTTGTTTTCGCTGACACAAAGGTGGGAGAGAAATCAACCGCGTCGTTTGTCATTACCAATACCGGTTCAGCCAATTTGACTGTGAGCCTGAGCGGGGCCGGGGGCGTATATTCAATGGACTGGACATCGGGAACCATCAATCCCAACGGAGGCTCGCAAAAAGTCACTGTCACTTTCTCCCCTAATAAAGCCGCCGACTTCACATCATCTATCAAGATATCTTCCAATGCCGGGAGCGATAAAACTATCTCGTTGAGTGGCAAGGGAATAAGTGCGGTGGAGAAGACAGCTAAGATAGAAGTCTCCAAGACAGAGTTGAAGTTCGAAGACAAGAAGCAGGGTGAAAGCGCCACCCTCTCCTTCACAATCAGAAACACTGGCACAGCCGACCTTAAGGTCGCCGTGAGTGATCCCGGAGCTCCATTCTCCGTAAGCTGGAAGGAGAAGACCATCGCCCCGAACGGACGCGAGACCCTCTCCGTTGTGTTCGCCCCCAACAAAGTCGCCGACTTCAATGCCAAACTGCAAATCTCATCTAATGCCACAAACGGCACAAAATACCTGACTCTCACCGGAAAGGGAATCATCGACCCCAACACCGGAGGAGATGAGCAGAAGCCTGTTATCAGTTTCTCTTCAACCAGCCTGACTTTCACGAGTGTCATGGTCGGAGAGACCGGAACCCAGACTATCACGGTGTCGAACACAGGAACCAAGGCACTTAAAATCAATAAGATAACATGTCCCTCCGGATTCTCTTCCAGTTGGTCATCAAAAACCATAGCGGCTAAAGGCTCAGAGCCTTTGACCATAACATTCGCACCCACCAGCGCCAAGACATATAGCGGAGACCTGGTAATCGAATCTGATGCCAGTAACGGCACAAACAAGATCATCTTACTCTCCGGTACCGGAACGGCCAAACCTGAGCCGAAACTCAGTGTCTCGACTACAGACTTGAATTTCGGGAACCAGGTTTGTTTCTCCCAGGAATCCAAAACCATCACGATCACGAATTCAGGTACAGGAACCCTGAATATCTCGAGCATTACCAAGACAAACAATTACGGTTCCCTATTCACCCTCTCTGGCTGGACCTCGGGTGGAACGATCACTGCCGGAGCCTCAAAGACTATTACGGTTTCTTTCCAGCCTATTGAACAGAGGACTTATGAGGAGACTCTTACAATTGTGTCCTCAAATGCCACAAACAACAAGACCCAGACTATCAGGCTGAGAGGAACCGGAAGCCCCGAGCCAGAGAACCCTGTGTTAAATTTCAGCACCAGCTCCCTGTCATTCGGTGATGTTGAAGTCGGAGAGAGCCCTACGAAATCATTCACGATCACAAACACAGGAACCACAGTCTTGAATATCTCATCCATCAAGATCGTGGCAAATGACAATACGCAGAATCCTTCCTATTACTCTATCACGCCGAGCGACGCATGCACGATAGCGGCAAACAAGTCCAAGTCATTCAGCGTCACTTTCTCACCTGATGCAGTCAAGAGCTATGGCGCGACTATAAGCATCACATCAAATGCCACGAACGCCACACAAGGTACAAGCATACTGAATATCTCAGGAACTGGCATAAAGGCAACCTCGAAAATTCTGACCGCCTCTCCGTTGAGCCTCTCATTCGGAATGCAGACTGTAGGCAACAGGACACACAAGAATTTTACTGTCACCAACTCAGGCACAAAGGCCGTGACCCTCTATTCCATGGAAGCAACTGATGGATTTATAGTTGACCAAACCTGGGCTGAGGGAAACACTCTCGGATTAGCAGCTGGAGCGAGCAAGACCTTCTCCGCATATTTCGCTCCAACTCAGACCAAGGCCTACAACGGGCAGTTAGTCATCAAGTCCAACGCTTCAAATGGAGACCTGGTGATTCCTTTGTCCGGAACTGGAGCTGAGGCTCAAGGGTACATTGAGATCATCTCTGGCCAGACTATGGATTTCGGGAATGTGAATGTCGGCACTTCCGGGTCTCTTTCCGCAAAAATAAGGAATTCAGGCGAAGCCTCGATGAGAATCCTGAGGATAGACTGCCCGGATGGTTTTTCCGCAACTTGCAATGTGTCATCTGTTTCCGCTGGTTACAACACAACAGTGAACGTTTTCTTCACACCCACCTTGGCGAAATCATATTCCGGAACCGTGGTTATCCACACTGACGCCGAGAATGAAACAGCTGAGATTGATGTCTCCGGTGTCGGTAAGCCTACGATCTCTACTGAGACTTTCGTGGATATGGGAGTCAGCGTTAAGTGGGCCTCAAAGAATGTAGGAGCTTCAAGGCCAGAAGATTACGGGCATTATGTCGCCTGGGGAGAGGTCTCCACGAAGACCCAGTACTTGTATAACAATTACAAATGGTATGTCGGGGATGCGGTTTTCTCTGGCGGAGGATATATAACCAAGTATTGCACCTCTCCGGAACCTTATGGTTATCAAGGATTTTCCAATCCATTAAAGATGCTTGCATATGAGGATGATTATGCCCAGGCAAAGCTTAAAGGTTTGGCCCGCACTCCAACCAGGAAAGAGTGGGAAGAACTAAAGAAGAATTCCGACTGGGTTTGGACACAAGAGAACGGAATTAACGGCTATTTAGTCACAAGTAAAATCACCGGCAACTCAATCTTCCTGCCCGCAGGCGGCAGCATCGAATATTCCAACAAAGAGGTTAATGAAGTCGGTTATTATTGGACATCAGACCTTAACCACGAGGAATCTTATGCGACCACTTGGGAAATCCGTTCCAACAAGCCATGGTATAGCTATCGCCAAAGATATATAGGCCTGAATGTCCGTGCCGTGGAGGACGACACAGCCAAACCAATGATCTACTTTAGCACCGGTAAACTGTCGTTCACTGGCACAAAGATCGGAACCACGGTCAGCAAGAACATGACTATAAAGAATATAGGCAAGGGTACCCTTACTATTTCCAAGGTTTCGACATCATCGCGTTTCTCGCCTAGTTGGACATCGGCAACAATTGAACCAGGTGAATCAAAGACTCTGACGGTTTCTTATACTCCTGTTTATGATCCTAACCTTGTGATTGAGGACGAACTGACATGGGATTCCACGACATTGAATTTTACCACAAACGCAAGAAATGAGAACTCCTACACTATCTATTTGGAAGGTTACGGAGTTGAATAGCCTAACTGGCATCTTTTGTGTTTGTCAAACAAATAATTATATTTGCTGAAACGGAAAAACAGAAAGAATCACTGATATGAAAAAGATTTTGTCATTGCTGGCTTCAGCCATGCTTTTGGTATCTTGTGGCGAGTATTTCAACCCCATGTATCTTCTTTCCAGTGGGGCCAAGATCGCCCAAGCAGCTTCTGTCACTGACGAGCAAATGAAGGCTTATGTCAGTCAGTACGTCGCCCAGCTTGACGCTCAGAGCCCTGTCCTGCCCGAGAGCAACGCCTATGTCAAAAGGGTGCGTAACCTCACCAAGGGTATCACCGAGGTTGATGGCACTCCCCTTAATTTCAAGGTCTACCAGACCAACGACGTCAACGCTTTCGCATGCGCTGACGGAAGCGTCAGGATCTACACCGGGCTTCTAGACAGGATGACAGATGACGAGGTCCTAGGAGTGGTTGGCCATGAGATCGGCCATGTGGCTTTGAAACATTCTTTGAAGCAGTACAAGGCTGCTCTTAGGAACTCCGCGATCAGGGACGCCGTGGTGTCGACAGGAGGTACGATCGCTGTCCTGACGGCTTCCCAGCTCGGTGACCTTGGAGAGGCTCTAATGAGCGCCAAATTCTCAAGGAAACAAGAGGCTCAGGCTGACGATTATGGCTACGACTTCCTGGTCGCCCACAAAAGGAACCCTTGGGCTATGGCCATGTCTTTCGAGAAACTGTTGAGCCTTTCCAATGGCGGAGCCTCCGCGGGAACGCAGGCCGCGTCGTCCAGCTCAGCTGTCTCGGAGATATTCTCAGATCACCCGTCAACAGAGAGGCGTATCCAGACTATGGCCCAACGCGCCACTAATGACGGTTATAAGCGTCCGGCGAAGAAATAGGACGACTACTCCAAGATTTGATCGGGGACGATGGCGACATCGCCCCCTAGTTTTTTTGGTTCTTGATCATTCGGTTGATTAGGGGCGGCAATATCTCCCTGCAAGACCTCCAAATCCCCGTCATGTGGATGGCAAGAAGTGAATGTCACAGGCGCGAGAGCGGCAAGTCCCATGGATAAGCCTACCACTTTCACCACTTTACCAAGTCTTTTGCGGGCGGCCAACTGGCTCTCAAGATAAGCGACCTCAGCCTCACATTTAGGGCAGGTTCCGGCACAGGAACCTTTGTGGCGGCATTCTGAGGTGACGAACTCAATGTCGTTTTCCATAGCGATCCGGCGACGGATCTCCTTAAGCATTTTGCAAATTTCTTTTCCTCTTTGCATAGTCTATATCATATTCAAATTTATCAATCCTATCAAAACCAAGAGCAATCACTTCGGACTCACTTCTGGCCACATCCTCCGGAGAGTTGTACCCATGAATCAACGGAATCCTGATTACACATCTCCCGGCCAAGCCACGTTCAGCTAAAGTCCGCAAGTTGCCAATGACCTGTGAATTGTCTTTACCTGTGTAGCTCTTATAGATGTCCGGATTCATATCCTTGATATCAATCAGATACTCATCGGTCACGGGGATGATGGTCTCAAGAAAAGATGTCGGAACATTCAGCGAGGTCTCAAGATTAATCTTCCATTGATCTCCGCAGACGCTCCGAAACTCCTTGATAAACTGATGATTCAGAAGAGGTTCCCCTCCCCCGAATGTTACACCTCCCCCCGTCGCCAAAAAATACAGCTCATCCTTGCGCAACTCCATATAAAGTTCCTCCGGAGTATATTCCTTAAACGGATACGAAGCCGAAAGAGTCTGAGGATTAAGGCAATAATCGCAGGCAAGCGGACATAACATGAAGGCTACAAGTGAAGTAACTCCTTTGCCGTCGACCCCGATCCGCAGTCTGGATATTGCTGATATTTTGGCTTTCATCTATTATATAAACACCGAAATCCGCAAATCTTGCGCGGAAGGCACGAAAAAAAATGATTTAATGCTGTTTATAGTCCTTGCGTAGAGAAATTGACGTCTCCGTCGGGAAATCAGCAGGGACCTTTTGAGTGACACTTCCCGTAGCGCACCACTCGGCACCTCTAAGCAGAAGCGTCTGGAAACCAGCACATTGCATGGCGGGATTATCCTCCAAAGTGTCACCGCAATGGCCTAACATAATATGGAATATCCTTCCTTTACCATATTCCACGGTGAAGACCAAAGGTTCCTCACGACCCGATCCCCCCTTCTCTGTAGGTGAATATGCCGTGTAAAGGAGATCCTTGATGTCTCCAGGACCTCTCATCCTGTCATAAAGCTCGTCAGTGGCATGCTTCCAGCGCTCCGGAAGGCCATCGATAATAGGGTGCGAGGTGACTCTCTGGTTCATGATATATTCATGCCTGGCACCATGCGAACCACCTGAACCGGCAGAAGTGTCCTTTACGAGAGCCCCATCCTTCCAGTAGACATAAGGTCCCGAATTCTCGTCCCTTCCGCCCCAGCCTCCAAGGGCAATTATATGGTTGTAATCATCCCAGTCGGTGAAAGCGTTATCCGCCGCATGATAAACCACCACACCGCCACCGTTCTTGACATATTCCAAGAAGGCGGTGTTCATCTTCTCCGGCCATGGGTCTCCATTATAGTCGAGGAACACGAACGCGTACTTGCTGAAATCCACATCGAAAGAAGACATGTCTTCTCCTGCCGCGGGAGACACCGCGATATCCACTTTGAATAGTCTTGAATTCTCAAGAACCATCTTTATCGCCTTGTGGCTGACCGGCCAGTTATGGTTGTTCTGCCCAGTGATGATGACGCCTTGAATCGGTTTCCGGGCGCAAGCGGAACATAGCGTGACCAAGAAAAGAATGGTCAAAACGAAAAGACTGTGAAGTATTCTCATATCACTAAAATAACATTATTACTCTCATCTGGGTTGCCCGGCCGCACGGGAGCGGCTTACCAGGACAACTCCGCCAACGACCAGACACATAGCCAAGATCTTCTGCCAAGTCAGTGAATCCATCCCCACACTGATGCTGATTATGGTCGCGATAATCGGCTGAAGGTAGGAATACATGCTCACCAGAGTCGGACGTAAATATTTCTGTCCCAGCGGAATAAGGAAATATGCCACAAATGTGGCGAAGAAGATGAGATACGCGATTTCCCAACGTACGGCATTTGGTATGGTCAAAAAATCAGTAGTCACAACGTTTTTCCCGAACACCAGCAGAGAGAGGATCAAGGCGAAAAGGAACATCCACTTCATAAACGTGATGACGCTGTACTTCGAGATCAACGGGCGGAAAAAACCCAGATACAGGGAGAAACTCAAACTATTCAAAAGAAGGAGAGCGATTCCAAGAGGCGATGAGGCTGAACCTCCATCCGCATGAACGGAGTTGAATATCAGGAATAATATTCCAGCGAAACTGGTCGCGACTCCCCACGCCTTTTTCCCGGTGATAGGCTCTTTCAGAAAAAAGTAGGCGAAAAACATCGTGAAAATAGGTCCCAGGGTTCCCATTATGGCCGTGTCAATCGAACTGGACATAGTAATCGCCAGCAGGAAAGTGAACTGGGGAACAAACAATCCCACAAAAGAAGCCGCGGCGATTCTCAAGTAATCCCCTTTCTCAACCTTTTCCTTAGGTGTGAACAGCGAGATAAGCCAGAACAGGGAGCAGGCCCCGAGCGCGCGCAAGGTGAAAAGCACACCTGGCGAGACCACGTCAGAGTTGGCTATATCCTTGCAAAATACGATGTTAAGCCCGAATATGACATAGGCTGCCCCGACTGACAGATGGCCAGCCAACGCGTCTTTGTTCATCTTGGTTGTTTCCTTTCCCATATCAGCGCTGTTCCCGCACGATGTTTTTGAAACGTTCGACGATTTCAGGATGTTTCCCGGCCACATTCTCGGTCTCACCAGGGTCCGCCTGACGTTCGAAAAGCTGGTCGAATGGACGGTACCCCGTCTCAATCTTAGGTCCCCATTGGATCATCTCGGGTCCGTTGGATGGTGAGATATATTTCCACTCCTCGTCACAGACAGAGATCGTGTGGTCATTGGACATCTCCATCACATACTTCGCATCCTTGAAATCACGGCTGTCGGGAGCGGCTCCGGCAGGAATCTCAGCACCCAACAGGTTGGCTAAAGACCGGAATCCGTCAATATGGGAAATGATTCTGTCATCTTCCTTTCCGGGCTTGATATGGCCTGGCCAGCGGATGATCAGCGGGATCGCGGTACCACCCTCATACGCCGAATACTTCCCGCCGCGCCAAGGACCCGCCGGCTTGTGATCCCCTACAAGTTCCTCAGCCTTGTCGTCATAACCATCATCCAACACAGGTCCATTGTCGCTGGTCAGGACAACAATCGTATTCTGCTCAAGACCAAGTCTTTCCAATGCATTGAGAATCTCCCCTACGCTCCAGTCGAACTGAGCGATGGCGTCACCTCGGAGCCCCATGGTACTCGCCCCACGGAATCGTTCAGCCGGGAATCTCGGGACATGGATGTCATTGGTGGCGAAATACAAGAAAAAAGGCTTATTGGCGTTCTCCTCGATGAACCTTACGGCATGAGCAGTCAAAGAATCCGCAATAGTCTCGTCCTTCCAAAGCGCTCTACCTCCACCTTTCATGTAGCCGATACGTCCGATGCCATTGACTATAGACATGTCATGTCCATGGCTAGAACGCAGATTATAAAGAAGTTCCGGATTGTCCCGCCCGGTGGGCTCTCCTTCGAAATTACCCTTGTAGCTCACCTCAATCGGATAATCAGGATCATGATTGACCACCCGACCGTTCTCGATAAACACACAAGGGACACGGTCAGAGGTGGCCGCCATTATGTAGTAGTAGTCAAAACCGATGTCTGAGAGATCCTCGTCCAGTTTCCCGTTCCAGTCCTGCATTCCTGTCTCTGAGCCCAATCCCAAATGCCATTTACCGATAGCGCCGGTAGAATAGCCCTGTGACTTAAGCATATCAGCCACAGTGAATTGGTCCGGAGATATGATCATTTTGGCGTTGCCGGCGGCGACATCCGTTCCCGTCTTGCGCCATGGATACTGCCCGGTCAACAGGGAGTAACGGGAGGGAGTGCTGGTGGACGCCACAGCATGGGCGTCCGTGCAACGAATCCCCTGACTCGCCAAGCCATCGACATTCGGAGTCTCCGCACCCTTGGCTCCATAGCAGCCCAGATCCCCATATCCGAGATCATCGGCCAGAATGAAAACCACATTTGGCATTTCGGTCTTATGGCCGGCGCATCCGGCAAGCAGTGCCGCGAAAGGCAGAAACAAATGCTTATGTTTCATTGTTAATGAGTTATTTCTAATCAATTCATCCTCTTCCCGAACAAATAGTATTTCTGGTCGCCGAACCAGAGAGTACCCTTCCCGTCAAGAGCCGTGTAACTGGTATAGAACGAGTTCCCTGTGTCCCTCGGAGAGAATACCCCTCTGTCCTCGAACCAAACCGGCTGGTGAGCTCCCTCGACAAAGCGTCCATCAAACCTGTAGAGCGGCCCCCTATTCTGATAGGCGGTCAAACCGTTGAAATCAAATGCGTTATGCAACATCAGGAAATACTTCCCGCTCCTTGCCTCAGGTCCTTCATAATCATAGATCGGACACGGAGAGCATGGTTGGAGAATCGCCTCCTCTCCGTCTTTCACGCGTAGGATCTCCGGCCTGGACCAGGTCTCACCTTCATCGGAACTAACCGACCATATCGGAGAGCCTGTGGTTGTGCGCATGACCGAGAAAAGCCGCCCGTCAGGAAGTCCGACAATACAAGCTTCCTCTACAATAAGCCCTTCCCGGGGCACGTAATCATTATCCCTCTCGATTTTCGAGGCGTCAAATGCCTCATCTTCAGTATTGAAGAATGAAATACGGATATCGTTGATTTCCGGATCGTCATCTATGTTGTCGTAGCGCCAGAATTCCACCCGGCTGAGGCCGTCTCTACCGTAGCGGGAGCAACCGGCAAGATATTGGCCATTCTTTCCTAACCGGAGCGGCCTTTGCCACATGCACCAGGACGGAGGAACCGATGGATCTTCAGGATCCGCGCTGAAACGCTTAGGGAACGGAACTATCCCGGGCTTGCTCCAAGTCTTGCCACCATCATCCGAATATCGCCCGCACATAATCCCGCAAAGATGTTTCTTGACGGTGGTCTCCTGGTTCCAAAGGCAATACAAACGGCCGCTTCTGGTGATCATCGGCTGTTGCCACGCGGCCACAGGTTTGGGATCTGAACGAGTGGCTGACCCAGCCAGGATCACCGGCTCGGTCCATGTCACTCCATTATCCGGGCTTTGGGAATATACGACATGCTCGTCGTCCGCGGCCTCCCATGAGCCCTGCGTCCAGAAAGCGTGGAGGAGTCCTCTATCAGGGTCTTCCAAGACATGGAAATGGTCATTGAAGGAGTCCCCGACTAATTCCGGATGATTTACAGTCTCTGCCCGAGTCAGTTTCGGGACATACACGGTTAAATCGTGAGGCACGACATCAATGTTTATCTCCGGATAGAGGTAGTGCCAATAGAAGTGGTCAGGCCAGCGGTCCCTGAAAAGAGTCACGTCCTTGAAATGCTTCTTCATGGCCAACTCGGCATCACCGAAGCGGTGGCAAGACTCCGGTGTTTTCGTGAATATGGTCCATTGGGAATGGTTGGCGGCATCCTGGCTTGGATAGCCTACCCATATCACAGTGCCTTTCTTTGGAGGATATGCCGGATTCAAGGTAAATATGGTCGTCAGGGCCGTGTTCTCGTCGCGTAAAGAAGTGTCCGACAGCAGGTTTGACAAATCCCGGCGATGGAATTTCCTGGGAGGTACTCGGGAGAACACCGGCCGCGAAGGGTCAATGCCATCTCCGAAAAAGTATTCACCGGCCAACGCCAGACGACCGGTATTCACGGAATCGCTCAAGGAAGAAGGGGCGGCATACGCTTTAGTGAAATTGAAAGCGCCGTCACTGCTTGGATCGTACCATCCCTTCCTTATGGCATAACGGACCAAGTTTTTACTGCCCAAGTAATTTGCCGTGTCATCGAGATTGACTTCTCCGATGTTGAAACAGTTGGATATCAACATTATATGATCTTCCGGAACCCTTTGGGCGACCCATATCCTTCCCCTCACCACGGAGCAGACCCACCCTTCATTGGCGTCAGCTATCAGGAAGGATCTTCCTGACTCGTCACATCCATGCCTGCTGACCTCTAAACCAATAATCATGACAGCCTCCCGAGCGCTCTTAGCCTCACGAAAAGCCTTCGTCTGGATCTTGTAAAGACGCTTTCCTTTCGACTTTTTAACAGACTTGGATGGACACGAGTTTGAAGCTATGCTGACCCCATATTCATTGACATAACTATCCCCTATCTGGCCAGGAAACTCAAACCAGAGGCCAGCCAGGCGGCCATTTTTCGAGGGGACGTTATAGATGTTCAACATCTTCTCGCCCGGAATATCCTCATTATGGCCAAGATAGGTATACCCGTCGGTTGTGGCTTTGGAGCCGGCGAGAATCCCGAAACCAAGAAGAGTCAGCAGTATGATATTACTCATGATGATGGTGAGCCGGTGATATGTCTAAAAGAACGAAAGCGTCCGGATCCAAAACTCCTTCAATGACTCCACCCTTCATCTCTACGGGAATCTCGGTGAATGCCCTGTCAGAATCAGTGAGATAGGCATATACGGTACCGTCTCCAGCCCCATTGATCTCAATCCGGAACGGACGTATCTTAGTCACGTTATTATCCTCGGAATAACGGGTCAGCAGCACCCTCAGATGACCGTCAGAGGAACGGGCCGCTGTCGCATAAAGTTCCTTGTCATCCGAAACCGCTTTAACCTGGGTCCCGTACTGAACCAATTTGTCCCATGCGTAGAAAGCATAGTAAGTCTTTGAGGGACGATAAGTTGTCTGGTCAAAGGCTCCGCAGAAAGCGCTGGGACGGAAATCATAGTACATGAGCATGTCAACCGGCTCATTTTGGCAGGCAGACATCACCGCGGCGGTGAAGGCGGCGCCTTTGATAGCGCTGATCTCGGAAAGGCTGTACACATACTCATCTGTCCAGCCTTTGATGTAATTCCACTCGTCCAGGAAGGAAGGTGTGTCAGTGAATCCGTTTTTATCCAAAAGTGCCCGGATACGCCTCGCTTTCTCGGTGAAAGCCGAAACGGAACGCTCATAAATATGCCATGAGAAGAAATCCAGGCCTATTTTCTTCTGACTCAACCGCTGGAGGAAAGCATCCGCCCAATCCTCCATCCAGCACAATGCCGGTCCTCCGATCATCAGGTCAGGGAAGGTCTTGTTGAGATACTTAGCCGCGACTTCATAGAACTCATAGAACTGCTCGGTGGATCCTCCCCAAGTGTGCGGCTTTGTCTTCCAGTCCTCAACGTCAAGATCAGGCTCGTTCCATATCTCCCAGTATTTGATACCGAGGTGGAGGCCATCCGCCCATCCCTCGTTGTAGTGCCTGATGACATGCTCACAAATCTTCGCCCATTTGAGGTAGTCTTTCGGAGGGAAGATATTGTATTGCTTCACCGTATGCTCGATGCTTTCCCCTAGCCGGAAGAAGACCTGGGCACCAGTCGCGACGATGCTCTGGAGGTAGGCGTCGGTGTTGGTGAAATCGTAAGCCGAGGGATCGTTGGGATTCTTATCGAAATCCGGGAAAAGCTGGGAAATATCCACGCAATGCGGCCCGCCATATCCGGCATAGTATGCGGAATCATGTGTACGGGCGTAAGGAATATTGAGGACTTTGTACTCATAAAAATTGCCACGGGTCTGCTCCTTGGCATTAGCGACGGCTGGGCCATTATTCACGGCATTCATCGGCTTGATCGCGCCGACGACGGCACTCGGGTCGATTACGACTTGCGCTCCAACAGGGAGCCAAGACAAGAGTAGAAAGGCCAGGCAGATGGGTTTGAACGGTTTCATGGGTATGATGTTAGAAAGAGACTTCAATGACGCAAGGGAAGGAGTAGGCAGGGTCGTTCCGGGTGTATAGGGTACGCTTGCGGAGCGCGTCTGAAGGGGCGAGGATTCCTTCAAACAGTTTTTCCTCACCATGGGTGACTATTACAGGTTTCGACAGATCCACAAGCTTGTCGTTCAGGAATATACGGACTTTCGAATAGTCGCAGTCCCCAATGTTTACGGTGTTGCCTTCAATGCTCGCGGTAAGTTTGTTCCCTTTTTCGGCTTCGTCAACAGGTATCCCTAACCAATAAAAGTATTCCTTCATCACATCGCCCTGGCACCAAACGACTTTCTTCGGGTAAGGATTCCGGGTGTATTTGGCCATCCAAGGAACCGCTGCCGCATCCACAAGATCCATCCAGTGAGGCTTTCCAGCCACAATGTGTCCCTCATGGATATATCCCTCTGGATCAGCCTCTTGGAACTTATTCATTTCCTCAATCCTTTCGGCGCAGACCTTATTCCGGTCATAAGCGTCGTCAAGAGCACCGCACCAGATCATGAACGGGAGATTCCTTAGGCTCAACAAAGAGACATCACCAGGGTGCCCAGCCATCATCGAGGCCGCGGCCCAATGGTCCGCCATACGGGGAGCCAGACGCCAGACTCCGTCACCTCCAGCCGAGTAGCCCATCAGATAGACCTTATTTGGGTTGACGTTCCAGCAGGTCACGGCGAGTTGGATTATTTTCTCATAGAATGCGTCCGACTCCGGCCGGAAGTGAAGATCCCAAGTGTTGGTGATCGCCCTGGGGCAAAGATAAACTCCCTCCGCTGGTTCGTAGAGCTTCTTCTGGTTTTCCCATTGGCCATCGTTCATCTCAGCGGTCGTACCTCCGCCGCCATGTAAAGAGATATATAGCGACCTTCCTCCAGCTGGCTCCTCGCCATAGATTTTCCACCAAATCGGCATTGTGTACTGTCCCATCACAATCTTCTTGTCCTTGAGTATTCCAGCCAGGGCGGTGTGGACAGAATCCCTCCACTGCCCTTCCAATGTGCTCAAGTCTGCCTTGTAATAGTCTTGGATCTCAACCTGAGGCTGGCCAGTCCCGGGAGTATCTTCATCATTGCCTTGGGCCTTTATTTGGCAGCCGGCGATCAAGGACAATACCAGAGCCGCCAGCAGAAACGGAGTCTTGTTCATGCTTTTACTTTGCGTAAGTGTTTTCTTTGTAAAGGTAAGCAATTCCTGGCGGAATATTTTGCGGAATAGAAAAACTATCGTATTTTTGCAATCCCCGAAAGGGAAACCCAAGTTTGGAAGCATAGCTCAGCTGGTTCAGAGCACCTGCCTTACAAGCAGGGGGTCACTGGTTCGAATCCAGTTGTTTCCACCAATCATAAAGGCACTTACGGACTCCGTAGGTGCCTTTGTGGTTTGAAATAATCTGAAGAATTCATATATTGCGGATTGTATTGGCTTCAAAGAATATGACTGTTTTGAAAAAATCGAACTCCATTATCCTGCTGGTTTTGACAATCGCGATTCCCGCATTAGTCTCATCTTGTGGCACAGCTTCCAAGGATTTATCTTCCTCTTCATCAGGGGCTTACTTCCAGACAGCCGACCTGCCTGACGCATCCGCTTATATTCCCGCTCCTCTCAAGCCTAACGATCCGCGTTTCGCTGGAGATAAGGGTTATTACGAATGGGGAAAGGCTATGCGCGGCAGGACGAGAGGGAAGATCGCCAAAGATGACGCGGCCACTTCAATGGATTATATGTCGAAGTTATTCGAAGAGGCTATCGGACTGAAGATCAGCAAGGAACACACTCCCAACCTGCACCATCTTTTATCCAGGGCCACAAAAACTTCAGCCGCTTCGAACCGCAAAATAAAATCATACTACAACCGCGTTCGTCCGTATGTGGAATTCACCGAGCCCACCGGTGTCCCGGAAGATGAGGAAAGCCACAGGAAATCAGCATCTTATCCTTCCGGCCATACAACAAGGGGCTGGACGATGGCTCTCATCCTGTCTGAATTACTCCCCGAAAGGAGCCAGGATATTCTGGAAGCCGGATACAGGTATGGGGCAAGCCGTGTCATCGTCGGTTATCATTATCAGAGCGACGTCCAGGAAGCCAGAGCGGCCGCTTCCGGAATCGTGGCGGTACTACATTCCAGCGACGAGTTCCAGAAAGACCTGAAAAAGGCCAAGAAGGAGATTGATGCCCTGTCCCGTTACGGAAAGCGCAGCAAGGTTAGCGGAAACCCCTTATTCACAGGCTGGTACGCTGATCCAGAGGCCGTGGTGTTCGGAAAGGAGTATTGGATTTTTCCCACTTGGTCCAGGCCTTATGACGAACAGTTGTTCATGGACGCTTTTTCCTCAAAAGACCTGGTACACTGGACAAGGCACGAGAGAGTCCTCGCGAAAGAGAATATCTCATGGCTACGCCGCGCCCTTTGGGCTCCGTCAGTGATTGAGAGAGACGGAACATATTATATCTATTTCGGAGCCAATGACATGCACGAGAAAGGCGAGGGCGGCATCGGAGTCGCCGTGGCCGACAACCCCGCGGGACCTTTCAAGGATGCTCTCGGACATCCGCTAATCGACGAGGTCATCAACGGGGCCCAGCCTATCGACCAGTTCGTGTTCAAGGATGATGACGGAACCTACTACATGTATTATGGAGGCTGGCGTCATTGCAACATGGTCAAGCTCGGGAATGATCTCACGAGCCTGGTTCCTTTTGAGGATGGAACCATGTTCAAGGAGATCACTCCTAAGGGATATGTCGAAGGTCCTTTCATGCTGAAAAGAGACGGCAAGTATTACTTCATGTGGAGCGAAGGTGGCTGGACCGGCCCCGATTACCATGTGGCCTATGCGATTTCAGACAGTCCGTACGGTCCGTTTGAACGCATCGGAACAATCTTGGAATCAGACACTTCCATTGCTACCGGAGCTGGTCATCATTCGGTTATAAAGGGACGTGGGAAGGATGAGTACTACATAGTCTACCACCGTCACCCTCTCGACAGTTATGACGGTAACGACCGTGTTGTCTGCATCGAAAGGATGTATTTCGACACTGACGGAAAGATACTTCCCGTCAAGATCACCTTCGAAGGCGTCCCCGCCAGCAAACTATAAGTCCAAGATTTACTCTATAACATTCAGCACTCCACCGAACTTGTCGTTGGAGCGGTAGTGCGGCGCGTAGAGAGACTCGATCGTCACGACCGGGGCGCTGAAAGTGCCTTCCTGGGTGATGTAGAACTCCTCTGTCACCGTGGTATTCTCCTCGGGATAGACATCGAAGTAATACTCCGTCCGGTCAGCCTTCACATTCCTGTAGCCCTGAGGTGAGACAGCGTACGAGCCTATCGGCCTGTACCACCATCCGACATGGCCGGAAAGCTGGTTAACCGGCCTGAAGGCAGCCTCGCGAGGAGCGTTGAGCTTGACGAAACTACGGTTCTCCTGGTTCCAGATCTTATATTCAGTGATAATCTTCTCTCCCCTCTTGAGCTTCATTCCAGGATAGATCTCAAGCAGGTTCTTTGTCGAGTTCTCGCCTTGAACCTCCTTGTAGAAATGCCGCTCGATGGTGAAGCCGTTGCCGGCCGCCACAATCTTTGAGAACGGCTCCCTATAGGTCTTGGTCATAAGGATAACCCTTGTCGAAAGGACTTCCTCGCCTCCCGTGAGAACCGAGTTTATGGCGTCCACGAAAGCGGGATCCTCTCCCCACTTCTGAGTCTCCTTCTGGAGCATCATCCAGATACGTATGCCGTCGGCGATAATGGTCTCGGGATGTCCGTTAGAGCCAGGTATAGACGACTGGATATCCGCCCTCTCCGCGGACTGTATCCTGCTGTCTGACAGCAAGTCGCAAAGGAGCGAGTGGGCGTAGAGCTCACTTTCGAGGAGTCCCCTCCAAGGCATCACGGCGTTAGGATAGTACCAGCCACCGTCACGATGCTCGACCGCATATTCATCCAAAGAAGCCACATCGGCGACAATGGATGAGCGCATCTTGGAATCAGCCGAAAGCTTGATGCCCCAAGCGGACGCGAGGGCGAGCCCGCCATCTCCGTAAACAAGGTTGACCAAGGTCTTGATCCTGCGGGCCTTGGCAAGGATCTGTCCCTGCAAGCCGCGACCATCCTTCTGGGAAGGAATCAGGTAATCCTTGATGTATTTCTTGAACTCCCTGAAGTTCTTTGAATATTCGCTCGCCTCGCTTATAGTCTCCTTTGAGACATCAAACATGACGGAGGAGTACATCGAACGGACATATGCGTACTGCGCTGTCGAGATCCAACCGCTCCAATAAGGCCAGCTGTCGTGGATGAACTGGTTCTTGTCGAGGAAGGTGATAGCCGCCTCAGAATCAGCTACTTCCTCGGCCAGACCGGCGTCACGGAGCTTAGCGAAACGCTCCAGTACCACAGCCGTGATGACCGGGGATGACTTCATACCCTCGAACCAGCCGAAACCTCCGTCAGCATTCTGGCATGCCTCAATCTTCTCAAGGATATCCTCATCCAAAGTGATATAATCGAATTTAGCGCCAAGTTTCTCCGCCACTCTGCGGACATAGAAAGACTCCGTCAGGGACAAGATATCCTTGCCTTCCGGCTCGACCTTCGAAGGGATGGCGTCAAGAACCATCTGACGGATGTCAATCTCCTTGTATTCGGCTCCAGCAGAGGTGGTTCCGGTGAAAGCGGAGCGGATGCGCTGGATAAGAGCGTTCTTGTCCATGCCTGCGAGCAACACCGCGGAATGGGCCTCCGTCAGAGTCTGCTCGGCATCATAGACCGGCAGAGTGACGAACACGGCGTCTGAGAACGACTTGGCGACATCAGCGAACACAACCTTCAACCCGAGAAGATCGTGCCCCTTCGGATCAACGGTGAACTCTACCGGGACAGTCTTGCCAGCAGGGACAGTCACCTTCTTTGAAAGAGTGGCGAAAGGCTTGGCACCCTCGTGGTCAGATCCGGCGTAAGTCTGAAGCGCCACCGTGCCAGAGACCGGTTTGTCAGATGAGCTTGAGACGGTAGCATGTAGGACATACTTGTCGCCCTTATAAATATACTTAGGCTCTACAACATTGACTTTCACGGGGATAGAGACTGTCATCTCCTGCCTCAACAGGGCGTTCTTCATCTCCTTGGTGTGGGCGAAAACCTGCACCACGAAGGTTGAGAGCTTGTCGGAAGTCTTGAACTTCAAAGTCGCGGAACCGTTGCTGTCAGTCCTAAGATAAGGCTCGAAAGCGATAGCGGTCGAGAAGTCGGAACGGACATTGACATCATCCAGTTCCGCTGGTGCGGCACCATCGGCAGAGACCCTTTCCACAGCCATATCGCTCATCTCCTCTTCCACTGCCATCATAGGCGCCGATTCAAGCACCATGGCATCATTAACCGCCCCGGCCGCGGCGCGGGACTTCATCATCCTCCTGTCATCATAATTGTAAATCCTGCCACGATCAATGCTGCCGTCCATCGTCTCGTAATAGACCGGCCTGGCGCCGAGGTTCACAAGGCTGACGGTCTCCCAGACATTCGGAGATATCCTCTCCGATGCCTTGTCGAAGATGGCCGCTACCATTTCGGTCCCGGGATCCGACTTCAAAGTGAAGGAATACTGTTTTCCGGGATATGCCTTATCTTCAAATGAGGTGAAAGCCAAAGGAAGATCCAAAACCGTCTTTTCCCTCTGGAACTCGCGATGGAAAACGTAGTGAGTCCCGTTACGGAAGTAGAAGATATACAGAGTCAAAGCGTCCGGATATTCGCTCTTGTATTCAAAAGACAGAGTTTTGATCGAGCCCTCGGAACCGGGCTTTCCGTCCAGATGGACAAGCTCCCGTCCGAGAGGTTTTCTCATCTCATCGAAGAGCTCGGCGACTGCCCAGACCGGGCCGGCTCCGGCTCCGAACTGAACCTTTATTTCCTCACCGTCCTTGACAGAGCAATCAGAGCAAGGGCCTACCAACTTGAAGAAATTTTCCACATCGGCGTTGATAGCCTTATCATCATCTCCGACAACCAGGAATGACATCTCAGATTTCGAGGATATCTCCTTCCCATTAGTGGCCGTGACACTAGAGGTCGCCACAAGGGTGTAATATCCAGTAGTCGGAATAGTTATCTCCTTCGTGGAGCCTGATTCCGCCTCTCCCTTGAACACAACTTTATCATTGACATCTTTCAACTCGAACTTGATGTCCACCGGCACCTTCTGGCCCTCATTGTTCCTCGATGTGAAGGTCACCTTGGCGACTTTATCCGACAGAAGCTCACACCTTCCGTACCTTCTGGAACCCAGAGAGATGTCGCCGGAAGCGGCATTCTCAACGTTCATCTCTATATCATAAGCGTTTAGCACAAAGACCCTCCTGGAAAACTCGCTGGTTTCTCCCGTGGCGTCCTTGACCTTGACCACGACCCTATATGAATACCTGTCATTAGTTGAAGGGAACTTCACCGCGAATGATCCGTCGGATTCGAGCTTGATTTCCCCATCAGCTATTATACGGCCCCATGAATCAATCTCATAGGTCACATCGGCGGCATCGAGCGGATGGCCGCTGTAGCTTGACACCTTGCCCTTCACCTCAATCTCGTCGCCCATGAAATAAAGCTTGTCAACGCTCTCGAAAGAAAGGTCATAACTCGGAAGGACAAACTCGTCAACCACTATCGACTTAGACTCCATTGTGTTGCCTTTGTAGCGAATCTTGATAGTGAAATTGCCATTACGCTCCCCTTCAGGGATCTTGAACTCCCCGGCAACTGAGCCGAACTCATTGGTTTTCAGTTCAGTCTTCGCGATTTCCTTATCCTCCGCGTTGACGAATATGGCCTCGATATCCTCTCCGGCATCAAACACCTTGAAACTCACATATTGGTTGCCGGAATACAGGACCGCTTTGAACTTCACGGTCTCCCCCGGATTGAAAGCGGTCTTGTCCGTGAAGATTTCACAGTACTTACCCACATAGCCTTTTCGTTCGCTATAGTAATCCCTGGAGTTACGCAAGCTCTGCTCTTTGGACAGGTGAAGGAAGCCGTCGGAATCTTTCCAAGAGGCCCTGAGGTAATAGTATACGTCCGACTTCATCACCTTGACCAATTCTTCCGGAAGAGGAGTGAAGCCATCCACCGGGATATCCTTGGCCTCGGCCGCGATCTTCCCGGACTGGATGAGCATGAGGTCAACCTTCTTGAGAGGCTCACCGGTTTGATAGTTGGCCACATAGAACTTGCGGCCATCGAAATCCTCCCTCAACGCTATTGACAAAGTCTTGGGGATATATTGGCTCTGTGCCTCGATCTTCCCGTTCTTGGCCTTAACCACATAGTTGCCGTCATCGCACCTTGGGATGGGAACCCTCACTGTATCATATACATAAAAACTCTTCTTAGGATTATCAATCGTTTTCTTGAACAACGGAGTGGCTTCCTTATCGTCCAGGAACATCGAGACATCCACACTAGGAAGATTCCTTAGAGTCACGACTATATCATCCTTGTTAAAAGTGAGGTTAACATCCTTATTTTCAAGTACTTCTATCTGATTCTTAAAACTGTCGATCGTGCCGGCGATCTTGGAATCCGTCCCGGATTTATATGTGAGACGCTCTTTCTCCGCAGCCTTGATTTCCTCATATAAGGCTTTATACTCCGCCTCACTGCCTTTCTCACGGGACAGATGAGACATACGGTCCTCAAAAAGCAGGGCCTTACCGAAAAGGTTTATAGCCTTGCCGGCATACTTATTCACGAACGCCTTGACATCAGCTTCCCTATAGGACCAATACCTGTTCTCAAGGTACAGGTACTCATCCCAAGCGGCGTTGGGATAAGTCTCACCAAGGTATTCTTTCAAAGCCTCATTGCCCTTGTAGGTGTTCCTGTTACTGATCCTTTCGGACCAGAGGGCATATTCATAATCATCCTTTATGAAATCGTTCAGAAGACCGTTCATCTGCCCTGCAGTCCTCTTGTGGAAAACAGTGTTCTTTCCAGCCTGGAGGCGGGTTTTGTTTGCCAAGACAAAGTCGAGGAGCCCGGAACTACTGTATGATGACCTATAAGTATAAGTCACAATCGGCTCATCGTATTCCTTGATGGCATTAGCGAGGAAGGTGTTCATCTCCTGACGCTTCTTCCAGTTCCTTTCCACCTCGGTGTCGACTTTCTTTACCGCGGCGTCATAGAAATCCCAATGATACCTCTTGGATTTGGCGGCTGAAATGATCTCGTCCAAGATCTCGATCTTCTTCTTGGGCAAGTCGGCCTTATCAGCCGCATAATAGCTTTTCCAAAGCGATGTCAAGGCATGGCCTTGATTGTCGGGGTTCTTCGCGTTATCCGAATCGTTATTGCGGACATAGGCGCAGGCGACCACGGCGGCGACACAGGCGGCGGCGATCGCAAGAATCAGGTAAAACATAGTCTTTTTCATAATAATCCGATATACTTCAAAAACCCCGCGCATCAAGGGCATGCAGGGCTTCCGAGAGAAGATAAGTACTCCCCCCTATGAATATCAATGGTTTACGGTCTTTATCGAGAGAAAGGGCGGCCGAAATTGCCTCCTTTACAGAGCCCGTTTCCACAATCTTGAATGACTTTCCAGCCTCTTCCAGGAAAGTCTCCATCTTTCTGGTGAGCTCTCCGACAGGCAAGGCTCTTTTGGATTCTAGACCGGTCAACACATACGTCGCGCTCTCGGGCATCAAAGGCATTATCCCGTCCAGATCCTTGTCCGCCATGACAGCGTAGATGATGATCAGTGAAGAATAATCCCCAGAAGACATCATCACTTCCAACTGGGCGAAATTCTCTTTAAGGGCGGCAGGATTATGGCCCAAGTCGGCTATTATCATGGGATCTTTCCTCACCATCTCCCAACGTCCATGGAAACCTGCCCTGGAAGCGGTGTGGCAGATAGCATCGACAACCGCTTTCTGGTCTGATAGCTTGGAATAGAATGGGGTCCGGGCAAGAATATCAATCGCGGCAAGGACAGTGCGGAGATTTTTTTCCTGGTACTTCCCTTTCAGGTCCATGTTCTCCAGGATATTCGGCACCAGACCGTCCATCGAAAGATCAACATCCTGGGCGAAAGTGAGAGGGCATTCCACCTCCGAGGCTTGCTTCTCGAAAACCGGACGGGTCTCCGGGAGATATTCCCCAACCAATGCGGGGACTCCCGGCTTGAATATTCCGGCTTTTTCGCTGGCGATATCTTCAAGGTTATCACCTAAAAGGGCGCAATGGTCCAAGGCTATGCTGGTCACGATGGAAAGGTCAGGGGTGATGATATTCGTGCTGTCAAGCCTTCCTCCCAGTCCGACCTCGATGACCGCCACATCCACATTCTCGTCAGCGAACCACTTGAAAGCCAAGCCAGTAGTGATCTCGAAAAAGGAAAGGTCCAGTTCGTCCATATCCGCCTCATACCGGCAGAGGAAATCGAAAACATACTCCTCCGGCACCAGGAAAGGCTCCACCGGCTCCTCGGTCGGCAGTCCCTCCGGCGGACATTTACCCGGATAGGGCGCGAAGCGCAGGGAGCCGGAGGGAGCTGCCGTCGAGGAAAGCAGGATTCTGGCTCTTTCACGGAAGTCGATAATGTGCGGGGATGTGTAGAGTCCGACTTTGAGGCCCGCCGAGGATAGAGCTGACGCGATCATATTGGCGACAGAGCCTTTGCCATTGGTCCCGGCTACATGGATGGTACGGTACTTCTCTTGAGGATTCCCAAGAAGAGCCGCGAACTTCTCCATGTGGTCAAGACCCGGCTTGTAGGCATCTCCAAAAGGCACCTTCTGGACCGAAGGGAACCTCGTGAAAATAGCCTCCAACTTGTCTTTGTATGATTTTTCCGAATAATTTTCCATCTTCGTCAAGCACTCTTTTTTGAACTCAATTCAAAAATACTTAAATTTACGGACATATTCCAACTGAATGAAAGAAAAAACCTCAGCTTTACGCTCTGAATACATAATAGATGGAATCCCCCGGCGCTTCACTCCGGCGGACATTCTTGACGGGTGTCTCGACCAGGAGCCTGAGGAGAATCCCGCATACGAGGAATATGAGCCGATAGTGGATGAGAGCACCGATCCTTGCCCTGCCGCAGACCAGTTCAAGAGCCAGGATGTGCAAGAATATCTTTCCGGGATTTACGGAGCCATCGGATCTCCAAGGAACTGCCCTGTGACCTTCCCTGAGGAGTTCACCAAAAGCAGGATAGCGAAGGCACTTTTGGACACTCTTTGGATGAAAGGCCATTTCAGGCTGGGAGATCTGACCCTCTCGGCCAAATGGCGCTGGAACCCTAAGCCTCTTGGAAACATGGCGGCTTTTTACGCCTCGGTCGAGGCGGCAGCCGATTATCTGGACAGCCTCGGGATCTGCCTCGGGTCATATTCATTCACAGAAAGTGAGAGAATAAGCCAGATAGCTTTCAAAGTGGCCGCCACAGACAGGCCGGAAGATCCGGATGAGGAGATCGGCCCCGAAGAGGAGGAGATTGACCTTCCCGGAAACGCTCCTTTCGGCAGTCCCCACCCTGCCATCGGCAGAAGGCGGGCGATCCCTGACAAACTTATCGCAGATCCTGACAGCTGGCTGATATTCATTCCTTTCGACAGCTGCGAGTTCAGGCTAGGCGGCTCCTTGCTTTGCGAGGCTTATGGCCAGAATGGCGACGCCGCCCCGGAAATCGGAGACGGGGATTATTTCATCGATTGCTTCGAGATTATCCGCGAGTTCGTGGAAGACAAGGTCGCCCTTTCTGGCAGGACTGTCAGTGATGGAGGCCTTTTGGCCGCCTTGAAAGCCATGTGCGGAGAGGATGTGGGAGCAAAGATTGATGTGAGCGGCATAATGAACGCCTACGACGAGGACAAAAGCGTGCGGGTGCTTTTCTCAGAGGTCCCCGGAGCGCTTATCCAAATAAAAGACATCGACTATGATTATGCCGACGCCGAATTCCTGCTTCAGGACATCGCGTATTACCCTATAGGGCATCCTGTTCCGGGTAACGGGAGCATAAAAGTGAAGTCCGGACGGGGCGGAGGCATCTCGGACATCCTCCAGTCTCTTCTTAATAGCCAAGCCTCTGAGGGCGAGGACTGATTTTTCAGAATATGGCAAGATACACCAGAATACCAATCCCTAAAGAGGGCGCCAGGAAGCCCAAGATATTCGTTCTTGACACGAACATCATCCTGCACGATTTCAAGGCCATCCGCAAGTTCAAGGACAACGACATAGTGATCCCGGTAGCCGTGATCGAGGAGCTTGACAAGTTCAAGAAAGGCACTGACCAGCTAGCCTACAACGCCCGCGGGTTCATGCGCGACATGGACCGTATTACCGACGGCCGCCTGTTCGGCGACAAGGGAATCCAGATCGCCAAAGGTCTCGGGAAAATAAAGATCGAGCCGAACCATCCATTCCCGGATGAGATGAAGGATCTGTTCAAGGATGACATCCAGGACCACAGGATCCTTTCCACCGCTATCTGGGTCCGTGATAACAACCCGGGTCGCTTCGTGGCCCTCGTCACAAAAGACATCAACCTGAGGATAAAGTCAAAGGCCGCCGGAATGGAGGTCCAGGACTATATGACCGACAGACTTGAGGACGAGAAGGTTGAAAACTCAATCAAGGAAGTAATTGTCATTGAGAATTTTAACGAGTCTGCTTTCCAAGAGTTAGCCTATGGGCCGGAGACTTCGATTCCTTGGAAGACGGTCAGTAAGACCAGACCGAAACCCAACCAGTTATACAAGCTACGCTGCGGATCCGAGACTCTCTGCGCCCGTTTCGACGAGGAGGAGGGTAAGATCGTCCTGGTAAAAAGCCGTTATGTGTACGGGATCAAGCCCCTCAACGACGAGCAGAAATTCGCGGTTGACGCCTGCTTGAATCCTAATGTGAAACTGGTCTCCATGACCGGAGGGGCAGGCACCGGAAAGACTCTGATCGCCCTCGCATCGGCTTTGGAGCAAGCCAAGGATTATGACCAGATAATCCTTACAAGGCCGACTGTCGTGCTGGGCAACCAGGACATCGGCTTCCTTCCAGGAGACCAGAAATCCAAGATGAGCCCGTTCATACAGCCGCTCATGGACAACCTCAATGTCATCAAATCCAAGTTCAAGTCCACCAGCAAGGAGGCTCTCAAGCTGGATGCGATGCTTAGGGAGGAAAAATTGCTGATATCCCCTCTGGCATATATCAGGGGACGCAGCCTCGGAAGGGTTTTCTTCATCTGCGACGAGGCCCAGAACCTCACGCCTAATGAGATCAAGACCATAATCACCAGGGCCGGAGAAGGCACCAAGATGGTTTTCACGGGTGATATTTTCCAGATAGACCAGCCCTATCTTGACCAGTGGTCCAACGGACTGACACACTTGAGCGAGAAAATGAGCGGACAGAAACTGTTCGAGCATGTTTTCCTGCGGATCGGGGAGCGGAGTGAGCTTTCGGATCTCGCCTCAAAGTTGCTATAACCAATCATTTTTGTTATCTTTGCCAACCATTTTTAAGAGACTAAATCATTTAAGCTGTTTATAATATGTTCGACAAGAAGAAAAGAGTCTATCGTTTCGGAGGCAAGACCGCCGAGGGCGATGGACAGATGAGGGAATTGCTTGGCGGCAAGGGTGCCAACCTCGCCGAAATGAGCAAGCTTGGAATGCCGGTTCCCGCTGGTTTCACAATCACCACTGAATGCTGCGCCGAGTATTACTCCCTCGGCGGTGGCTACACCAACGACCTCAAGAAGGAGGTCGCCGAGGCGATGAAGGCCACCGAGACCATCATGGGCAAGAAATTCGGAGACGTTTCCGATCCGCTGCTCGTCAGCTGCCGTTCTGGAGCGAGGAGCTCCATGCCCGGAATGATGGACACCATCCTCAACATCGGCCTTTGCTCAGCGACCATTCCCGGAATGATCCAGAAGACCGGCAACCCGAGGTTCGTTTACGACGCTTACAGGCGCCTCATCATGATGTACTCCGATGTTGTCATGGAGAAGGCTGAGGGCATCGAGCCTGCCGACGGGCAGGGCATCCGCCAGCAGCTTGACAGGATGATGATGGAGCTCAAAGACAAGCAGGGCTACAAGTCCGACACCGAGATCACCGCTGATGAGCTCAAGGATCTCTGCGAGAAATTCAAGGTGAAAGTTAAGGAGGTTCTCGGAGTTGACTTCCCCGACACCGCCCAGGAGCAGCTTTGGGGCTCAATCGGTGGCGTTTTCAAGTCATGGAATGGAAAGAGGGCAATCGCCTACCGCAGGATCGAGAAGATTCCTGATGATTGGGGCACCGCTGTCAACGTCCAGTCCATGGTGTTCGGAAATATGGGCAACACCTCCGCTACCGGAGTCGCCTTCTCACGTAACCCCGCCAATGGTGACAACAAGTTCTACGGTGAGTGGCTCATCAACGCCCAGGGCGAGGATGTTGTCGCCGGTATCCGTACCCCCAACCCTCTTAACGAGGCCACCAAGACTGAGAAGAACAAGAACCTGGAGTCCCTCGAGACCGCTATGCCTGAGGTCTACAAAGAGCTTGACGGCATCCGCCTGAAGCTTGAGAAGCACTTCCGCGACATGCAGGACATCGAGTTTACCATCCAGGAGGGTCACCTCTGGATGCTCCAGTGCAGAATCGGAAAGCGTACCGGTCTGGCCGCCCTTCAGATGGCTATGGACATGGTCGAAGAGAAGATGATCGATGAGAAGACTGCTGTGATGAGGGTCGCCCCCGCCCAGCTCGACGAGATTCTCCACCCGATCCTCGATCCCGCTTCCGAGAAGAAGACCAAGGTTCTCGCTGTCGGTCTCCCCGCCTCCCCTGGTGGCGCCGTGGGACAGATAGTGTTCACTTCCGAGGCCGCCATGGAGGCCGCCGCCAACGGTATGAAGGCTATCCTCGTCCGTGAGGAGACATCTCCTGAGGACATCGAGGGTATGAGGGCCGCCGCTGGTATCCTCACCACCCGTGGAGGTATGACCTCACACGCCGCTCTTGTGGCTCGTGGCTGGGGCAAGTGCTGCATCGTCGGTTGCGAGGCCATGAAAATCAACTTCGATGAGAAGACCGTGACCTTCAATGACGACCAGACCTTCAAAGAGGGTGACTGGCTTAGCCTCAATGGTTCCAAGGGATTTGTCTACGCCTCGAAGATCGAGACTATGGACGCCTCTGAGAACCCTCTGTTCAAGAAGTTCATGTCAATCGTCGACAAGTTCCGCAAGCTTGGTATCCGCACCAATGCCGACACTCCTGAGGACGCCGCCAAGGCTCTCAGCTATGGCGCCGAGGGAATCGGACTCTTCCGTATCGAGCATATGTTCTACGGAGCCCACTCCGAGAAACCTCTCTCGAAGCTCCGCAAGATGATCCTCTGCGACACTGACGCCGAGCGCAAGGCTGCCCTTGATGACCTTGAGCCTTACATGAAGGCCGCTGTCAAGAGCACGATGAAGATCATGGACGGCAAACCTGTTGTCTTCCGTCTGCTTGACCCGCCTCTCCACGAATTCGTTCCTAAGACCGAGGAGAAGAAGAAGGAGATCGCCCGCGAGCTGGGTGTCACTGTCGAGGAAATTGAGAAGAGGGGCGAAGCCCTTCACGAGGTCAACCCGATGATGGGTCACCGTGGAGTCCGCCTCCACGTGAGTTTCCCGCTCATCGCCGAGACTCAGTACAGAGCTATCTTCGAGGCCACAGCCGAGTTGCTTATCGAAGGCTATCACCCGATGCCGGAAATCATGATTCCCGTCACCATCTCCGGTCGTGAGCTCAGCTTCCAGAAAGCCATCTGCGACCGTGTCAAGGCTCAGGTCGAGGGAATTAAGGTCCAGAACATCGACTACAAGTTCGGAACCATGATTGAGATCCCTCGCGCCGCTCTGACCGCTGACCGTATGGCTCGTGCCGCCGAGTTCTTCTCATTCGGTACCAACGACTTAACTCAGATGACATTCGGTTTCTCACGTGACGACATCGGTACCTTTATGGGTGACTATCTCGGCAACAAGATCCTCGATTCCGATCCGTTCCAGACCATCGACACCAAGAGCGTCGGTAAACTGGTCGAGCTCGGTATCCAGGGTGGCCGCTCAAAGAGGCCTGACCTCAAGTGCGGTGTTTGTGGAGAGCATGGTGGAGATCCTGACTCAATCCGTTTCTTCAACAAGATCGGAGTTGACTATGTCTCCTGCTCACCGTTCCGCGTGCCTATCGCCCGCCTCGCCGCCGCCCAGGCCGCCATCGAGCAGAGCAAGTAAGACTCTGCCCATGTCATTCTGAGCGAAGCGAAGAATCTGATTAGAAGGAGTTTGTCTTTATGACAGACTCCTTCTTTTTTATTAATAAAGGACAAATAATTGTCAAAAACCAATTTATCTGATACAAAGATTGGAAATATTAACTTAGCATCTGCCCTTTTGTCAATTCAACTACAAACAAACCTGATTTAGTGGCCAATCTTCTCGACCCACATTAGCCGTTTTGCGGAAATTGTTGATTTACAGCATATTAAGGAACGATGAGTGGTTATTGTTTCCATGCATCTCAAGCCATTCGCCTAACAATCAACTACTTACGAAAAACGCCAGATGTGATAAGCGCCCACCGAAGTGAACGATATGAAGTATCTATACTTCTCTACTTTTGAGGGAAAAAGTCATCAAGCCAGTTTTTTCTCCAAGCTGCAATATATGCGCTTCTTGACTTCCTCCTAAAATCTAATCTCCCCGTTGATTCGTTGGCGATTTGTTTACATTTATCATATGTCCAGATTCTTCGCCCCTCCCAAGAATTACCAAGAGATTTGCTAAGAAGAATATGCGTGTCTTCAAACCAATCAAATGAATAAAGCCATCCATTAGCCAAGGCTACTTTATATGCACCAGATGCTTTGTGGCAGAATTCTGTTTTTGTTTTATATTTTTTCGCCTCTTTAATAACGGAATCGTGATCCCATTTTTGATTGTGCGCTGTTCTTTTAATATTAAACCATATATAATCTGTTAACCATTCTTTCTTTTTTGCAGTTAGATATGCTCTGTTATACTTCTTAATAAACTCAGTCTTTGTTCTACATGTTGATGCAGCATTATAGCAATTATCATAGTTATCCCAATAACCAGTTGGTTTTTGTTTTTTCTCAAACCAAGTATAATCATCAAGCCATCCGTTTTTCCTTGCCACATCGTAGGCACTGGCACTTAATTCTGCAAATTCCCCACGGGTATTATACTTCAAAGCTTCTTCACGACATGTATTTTTACTCCATTTGTTTTTCGCTATCAAACCAATACCCCCCGTTTTCATTCTATTGATTATCTGCCATCCATTCTTACGATATAATTCAACATAATACCCTTCTTTATTCACACCCTCTGCAAGAGTAAGATTATCTTCTAGTATTAATATTTCAGGCACAGGAACATCATTCTTCTTGGCAAATAAATAAACTCTCATAGACTTCTTCATAGGTGTATGGGTTATGCTGTTTTTTCACAAACCAATAATAATCT
The DNA here is from genome assembly GCA_024693285.1 of Bacteroidales bacterium. GTDB lineage: Bacteria > Bacteroidota > Bacteroidia > Bacteroidales > UBA932 > Cryptobacteroides. The sequence goes on from JAILLE010000047.1 coordinate 42,611, forward strand.
TTAAGCCATTTGTTTTTCCTTGCTGCATTATAGGCGCTCGCATTCAGTTTCCGCATTTCTGAAGAACTTGAACATTGCTGCGCTATTTCATAGCACTTATCATAGTCATATAGCTTCTGTGACATTTCTGGCCGCTATTTGCTCAGCACTTCTCTTAAAAGTCTACTTGGTTCCAGTAGCCATAGTTTCAGCTATTTCTTCTCGGCCATTACGAATATGACGGAGACGTCATATTTTTTAGAGTCTTTCTCGAAACTGGATTGAAGGGTTAATACGCAATTATCGCCATTAAACTCAACTTTCGAGTTTCCGTTGGCGATCTCGTAACCAAGGGCGGAAGCCTCCTTCCATGCATATTTCAGGATACCTTTGTCAAGCGACGAGAAGTCGCAATCAGCGACGTCTGATTGGCCGGAAGAAAATTTGACCGTAGATTCGCCAGAAGATGCGAACGTGATGCTTTCAACCTTGATTCCAGAAAAGTCTTTCTTGATTTCCACGCCTTGATTCCTGGCGAAATCCGCGATTTCACCCAGGTCGCAGCCCGTGAAATCAGCATTGGCTTTCACACTGCCGGAAATGCTGACCCTGGTCTTGGTAATGACCCAAGAACGGCATAGTTTGGCTTTGGCCACATCCAAAGCGGAGGGCTTGGGTGGCTCGGTCGGGGTGGTCGGGGTAGTTGGAGTTGTAGGTGTGGTAGGCGTAGTAGGCGTGGTAGGCCCGGGAGTCGGGGTGACTTGGGTAGGAGTTTGGCTAGAAGGATTGTCTTTATCGCCTCCGCATGCGGAAGAGAATGCCACTATGGTCGCTAACGCTATTATTATCAAGAGTTTCTTCATATTCCAAAACATTAGAACAAGACACGGTAAAAGTGAACACCCAATAAAGGATAGAAGGAAAAACGCTCTGCCTTCCCTACAAGGCCATCATCATGACCATTAAGAGCAGACGAAGGAACCCGTACATCTTTCCAGTCGCCTATTAGGGGTTCTCCAGGGGCATACAGCCCCGGCTTACCCCAATAGAAAGCGCCAAGATCGACAGAAAGGCTGTAACGGTTATCAGAGCTGATAGGAATATCATATCCGACGCCAAGATATGGCCTGACTGAATTGGACGCTATATAACCTTCAATATTGTTCCTGACAGCCTTGACTGTGTATCCGTCCACATCAAGGCCTACAATGTTATAATCGTCAGGGAGAGGAGTGACATTCTTGATATTAACGACTTTCCGCGAGCCGTACAACAAACCGGCCGAGACATGGAAACCATTATCCGACATCGGATAATAGTCCAGAAACACCTCAATATCAGACATATGTAAGGATGCTTTTGCATCCACAGGGATGTCCTTGCCTTTCCCAGACGCTGCAGCTCCGGGGTGCTCAGGAGCGGTGACAGTCTTGCGATATGGAATCGAAGGCAGGAAAGAATAACCGGCCCTGGCCCGGAAACTAGAGCCCAAGGGAGTCGCCAACTCGATTCCCACACCATCAGAACCTAACTGGAGACCAGCGGAAAGGTGGTTAAGGAAGCCGGACTCTTGTGCTTTAGCTCCAAAAGAAAGAAGAATAACCAATAACGGTATTATGATTTTTTTCATATATTGTCGCGACAATTAGATACGAACTTACGAATATAACTATTTTTGAGAAAAATATAGCTTATTGACAATAACATGAGAGTATCGATCATCGGCGCAGGAAATATGGGAGGCGCCACAGCCTTGGGATTCGCCCGATTCATCCCTGATGTGGAAGTGACAGCCACAGCGAAGCATCAAGAAACCTTGAACAGGTATTCATCATCAAGAATCAAGACTACGCTTGACAACTGCTCCGCGGTAAAGGAAGCCGACCTTGTCATCATGGGTGTGAAACCATGGCTCCTGAAAGAAGTCCTGACTCCCCTACTACCCTTTATGGAGGGCAAGCTCCTCGTTTCCCTTGCGGCAGGTATTCCCGCCGCCACCATAAAGGAATGGACTGATGGTCAAGGAATTAAAGGAGTCTATACGGTTATCCCGAACCTTGCGATCGAAATCGGCGAGAGCATGACATTCATTAATGAGATCTTCGGCACTGAGGAGACAAGGAATACTGTCACAAGGCTCTTCAAGTCAGTTGGAGAGGCCTTGATGGTAGATGAGAAACGACTCGGGGCAGGAATGATGGTCGCTTCATGTGGGACCGCCTTCGCTTTGAGATACGTGAGGGCTGCCACCGAGGGCGGTGTCGAGCTGGGGCTCTATCCCAAAGAAGCCCTTCAGGCCGCCTTACAGACCGTCAAGGGTGCCGCTATGCTTGCGGAAGCCCACGGGACTCATCCCGAGCAGGAGATTGACAAAGTGACAACCCCCGGCGGTATCACCATCCGGGGGCTGAACGCTATGGAGGAAGCCGGCTTCTCAAACGCCGTCATCCAAGGCCTTAAAATCTGGAAATAAGCCTGCTGGTTAAATGATTCCGCGGGCGAATGTCATGGCGCACAGCACCGCGAGAACCGTCAGGGCAATAAGCCAGACGACGAACAAGACTATTCCAGGGCGCCATTTCGGGGCCTTCAAGTCAAACAAGAGCATCACTCCGGCATAGACAAACGCTATGAACGGAACCACTATCACAACCGCCAAGGAAGCTACCAGTGGCGGATATGCCAACATGTCCAGCACTCTGGGAGCCTCATGAGCCAATTCTTCCATGGCCCGGTTGAGGAAGAATGTGCTTGAGAGGAAATTGTTGTCTAATGAGACACAGCCGAGAGTGACCACTCCGGCGACTCCCGCGGCCAGGAATATGATTCCAAGACAAATTCCGAATATTCGCCAGATTCCAGACCAGGCATCTGAACGGATTACCCTATTAGCGGCGTCCCCCATCTCATTAGCCGCGCTCATTACCCTGGCGCTGATGGCGTCCACAGTACCTTTCTCCCCTCTCATCTCATCCCGCTGACGGACGGTCTTGGCTTCCGGCATGCATATCCATAGGACGATATACAGGATAGGGATGGAATATTCAGGGACTCGGAGCCATCCTCTGTGGAGGAACAACCCGCATCCGACAAGGGTCAACACAACGAAAAGCAGCCTGAATATAGTCGGATCAATACCGAAATACGTACCGAGGCCAGAACAAACTCCGGCGACTTTCCCGTTTGAAGGATCCCGGTACAGTTTTCTCTTGACTTTGAATTCCTCTTGCTTCGGCGGTTCAGGATGGTCGTTCTCAACAGATTCAGCTTCAATAGCTTCCGGCTTACCAAGGGTGGCGATGACATCCTCCACCATGGGGAGTGTCACAACGCCAGCCTTGCCACATTTCTCAAGCAACAACTCAGACATCCTTTCTTCTATCCCTTCCATCACCTCTGACCCGCTCTGCTCTTTGGAATAGAACGAATCCAGCTCAGACAAATAAGTCCTGGCAGCCGCGCAAGCGTCATCCTCGAAACTGAAGACATAGCCTCCTATGCTCACATTCTCAACAGGTTTCATATTTATTTCTCCTTAATTGTCCTAATTGTGTCGACGATCTCTTGCCAGGCCAAATCCATTTCACCAAGCTGCTGGCGGCCTTTCTCGGTGATGCAGTAGTATTTCCTGGGCGGCCCTTGCGTGGACTCTTCCCAGCGATAAGAGAGCAGTCCCTGGTTTTTCTGGCGGATCAGCAGAGGATAGACAGTTCCCTCCACCACAATCATGTTAGCTGCCTTCAATTCTTCCAGGATAGCTGAGGCATAAGCCTCCTTTTTATCGAGGATACTCAGGATGCAGTATTCGAGTACCCCCTTGCGCATCTGTGAGCGCACATTTTCGGCACCGTTTTCCATAATAGCCTCTCCTATTTCTGATATTCACTAAACTTTGCCATGTTCTCCGCTGTCGGCTCAAGCCCCCTCATCTCGCATTTTTCCGCAGGAGTCTTGGCCAAAGGAACGACTATCCAAAGGACAATGTACACCAGGAGACCGGAACCCCAGAGCAACAGGGCCAGCAAGAGAATGATCCTGACTATCGTGATGTCGATGTCGAGGAAACAAGCCACTCCAGAGCACACTCCGCCGATCGCCTTGTTGTCCGGATCCCTGAAAAGGCGTTTCTTGGCTCCGCCTTTTTCACCCTCGTAAGAGAAATCCTGCCCTGACTTAGCCCCGTTCCCTGTGGCCCCTGAGCCTGCCGAAGGACCTGCACCGGTCCCCGAGCCTGTCGAAGGGCCGATCGGCTCAGCCGAACCGTCAGGCATCCCCAACTGGCCAACGACTTTATTAACGAGTTCCAGATCAACCACACGGTAGGAAGCGCCTCCTGTCCCCTGGTCGAAAAGTTCAGCGATCCGACCTTCAAGGTCAGACATGACCTCATCCCTAGCGGCCTGGGAATCCTGGTTCATGCGCGACTTGAAGTGCTCGAAATAGCTCGAAAGCCTTCCGTAGGCGTCCTCATCAAGGGAGAAGTTCCTCCCTCCGATGCTTGCGTTGATAACTTTTTTCATAATATTCTTGGTTTTGCAATTATATTTCCATCGCAAAGATATAAATAAATTTTAATACCTTGCAACACATAGTACCTAAAATTTTCAAAAAAATGTTAAATTTGTGAAAACACCTTTTTAATAATAATGAAACGTTCCCTCCTTTTAATCACAAGTGTGATGATGCTTTGCGCCTGCGCCACGCAAGCCCAGAATTACGAATCAAAACGCCCAGCACCTGACCAGAGGCTGTTCAGTTCGCAGGCTGTGGAAAAGAAGATCGTTCAGACCCAGTCAATGTTGAAGAATCCCCGTCTTGCCTGGATGTTCGCCAACTGTTATCCCAATACCTTGGACACGACAACTCATTTCGGCAAGGATGAGAACGGAGATTGGAGAACCTTTATATATACAGGCGACATCCACGCCATGTGGCTGCGCGACTCTGGCGCCCAGGTCTGGCCTTATGTCAATCTGGCCAATGAGGACGAGGAACTAAAGAACATGCTCGCCGGTGTGATTAACTGCCAGTTCTCCCTTATCGCCATTGATCCCTATGCCAACGCTTTCAACGATGGTCCTAAAGGCAGTGAATGGGAAAAGGACCTGACTGACATGAATCCTTGGGATCATGAACGCAAATGGGAGATCGACTCCCACTGCTACCCCATCCGCCTCGCCTACCAGTATTGGAAGGTCACTGGGGACGCATCCATATTCGGAGACAAATGGCTGAACGCTATCAACGCCACATTGAAGACCTTCAAGGAGCAGCAGCGCAAGGAAGGTCCTGGTCCCTACCGTTTCGCCAGGGTAACTGACCGTCAGTTCGACACCAAGTCCAATGACGGAAGAGGCAACCCCGTCAAGCCGTGCGGCCTGATAGCATCGGCTTTCCGCCCCTCTGACGACGCTACTATTTTCGAATTCCTTGTGCCCTCCAACTTCTTCGCTGTGACTTCCTTACGCAAGGCCGCCGAGATATTGAAGACTGTCAACAAAGACGAGAAACTCGCCAAAGAATGTGAGGATCTCGCCGCTGAGGTCGAGAAGGCCTTGAAAGAATATGCCGTCTACGACCATCCGAAATATGGCAAGATCTACGCTTTCGAGGTCGACGGCTTCGGTAACAGGCTTCTGATGGATGATTCCAATGTTCCCAGCCTTCTCGCGATGGCCTACCTCGGAGACGTTGACATTAACGATCCTATCTACCAGAACACCAGGAAATTCGTCTGGAGCGAGGACAACCCCTATTTCTTCAAAGGCAAGGCCGGCGAGGGAATCGGCGGCCCGCACATTGGGTACGACTATATCTGGCCTATGAGTATAATGATGAAGGCTTTCACATCCCAGGACGACCAGGAGATCAAATGGTGCATCGAGACCTTGATGAAGACTGATGCCGGAACCGGGTTCATGCACGAGTCCTTCTTCAAGGATGACGCCGACAAGTTCACCAGGGCATGGTTCGCCTGGCAGAACACCCTCTTCGGAGAGTTGATCCTCACCCTCATCGACAATGGCAAACTCGACCTGCTCAATTCCATAAAGGTCAAATAAAACACTTAATATGAAACGATTATCCTTACTGCTGTCAATCGCGGCCCTGGCAGCGGTCTCGTGCGGCAATCCCAGCCACAATGACATGCTCGACCCCGTCGACTATGTCAATCCCTTGACCGGAACAGCTTCCACCTACCAGCTTTCTACAGGTAACACCTATCCAGCCATAGCCCTTCCATGGGGCACTCATTTCTGGACTCCCCAGACCGGAAGGAACAGGGACGGATGGACTTACACATATTCAGCGACAACAATCCGCGGGCTGAAGCAGACTCATCAGCCCAGCCCTTGGATCAATGACTACGGTTCATTCTCAATAATGCCGGTCACGACCGGACCGGTCTACGATGAGGAGGGTCGGCAGAGCTGGTTTTCCCACAAGGCGGAGACCGTGAAACCTTATTATTATAGTGTCTATCTCGCTGAACACGATGTGACAGCGGAGTTGGCCCCGACCGAGAGGGCTGCCCTGTTCAGGTTGACATACCCCGAGAAGGACATGTCATACCTCGTCGTGGACGCATTCAAGGACGGTGTCGTCGAGGTGGACACGGAGACATATACTATTAGTGGATATTCCGTTTACAACCATGGCGGAGTGACGGAGAATTTCCGGAACTATTTTGTCATAGTCAGTAACACGCCTTTCGAGACCGAAATGATCGATGGCAGCATCGCCATGGTCGGTTTCAAGACAACCAAGGGCCAGCAGGTAGGTCTCGCCGTAGCTTCATCCTTCATAAGCCAGAAGCAGGCCGAAACGAACCTCAGGGAATTGGAGGGCAAATCTTTTGACGACGTGGTCGCTGCCGGCAGGGCCCGCTGGAACGAGGTTCTGGGAAGGATCAAGGTCGAGGATCCGGACATTGACAACGTGAGGACTTTCTATTCCTGCCTCTACCGCTCAGTCCTGTTCCCGAGGGATCTCTCAGAGGTTGACGCAAGTGGAAAGCGTATCCACTACAGCCCCTTCGATGGGAAAATCCACGATGGTTATCTCTTCGGTGACACCGGTTTCTGGGATACTTTCAGAAGCCTCTTCCCGCTCCTCGACCTAGTATATCCTGACCAGGAAGTGAAGATGCAGGAGGGCTTAGTCAACACCTGGAAAGAAAGCGGTTTCCTGCCAGAGTGGGCCAGTCCCGGCCACAGGAATTGCATGGTCGGCAACAACTCCGCCTCCGTGGTGGCAGGTGCCTACATAAAAGGACTCAGAGGCTACGACGCCGAGGAGCTATGGAAAGCCGTGACTCATGGAGCCCATGCCGTACACCCGACAATCGGTTCCACCGGAAGGATGGGATGGGATTATTACGACAGCCTTGGATATGTTCCCTGCGACGTGAAGATCAACGAGAACGCCGCCAGGACCCTCGAATATGCTTATGACGACTGGTGCATCTACACTTTCGGCAAGGCTCTCGGAAAGAGCGAGGAGGAACTCGCCCCTTATGCGAAGGCCGCGATGAACTACAAGAATCTCTACGATCCGGAGTACAAACTGATGGTCGGCAAGAACCTCGACGGGACCTTCGAGCGTCCGTTCAGCCCGCTCAAATGGGGTGGGAACTTCACGGAGGGAAATAGCCTCCACTATTCCTGGAGTGTTTTCCACGATCCTCAGGGACTCATCGACTTGATGGGCGGGGATGAGGAATATGTCGCCATGCTGGACAGCGTGTTCACAATCCCGCCGCTCTTCGACGACAGCTACTATGGCTTCCCTATCCACGAGATCCGTGAGATGCAGGTGATGAATATGGGCAACTACGCTCATGGCAACCAGCCGATCCAGCACATGCTTTACATGTATGACTGGGGTGGCCAGCCCTGGAAGGCCCAGCAGCACATCCGCGAGGCGATGGGCAAGCTTTATAACGCCAACTTCGACGGTTATTGCGGCGACGAGGACAACGGCCAGACCTCTGCCTGGTATGTGTTCTCCGCCCTCGGATTCTATCCTGTCTGCCCTGCCTCCGATGAATATGCGATCGGCACCCCCCTGTTCAAGAAAGCGACTGTGACACTTCCTGACGGCAAACAGATTGTCTTGAACGCTCCGGAGAACTCAAAAGACAATTTCTATATTGGAGGAATAAAGCTCAATGGCCAGAACTGGACTAGGAACTACTTCAAGCACAGCGACTTGACAAATGGAGCCAAGATAGTTTACACGATGTCTTCCAAGCCCGTCACCACCCGTGGCACCGCCCCCGAGGACCGGCCGTATTCATTTTCCATAGCGAAGGAATAATACATTGCTGAACGACGTAAAGACACAAGAGGCGGAGCTGATCACCATGCTCAAGCAAGGCTCCGAGGAGGCGTTCAAGTCTTTATATGACATGTACGCCAAGAGGCTTTACGCATTATGCCTGGAATACACCAAGTCCCGGGAAGACACGGAGGAGATTGTCCAGGATGCCTTCGTATGGCTCTGGAAGAACCGTTCCTCCATCCGCCAGGAAACCACAATTAAGAGCCTTATATTCCTTAGAGTCAGGCATTTCCTGATCAATGCCTGGAGGACGAGGTTGAGAGAACCCGTGTTCGAGGACTATGTTGACTACATAAATCTTTTACAAGACAAATCTTCCGACAGACTCGAATATGACGAGTTCCTCTCCACGGTCAAGTCGATCCTCGACAAGCTGCCTCGCACGCAAGCCAGGGTCGTCATGATGTCCAGGATCGAGGGATTCAAGAACAAGGAGATAGCCCGGAAACTTCGGCTCAGCGAACAGACTGTCAAGAACTCCCTATCAGTTGGGTTGAAATCCCTGAAAGAGGAGCTTGGGAAAATGATCATTTTGGTACTTTCTTTCATTATTACTTGTCTATAAAGAACAAATGGATACTTTGCTGGAAGAAAAATACAGAAGGGACACTCTTACACCCAGAGAATTGCGGCTTTTGAGAGAAAAGCTTGCGGGATCCTCCGATGAAGACATTTCCTCGGAAATGGAAAGGCACTGGATGACCGGTGACTTCGACGGCTCCGCTATTTCTGAAGAAAGAGTTGATAACCTATATCTGGACATCCGTAAGAAACTTGCTCCGGAAAAACAGTCCAGGACTTGGATATGGTGGAGCGGGATCGCCGCATCCCTCCTGTTACCCTTAAGTCTGTTCTTCACGGCAAGGAGCATCACCACCATCCGGCAGCAGTCTTCACAAGAAATCGTCATCTCAACAGCCAAGGGAGAGCAGAGCACAATAAGCCTTCCTGATGGAACCACAGTCAAACTCAACGAACTGTCCAACCTAAAGTATTCACCGGGCTCATTCAGCAGAAAGAAAAGGGAGATTGAATTCGAAGGAGAGGGCTTTTTCAATGTTACGAAAAACGATGAGTGCCCTTTTATCATAGAAGCGGACAAGATGACAACGACCGTGCTTGGGACATCCTTCAACCTTGAAGCCAGAGTATCGGATGCGTTTAACAAGGTCCTGCTGATTGAAGGTAGTATCAAGTTGGTGTCATCGATTTCCGGAGAGATCATCGTGATGAATCCAAATGAAGAAGTGACCCTGAACAAGAATACAGGCAAGATGGTTGTCACAAGGCCCGATAGTAAGGAGAGTATCACCAGTTGGGTGAAAAAAGAAATTGTCTTAAAGAGGGTGAGCCTCAGGGAAATCACAGACCTCCTCTCCGATAAATACGACATCGTGTTTGACATCGATAAAGGCGTGGACATGGAGGAGCTTTTCACCGGGACTCTGCCGACAAATGACCTGCTATTATGTGCTGAGATTCTTGAATATGCCTACGGCGTGAAGATCAAGCTTTCCGGAGGGGCTGCGATTATAAGTAAATGAATCATTTAAACTTTTGACCAAGTCCCACGACTCGCTAAGTCCGGCCAGTTTTTCTGGCCGGATTTATTTTCACGCCAATAAAAAACGTGATTACTTGGTACTTTTTGTCAGTCACGTTGTCTATTATTATATAAAACATTTTTATATTGTAGTTTAACCACAAAAACAAAATGACATGAACAGCTCACGAATGTGGAAATTCTTTTTGCTGGTATCTTTGATGTCATTTTTCTACTCCGGGGCTTTTGCCCAGACAGGAAAGGTGAACGTCAAAGTTGACGGAGCTCCACTCTCGCAAGTCATCCAACTAATTGAGAACCAGACGAAATACCGGTTCTCGTACAGGGATGAAATCCTGAGTGGACAGAAAAACATCACCCTGGATCTTCAAAACGCGACTGTACAGGAGGTCCTGGATGCCGCGTTCTCCGGCCGGGACATCAGTTACCGGATTCTCTCCGACAAATCCATCGTGTTGTTCACAGAACCCGAAGAAGTGAACAACACTATCACCCTGACGGGAACCGTCAAGGACAATGATGGCAATCCGTTGATCGGAGTCGGAGTCATCCTCGATGGAAAGCCCAATGTAGGCACGGTAAGCGACGAAAACGGAAACTGGTCACTGACTGTCCCCAAAGGATCAACTCTTCAATTCTCATCTATCGGTTACAAGACAGTCACGGTCGCCGTAGGGAACCGGTCTGTCATCAATGTCACTATGGAGGAAGACATCGATCGTCTGGACGATGTGATTGTGATCGGATACGGTACGGCGCGTAAGGCGGATCTCACCGGCTCTACCGCATCTGTCCAGGGCGACAAACTGGCCGCGAAAAACACTCCGAATCTTTCCACACAGCTCCAGGGTCTGATGCCCGGAGTTCAGGTGACACGAAACACTAGCGACCCGGCCGCCGGAGCGACGATACGCGTGCGAGGTATCACAACCATGTCAACCAACGATCCGCTTGTGATCATAGACGGAGTGCCAGGATCACTGGACAGTGTTTCTCCTGAAGATGTGAAAGACATTCAAGTACTTAAAGACGCCGCTTCCGCAGCGATTTATGGATCAAGGGCAGCCGCGGGAGTCATACTTGTCACCACAAAGAGGGCAAAAAACAACGACTTCTCACTCAGCTACAACTTCGAGTATGGAATCGACAAGGCAACGGCCATCCCCCAGCAGGCGAGCATCGTTCCCTGGATGATAGGATTGAACGAACTTGCCTACAACGACGGTGCCTCCTCAATGAATTCCCGCTATCCGGAGGATCTGATTAACAACTACGCTTCCATGAGAGCCGGCGACCCGGACCTCTATCCCGACACCGATTGGTTCGGTCTTGGCCTGAAAAAGACCACCAATCATCACCGTCACGGATTTACCCTCTCCGGTGGAACGGAAAAACTGACGACAGTGTTCTCGTTCAACTATTATGATGCCGACGCCTTGTACGACAACAAGAACTACAAACGCTACAACGCCAGAATCAACAATGACTACAAGATAAATGATTGGATCCATGCGAGCGTGGACATGGGCTTGACCCACAGCGATGCCCACAATCCTCAGGTCATGAGCGGGAGTTATGTGTATTCACTAATGGAGAGATCGCCTCTTTTCAATGCCTACTGGTCAGACGGAGAATTCGCTGACGCGAAGGATGGTGACAACTCCATAGCGGCCATTCATCTGGGAGGACAAGCGCTCAACCAGTCCTACACGTTGAACGGTAAAGTCCAACTGGACATAACACCTTTTAAAAACTTCACATTGACAGCCCTTGTCGCCCCGCAGTTCAATTTCTACTATGGAAAAAGCCATGTGAAGAAATTCGATCTGAGGAACGCGACGGGAGGATATATCGCCGGTACGGGATTCGGTTCCACTTCCCTTAGCGAGAGTAGGAACAACTCAAAGGCAATGACATCCCAGCTTTATGCCAACTACAAGTTAGACCTGGGCGGACACAGCATCAGCGCCATGGCGGGCTTTGAGGGTTATTCCTATTCATGGGAGAATCTCGGTGCCAGCAGGACGAACTATACCCTCAATAACTTCCCCTATCTGGATCTCGGGCCTGCCGACTACCAGTTCAACAACGGTACTGCCGGACACAACGCTTACCAGTCGTTCTTCAGCCGTTTGATGTATTCCTTCAGGGGCAAGTACTTGCTACAGGCCAATGTCCGTGCCGACGGTTCTTCCCGTTTCGCAAAGGAATACCGCTGGGGAGTATTCCCTTCGGTATCAGCCGGTTGGGTTATCTCAGAAGAGCCATGGTTCAACGTTGGGCCGATCAATTATCTTAAGATCAGAGGTTCAGTTGGACAGCTTGGAAATGAGCGGATCGGTTCCGAGTTCCCTTATCAGGCAGCCTTGAATTTCGGAAGCGGTTTTATTCCCAACTCCTCTACAGGAGAAACAGACATTGTCCAGACCGCTTACCAGGCCGACTACGCTTTCAAGGATATAACATGGGAGACAACTACCACCTACGGAGCCGGGCTTGACTTAGCCATGTTCCGAAGCAGGTTGCATGCCACCTTCGACGCTTATTACAAAAAGACGGAGGACATGCTTATCGCCGTCGGTTTCCCCTCATATTTCGGCTACAATTCCCCTCAAGGCAACAATGCGGACATGTTCACAAAGGGGTGGGATCTCGACTTGTCATGGAATGACAGCATCGGAGATTTCAGGTACGGAATCAGCTTCAACATCTCAGACTATAGATCAAGGATGGGTTATATGGCTGACAAGCAGAGCATCTCCAACAACAAACTCACAGAGGAAGGCTCCTTCTACCAGGAATGGTATGGCTACCAGAGCAAGGGGATCATCCTCAACGAGGAAGCCATGTATAATTCGGACGGAACCAAGATCGCTGTCCTTACGAACAACGACAAACCTGGAGCCCTCGCCTACGTCGACCAGGACGGTGACGGTAAGATAACGGCGAGCCAGGATCGCGTGAAGCTTGGCAATTCCCTTCCTGAATATCTGTATGGAGGATCAATCAACGCGGGTTGGAAAGGCTTTGACTTCAACTTGTCATTCCAGGGAGTAGGTCATCAGCTCAGCTATTGGTCATGGGGTGTCACGCCCTTCCTCTATCAGGCATATTCCGCTCCACAGGTCCTGCTTGACAGTCATTGGAGTCCCTCCGCGTCAGATGAGCAGAATTCGAAAGCGAAGTATCCCTACCTGACTACCAACACCACCAATATTTTCGCTGGCAGTGACTTCTACCTGTTTAACGGAGCATACATGCGAATAAAGGATATCACTCTCGGATACACTGTCCCGTCAGAGATCTCGAGAAAGATCCGCGTCAACAGATTCAGAATCTACGCTTCGATAAATGATTTGCCCGCTTTCTCAAAGTATCCGAAAGGATATGACCCCGAATGGAACAAGTACAGCGATTTCATAATGACTTCGTTTATATTCGGAACTAACATCACATTCTAAAGGCACTATGAATATGAAAAAGATATCATTAATGGCTATCGCCATTTCCTTCGTTCTCTCTTCATGCGCAAATCTTGACCTGAACCCGCTTTCCTATGGATCAAGCGAAAACTGGTATCATGACGCAACCGAGATAGAAATGTCGCTCAATGACCTGTGGAGGGCAGACTTTTTCCCTATCGATGATCTTGACTGGGATGATGACTGGATGAACAGGAACGGATCCAACGTTGTCACTCTCGGAACCATAACTTCTCAATGGTCTACGGCGTCCGGACGTTGGACTGCACTGTATAAAGGCATAACTCGCTCACAGAAGATCATCGCGGCGCTTGAGGAGGGTTCCGCGAAAGGCCTTTCCGATGCTCTCGTGAAGCAGTACCTGGGAGAAGCTTACTTCATGCAAGGATTCGCTTACGGCGAATTGGCGACCTACTTCGGGGATGTTGTCCTGAACAAGGAGGCCATCACCCTGGATGAAGCTTATGTGGCTAAACAGTCCCCCAGAAGCGAGGTTTTCAAGTACTGTTACGAATGTCTGGACAAGGCAGCAGGTTTCCTTCCTGCCACAAGGTCCGGACAGCAAAGACCGACTTCAGGAGCAGCCCTCGGCTTCAAGGCACGTTTTGCTCTTGTAAACCAAGACTGGCAGACAGCTGTCTCTGCCTGTGAAGCAATCATGAGCAGTGGTGTTTATTCTTTGCACCCCAACTACAAGGATCTATTTACCGCCACTTCCTCGCCTGAACTCATGTTCTACTTTCAGGGCAACCTGACCCAGAAAAAGGGAGTAGGCAAGTTCACTAACGTTAAAGACCTGGTTATCAGAAAGATAGGAGGCTATTCCAACCAGGGTCCCTCATACGAGCTCTTTGTTTCTTACCCTTGCATAGACGGTCTCAGGATTGATAAGTCTCCCTTGTTCGATTCCAAGGATCCGTTCAAGAACCGCGATCCGAGAATGGCATATACCATCCAGCCATTCATGTCAAAGTATTCTGAAGACTTCGACGCTTACCAACAAGCCAGGAAGGACGGTACTTTGCCTGAAAAATTCCCGGACTATATCACTCTCGGTTATGAGTACAACAACAGTCCTTACGCCAACAGGGTCTTCGAAGTGAAGAGCGGGAATCTGGTTGTCAACACAGACTCAAAGGCTTCCAACCAGCACTCGGTCTACACGGGACTGCAATTGAGGAAATTCGTGAAAGACTCATGGGCAGACTATAATTCGTACAATTCCGTGGGTGACAACGTTTACCCCTATCTACGGTACGCCGAAATCCTCCTTTCCTACATAGAAGCCAAGAATGAGATGGGCACTGTCACCCAGGCGGATCTAGACAAGTCAATCAACCTTGTCAGAGCCAGGGCTTATGCTGGGACAGGGATAGATTACCCGAAGATAACGGTAGCAAGCCAAAATGAGCTGCGGCAGACCATACGCAACGAACGCAGGATCGAGCTCTGTTTCGAAGGACATCGGTACAGGGACATGCTCCGTTGGAAACTTGCTGAATACGCTTTCGCGAGACCGAAATATTACCTCCCAAGAGCCTGGTCCGGTAACGCCAATTGGAACGGTTCCGTCGAAGACTCCAACGTGTCTCTCTCTGACGAGTTCAAATCTATCCTGAAGAACTGGGATGACGGTAATTTCCCTCTCGGCGGAGATATCGTGTTCGACGAGAACGGGCTCCCTGATCTTTCCAACCAGGAAGCTCACGGTTACATCACGACATTCTACGCGCGAGGTTTTGACAAAAATAAAAACTATCTTTGGCCTATACCGGCCGATGACATCCTTGTCAATCCGAGCCTGATTCAAAATCCTGGTTATTAACAATGAGAACAAAAGCTTTACTCTTATTGACCATATCGTTGTCCCTGCTCTCCTGTAGCAGGGGCACCGATGTCTGCATCTATGGCGGAAGTTCCGCTTGTGTCACAGCGGCGTACTCGGCCGCGAAGATGGGAAGCAATGTTACCATAATCTGCCCCGATCCAACTATCGGTGGCATGACCACCGGCGGACTTGGCCAGACCGACATAGGAAACAAACAGGCTGTAATAGGCCTTGCGAGGCAGTTCTACCGTAAGCTCGGCAACCATTACGGCAAATTGGAGCAGTGGCTGTTCGAGCCAAGTGTGGCTGAGGGTATCCTGATGGAATATCTCGACAATCCTCGCATCAAGGTAATGCAGGGCTGGTATCTCGAGTCAGTAGAGAAAGAAGGAACCAGAATAAAGTCAATCACTTGCACTGATCGCAAAGGAGGCTCCACAACCATTAAGGCGGACCAGTTCATCGACTGCTCGTATGAGGGCGACTTGATGGCAAAAGCTGGTGTCAGTTACCGGGTCGGCCGTGAGGATAACAGCGAATACGGAGAGACATGGGATGGTTTCCAACTCCTTGACCAGCATCAATTCGTGGACGGGATAGATCCTTTTGTCGAGCCCGGCAATCCGGAGAGTGGCTTGCTTTGGGGAATCAGCGACGCTAAACGAAAGGAAGACGGCACTGGGGATGACTGTGTTCAAGCCTATAACTACAGGATCTGCCTTACCGATGATCCGGATAACATGATTCCAATCGAAAAGCCGGATAATTATGACCCGGCCAAATACGAATTACTTATAAGGGTTTTCGAGGCCGATCCTAATCCCAGTTTGAGCAAGTATTTCATCTGGAGCCTGATGCCTAACCATAAGACTGACATAAACAACAAGGGTCCTTTCTCAACGGACATGATAGGGATGAATCACAATTATCCCGAGGCCTCATGGGATGAGAGAGATGAGATATTAAAAGCCCATAAAGACTACACTCTCGGCTTGTTGTACTTCTACTTGACAGACCCGCGTATTCCCGCTAACATTCAGACCGAGATGCGCAGATGGGGTCTTCCCAAGGATGAATATGCCCGTACAGGTCATTGGACCCATCAGCTTTATATCCGTGAGGCCAGAAGACTTGTCGGAGAATATGTGGCCACACAGGCTGACTGTGAGGGTAAGACTCAGATTACTGACGGCATTGGATTCGCCGCCTACGGTATGGACTCGCATAACTGCGAGCGAATCGTGATCGAACAAGACGGGAAGCTGATGGTCAAGAACGAGGGAGATGTCCAGAAAGGAGTCAGCCACCCTTATCCTGTCTCCTACCGCAGTCTCACTCCCAAGCGTGAGGAGTGCGTCAACCTGCTGGTGCCGGTCTGCCTTTCCGCGTCACACATCGCTTATGGATCCATCAGGATGGAACCTGTTTTCATGGGCATGGGTCAGGCGGCTGGACTCGCGGCGGCTTTCGCCGGGAAGGGTGATGTCCAGACTGTTGATGTCAGCAGGATCCAGCGGATTCTCAAGGAGGATCCCTACCTCGACGGCAGCGAACCGGAGATTCTCATTGACGAGGATTCTGAATACATAGTCGGGAAGGACAACTGGAAAGTCGTCTGGGGGAGCGGATCTTATGGGAAAAGCTATCTCAAGTTCGAAGGTGAGCCTGTGGACAATCATCTTGAATATACCATTCCTTCGGACCTTGAAGGAGAATACGAGTTCTACGCCTTCCAGCAAGGTGACGGCTGCAAGAACACCGTCTTTGAAATCACGGTCGGAGAGGATGTCAAGGCAGTTCCTTTCGACAGGGCAAGCCTGCTCGTGGAGGGTCAGACAAGGGGTGAATGGGTCAACCTCGGAAGCGTCAGCCTTAAAAAGGGCCTCGGAGGAAAGATCCGCTTCCTGTCTGACGATCCGGACATCCACGCCGACGGAGTGCTCGTCATCCCCCGGAGTTAACCCTGTCGCAGAAATACTTATAAATCAATATAATGAATAAACGACCGGCACCTTATTCGGTACCGGTTGTTTTCGTTATTAAAAAAAGATTTTCTGTTCCTGTATAATCATTTTCTGTTTCTTATCGTTTTTTACGTTTCGTCGGGGTATCTTCGCAGCAGTAACCTAATGATAAGATTATGGGAAACGATCAAAAAACTGGAGCCGTAGCCTCGAGAGGGGCTGCGGCTCGTTATGCCAATATCCTCCTGGACTATTGGTTCAAGCGGTCTTTTGGGACGGAATCCGGTAAGAGACTAATGATCCTTACCTTAAGGGAGATACTGCCCTATGTAGATATCCAGGATATCACCTATGGCAACAAAGAGCATCCAAACCCCTTCCCAGATAACCACGGAGTGATCTTCGACATTGAGTGTGTGTCATCCGACAATTCAAGGTTCATCGTGGAAGTTCAACTCGCCCGTCAATCATGGTTCAAGGAGAGAGTTCTCTTTTACTCTTCCTTTGCCATCCAAAAACAGATCCTTCGAGGTGAAGACACATATGAGTTCAAGCCTGTGTATTTCATCGCTCTAATGGATTTCGAGCTTCACGCTGAGGAAGACAATAGATTTGTCTTCAGGTATGGCCTCACGGACCTCGAGACTGGAGAGCTAATGACAGACAGGATCAGCTACACCTTTCTGGAGTTGCCAAAGGTCAAATCAATAGCCAACGATTCAACCAATCTTGAGAAACTCTGTTATGCTCTCCACAATATGACTGCGATGAAATCCCGACCGCCGCAGATGCAAGCCGAGATCTTCGAACTATTGTTTAATTCCGCTGAAATAGCTAAATTCACACCCGAAGAGAAAATCAAATATGAATATGATATGACTACAGAGAGAGACATACGCAACCAGATTGCCTATGGACGTGAAGAAGGCAGGGCGGAAGGCAGGGCGGAAGGTAGAGCGGAAGCAATAAGACTTGTCACAAAGGCTCTGAAGGATAAAGGCTTTTCAGATGAAGACATTGCCTCTATTCTGGCTGACGCATAAAAGATTATCAATAAGTTGCATGAAATCCCCCGGTCGAGGAACGCCGGGGGATTTCGCATAAGTAATTGACTGTCAAAAGTGATTCGTCTCCGCCAAACTTGTTTCTTTCACGAGAAATGACTATCTTGACTTGTCAAGAATTATTCATTATGGACAGACGGGATTTCATAAAAAGCTCTGCGCTGGCGACAGCGGCGCTGATGCTGGACTGGGAAGAGGCTTTCGCCTTGGGAGCCAAGGTTCCCGAAGCTGGCAAGGCATGGAAAGGCTGGAAGAAAGGCCATTTCCAGGTGCATTTCATCTACACCGGAGTCGGAGAATCCATGTTTATTATTTTCCCGGACGGGACAACCATGCTGCTCGACTGCGGAGACCACAACGCTATCGGACGCGGCAAGTTGGCTGTGCCGGTGCTTCCCTCCCCTGACAGGCATTCCGGGGAATGGATAGCGAGATATGTCCAAAGAGTCAATCCTAAGGGTAATAAGGTTGACTATATGATGCTTTCCCATTATCATAACGACCACGGGGGTTCCACCTCATTCAATGCGGGAGTTGTGAAAAGGGATGGTAAAGATTATCCTCTCAGCGGGTTCTCCCAAGCGGCGGAGTGGCTTTCATTCGGCAAAGCGTTTGACCGTTGCTGGCCGGGATATGATGACCCGATTCCACTGATTGATAAGTCCGCTGACTGCGTCGGACACATGAAGCTCTTTTATGATTATATGTCCAAAAACAGAGGGCTTCAGATTGAGAAGTTCAAGGTTGGAGCAATCGACCAAATCAAGATGCTGCGATCGCCGGAAAAGTATCCTGGCTTCTCTGTCAGGAATATTTGCGCGAATGGAAGGATCGCTGGCAAGGACGGGAAAATCATAGACCTCTACACCGAACGGAAGAAAGATAACCCTTTGTATCTCAATGAGAACGGGATGAGTATGGGGATGATTTTCTCCTATGGTCCATTTAAGTTCTACACAGCCGGAGACTTCTCTGACAGCTGGAAGTTGCCGGATGGGACGGTCCATGAGATAGAGGATGATATCGCTGAAGTGTGCGAGAAAGTGAACGTGGCGAAGATCAACCACCATGGTCACTATTCCATGACCCGGAAGCTGCTGGAGACGCTCCAGGCGAGGGTCTACGTCAGCTGCGTATGGGATCAGCTCCACAACGTGGCCCCGGTGATGGAAAGGATTGCCGACAAGACCATCTACCCGGGAGACAGAATCGTCTGCCCTGGAGTATTCCCGAAAGAAAGACGTGAGGAGGATGCCGGCAAGGAATGGCTGGACATCATCCACAAGGACTCTTTCGACGGAGGACATATCGTCCTGGACGTTCCTAAAGGCGGCAAGGACTATTCCATCACCTACCTCACCGCCGCGGATGAGTCCATGAAAGTTTTGAGTGTCATGAACTTCCGATCATGAGGACCAACTTATTTCTCCTGCTGACTATTTCTTTGTCCCTGCTGTCTTGCGGGAGGGGCACTGATGTCTGCATCTATGGTGGTGTGACCGCGGCAAATTCGGCCGCTCACGAAGGCCGCAAGGTTGTGATTATATGTCCGGACAAGACTATCGGTGGCATGACTACCGGAGGACTGGGGCAGACCGACATCGGGAACAAGCAGGCCGTTATCGGACTTGCCAGACAATTCTATCGCAAGCTGGGCACTCATTACGGCAAGCTCGAGCAATGGCTCTTTGAGCCTCATGTGGCCACTTCCGAAAGATGAATATGTGAACAACGGCCACTGGACCCCGCAGATATATGTCCGTGAGGCCAGAAGGCTTGTCGGGGAATATGTCGCAACCCAAGCCGATTGCGAGGGGAAAACCACTATCACCGACGGCATCGGCTACGCCGCATACGGGATGGACTCCCATAACTGCCAACGGATTGTTGTCGAGAGGGAAGGCAAACTTATGGTCAAAAACGAAGGAGATGTCCAGAAAGGTGTAAGCAACCCCTACCCTGTCTCGTACCGTAGCCTGACCCCGAAAAGGGAAGAATGTGTCAATCTGCTTGTTCCTGTGTGCCTATCCGCATCCCACATAGCCTACGGTTCCATAAGAATGGAACCCGTGTTTATGGGCATGGGGCAAGTGGCTGGTCTCGCGGCCGCCATGGCCGGGAAAGGCGCCGTTCAGACAATCGATGTAAGTGAGATCCAGCGCATCCTGAAAGAGGATCCTTTCCTTGACGGTAAAGAGCCAGAGACACTTATCGATGAGGATTCTGATTTTATCGTGGGAAAAGATGGTTGGGATGTCGTCCCGGGAAATGGCTCTTATGGAAGGACTTATCTCAAATACAATGGCAACCCTATTGATAACCACTTGAGATACAACATACCCGCCAATCTCGTTGGTGAGTACGAAGTCTATGCTTTCCAGCAAGGGAACGGCTGCAAGGAAACCGTATTCGAAATCACAATCGGGGACGATGTCAAGACTGTTTCTTGTGACAGAGCCAGTCTCATCGTCGAAGGCCAGACACGAGGAGAATGGGTGAGCCTTGGTACACACACCTTGAGCAAAGGAATTGGGGGGCAGATCCGCTTTATTTCTGAAGAGCCTGACCTTCATGCGGATGCGGTCTTGTTTGTCAAGAAATAGCAAATGCTTCTTTTATAAACTAGTTTTCTACATTTTTATTATATTTGTTTTCGAAGAGAAGAGGGGAAAGACTATTCAAGACAATCGCTTTAATACATAAAACCATGAAAACGCCTATCACTAAGACCCTCATGGCCATCGCTCTGACGGCCATGGCCACGTTCTTTGCCGGTTGCGGCCCTGATGAGCCAGACAGCCCAAACAACCAGACTCCCCCTACCCCGACGACTGTCGCCGTCACGGGAGTAAGTCTCAACAAGAGTTCCATGACCCTCACTGAGGGCGGGAGCGAGACCCTCACCGCCACGGTGGCTCCTTCCAACGCCACTAACACTGGAGTCAGTTGGTCATCTTCCAACACCGGAGTCGCCACAGTCAACGGCGGCCAGGTTACCGCTGTCAAGGCTGGAACGGCCACCATCACCGTGACGACATCCGACGGCGGCAAGACCGCCACCTGCTCGGTCACCGTAGAGGCCAAGAAGGTCGCTGTGACAGGTGTCAAGTTTGATATTGAGGCTCTGGAACTGATTGAAGGTGAGACCGGAACGATAAAGGTTACGGTCGAGCCGGCTGACGCCACAGATCAGAAGGTCAACTGGACATCCTCCAATCCGGAGGTCGTCACAGTTGCTGACGGAGTCGTCACCGCTGTTGCACCCGGAACCGCTACGATTATAGCCACCACATCCGACGGGGGAAAGACCGTGACCTGTAACGTGACGATCAATCCCAAGCCAATCCCCGTCGAGGGTGTGTCTGTCGAAGTCGAGGCGGTAGAGATTGCCGAAGGCGAAACCACTAAGATTGTCGTCACTATCACCCCTGATGACGCCACCGTCAAGGACGTCACTTTCTCCTCCTCCGACGAGGCTGTAGCCACTGTTGACGAGGAAGGCAACATTACGGCTGTGGGTCCTGGAACGGCGACCATAACTATAACCACCGCTGACGGTGGAAAGACCGCCACCTGCGAGGTGACTGTCAATCCCAAGGTCGTCCCTGTCGAGGGTATAGCATTCACAAAGGATCAGGTGTCTGTTATCGAGGGTGAGAAGGTCCTGCTCTACGTGTCCTTCACCCCCAAGAACGCCTCTGACAAGAGGGTGACCTGGTCGTCATCCGATACGGGCGTCGCCACAATTGACACCAAGGGCAACGTGACCGGCGTGAAGCCCGGAACGGCCACCATAACCGTGAAGACCACTGATGGAGGGAAGACCGCGACCTGCGTTGTAAACGTCACGAAGAAGCCTACCCCGGTCTCAGCCGTTACGATCAACAGGACGGCCATCACCCTCATAGTGGATGGTGCCGCTGACCTTGTGGCCACCGTGTCCCCCGAGGACGCCACCAACAAGAAGGTCACCTGGAGCTCCTCCGACGAGGCTGTCGCCAAGGTCGACCAGAACGGGGAGGTGACCGGAGTGAAGCCCGGCACCGCCAAGATCACGGTGACGACCGCGGACGGCGGCAAGACGGCCACCTGTGACGTGACCGTCACTGACAAGCCGGTATCCGCCACCGGAGTGACACTTGATAAGAAATCATTGTCATTGATGGATGGTCAGACATCGCAGCTCATCGCTACCGTTTCGCCTACCAACGCCACCAACCACGAAGTGACTTGGAGTTCTTCCTCCACATCAGTGGCCACTGTTGACAAGAGCGGTAAGGTGACGGCCGTGGCACCCGGCACGGCGACCATCACCGTCAAGACCCACAACGGCAAGACAGCCACCTGCTCCATCACCGTATCCACCAGATACACCGTTTATAGTCTCGCGACAAACAAAGAGATTACAGAGAACTCCTCACTGTCGTATACTGTTAGGATAGAAGAGGAAAACTACTATGATTTCGCCGTTTATGATAAGCTGAATAAACAATACGCCAGCACAACATCTTCTATGACTTGCTCATCTTCCAATTCCTGTGTTGATGTTGAGCGTACTTATGTCTCCAGTTCGTCTGTGAGCAAACGCTATGGATGGAGAGTCTTCCCCAAGACAAATGGCACCGCCAATATCACTTTATCCTACGGTGGGATGACTCGCAAATTCAAAGTCACCTCGACAAGAGCTTCTTATGAGTTACGGTATGGTTATTCCGACAACTCTTCCTCTTTCTACACTTTCACTAACAATGAGATTATCTTGTGCCCGACTAAAGTCATGTCATACCAGAGTAAATATGCAGACGAGATTTACGTTTGGCTATATAATACCACAGACAAAAAACCCGTGAAAGCCAAAGGATATACGATCACAGCCTCGAACAGTTTTTGCACTAACGTTGGGGTAGAAAGTAGTGGCAAGTATACTTGGGCGCTATCTAATGCTCCCGGAAAGGTGACAGTGACAGTCAAGTACTCTTCCCAGTCCATGTCATGGTCAGAAAGCCGGTCATTTACCGTGTACAATATTCATTTCTTGTCCTTGTCAAGTTCAGCCACATCCTATAATGGCAAATTAACATACGATACCACGGTGGGTAAGAATGTTTATTTGTTCTACTGGCACAATAGCAGGGGTACCCTGGATTACACAGAGGCCTTCGACGGTGATAAGACAAATGCCGGTTATCAAATTACCGAAGGAAGCGGCAAAGCCGAGGTGAATATCTACAAGATAAGCGGCAGATATCTTGAGATAGAGATCGTTCCCAAAAAAGCAGGTACCTTCAAGTTCTATCCGAAATATAATGACAACCACGGGACCAATCCTGCCATGAGCACGTATACAATCAACATCAAGTAACCATACAGGATCAGTCATCACTGGTTTTTCACATTACAAGGCCGGCCCGAAATGGGGCCGGCCTTGTAATTTTCAATACACAAAAAAACAAGATGGCAGAGAGTTTTTTGTTTTTTTTATTATATTCGCTTTCGATGTAAGAGGGGAAAGACTATTCAAGACAATCACTTTAATACATAAAACCATGAAAACGCCTATTACTAAGACCCTCATGGCCATCGCTTTGGTGGCTATGGCCACATTCTTTGTCGGTTGCGGCCCTGACGAGCCCGACAATCCGACTCCTCCCACTCCGACGACTGTCGCCGTCACGGGAGTAAGCCTCAACAAGAGTTCCATGACCCTCACTGAGGGTGGGAGTGAGACCCTCACCGCCTCGGTGGCCCCTTCAAACGCCACCAACACGGGTGTCAGCTGGTCATCTTCCAACACCGGAGTCGCCACAGTAAACGGCGGGCAGGTCACCGCTGTGAAAGCCGGAACGGCCACCATCACCGTGACGACATCTGACGGTGGCAAGACCGCCACCTGCTCGGTCACCGTAGAGGCCAAGAAGGTCGCTGTGACAGGCGTCAAGTTTGATATTGAGGCTCTGGAACTGACTGAAGGTGAGACCGGAACGATAAAGGTGACGGTTGAACCCGCTGACGCGACAGATAAGAAGGTCAACTGGACATCCTCCAATCCGGAGGTCGTCACAGTGGCTGACGGAGTCGTCACCGCTGTGGCACCTGGAACAGCTACGATCATAGCCACCACCGCTGACGGCGGAAAGACTGTGACCTGCAACGTGACGATCAATCCCAAGCCCGTACCCGTCGAGGACGTTTCTGTCGAGATTGAGGCGATCGAGGTTGCCGAAGGCGAGAATGCGTCGATTGTCGTTAAGATCACTCCAGATGACGCCACCGTAAAGGACGTCACGTTCTCCTCCTCCGACGAGGCTGTAGCCACTGTTGACGAGAACGGAAACATCACGGCTGTGGGTCCTGGAACGGCGACCATAACTATAACTACCGCTGACGGTGGAAAGACCGCCACCTGCGAGGTGACTGTCAATCCCAAGGTCGTTCCTGTCGAGGATATAGCATTCACAAAGGATCAGGTCTCAGTCATCGAGGGCGAGAAGGCTCTTCTTTATGTGTCCTTCACTCCCAAGAACGCCTCTGACAAGAGGGTGACATGGTCGTCATCCGACACTGGCGTCGCCACAATTGACACCAAGGGCAACGTGACCGGCGTGAAGCCCGGCACGGCCACCATCACCGTGAAGACGACAGATGGCGGGAAGACAGCCACCTGCGAGGTGACCGTCACTAAGAAGCCGACACCCGTCTCCGGAGTAACGGTTAACAGAACATCACTTACTCTCACAATAGAAGGTAGCGCGATCCTTGTCGCCACTGTATCTCCTGAGGATGCGGCAAACAAGAAAGTCGTTTGGAGCTCCTCAGACGAGTCGATTGTCAAGGTTGACCAGAATGGTGAGGTTACCGCCGTGAAGACCGGCACAGCCAAGGTCACCGCAACGACCGAGGACGGCGGCAAGACCGCCACTTGCACCGTGACCGTGACTGACAAAGCGGTCCCAGCGACAGGGGTGACTCTCAACAAGACAACCTTAAAACTAAACGTTGGCAAGTCAGAGCAGCTTGCCGCGACCGTGAAACCTTCTGATGCCACCAACCACGAGGTGACATGGTCTTCTTCCAAGACCTCGGTCGCCACGGTCGATAAGGCAGGTAAAGTGACAGGCGTGGCTCCAGGTTCAGCGACCATAACCGCAAAGACCCACAACGGCAAGACGGCCACCTGCACTGTGACTGTGGTGCGTTACGTGGAGAGCATAAAAATCACAAACTCAAGCGGGACAGAATTGACTCTTCCGAGAGTCACCTGGTACGGAGGATCATCATCCAATTCATATCAGTTTAAAGCTGTCGTGTCTCCTTCCGATGCCCAAAACAAGGAAGTCACATGGTCTAGCAGCAACACCTCCGTCGCGACTATTGACCAGAACGGAAAGGCGACTTATAAAAGTCCCGGCACAACCACAATCAAAGCCACGGCCAAAGACGGCAGCGGGGTCAGCAAGTCCATCACTTTCATAATCTATGAGGGAATCGCCAACAGTATCACCCTCAAAAGCACTGGCGGAACCGGTAGTTTCCAGACAAGGGTCAACGGAACCTTCACTGTCACAGCCACTTTGTCCGTAGATAACAGATGGACTCCGCTTGTCAACGAGGTTGTATGGTCACTCAGCTCTACTTCCTGCGCAAGGATCAAGTCTTACACTGCCACAACTTGCGTGATAGAGGGACTTGCGGCGACCACCGCCAGTAACCCTGTGATCTTGACAGCGAAGGCCAAGAGCGGCTCCGCGACCAAATCGCAACAGATAGCCATCCTGAATCCTCCTTATATCAAGTCTATTAGTTTACCGTCAAGTATTACTGTCACAAAGGGGAGCACCAAGGTGATCACCCCGACCATCACCCCTGCTAACGGTGATGTGATGGAGCTTTCGTGGAGCTGTTCGAATACTAGTGTCGCGAAAATCACAAAACTGAGTTCCGGCAACCTCTCGGTCTCCGGTTTAAGTACAGGTACCGCGACAATCACTTGCACCGCTCCCGTGACTGGAGCAACAGCCACAACAACAGTCAGAGTATCTGCCGCGCCAGTAGCAGTCACAGGAATATCCTTTGGGTCAACAATACCTTTGGGAATATATGATGGTGGTCCAAGCCAGACGACAACCATGTCTTACACGATCACTCCTTCAAATGCCACTAATAAGGCAGTGAATTGGTCGTCAAGTGCCCCCAGCATAGCAAGTGTTGACAGTAACGGTAAAATAAAAGGATTGAAAGCAGGCGAGGCGACCATTACGGTAACTACAGTAGACGGAGGCTATTATGCGACACGCAAAGTTATTGTCAGACATTTCACGCCTATTACTAGTATAGTGATTAATCCTTCTACTTTCACTATTAGATTAAATCAAACGTTGGGTATAGATACTTATACAATATACCCCAGTGATGCCACCATCCAATATTTGGATTGGACGTCATCAGATCCTTCTACAGTCGAAATCGTGCAGAACAGCACATCCAGTTCTTCTAACCCTCCGTATATCAAAGGGAAGAAGATTGGAACCGTTACACTTACCGCCAAAGCCCGTGACGGGTCTGGAAAGTCGGCTACTTGTAGAGTTACGGTAACGAATTAAGCCACTGACACATGCCAGGGCAAGCATCCGAAGAAACAAAAAATGTAGCCAGGATCTCTCCTGGCTACATTTGCGAATAGTTCAGGGAGTCGCTACAGTCCCAGCTTCTTGAAGAAGTCGTTGCCTTTGTCGTCGACGAGGATAAAGGCCGGGAAGTCTTCGACACGGATTTTCCAGATAGCTTCCATTCCGAGTTCCGGATATTCAACGCACTCGATTGAGCGGATACTGCTCTGCGACAGGACAGCGGCCACGCCGCCTATAGTGCCGAGATAGAATCCTCCATGCTTCAGGCAGGCGTCTGTGACGACCTTGGAGCGATTGCCCTTCGCTATCATGACAAGGGACGCGCCATGATCCTGGAACTCATCCACATAAGGATCCATACGGTTGGCCGTAGTGGGGCCCATACTGCCGCAAGGATAGCCTTCGGGAGTCTTGGCCGGACCGGCGTAGAGGATGGGATGGTCCTTGAAATAGGCGGGCATCTCTTCCCCCGCATCCAGACGAGCCTTCAACTTGGCGTGAGCGATATCACGCGCGACTATGATGGTGCCGTTAAGGTTGACTCTGGTACCTACCGGATACTTGGTGAGCTCGGCCCTTACGGAATCGATACCCTTGTCCAGGTCTATGACAATACCCTTGGGGCCCTCTCCGGGACGACGGTACTCTTCAGGAATAAGCTCTGAGGGATTGGAATCCATCTTCTCGATCCAAACTCCGTCGGAATTGATCTTGCTCTTGATATTACGATCCGCCGAGCAGCTGACTCCCATGCCGATCGGACAGCTGGCTCCGTGACGGGGAAGACGGATAACACGAATATCGTGTGCCAGATACTTGCCGCCGAACTGCGCTCCGAGACCGATTTTCTGAGCCTCAACAAGGAGTTTTTCCTCAAGGTCGATGTCACGGAAAGCCCGGCCGGTCTCGTCACCTGTCGTGGGCAGATTGTCATAGAACTTGATGCTGGCGAGCTTGACTGTCAGCAGGTTCTTCTCGGCTGAAGTACCACCGATCACGAAAGCGATATGATACGGAGGGCAGGCAGCGGTGCCGAGGGAGCGCATCTTCTCGACAAGGAACGGCAGGAGAGTCCCTTCGTTCTGGATAGTGGCCTTCGTCATCGGATAGAAATATGTCTTGTTGGCCGATCCGCCACCCTTGGCGACCATGATGAAACGGTACTCGGAGCCTCTCACAGCCTCGATGTCGATCTGTGCGGGCAGGTTGCACTTGGTATTGACCTCGTCGTACATGTTCAGAGGGGCGTTCTGGCTGTAACGGAGGTTCTCCTGCGTGTAGGTGTTAAATACACCAAGGCTCAAAGCCTCCTCGTCCTCGAAATCCGTCCAGACACCCTGGCCCTTCTCGCCATGGATAATCGCTGTACCAGTGTCTTGGCAGAACGGAAGAACTCCCTTCACGGAAGTCTCGGCGTTGCGAAGGAACTGAAGAGCGACATACTTGTCATTCTCGGAGGCTTCCGGATCGTTCAGTATCGCGGCGACCTGCTCGTTATGCGCCCTTCGAAGCATGAACTGGCAATCGTGGAAACTCTGCTGGGCGACAAGCGTAAGCGCCTCGGGAGAAACCTCGAGAATAACCTTACCATCAGCCAATTTGGTGGTCTTGACAAGTTTCTCCGACCCTGGAATCTTGTAATACTCTGTCGTGTCCGGTCCCAACTGGAACATCGGAGCGTATTTAAACTTTGAACACATTATAATAAACTTATTAATCCAATAATAACAATTACATCTATTGGTTTTGTTTCCGGGTGGCTTTCTTTGCTTCCCTCTTGGCCTTTTGGGCTTCTTTCAAGGCTTTCCGCTCCGCGGCGAGTGCTTCCTTTGCCGCCTGTTTCTTCTCGAAGCTCCCCTTGGTCGTTATCAATACGACCCCATTGGCGCCTTGCGACCCATAGATGGAGGCACTTCCGTCCTTGAGGACTTCTACGGATTGAATGTCCATTGGGTTGATGGTGTTGATGTCCGAGCAGGGAGTGTTGTCCACGAGGACGAGGGCTTCAGTGGGAGAATTGAGGGAATTCTTGCCCCGGATCTGAATCGTACCGTTTGGATTGACTTCCAGTCCGGCAACGCGGCCTCTCAAATAATCCGCGATGTTAGTGTAGGACGAAATAACCTTTTCGTCGACCTGGACCTTATCGATGGCATAACCAACGCTCTTGCGTGACATGGTCCCATATCCGACGTTGACTTCTTCGTCCATCCGGGAGGTAACGGGCGTTTGATTGGCTGGGCCACAAGCGCATATAGCGACGAGGCTCACAAGGGAGATGAAGTACTTTTTCATTGTAGTACCGCTTATACTATAAATATAGTTATTATTCTTTAAAGCGCGTCAAAGTCAGTCGATGTCTTCAATCGGAGCGGAGGGCCCGCCGGAGCCTTCCTGCATAAGGTAGCGGCGCATGAACTCATTCAGGTCGCCGTCCAGGACACCCTGGGTGTCCGCGGTCTTGTAGCCCGTCCTAAGGTCATTGACCATCTTGTAGGGATGGAGCACATAAGACCGGATCTGGGAACCCCACTCGATCCTCTTCTTCTGTCCCTCGATCTTGTCCTTCTCCTCCTGACGCTTTTTCATCGCTATGTCGTAGAGCCTGGAGCGGAGAAGCAGCAGGGCCTTCGCCCTGTTCTTCGGTTGGTCGCGGGTCTCGGTGTTCTCTATGAGAATCTCCTCTTCTTTACCGGTGTCAGGGTCTTGATAAAGATAGCGGAGGCGCACCCCGGACTCAACTTTGTTGACATTCTGACCGCCGTGTCCTCCAGCCCGGAAAGTGTCCCAGGACAATCTTGAAGGATCCACATTCACCTCAATGGTATCATCCACAAGAGGATACACGAATACAGAGGAGAACGTGGTCTGACGCTTTCCTTGCGCGTTGAAAGGGGAAATCCTGACAAGCCGGTGGACTCCATTCTCGGCCTTGAGGTATCCGTAAGCATAATCGCCGTCAAACTCGATAGTGACTGATTTGACACCGGCCTCATCCCCATCCTGGATGTCCGTGACGGCTGTCTTGTAACCGTTACGTTCGCCCCAACGGAGGTACATTCTCATCAGCATAGCGCTCCAATCATTGGCCTCAGTTCCGCCAGCGCCGGAATTGATTGTCAAGACAGCACCTAGATTGTCACCTTCAGAGCCGAGCATATTCCTCATCTCGATGGCCTCGATATCCCTCAAAGCCAAATCATAAGCAGCATCAAGCTCCTCTGACTCAGGGGTTATGCCAGTCTCGTCAGCGTTATTGTCCAAACTCTCTTTGGCAAACTCGTACAACACCTCGAGGTCCTCGGTCTCAGAAAAGGCTTTATCGTAAGAGTTGACCCAAGACTTTATCCCATTAAGATTCTTCATGAAAGCCTCCGCCGCCTTGGGATCGTTCCAGAAATCAGGTGATTCCGTCTTCTTCTGAAGGGATTCCACCTGACTCTTCTTTCCAGGAATATCCAGGCACGCCTCAAGAGTTCCAAGGCGCTCCCGCAGGGCTTCAATCTGTTCTTTAGTGGTCATTATCTAGTCGGCAGATTAGAAAGATCGGGCAGAGTTCTCTGGTTATTGATAAGTATTCCTCTAGGAGCACCATGATCAAGCATCTCGGTGGGCAGAGAATTGAAGGAACGCTCAGGAGCCTTCGTATAAACCTTGCCGGCCGCCTTCAGGGCAGCTTTCAGCATTGTCTCATTCTCATCACCGAACTGGCATCCGTCAAATACCTCATCATCAACCTCAATGTCGACAGGAATGCCGTCAGGCATAGCCTGATTATGCCCGTTCTTATCTGCGAACGTGCTGACCATCACATAGATACCCCAATTATTGATTTTCGAGTGATCGACATTCATGCTGGCCGGATAAAGATTGTCCGGGGACATCATGTAACCGGCACAATACTTCCCATAGGTCTGTTGACCGATCAATTTGATATCCACATACGGAGTCAAGCCGACAATAAGTCCCTCAGAAGCCGACGCGGAACCATTGGTCACTATAACATACATTTTCTTGAGATCCAAGTTGGCGTCCGAGATGTCCTCGCTAATGTTATAGTCTTCGGTCTTATATTCGAATTTGGTCGAGAAATATGTGTTGAAGTCCTCATCAGCCCATGCGGTGGTAAGGGTTTGATTGAATACCTCGGTCTGGAAGACATCCCCGGCGACCACACTCGCGTATGGAGCTATCAGAGAGGCAAGCTCGCACTCTGTCTTCACAAAACCGCCACCATTATATCTGAGATCCAGGATGAGCTCCTCAACACCCTTTTCCTTGAACTTCCGGAACACCACAGGAAGGGTCTCCATAGATTTGACATCAAAAGAGTTATAGACAAGGTAGCCCACGGTCTTCTCTCCTATCGTATAGGTCGTGTCGACAAGGATAGGATCCTCCCACATGTCCGCGGCAGCCATGGAAACATCATACTCCACATCACCCAAGTATCCATCAGCGGTGAGATGGGAAACGCCAAGGGTCACATTAGCGGTATTGAAAGCGTCATAAATATTAGCGGATGTGATTTCCTTGCCATCAATCTTCATTATGATGTCACCTCTTTTCAATCCGGCCTTTTCGGCGGGACTATTCTTTGTGACATAGGTGACAATCAAGAAGTACACCCCCTCCTTATTCGAGATCCGGCCCGCCTGGAGGTCATAACCATATGTCAAGCCAAGCCCCTCCACGGAGTTGGTCATCGATTTCAAGTCATCAGTAAGCTGTGTCCAGTGATCGACCTCCTTATTGTTGGCATGGTAACGGATATCATGTACAACCGTTATGGGATCGGTGCAAGAATTAGGATCAAGTTTCCCAAGGTCGTTGTAAACCTCCTTGCTCCAAAGGTAATAAGTGGCCAGAGCGTCAATAGCGAACTGGTCAGCCTGCTGGATCTGCTTTGAAGGCTTGGTCGAGACAGGCGTCACAGGATCCTGCCCGTTATTGTTAGGGGTGGTATTATTTGTGATCGGATCATCCTTTGGTCCGCAGGCCATCAACGAGGCAAAAGCGAGCAATGATATCGCGAAATAACGGAAAACTCTTCTCATACTTTCTATCTCCATCTATAGTTATGGCTCGCAAATGAGCAAACACTATGCAAATTTAACATATTTATCCGGGATTATGAGTATCTTTGTGATATGATCGGTATTTTCGACTCCGGTTCCGGCGGTCTTTCCGTCTTGAGGGAGATTTTAAAAGTCCTCCCTCGGGAAAAGTATTTGTTCTTCGCCGACAACGCCTTCTGCCCTTACGGGGAAAAGACTCCACAATTCATCCAGGATAGAGGAAGGGCGATCACCGACTATCTTCTGAGCGAGGGGGCAGACATTATAGTCGTAGCCTGCAACACCGCCACAGCCGCCGCTATAGCCGTGTTGAGAAATGAATATGCCATCAAGTTCATCGGCATGGAACCCGCCGTGAAACCTGCCGCCTTGAGTTCTGAGACCGGGGTGATAGGTGTACTGGCCACCGCTGGCACACTCAAAGCTTCCAAATACCTCAAGACCAGGGGGTTATACGAAGATGACGTAAAGATCTCGGAGAGAGTCGGGAAGGGCTTTGTCGAACTAGTCGAGAGAGGAATACTCGATGGTCCGGAAGCCGAAGAAACCGTACGTCAAAGCCTCCAGCCACTCCTGGACGACGGGGCCGACAGAATAGTCCTGGGATGCACCCATTACCCCTTCCTGCGAGATGTTATACAAAGGATTGCCGGGCCGGATGTGCAGGTCATTGATCCCGCCCCGGCTGTCGCCAGGCACCTGGTCCATGTCATGACGGAAGATGGCCTGATCAGAGAGGACGGAGGACCGTCCCTCCCGGACGTGAGGATAGTGGCCTCCGGGGACGACACAATCGCGAAAAGGCTATACGAAACGATTATCAATAACCAACAATAATGCTAAACAATTCCTATTGCTCGGACAAGTACCAGTACACCATGGGAAAGTCCTTCTATGACACAGGACGCAAGGATGTCACTGCCGTTTTCAACATGTTTTACAGGAAAGCCCCGGAGAACAACAACTGGGCTGTGTGCAGCGGCACCGAGGAGGTCATCGAATGTGTCCTCAACCTAGGTAAGGCCGAACCATCATTCTTTGAGAAATTCCTTCCCGGGGATGATTATGCCGAATTCCGGAAATACCTGTCAACCATGAAGTTCACAGGTAACGTCTGGGCCATGAGAGAAGGTGAGATAGTATTCCCCAACCAGCCGGTAATCACAGTCGAGGCTCCGCTTATCGAAGCCCAGGTGCTCGAGACCCCGATACTTTGCATAATGAACCACCAGATGGCTGTCGCGACGAAAGCTTCCAGGGTCTGCAGGGCAACTGACCGACCGGTCAGCGAGTTCGGTTCACGCAGGGCTCACGGTCCTTGGGCGGCGACTTTCGGAGCGAAAGCAGCTATCATTGCCGGATGCGCGAGCACCTCTAACATCTTGACCGGAGTGATGAATGATGTGGCCTCAACCGGAACCATGGCCCACAGTTTCGTGACATCCTATGGCAGCAGTGTGGAGGGCGAGCACAAGGCTTTCGTGGATTATTGCAATACTCATAAAGGAGAGAACCTGATTCTCCTTATCGACACGTACGACACGCTCAAATGCGGAGTCCTCAACGCCATACGTTCTTTCAGGGAGTGTGGAATCGATGATAATTACGCTCCCGGCTACGGTATCCGGCTTGACAGCGGTGACCTCGCTTATCTTTCCCAGAAAGTCCGGAAAGTCCTGGACGCCCACGGAATGAAAAAGTGCAAGATATTCGCCACAAACTCATTGGATGAATACCTTATCACAGACCTTGAGCGCCAAGGGGCACGTATCGACGCCTATGGTGTCGGTGACGCTATCGCCACGAGCAAGGCCGCTCCTTGCTTCGGCAATGTTTACAAATTGGTCCAGATTGGTGGAGAACCCGTCCTGAAGCGTTCCGAGGACACAATCAAGCTTATCAATCCAGGTTTTCAGATCACCTACAGGATCATCCAGCCGGATCCCGACCACGGGGAGCTCAACGAGGCTGACGTGACCTGCCTCAGAGGCGACTCTATCGCAAAGAAAATCGAGGCCGGAGAGGAATTCACGATTTTTGCCGAGGACGACCGCTTCAAGCACAAGACTTTCAAGGCCGGCTCATATACATGGCGCACCCTCCAGTTGCAGATAATAAAGAATGGTGAAGACTGTGCCGTGAGACACACACTGGCGGAGAAAAGAGCCTTCTACAAAGACACTCTCAACCATTTCAGCCCATCCGAGAGACGTCTCATCAACCCTCACTACTACAAAGTCGACATCTCCGAGGATCTCTACCAGACCAAGATTTCGATCCTCGAGACCCTCAACAAGGAGATCGCGGCATTCAAGATAGATTAAAGGACTCTCACGAGGCGTTCGAGCCAGAAGGCGTCAACAGAGTCGAAAGTGGCGAGCTCGTCGCTGTCTATGTCAAGGACGGCGACGATTTCGTTTTCTTTGAATATAGGGACGACTATTTCCGATTTGGACAAGGAGGAGCAGGCTATATGGCCGGGAAACTCCTCTACATCAGGGACTACCACGGTACGTCTCTCCTTCCATGCCGTGCCGCAGACACCAGATCCATAACCAATCCGCATACAAGCGAATGATCCTTGGAACGGGCCAAGAATCAGTTCTTTCCCATTCTCTGATGGAGCGCCGTGACCGTGGGAGGCTCCTGATGGATCCACATCTCCGACAATATAGAACCCGGTCCAGAAAAAGCCCATTCTTTCCTTGATGAGTGCGGCGGCGTTGGAAAGCCTGGCAATGAAGTCAGGCTCGTCCCCTAGAAGATGGCCAAGGTCACTGGCCAGCCTCGGATAACGGAATATCTTTAGAGGCAGGTGGCAATAACCATCAGGATTCTTGACCAGATAGTCCTGATGACGGCCTTCGGCAGGATAGAAATTCCGGAGGGGCTCCAGTTCCACGGCCAAGGGGGCAGCTAGACCAGCTTGGATCTCGTCGAAAACCTTGCGGGCGATATCCAAGTCAGCGGGATCAGAATAATAAACCCCTGTGCGATAACGAGTTCCCTCATCCTCACCCTGCTTGTTAAGGCTCAAAGGATCAATAGCGCAGAAGAAATCCTTAATGAGCTCGTTCAAAGATAAGGCGTCAGGGTTATAGATTACACGGACCGACTCGGCATAGCCTGTCGTGTCGGTGTAGACTTGCTCGTAAGTCGGGGACGGGGTATCACCATTGGCGAAGCCTACCTCAGTATCCACAACACCTTCTATATTCCGGAAATAACGCTCCGCACCCCAGAAGCAGCCGCCAGCAAGATAGATTTCTTTCATTTCCCAGCCTCCTCTTCTATAGATTCACGAACCGAACGCAGGTAGTTCCTGCACTGCTCAATCAAGGTTTTGGAGCGGCTCACTAGAGCCCCTATGTCCTCGAGGCTTGTTTTCGGGTCCTCGACCTTGACGGCGATTCCTTCCAACTCGGCCATCGCCTTCGCATAATCAAATTTCTCTTCTGGCATATTCGTTTTATATTATATTTCAATCATTTACTCGTTATAGATCCTTCGCTTCGCTCAGGATGACAAAGTCTGGCGGCAGGTTCAACAGAGGTGACGGTTCCTTTGACGGTGCCGTCGGAGAACATCATCTGGAAGGCATCACCGGGCTTGACTCCGGAGGCGGAGGAAAGTTTGACGCCTCTGGCATCCAAAGCAAGGACATATCCTTTATCGAGAATACGCCTTGGATCGCCAGCGGTAATCTTCGCCTCGATCATCTCCAGAGCATGGCTGGCGTCTGAAAGGCGCTTGTCAGCGGCATGGAGAACACTTTTGCCCAGGAGATCAAGCCTTGAGAGCATGGCTGAGAATCGTCCGGAGAAAGCCAACCTTAGCCTGGTCTCGAAAGACGAAATCCTTTGATCCTCAGCTATTAGACAATCAAGGAAAAGATCAGCCAAAGCAGTTGGAGTCTTCACGAAGGTGTTTGCCACCATGTCAGCCACATGGTAGTCCTTATCGTGGCCGATAGCGGTGAATACAGGAATCGGGCAACGGGCGATAGCGGCAGCGAGATCATAATCGTCGAAACAAGCCAGATCTAGATCGGAACCGCCTCCCCGCATGATAAGGACGGCATCATAGTGTTTTTCCGAGGCCTCAATCATCTCCAGGTCGACTATCATGGAATCCGCGGCCTGGTCACCTTGCATCAGGGCCTCGAACAGATCGACATCGAAAACGAAGCCATATTCATTCTCCAACAAATGGCGCCTGAAATCTCGCAATCCTGCAGCCCCAGGAGCTGAGATCACCGCCAATGAATATGGCAACAAACTAAGACTCAACTCTTTCTGGAGATCGATCAACCCTTCTTTTGTCAGCCGTTCGATAGTCTCGCGTTTCCTCCTCTCATTAGCGCCAATGGTGAAATCCGGATCGACCTCATCAATATTCAAGGAAAGACCGTAGACAGGATGGAAATTTACCTGGGCTCGGAACAGGACATCCATACCGACATCTAAAGGCGACCCGGTCACACTCTTGAAATACTCGTTGATATAGTTCCA
The DNA here is from genome assembly GCA_024693285.1 of Bacteroidales bacterium. Classification (GTDB taxonomy): domain Bacteria; phylum Bacteroidota; class Bacteroidia; order Bacteroidales; family UBA932; genus Cryptobacteroides. The sequence continues at coordinate 79,051 of JAILLE010000047.1, forward strand.
TCTGGCGGCCCAAATGGTCGCCCGAACCTTCGCCACGACCACTCCCCTTTCGCTTTGTGACAGTTCCAGGTAACAATGGCCGTTCTGCTTATGGCTGAGGCTGCTTATCTCGGCTTTCACCCACACTGGTGCCGGGAACGAGGTCTCGACCTCATCCCTCAACATGGCGGTCAGCTCCGATAGCTCCAAGTATTCCAAATCCATCGTCAAACTCTCTATTCTCTCTTACAAAATTAACAAAAATCCACTATCTTTGCACTATGAGGATTTCCGAAGCAAAATTCGTTGGCAGCAGCCCCACGGTGGCGATGAAACCAAGCCGGAAACTTCCGGAATTCGCCTTCATCGGGCGCTCTAATGTCGGCAAGTCATCGCTTATCAATATGCTTTGCGGCAACAGCAAGCTGGCCAAGACCTCTTCCACTCCCGGAAAGACAAAGCTTATCAATCACTTCCTCATCAATGACAGCTGGTACATCGTCGATCTTCCAGGCTACGGATTCGCAAAAATCTCAAAAAAAGAGCGTGAGGGGCTTAGGCTGATGATCAACGATTATATCCTCAACTCTGAGGAAATGACACTTCTTTTTGTCCTCATAGACTCGAGGCACGACCTTCAGAAGATCGATCAGGAATTCATCAACGGGCTCGGGGAGAACGGGATTCCCTTCGCCATCATATTCACGAAAGGGGACAAAATGGGGCCCAACGCCCTCAAAGCCCAGATTGAGAAGAACAAACAGATACTTTCCGAACAATGGGAGGAACTGCCTCCGATGTTCGCCTCGAGCGCTGAGACCGGAGCAGGCAAAGAGGAAATACTTGATTATATTGAACAATATATATAGCCATGTACATCGAACACAGAATGGAATTATTCGCATGCAGGGCATCAAAGAACTTCGCATGCAAGGTTGTCGAAGGCTTGAACAAGATCGGGGAGCGTTACGGCGAGAAATACCATCTCGGCGAATCTGAAGTGACCCAGTTCAGCGATGGAGAGTTTGTTCCTTCATTCACGGACAGTGTCAGGGGTGCCACTGTATTCGTGGTCCAGTCCACTTTCCCGCCCACAGAGAACCTGATGGAACTCCTTCTAACCATCGATGCGGCGAAACGCGCTTCCGCCGACAAGGTTATCGCCGTAATGCCATACTTCGGATGGGCCCGCCAGGACCGCAAGGACAAGCCTAGAGTTTCTATCGGAGCCAAACTTGTGGCCAACCTGCTCACCGCCGCCGGAGTGGACAGGATTATGACTTGCGACCTCCACGCCGACCAGATCCAGGGATTTTTCGATATTCCGGTAGATCATATCTACGCCAGCAGGGTGTTTATCCCCTACCTTAAATCCCTGAATATCGAGAACTTGGCAATCGCCGCTCCTGACATGGGAGGAGCCAAGAGAGCCAACGCCTACGCCAAGGAGCTCGCCTGCCCTGTCATCATCTGCCACAAGACCCGCGAAAGGGCGAATGTTATCGGATCCATGACAGCGATTGGTGATGTCGAAGGAAAGAACATCGTCATTGTGGATGACATGATCGACACCGCCGGCACACTCACTAAGGCAGCCGACCTCCTTATGGAGAAAGGCGCCGCCAGCGTCAGGGCATGCGCGACCCATGCGGTCCTGTCCGGCCCGGCCTATGACAGGATCAACGCCTCTTCCCTCACGGAAGTCTATGTGACAGACACGATTCCTCTCAGGGGCGACGCGGACAAATCCAAGATCAAGGTGGTCTCGATGACTTCGACTTTCGCCTCGATCATCCACAAGGTTTACAATTACGAGCCGATCAGCACGGAATTCATCTTCTAAAGTTTCCCTTGACCGATGCGCACACTTCTTGCGGCCATATTGATACTCTCCATCGCCATCGCCCTGATGTGCGTGGGGATTATCGTTAAGGGCCGTTTCCCAGAAACCGAGATCAGCAAAAATGAGAATATGCGCAAGATGGGAATCAAGTGTGTCAACGAGGAGGAGAAGGAACGCTCCGGGCTGAGACGCCAGAGAAACAGCTCATGCACAGGCGTTTACACTGAAGCCTGCAAAAGCTGCGGATTATACAAAAACTGAACGATATGAGCTTGGTAGCGATAGTGGGACGGCCGAATGTCGGCAAGTCAACCCTTTTCAACCGCCTAGTGGGCATGCGTCAGGCGATAGTCGACGAGGTCGCCGGAGTCACGCGTGACCGCCACTACGGGAAATGTGACTGGAACGGGAAAGAATTCTCCGTGGTAGACACCGGCGGATGGACCAGCAAGTCGGATGATGTCTTCGAGGACGCCATCCGCAAACAAGTTGTGATAGCGATAGAGGAAGCCGACCTTATCCTTTTCATGGTCGAGGCCGCTACCGGAATCACAGATTATGATGAGCAGATAGCTGACCTGCTGCGTCGCAGCGGGAAGCCCGTTGTCCTCTGCGTCAACAAGGTGGACTCGGGAGAAAAGATGTATGACACTTACCAGTTCTACAGCCTGGGTCTGGGAGAGGTCTGGAGCATCTCCGCCGCCAACGGCAGCGGAACCGGAGACCTTCTGGACGAGATTTTGAGAATACTCCCGGAGGACACACAGGCCGAGGATGACCATCCGGAACTGCCGCACATCGCTATCGTCGGAAAGCCTAATGTCGGGAAATCGTCTCTGACCAACGCCTTGCTCGGCGAGGAAAGGAATATAGTCACGCCGGTGGCTGGTACCACAAGAGACTCTATCTCAACTCGTTACAACAAGTTCGGACACGATTTCATGCTCGTGGACACCGCCGGAATGAGGCGTAAGACCAAGGTCAACGAGGATCTTGAGTTCTATTCTGTCATGAGGGCCATCAGGGCTATCGAGCACGCCGACGTCTGCATCCTGATGATTGACGCCAACGCCGGCATGGAGGCTCAGGACATGAGCATATTCAACCTGATTGTCCGTAACCGGAAGGGCTGCGTGCTTGTAGTCAACAAGTGGGATCTCTTCACGAAGGACAGCAATACGATGAAGGAATATACCAAGGCGCTTCGTGAGCGTATCGCGCCCTTCGATGATGTCCCGATCATATTCACTTCCGTTATAAACAAACAGAGGATCATGGATGTGCTCGACGCCGCGGCGCATGTCTACGAGAATTTCTCCCGCAGGGTGCCCACCGCGAAGCTCAACGAGGCGCTCCTTCCTGAAATCGAGAATTATCCTCCTCCCGCATGGAAGGGGAAATACATCAAGATCAAATACATAACCCAGCTGCCCACAAAATTCCCGGCGTTCGCGTTCTTCTGCAATCTGCCGCAATATGTCAAGGCTCCTTATAAAAGATTCCTCGAGAACAAGATCAGAGAGCATTTCGACCTGTTGGGTTGCCCGGTTCAAATCTTCATCAGAGCCAAATAGCCATGGAAGAATCTGAAGTCAAAAATAATAAAACCGGTATTTTAGGAAACTGGATAGTCAGGAACCTGCTTGGCGCCGTGATCTTTTTCGCGGTGCTGGTGATCGGGGCGACTATAGTCCTAAGCATCGTGACCCATCACGGCCAGAGCATCGAGGTCCCTGACCTGACCAGCATGAGCGTTCAAGACGCCTCCAAGGAAGCCTCCAGGAATCACCTTCGGGTCGAGGTTACTGACTCCATCTATGTCCGCAGAATGGAGAAAGGCGCTGTCTACAGCCAGAACCCCAAAGCAGGGTCTCTGGTCAAGAAAGGCCGCCGTATCATGCTGACGATCAACGCCAAACACGCCAAGAAAGTGAGCATGCCCAATCTTGTCGGATATTCAATGAGACAAGCCAAGGCAGAGCTCAACTCCCGCGGTTTGGCTCTCGGGAAACTCATCTATGTCAATGACATAGCCACTAACAACGTGCTCCGCCAAATCTACCGCAACCGGGAGATAAGGCCTGGGGTACAGATCGAGACCGGCTCAGCGATAGATCTACAGGTCGGACTCAATCCGTCCGACAACATGACTTATGTCCCTAACGTGAAGGGAATGAAATATATGAGGGCTGTCGACGCTATCCATGACAACTCCCTTAATATAGGCAGAGTCGTGTTTGACAAGACGGTTAAGAACTATACCGACTCGCTCAACGCCACTGTTTACAAGCAGACTCCCGCCGCCTCGAAGAGTCCTATCCTGATGGGCTCTGATGTCACTATCCAGCTTTCCCTGGACATCAAGGAAAACTACTAGCCGTGGATAAGGACCTCCCGATTATCGATCCAGAGGAAACTGATCTCCTTGAAGACGGAGAACAGGGGATGTTCGAGCATTTCCGGCTCAACGTCGATCCAGGCCAGACCCCCATGCGAGTGGACAAATTCATGGCCACCCACCTGGAGGATACCTCCCGCCACAGGGTCCAATGCGCCATTAAGGAGGGCTATGTCCGTGTGGGTGAGAAGGTCGCCAAGGCGAACCTTATCGTAAGACCGGGAGATGTCATACGGTTCATGATGCCATACCGGCGCAGGGGAACCGAGATTCTCCCAGAAGATATTCCGCTTGACATAGTTTACGAGGATAATGATCTTCTGGTTGTTAACAAACCGGCCGGGATGGTCGTCCACCCGGGACACGGCAATTACAACGGCACGCTGGTCAACGCTTTGGCATTTCATCTGGGAATAGACCCTTCGACTCAGCCCAAGGACCAGGAAGACGAGCGTATGGGCATTTTGGTCCATAGGATCGACAAGGACACGTCCGGTCTTTTGGTCGTGGCCAAGAATGACGAGACACAAATGAACCTTGCCAAGCAATTCTTCGAGCACAGTATCGAGAGGCTTTATGTGGCGGTCGTTTGGGGCAACATAAAGGAAGACGAAGGCACTATCAACGGAGCCATAGGGAGGGATCCTAACGACAGGCTCAGGTTCAAGGTCTATCCGGAAGATGACGAAAGAGCGAAACATGCGGTCACACACTTCAAAGTCCTTGAGAGATTCGGCTATGTGACAGTCGTGCAGTGCCGCCTCGAGACCGGGAGGACCCATCAGATCCGGGTACATATGAGCCACATCGGTCACCCTTTGTTCAATGACGAGCGCTATGGTGGGTCGGATATCAAGAAAGGCACGATTTACGCCAAATACCGCCTGTTCATCCAGAACTGTTTTGAATTATGCCCCAGACAGGCTTTACACGCCAAGACTCTAGGTTTCGTCCATCCCTCGACGAAGGAGATAATGCGATTCGACTCCATAATCCCTGAGGACATGGAGTCGATGATCGCCAAATGGCGTAAATACGTTTCTTTTACATCGGAGGACGACCGCCGCCCATAGGCGGGCCGCCGAAACCACCACCTCCAGGGCCTCCAGGACCGCCTCCACGGCCACCAGGGCCACCGCCCATCCTCATTCCTCCCCTACCATTACGGCCCCCGAAGGTTCCGAAACGATAGGTCAAAGCGACTATGACATAACGGCCGAGCGTGTTGCTCCAGCTCTCGGTGATGACACCGTTCCTCTCGTTCACACCGATAGTCCTAGCCTGGTCGAGAAGGTCGTAAGCCCTCAATGCGAGAGTCACCCGGTTCTTGAACAGGAGTTTCTGGATGTCAAGGTTGACAATCATAGTGGGATCGGTACTCTGGGCGTAATTCAAGTACCAGTTGTAATTGGCATCAGCCTTGAAAGTCAGGCCAGCCGAGGACAATGTCCAGTTGAAAGAACCGTTGAGACTGTTGGTCCATGTCTCGGTGTTCTGAGAGCCTACCACTGTAGGGTTATCCTTGTTTATGGAATAAGTGATATGCCTGTACACTGTACCACCTCCGGCCGTGATCTCTAGGTTATCGCTGCGATAAGTGAGCCTGAGCCTTTGGTTATAAGAGAAATTGCGGGTCACATTCTCCTTGAAGATATTGGCTTTGGCGGGATCCGGATAATCGGCGAGGAATTCCTTGTATTTTGTGAAGACCCCTTCCTCGTTACGGTACTTGTCCATGTTTATACCCTTCTCGGCATCCGCGTAAGATGTGGACTGGTCATAGTTGAAGTTACTCATGGAGAAGACCGAGAAGTTAGACTTGGCGATCGGAGAGTTGAAGAATATCCTGGCGCCGCCATTATACGAGTTAGGACCGTTGTAAGGAATGGAATAGGACCTGTTCCTGCTGTCACGAAGAACTCCGGTCACTATCGGACTCTGGACCATCCCGCCATTCAGGTTGATAGTGAAAGACGTGAATGTCTGACGATTGGTCATCCTGAACTCGGTATTGACGTTATGGTTGAAATAAGGGGTCAAACCCGGGTTACCGCTGGAAATCTGATTAGGATTCGAGTTGTCCGGGACACGCATCAACTGAGTGGTGGAAGGCTGCCGGGACTGACCGCGGTAGAATATCCTCATGTTGGTGGTCTCACCCATGTCGTACCAGAACATCGCGGAAGGAGCGATATTGAACACGGTCGTGTCGTATACTTCCTTGTTGGTCTCGTTGTGCATATGGTTGGGCATGACAGAGAATCCCAACTGGGCGTGCACCTTGTCCTTCTGATACTGGAGATCGACACCAGCGCTTTGGTTCACGTTCCTGTTCAGGATGTTGCTGGAATAAGTCTCGTTCCTGGACTCGCCTACGGGATCATAGACCAGGGACTTCTCACCGATCACATTAGACCCGCTGTCATAAGCATCCTTTGTAGACTTATTCTTGCTCCAATTGTAGCTATAGTTTCCGGAAGCGTAGAACCCGCCTCCGAGGGGTTCGGTGTAGACAAGCCTTCCGGAAAGGGAAGCGCTATTGGATACCTGGTCAATCCTCTGGTTGACTATTGACTGCATATCCCCTTCCTTGGTGTTCCAACTGTTGGTCAGGGACTGGTTGAAGCCATTCATCTGGTTATGGCTGATGTTATAGTTGGCGTTGAAGGACAGGGTCCTTCCAGGCATCCCGAGACGCTGGCGGAAGAGGAAGAATCCGTTCGTCTGCCAGTTCTTGTTGTCTCCGGTGTTGTTCGAGAAACCATCACTGCTGTTCGTCAGCACGTTACCGCTATTGTACCTCTCCGTTGACTGATCCTGGAACTGGCGATAGTTCCCGGTACCGAAGTTGATCTGTGGCTGGAAAAGGATGGAAGTGTTCTCGCTGAACTTATGCTCAAGGCGCATCCCGAAACGATGACCATATGAGTTGTTATTGCTGATTCCGGGCTCATCGATACCATTGCGGGTGATCATGTAGTCGCCGTTTGTGAACGATCTGTCGGTCTGGACGCTCCTTGAAAGGACACCCCGCTGGGATTGGTTGTAGACATAGTTGCCGCCAACGTTCATCTTGTCATCAAACAGATCCCAGGCCCCGTTAAGACCGGTCATCCATGACTTATTGATACCGCTGCCGCCGCCGAAGCCGCCGCCTCCGCCGCCACGCATTCCGCCGCCTCCGCCGAAGCCGCCGCCTCCCATCATGTTACCCATCATTCCTCCGGAGATGTCATTGGAACCTCGATTATTGGTGTTGTTGCCGTTGAAGATGAAGCTTATGTTGCTTTTCTCGGTGAACCTGCCCACAAAAGCGCCGGACTGATAACGAATGTCATCGTTCGTGCCCAAATCGCTTGAAGACTTCGGGAAATCCTTTCCGGCACCTGCGGAGAAGTTTCCGACCAGACCGTTCATCATTCCCTTCTTGACGGAAAGATCGATAATCTGTTCTTCGTTTCCATCATCAATACCAGTGAATTCCGCCTGCTCGGACTTCTTGCGGACAACCTTGATCTTCTCGACCATTTTGGCCGGAAGGTTCTGGGTGGCTATCTGGGGATCATCCAGGAAGAAAGTCTTACCTCCGATGGTAATCTTGGAAATAGACTCACCGTTGGCTGTGACAGTTCCGTCATCTCCAACCTCAATACCAGGGAGCTTCTTCAACAAGTCGATAAGCATGTCATTCTCAGTCGTCTTGAAAGAAGAAGCGTTATACTCTACAGTGTCTTTCTTTATTATAATGGGATTACCTGTGGCTGACACGCTAGCGGCGTCGAGGACCTGCTTATCCTCTTCCATCTTTATGGTACCGAGATCCAGGAAATTCTTGACCTCGATATCTTGAGTGTGCTCTTTATAACCAAGGAGCTCAGCCTTGAAGACATATTTCCCGTGGGAGACCTTCTCGATTGTGACTGTTCCGTCCGAGGAACTCAGCGCATATTTATAAGGCTTTGAACTGCCATGCTTTGAGATGGAGACAGTGGCGAAAGGCACAGGCTCACCATTATCATCCTTGAGAACAGCCTTGACTGTGCTGCTGCTCTGCGCTGAAGCGACTCCAATAACCGACATCACACCGATCAGGGCCGCTATAATCTTTTTAAAAACCATATAAACTATTTAATTCAAACACTATTTTGACAGGAATAGTGCCCTCCGGTTTAATTCCAGAGCAAAAAAAGAAAAACGAACAAGTCATTTGACCCTGTCAGGATTCGCTTGAATGAATTTCTCCCAACTTGAGGAGGACTTGACTTTAGCAAGCGGACTGGAAGTGGAATAATAATGACAAAGAGCAATAGCAAGAGCGTCAGTGGCGTCCAGATGCTCAGCCTTGATCTCGACATCAAGGGTTTTCCGGATCATCATCTCCACCTGCTCCTTGGATGCGGCTCCGTTGCCGGTGATGGCCTGTTTGGCTTCTCTCGGAGCATATTCATGAACCACTTCTATCCCCTGCTCCATAGCAGCTATCATGGCCGCCCCCTGCGCTCTGCCGAGCTTCAGGACAACCTGGGCATTCTTCCCGTAGAAAGGCGACTCAAGAGCCATCTCCGTACCATGGTAAGTCTTGCATACCTCACTCACGGTATCATAAATCTGACGTAACTTGGAATAGGCATCCTTTTCCTTGCGGATATCCAGGACGCCCATATCCACGAAAAACGGCTTTCCCTCCACGACATCGATTACCCCGAAACCAAGCAAGTTGGTTCCGGGGTCGATGCCGATTATAGTCCGTTTCTCCATCAGTACGAAGGAAAACTAGCAGATCTTGTCAAAGCCGGTGTAAGGACGCAAGACTTCGGGAATATTGACTCCGTCTTCAGTCTCGTTGTCCTCAAGCAAGGCGGCCACAACCCTCGGAAGGGCGAGAGAACTACCGTTGAGTGTATGGCAGAGCTGAATCTTGCCATCCTCGTCACGGTAACGCAGATGAAGCCTGTTAGACTGGTAAGTCTCGAAGTTGGACACCGATGAAATCTCAAGCCAACGTCCCTGGGCGGCTGACCAAAGCTCAAAATCGTAGGTGATAGCCGAGGTGAAACTCATGTCCCCGCCACAAAGGCGAAGGATCCTGTACTTGAGTCCAAGGCTGTTCACGAGCCTCTCGACATGGGCGACCATCTCATCCAAAGCGGCATAAGAATTCTCAGGTTTCTCGACCCTGACGATCTCGACTTTGTCAAACTGGTGCAGACGGTTGAGTCCCCTGACATCCTTCCCGTAAGATCCGGCCTCGCGGCGGAAACAGGGAGTGTAGGCTGTGAGCTTCTGCGGAACCTGCTCATTCTCAAGGATAACATCCCTGAAAATGTTGGTCACGGGGACCTCGGCGGTCGGGACAAGATAGAAGTCATCAAGGCCGACATAATACATCTGGGACTCCTTGTCAGGAAGCTGGCCGGTGCCGAAGCCGGAGGCGGCGTTCACAACCACCGGAGGCTCGACCTCCTTGTAACCGGCGGCCGTGTTGAAATCAAGGAAATAATTGATCAGAGCCCTCTGGAGCTTCGCACCTTTACCTTTATAGACAGGGAATCCGGCACCGGTGATCTTCACACCGAGGTCGAAATCGATGATGTCATATTTCTTGGCGAGTTCCCAGTGAGGCAGGGCATCCTGCGGCAGATGCACCTCAGGGCCTCCCATCTTGACAATCTGGTTGTCCTCGGCGCCTTTGCCGGGAATGACAAGGTCGCAAGGAATATTCGGAAGCAGAACGATGGTCTCGTCCAACTCTTTGTTGTTGGCATCAGCCTTCGCAAGAAGTTCGGAGGACTTGTTCTTCAACGCGGCCACTTCCCTCTTCACTTCCTCTGCCTCTTCCCTCTGACCTTCCTTCATGAGACCTCCGATCTTGGCGGAGAGTTTCTTCTGTTCTGCGAGCAGGGCATCGCTCTCAGTCTGGAGAGCCCTACGGTTGGAATCCAGCTCGAGAACTTTACCAACGATTTCCCTGGCGTCGAAATTCTTGATCGCCAATTTCGCTATCACGCGCTCCGGATCATCACGGAGCATCTTAAGTGTCAGCATATTCTTTTATCTAATTGATCTTTCAAATAAAAAAAGAGGACCTATTCGATAACTCGAAGCCAGTCCTCTTTTCTTCTATCAATCCTCCGAGTCTAGTTCTCAAAAGGGATAACCGAGACGTAGGATTTGTCTTCCTTCTTCTTGGTGAACTTGACAGTTCCGTCCACGAGAGCGTAAAGAGTGTGGTCCTTGCCCATTCCGACATTCTTGTCAGGATTGTGGACAGTGCCCCTCTGCCTTACGATGATGTTACCGGCCTTCACGACCTCACCGCCGAATTTCTTGAGACCAAGCCTTTTGGACTGAGACTCACGGCCGTTCTTCGAACTTGATTGTCCTTTCTTGTGTGCCATAATCTGATGATTTTGAAATTAAGCGATAGCGTCGATGCGGATCTTGGAAAGCTTCTGGCGATGGCCATTGAGCTTCTGGAAGCCCTTGCGACGGATCTTCTTGAATACGAGCACCTTGTCAGCCTTCGCCTCGTCATCGAGAACGGTGGCCTTCACGACGGCACCCTGAACGTAAGGATTACCGAGCTGGATCTGCCCTTCGGAGTCAATCAGCAGGACCTTGTCGAATTCCACGGACTCATCCTTCGCTGCCGCAAGGCGGTTCACGAAGATCTCGTTACCGGCTTCAACCTTGAACTGCTGGCCTGCAATGTCAACAATTGCGTACATAAAAAACAAAACTTATTTAAGTTTCAGCCTGAGGCGCATACGACCCTGCGTACGTCTTCCGGAGCCTCCGGGCCATAAATGGACGGCAAAATTAGCAAATTCCTCGAATCTTACAAAATTTTCCCGCAATTATTTGATGTACAAGTTCAAAAGAGTCTCATAGAGTTCTTGCTGCCCGCTCTTCTGGGCAGGCTCGTCATGAGTCTTGGCATATTCCACGAGCTCCTCGAGGGACATCTTACCCTCCTCAAACTTCTTTCCCTCTCCTTCGTCAAAAGAAGCGTAACGTTTCTCGACCATTCCAGGGATAGGAGACTCCTCGACAATAGCCGCGGCGGCAAGCAAGGCCCTGGCCATGGCGTCCATTCCGCAGATGTGAGCGATAAAAATGTCCTGAGGATCAGTCGAGTTACGACGAAGCTTGGCGTCGAAGTTGGAACCGCCATTGCCGAGACCTCCATTCCTGATAATCTGGAGCATCGCCTGAGTCAGGTCGAAAAGATCAACCGGGAACTGGTCAGTGTCCCATCCGTTCTGATAATCTCCCCTGTTGGCATCGATAGAGCCAAGGAGGCCGTTATCCACAGCGACCGCCAACTCATGCTCGAAGGTGTGGCCAGCCAATGTGGCGTGGTTGACCTCGATATTGACCTTGAAGTCCTTGTCCAAGCCATGCGCGCGAAGGAAGCCGATTACGGTCTCTGTGTCCACATCGTACTGATGCTTAGTAGGTTCCATCGGTTTCGGCTCGATTAGGAATGTGCCGGTGAAACCATTGGCACGAGCATAGTCACGAGCCGCCTTGAGCATATTGGCGAGATGGTCTTTCTCTCTCTGCATCTGGGTGTTGAGAAGCGAGGTGTAACCTTCGCGGCCTCCCCAGAACACATAGTTGGTTCCACCGAGCTTGATTGTGGCGTCAATAGCGTTCTTGATCTGAACAGCGGCACGGGCGACAACACCGAACTCAGGGTTAGTCGCGGCGCCGTTCATATACCTCTTATGACCGAAGACATTGGCAGTACCCCAAAGGAGCTTGATGCCTGTCCCTTTCATCTTCTCAAGAGCGTAATCGGTGATCACCCTCATCCTTTCCTCATATTCAGCGATAGTCGGAGCTTCTTCAACAAGATCCACATCATGGAAACAGAAGTACTTGATACCCAACTTCTCCATGATCTCGAATCCAGCGTCCATCTTATCCTTTGCTCTTTGGATCGGGCAGTCAGCTTTATCCCACTCATACTCACGGGTCTGGCCTCCGAACTGGTCCCCACTCGCCTGTCCGAGAGTGTGCCACCAAGCCATGGCGAATTTCAACCAGTCTTCCATTCTCTTTCCGAGGACGATGCGATCGGGTTCATAATAGTGGAATGCCAAAGGGTTCTTGCCTTGAGGTCCCTCGAAGGGGATCTTTCCGATTTGCGGGAAATACTCTTTCATGATGCTTTTTTAGTTATTAATAATTATATGTTCAAATTGTCAAGCCAGATTGAATATGCTTCAAGATATGGAGAGCGGTCTTTCGGAGGCTCAATCACCGCCAACCTTTCAAGGGTCGCGAAAGCCTCGTTATGATTCTTGTATATGCCAGCTCCGATTCCAGCCGCCTTGGCGGCACCTGCGGCGCCGTCGGTGTCCAGAAGCTCAATTGTCGATCCTGTAACCGCGGATAGGGTATCCCTGAAGATAGGGCTCAGGAACATGTTGGCCTTGCCAGCCCTGATAACTCCGACATCCATCCCCATCCTCTTCATGATGTCAATACCGTAATTGAAGGAGAACACGATTCCCTCCTGGGTGGCCCGGAGAAGGTGTTTCCAGGTGTGGACGTTGAAGTTAAGCCCGGTCACTCCGAATCCGACCTCTTTGTTGCCGAGCATACGCTCCGCACCGTTTCCGAAAGGATAAACAGAGACCCCGCCTGATCCCACAGGAATCACCTCGGCGGCCTCATTCATCTCATCGTACATCATTCCCCTAGGAACGACATTTCTTCTTACCCAGGCGTTGGCTATGCCTGTACCATTAATGCAAAGGAGTATTCCAAGACGAGGGTTGTCCTGGGTGTGATTGACATGGGCGAAGGTGTTGACTCTGGATTCCGGATCATAAGAGACCTTGCCGCTCACTCCGTAGACCACTCCGGAAGTGCCGGCGGTGGCAGCTATATCTCCAGGCTCGAACACATTAAGAGACAATGCGTTATTAGGCTGGTCCCCAGCCCTGTAAGTGACAGGGATTCCGACCGGCAAGCCTAATTCCTGGGCAACTTCGAAACCGATTCTACCCTGCTCTGAGAAGGTGGGGCATATTTCCGGGAGCAAATCCTCATCGAAACCGAACCAGTCCATCAGGAAAGAAGCCGGACGATTCTCCTTGAAATCCCAGAACATTCCTTCGGACAAGCCGCTCACTGTTGTCCTCTGCTCCCTGGTCAACCTATAAGCGATATAGTCCCCTGGAAGCATGATTGTGGCGATACGGTCAAAAATCTCAGGTTCATTCTCTTTGACCCAGGCCAGCTTTGAAGCGGTGAAATTACCGGGAGAGTTCAATAAATGCCCGAGACATTTCTCTTTTCCCAGAGCCTGGAAGGCGGCTTCCCCATAAGGAACAGCCCTGGAATCACACCAGATTATAGAATTCCTCAGGAGTTTGCCACCCTTGTCAAGGCAGACAAGGCCATGCATCTGATAAGAGATGCCTATTGCGGCTATATCATTCGGAGACTGACCAGAAATCCCTGTCCTGACTTGCTCCAACACATCCTTAGTCGCGAGCTTGAGGTTCTCCCACCAGCTCTCAGGATCCTGCTCGGCCCAACCGGCCTTCAAAGATATTATCGTGTTCTCATGCTTGGGATAGAATGCGCTGGCGACACATTTGCCACTGTCAGCATCCACAAGGCTCGCCTTCACCGACGAGCTCCCCACGTCGTAACCTAAAAGATACATCTTCTCAAAGCTTGCTTATGAATATCTCCATACCTTTAGTGGCGACCTCCCGGATATGAGTAATCTTCGGATCGTAAATAGCCACATCCTCCGGGTCGATAAGATAAACCGGAGTACCGGACTTAGCATAGCGGTACAACCCGGCCGCCGGATAAACGTTCAGCGATGTGCCTACAATCAGCATTATATCAGCGTCAGCGACCACATCGATTGCCTTCTCTATCTTGGGCACGGCCTCACCGAAGAACACGATATGTGGCCGCAACTGGCTTCCGTTTGGAGCCAGATCACCGATATTGACAGGTTCGTATCCGACATCGATAACCTCTTTCTCTGAATATGTCCTATCATAAACCCCGTCCTCGGGACGGACCTTGGTCGCTTCTCCGTGGAGGTGTATGACACGAGTGCTGCCCGCCCTCTCGTGAAGGTTATCCACATTCTGGGTTATGACCGTGACATCATATTCCTTCTCCAGACCGGCTATCGCAAGATGAGCCGCGTTGGGCTTCGACTGGGAAAGCTGTACCCTCAACTGGTTATAAAAGCCAAGGACCAACTCCCTGTTTCTGTACCATCCCTCAATAGACGCCACTTCCTGCGGGTCATATTCCCCCCAAAGGCCTCCTGAGCCCCTGAAAGTAGCAAGCCCACTCTCAGCGCTGACCCCGGCTCCGGTCAAGACAGCTATTTTCTTCTTAGGCATATCAGTTATTCTTGAAATAGGTGTTTTTAAGCCAATACTCAAAAAGAGGATCGAAGATAACCGGACGTTCGTCATCCCCCACGAAGGTCAAGATCTCTTTCTTCATCAACGCGTCTTTGAGTCTCCGCACATTCGCTGAGGAATTAAGGGAATACTTCCTGATCACCTCAGCCGTGCTGAACTTCGTGTATCCATCAATGATTGCCTTGAGAAGGCTGACCTGGAAAGTGGTGAGATCGTTCATAGTGGCTATGAACCTTCCACGATGGATGGATATTATCGTATCCAAGGCTTCCAGGAGCACCGGCTCCATGATATATCCCTTTGAAAGAGAGTCGCAGATTGAAGTGAAATGATTGATATAGAACAGATTGCACTTGAATAAGCGGCATGCTCCGCCAATCAGGTCCCGGTCTATAACCTTACCGCTCGCGAGAAAGCCTTTGATAATATGCTCAACTATCTCCCGCTCATCTACCTTGCTGAGGGCGAAGTGCTCGACCCGGCGGTAGAAGAAGTGGCGTCTCACAAAAATGTCCCTCATGGCGTTGTACATGGAGCCGAGGAAGATATAGGAGAAATTCTTGTTTCCGGCCAGCCTGCCCTCATCGATCACTTCTTCCATCAGCTTGAACAACTTCTCTCCGTCATCCGTGAGGTCAAGGTTCTGGAACTCATCAATTACCAGGAAAAACTTCTCATGGCGGTCCTCAGCAAGACGGTAAGGGAGTCTTAGGACTTCCTTGATATCAGTGTCGTTAATCTCCCAATTAGTGGAAAGGATAGCGTCAGAGGATGAGTAAGCCGCGGGATCAAATATGAAATGGGTACCGGAAAGATATTTGGAAACCACCTGGGCATATTCATCAGGGGTCGAGGCCACAAGCCTGATGACGGCCGAGCCCAACCTTCTTGCCAAAGCCTCGTTCGAACGGATGTCGAGAGCGGTGATCTCCCCTGTGACAAATCTCGCCCCGGAGACCTTCATCTTGGTCAAGACCTGATGGACAATTGATTTCTTACCCGTTCCTACCGGTTCCCAGAGAACCACATTCTCTCCCTGCGAGAGCAGGTTGGCGAGGATGGCACAGTCTTCTTTGCGGCCTATAAAATGCTGGCCTGTCACATACTTATTGTACAAAAACGGGCTGTCCATTGAAATAACATTTTTGTTTTGACAAAATTAAGAAATTTTTCATATCTTTGCACCCGCTTTGATAAAAAGGAGGTGGTAAATTAGTTATGATCATAGTTCCAATCAAGGAAGGCGAGAACATCGAAAGGGCTCTTAAGAAATTCAAGAGAAAGTTCGAGAAGACCGGTGCTGTCCGCGAAATGCGCGCCCGCAAGAACTTCGAGAAGCCTTCTGTGAAGAAGAGAGCGGCGAGGATGAAAGCCATCTACGTCCAGCATCTCCAGCTTGAGGACGAGCAGTAGTCATCTACACCTCAGATTTATCAGACAAATCCTTTCCGGGTTTGTCTTTTTTTTGTTTTTCTCCCGACTCATTAATCAAAGAGCGTGTTTTTGATTAAATTTGTGGATGTGAGCAAGAAGAAGCATCTAGCGTTAAAGATTATACTGTGGTCTCTCCTGGGGCTATGGGTTATAGCCTTTATCGTGATCCAGATAGCGTTGAGCGAATCATTCTTGACCAAGACCGCTAACCGTTACGCTGCCGAATACGTTGACGGTGAGGTTAATTTCTCCAGCGTGAGAGCCTCTGTATTCAAGAGTTTCCCCAACCTTAACTTGACGGTGGACGGCTTCTCCGTGGTCGGTAAAGATCCGCCGGACACATTGGCCACCTTTGACAAGATGAGCCTATCCGTCAATTACTTAGAGGCTCTTAGAGGTCGAATAAGAATCAAACACGCCATTCTCGACCATCCCCGAGTATTCCTACACAAGTATGATTCTACCCGGGCGAGTTGGGACATCATTAAGTTCCCTTCCGGGGAAGATGACACCTCATCTTTTATTCTTCCCCCTATCTCCATCGGGAAAGTCAGCCTGGAGAACTCACCTTATATAGAGTACAAAAGCGTCCCGGACACATTGAGCGCCGCTGTGGCCCTAGAGCATCTAACTCTGAAAAACCATAGAGACAACTACGACATTGACCTTAAATCAAGTGTCGCCATTGAGACAAACTCTTCCGGAAAGATCGAGCTTCCTATCGGAGCGGAAGCTGTACTAGTCCCTGATTTCGAAAGGAAGGTATTCACTGTCAATGATTTGAAAGCGTCTATAGCGATGATGGACTTCACCGCTGAAGGCAAAGTTGACCTTTCGCGAGACAGCGTGTACGTCAAAGCAGGGCTTTCAATGTTCGATGAGCCTGTAAGCGAGGTGACAGAATATTTCGGGAACAACTTCCCTATCCTTAAAAAACTAGACACCGACGCGAAGGTATCGATCGAGGCTGACTGCGACGGTTATTTTGTTCCCGAGAATGACAGGCTCCCTGAAATCTCAGCCCGGGTATTAGTGCCAGACTCTAAAATAGCTTGGGAGGGAATAGACGAGAAAGGGCGCTTCGATCTGGATGGCACCGCGACCTATAAAGACGGAGTCCTGTCTGCCCAGGTTCCTGACCTTACTTTTAAGATAAATGGCGCTGACATAGAGCTTAAGGGCTCATCAGAGGATTTGATGTGTGATGATCCCCTACTGAAAATCGACAGCAAAGTGCACTTGGTATTGGACTCTTTGATGAGATTCCTGCCGGACAGTTTAGACATAAGCGCGAGAGGAAACCTTGACGGGAATATCAAGGGTGGTTTCAGACTGTCGCAGCTTGATATTTACAACTTTGATAAGATCGGTCTTCGTGGTGGCCTTTACAGCGACGGCATTCGAGTCAATGCTTTCGATGACACATTATCGGCCTTCTTGGGTAGGGCCTCGGTCACGCTTGAGGAACTGAAAGGCAACGAGGATGACGGTCATGTCGGCCTCGCCGCCACTGTGGACAGTTTGGCGGCCGAGTATAACTCATCAACATATTTCCGTGGGAAAAAGATCAGATTGACGGCGCGGAACTCGGAGGAGACAATCAAGGGGACAAAGAACCGTCATCCTTTGACAGGACGCTTAGACATAGCGGCGATAGGAATGATGGATAACGACTCTTGCTTCGTGGGTGTGCTCGAGTCAGGAAACTCATTCAAACTCTACCAGGCGCCCAAAAACGGGAAAGTAACTCCTTATGTCAACGTATATAGCGACAATAAGAGAATCTTTGTCCGTGAGAGTGTGAACAGGTATTCTTTAGAGGGAGCGTCTCTGTCTGTGTCCGCCAGCCCGGTGAAAGCGGGAGAGAAAAAAGAAGAGGAGAGGAGACCAAAAAGGGACTCGCTACGCCGCTCCCTGCCGGATTTCCTATCAGAGAAAGACTTCGAGAAAAAAGACATACATATCAGTCTTGGAGAGTCCGTTTCTAAATATATTAAGGAATGGAATATCTCAGGGCGGCTGAAAGTCCGCGACGGGAAGGTGATCACCCCGTACTTCCCTCTCGATAACACATTGGCCGGGCTCGACGGCAAATTCACAAATGACAATATTAACCTTTCTGGTCTAACCATCCGCTCTGGAGGATCGGATGTCTCCGCCACAGGCACACTCTCGGGCCTTAAGAGAGCGCTAACCTCAAAAAGGAGCCGACTCGTTCTGGATTTGAACCTGAACTCCGGAGTCATCGATATGAACGAGCTCTTGATCGCGGCTAACGCCGGGAGCAAGTTCTCAAAAGAGCAAGGTAATGCCGCATTAGCGGAAGTTAATGATAATGAATACCTTGAGTCTATAAAGGACAACGCCGTGACGGACACGGCCACCGCGGGATCATTGATTGTGATACCCGCCAACCTCGACGCGAAAGTCGAGATTCAAGCCGGGGCGATCAAATACTCTGACCTCGAGACATCTTTCGTCACAAGCGATCTGGAGATGAGGCAAAGATGCCTTCAGATCACTAACACCATCGCCATGACCAATATGGGCGAGGTTTTCATGGAGGGTTTCTATTCGACACGTACAAAGAAAGACATCAAGGCCGGTTTCGACTTGATGCTATCTAATATCACCGCCGAGAAAGTGATTCAGCTCTTCCCCGCCGTGGACAGCATCGTTCCTATGCTTAAAGCCTTTAAAGGCTTGCTGGACTGCGAGATGGCAGCGACAGCGGCTATAGACACGTCTATGAACATAGTGTTGCCTTCTTTGAACGGTATTGTAAAGGTTGACGGCAAGAACCTGTCACTCTCAGAGAGCGAGGATCTGAACAAACTGCGCAAGACTCTGATGTTTAAAGACCGTGACTCCAGTTATATTGACGCTATGTCGGCCCGAGGAATAATCAAGGATAACCAGCTTGAAGTGTTCCCGTTTATTCTTAAAGTCGATCGCTACACACTGGCTTTGAATGGTTTGCAAGGCTTCGACCAGAAATTCAAATACCATGTCGCGGCGATTAAGTCCCCTGTCCCTTTCAAGTTCGGGGTCAACTTGGGAGGCACCTTCTCTAATTGGCGTTGGAAACTGGGGAAGGCCAAATACAGGAGTGTCAAGATACCGCTCTTTGACGAGGAGGTTGACGGCGCGCGACTGAATCTGGTGAACTCCATCCACAACATTTTCGATCGGGGAATAGAGCAGGCGATAAAGCGCAATGAGGAGGCTCAGCAAGCCATTGAGGATAAAAAGACCGAGATATCCTACTCGGCCGATTTGACAGAGGATTTATCCGAGGAGGAGGTAAAGACGATTGAGAAGGCGGCTGAGGAGGTCGAGACCTCTGGGAATGAGAGTGAGTCTTCACAAAAAACTGAATAAGATTGTTTTTCAGAATGTGAAAAATCTGATTATATTTGCAGCCACGCTTGCGGGTGTGTTGGAACTGGTAGACAAGCTAGACTTAGGATCTAGTGCTTCGGCGTATGGGTTCGAGTCCCTTCACCCGCACAAAAAAAGCCTCACAGGTTTTTCTGTGAGGCTTTTTTTGATTTACCTGTTAATACTGATGAGGCGAGGAGTCGATCTCCTCCCCTGAGATCGGTTTCTTATCCATCTGTCTCCAGGCGTAGATGATATACGCTAAAACAAACGGAACCGCGAAGGAGACATAGAACATAGTCTTCAGAGTAAATAAACTCGAGGACGCGTTCCTGATTGTGAGCGAGCTCTGAAGGTCGGTCGACGAGGGATAGAATGCCGTGCCACCGTAACCGGCTATCATAAATACCGCCAGCACGGTCAATACGGTTCCCAGTCCGGCTGACCATATTCCTTTCCTCGACTTTGTGAATCCTCCTTTGAATATTCCGAGAAGAACTAGAACGACCCCGGCCAGGAACATTACCAAGACAATCGGCATATTCAGGAAGTTGTGGAGATACTTCGCTTTCTCCATAAAGACAGTCCCCGAGGCGTCCACAGCGTAGCCGGGCCTGACTAAAAGGACCACCAGCCAGACGATAAAGAGCACAAGGAAAGCCGGAGAGGCTATCTTAATGACTCGGCGGCAATGTCCGTTAATATTCTCGTCATCCACATTATTAAGCGCGTAAAGGGCGCCTAGAATAATCGTTAAAGACATAATAGCGAGGCCGAGGCAGACCGCGTGAAGGTCTCCTAAAGCCTCAAGTCCGTGAAGAGAATTGCCCCATATGCTGATGACAGGAGAATCGGGCCCTAGAATAGCCTCTTTATTCACCGTGAAATCCGATCCGGTGAAGAAAGTGCCTACAGCGGTCCCGATCAGGATGGGGGCCAGAACTCCATTAGCTACCAGGAAAGAACGGAACGCTCTGGATCCTAACAAGTTAGCCTTCTTACTATGGAACTCGTACGAGACAGCCTGGAAAACAAATGTCAAGAGAATAAGTATCCACACCCAGTACGCCCCGCCGAAGCTGGTGCTATAAAACAGGGGGAAAGAGGCGAAGAAGGCGCCACCGAAAGTAACTAGAGTAGTGAAAGTGAGCTCCCATTTCCGGCCGGTGGAGTTTAAGACCATTCTCTTCTCCCTGTCGGAAAGTCTCTTGGAGGCTAGCTGAACATTAGCTCCTTGCACAAACATCAAAAAGACCAGCAGAGCGCCTAGCAGCGAGACTACTGCCCACCAGTAATTCTGTAAAAACTCATAAGTCATAACAAATCCTCCCCTATTTAAGAAATAGCCTCCTCTATTACAGGTCCCTTGGCGATCGCTTTAAGCAGAATCCTTATCTCTATGATGAGGAAAAGAGCGAATACAGCCAGGAAAACGAAGAATGTGGTCATAACCGCCCCTGTACTTAGACTGGACACAGCCACGTTGACAGGGAGTAATCCCTCGATAGTCCAAGGCTGGCGTCCGACCTCCGCGACCATCCAACCTGCCTGACCGCATATATAGACAAGAGGGATTGATAAGAGAGCCACCCATTGCAGCCACTTCATCGAAGCCAATTTATCCTTGTAAAGGAAAAACGCCACGACAACCATCAGCAGCACCAGAAACATCCCAAGCCCTATCATAACCCGGAATGCCCAATAAACCAAAGGTATCTTAGGTATAACGTCCTCGGGCGTCTCCAGATAGCCGTATCCGAGATATTCCTCGTTCTCACGGAACAAGGCCAATTGCGCCTGAGCGGCCTCAGGATCGCTCTCTTTCAACTTGCGGTATTCTCCCAAGGCGGCGACAGCCACACGCCCCCTGGTCATTTTCTCCTCAACGGAAGGTACAACACTCCCGTCGTTATCGGTATAGCCTTTTATGATATCGTTCACTCCCGGAACATAGCCGTTGAACGAGTGGGTGGCCAGGAAAGATAGTATTCCAGGCACCTCGACACCTGGAATTATCGAGAAAGGAGCCTTTCTGCCACCATCTATCAAACCCTCTGAGGCGGCGAGCTTCATAGGCTGATACTTGCCCTCTAGAACTCCGGAGGAGTCGCCGGAGAGCATTGTCGCCGCACTACCTACAAGCCCGACACAAAGCGAGACCGCTATGCTGGCTTTAGCGAACTTAATCTCCCTCCCCTTCAACAGATACCAGCAACTTACACCGATAGCGAATATAGCCCCGGTCATCCAACCGCTAAAAACAGAGTGTATGAACTTACTCACTGCCACAGGGTTACCTATCACTGCCCAGAAGTCCGTCATCTCACTACGGACTGTGTCCGGATTAAATGTCGTGCCCACAGGATGTTGCATCCAACCGTTAGCGACAATGATCCAATAAGCCGAGATACAGGCGCCGATGCCACATAACCAAGTGGAGGCGAGATGGAAACGCTTGCTGACTTTCTCCCAACCGAAGAACATAACCGCGAAGAATGTGGCTTCCATAAAGAACGCCAAGATTCCCTCAATCGCGAGCGGGGCTCCGAAGATATCCCCCACGAACCAGGAATAATTGCTCCAGTTTGTTCCGAACTCGAACTCCAGGATTATTCCCGTGGCGATTCCCACGGCGAAATTAATGGCGAACAGTTTCATCCAATACTGCGATGTCTTCTTCCAGAAAGGATCGCCCTTGATGACATACAAAGTCTCCATAACCGCCATTATTATGGAGAGTCCTAGTGTCAAAGGTACAAACAGCCAATGGTAGGCCGCCGTCATAGCGAATTGCAATCTGGACCAATTAATTAAAGCTGATCCCATAATCTATTTGGTTAATAATTTTAGTGTGTCCGAAGGAAAAGAGGAAAGTCTCCCGCCAACTTGCTCGCTCTTTTGCTCGTCGGTCATTCCCGACATCACAGGCTTGAAAAAGAAAAGCCTGAGCACGCCAAAAAGAATAACAACTTTAAGTATGATCAGAAACCATAAAGGACGCCCCCAGGTCATATTCCTGAAGCCGTCCCTGTATAAAGACCATATCCTTGAGAGCACGTTGTTCCCCATAATCAGAAGAGTTCTCTAACTGACAAGGATAAATATAATTAAAAAATACTTAAACCGATTATTTTAAATCAATTCACCGTCAAATTTAATATGGTTCCCCAAAACCGTGGCGACAATAAGGCGAAAGTCGAGCAAAAGAGAAGAATGATGGAGATAATACCTGTTCAAACGTACCTTATCCGGGAAAAGGACGCGGTCATTATATTCCAGGACAGATTTTATAGGACGTCCGTCAGGAGCAAATACCTCCTCGCCGGCGGCGAGTTTACTTTCTATCGAGGCTAAAAGCTCCTCCTCATCTCTGTACTTCAATGAGGCGGGCCCTGTGACACCGGGCCTTAGCTCCAGTATCTCACGGTCCTCACCGGTAAGCGCGTCGGCGTAACCAGGCACATCCGGTCTCGGGCCCACAAAGCTCATATCACCTTTGAGGATATTCCAAAGCTGGGGAAGCTCATCCAATTTAAAACGGCGCAATATCGAACCTGTCCGGGTTATGCATTTTGCTCCGGCCACCGATATGGAGGAAGTGTCGCTACCCGACTCCATGGTGCGGAATTTATAGATAGTGAACAACTTACTATCCTTTCCCACTCTGGTTTGCTTGAATATGACAGGCCCGCCCGGCATAGTAAACTTTATAACTAAAGCGACAAAAGCCAGCAAAGGGCTTAAGAGAACCAAGCCCAAGAAAGACATCACCTTGTCGAGAAAAAACTTCACGGGCTGGAAAAATCATTTAATATTCAACTCGTCACGATAATATGAGATAACCTCATCCAGACCTTCGTCCAAAGACACTTTAGGCTCCCACCCCAACTTTTCACGAGCGACTGTTATGTCAGGTTGGCGCATCTTCGGGTCATCCTCAGGGATAGGTTTGAAAACCAGTTTACTCTTACTTCCAACTTTAGCCAAAACCTTCTCGGCAAGCTCAAGCATCGTGAACTCTCCGGGATTGCCGATATTGACTGGTCCGGAGAATCCCTTAGGCGTGGCCATCATACGTATCATTCCCTCGATAAGATCGGACACAAATTGAAAAGAGCGGGTCTGACTTCCATCACCGTAGATAGTGATATCATCTCCCCTAAGAGCCTGCACCACAAAATTCGACACGACACGGCCGTCATTCACGGCCATTCTCGGGCCATAGGTGTTAAAAATCCTTATCACCTTGACATCCACATCGTGAATACGCTGATAATCAAAACACAAAGACTCGGCGCACCTTTTACCTTCATCATAACAAGAGCGCACGCCGATAGGATTGACATTGCCCCAGTAACCCTCATTCTGAGGATGACAGACAGGATCCCCGTAAACCTCGGAAGTGGAAGCCTGGAGAATTCTCGCCTTGGTCCTCTTGGCTAAGCCCAGCATATTAAAAGTCCCGAAAACAGAGGTCTTTGTCGTCTGAATGGGATCGTACTGATAATAAACAGGTGAGGCCGGACAAGCCAGATTGTAAATCTCATCAACCTCAGCCCGATAAGACTCTGTCACATCGTGGCGGACAACCTCGAAACCGGGATGCCCGATAAGGTGCCAGATATTCTTTTTTGAGCCGCTATAAAAATTGTCCAAACAAATTACAGCGTTACCATCATTCAACAAGCGCTCACACAAATGAGATCCGATAAAGCCCGCTCCGCCTGTAACTAAAATCTGTTTCACTTTCCTCTCATTTTAAGCCTTTCCCTAAGCACGGAGGCGTAGTTTTTAAACTCTACCTTACCATCCGTCTTCCCGAAATTAGTCCTGTGGAGACGCCGATCTGTGGCGATAAAGTCTAATTTTTTGATTTTCATACCCTTTGAATTCATTCTCGTCTGCCACTCTATAATCTCACCGGTGTGGAGAGACTCCGAGAACGGACCTATCTTGTCAAAAACCTCCTTGCGTGTCAGGATGGCCCCGGTAAACAGCCCGTAATACGCGTCAGGGCGTATGACGGTTCCAGGAAGCTCACCTAGCTCCGGAGAAAGGAAATCCTTCACTTTCGCTTCTACAGCGGATACATCCGGGGAGGTCTCAAGAGCGTTGTAAAGCGCTTTCAAAGTACCCTCGCGCATTACATCGTCATGATCCATAAACATTATACAGGATCCTGTAGCGGCGGCTATACCAGTGTTTTTAGCGGCGACTTGCCCTTTTGATACGGGGTGAGATATAACCTTGCACCCGAAACTCTCGGCGATAGCGGCCGTGTCATCAGTCGAGCCGTCATTAACGACAATTATCTCCGGATCCATATCCTGCCGACGGAGACTCTGGAGAGCCTCGCGGAGATAATTAGACCCGTTCCTGACTGGAAGTATGATTGTAATCTTAGGTCTCATAGATTAAAACTTTCAAAGGTAATAAATATTCATAATATTTAAAACTCACGCGAAGGTTCCATAGTTAATGTGGATTATTCCGCCAAGCCTAACCGCTTAAGATCATTAGCGAGACTGTCAGAGAAAGCGATAGCGCCCTTAATATTGAGATGTCTAGAGTTAGCGAAAAAAGAAGAGTCCTCGCATATCGATAGCGACGAATAATCCAAAACCGGGATACCCCTCTCCCTAGACAAGCTATCATAATAGGCGTTCATCACATCAGGGTTATGTCTTCTCCTCAACGCGTCAATATACATCGGGCTCTCAACCAAAACAACCTTAGCTCGGTCAGCCTCTATACGGTCAAGCAAACCATTAAAAATGCCTTCCACTCTCGGATTGACCCGGAATTCCAAATTCGAGTCTCCCAATTCGGCTCCACGATATGGCATATCAAATCCAAGAAAACCCTTATCTAGGGTCCCTGAATGATCAAGGAAAAAATCCCATAGGCAATTTCGATACCGATACATAGGAAGAAATCTATCAGAGAGAGAAAAATCTCTTACAGGGAATACGACCTCACGAAAATACTTGTTATGGAACCAGGGGTAGAATTGATCCATATTAGTCCCTGCGTTCTTCGTGAGTGAGAAGTAATCGCACTCGATAACAACCAGGCGTGGCGCGGGGTTCTTTACACGGTACAGATCATATCTCGCGGAAATGTCATCAAAATGTGCTCCACCCATACCGAGATTGTATGATTTGGTACCTAAAATAGAGTCTATGATTGAAGGGACAATATGGTTTAAGGCCCTGGAACTCCCCAAGAATATGCAATCCGAATTTATCTCACCCTTGAATAGATATGACCAAGACCTGACAGGGCGAGAGTCTATATTGCCCGCCTTCGCCGAGAGAACCACATCCAAGGCGGACATCAGTAGATATCCTCCTACCAGAAATAAACTGACAAGACTAATAAACCGTCTCATCTCTAATTCAACCTCCCGACGTCAGAACTGGAAATATATAAACTTCGGTGACCCGTCGTCAAAATACATCAATATTATCAATAGAATCAAGAAATAAAAGGCGTAACGGACAAAGCGGAACCTCACTCCTTTCATCGTGAAGCCGTGTTCCTCCCGGCGGTCAATCCACTCGACCAACAACATAATAGCGATCCAGAAAGCTCTCGTCAAGAATACCGGGGAGAATATGAATCCGAGATCCTTGATAGAGTCCCAACGCGCCATCCCTTGAATATATGTCAAGGCTTGCGGAAGATTATCCGCCCTGAAAATCACCCATCCCACTGTGACAATGGCGAATGTGAGAAGCATCTGTCCGAACTCTTTTATTGTCGGCAGAGCCCTGTCCGGAGCGATAATCTCTTTATACTTTCTGTTGTTGGATGTGAGAATCAATGGCAGGAAAAGTATGGCGTGGAAAGCTCCCCACACTATGAAAGTCCAGTTCGCCCCGTGCCAAAAGCCGCTCACCAGAAATATCACGAAAGCGTTACGGACAATCTTAGCTTTAGAGCAGCGGCTTCCACCTAAAGGGATATACACATAATCGCGGAACCAGGTTGTCAGCGAGATATGCCAACGACGCCAAAACTCCGCTATATCACGGCTGAAATATGGGGTGGCGAAGTTTCTCATCAACTTGATTCCGAATAGTTTAGATGTTCCTATAGCGATATCCGAATAACCGGAGAAATCGCCGTATATCTGGAAAGCGAATAAGACAGCCGCCGCGATCAGCTGCACACCGGTATGACTTGATACCCCTCCAAAGACCTCATCCACATACAAGCCGCACAAATCCGCGATAACTATCTTCTTGAAATATCCCCATAGCATCTGGCGTAGACCGTCAACAGCCTGACTATAGTCAAACTCACGCTTCCGACCGAATTGCGGCAGCAAGTTCGTGGCCCTCTCGATAGGTCCAGCCACCAACTGAGGGAAGAAACTCACATAGGCGAAGAATTGTATAATATCTTTTGTCGGCTCGACCTTTCCTCTATACACATCTATAGAGTAACTCAGAGCCTGGAAAGTATAGAAACTTATACCAACAGGTAAGATGAGATGCAGGAGCAATCCGTCCGACTTCCCGTCGAGAAACAAATCAGCGAATGACTGGGCGAAAAAATCATAATACTTGAACAGCGCCAGGATGCCGATATTTAGAATTATGTTCGCCGCGCTGATTAATCTGGCTTTGCCTCTGTCATCCTCGAATCTCTTGATAAGCAATCCGCTCCCCCAACTACAGAAAGAAGTTATCGCTATGAGTATCAAGAATTTCCAATCCCACCAACCGTAAAAAGTGTAAGAGGCGGCCACCACGAAAGCGTTCTGCCATCTCAGGTTACGCCCGAACACAAACCAATAAAGGCAGAAAACTATCGGCAGGAAAACCGCGAAAATAAAAGAGTTGAATACCATAACGAAATCAAAAGTAATAAAAACTAATATCCTCCCCTTTTATCAGAACTGTCTTTTCTCATTACTCAGGTTTTTTCTATATATGCAGGTGTCCCCCTGTTGAATCAAGCTCATTGAGCCAGGATCCGCGATACCTTCCCTAAGCAAATCATCGCTGACCACAAGATAACCTCCATCCTTTAGGGACGCGGCCAAAATCTCCTGCACCTTGCGGCGAACATCTTTCTCAAAGAATTTTGTAACATTCCGGCACAGAATCAGATCGAAACCGGCAGGGTACTCGTCAGACACAAGATTTTGACACTTGGTCTTGACTATTCGCCTCAAATCGGAAGAAATCTGGAACTGGTCACGATTAAGCGTGACCGAATAACGCTTATACTCCGCCGGGATCTCCTTTAACGTGCTCAAAGGATAAATCCCCTCCTCGCATTTCAGCAATTGCTCCGGATTATAGTCTGTCGCCAGCAAATCTATCTTATCTGATGGAAGGAAGTCCAGTAGAACCATCAGTAAACTGTAAACTTCTTTACCATTGGCGCATCCGGCGCACCATACACGAACCATATCCCGATTACGGAAAGACTCGGAGCATACCTCTCGTAACTTAGGCCATACATCACCCCGGAAGAAATGAGATCCGGAAAAGGTCAGGTTCACCTTTAACTGAGACAATGACTCTGGATCGGATGAGACTTTATCGTAGTACTCTTGAAGCGATCCGCATCCTTTAATGAGAGCCTGACGACAAAGCTGATACAAGACTTGACTCCGCGAATACGAGGCTATACCGGGAATAATTAAAGTGAATTTTTGTAAAATAGCCTGCTGGGTACCGCCACTAGAGAATATACGATTCAAAAAAAGGCGCGTCCGTTTCCTTATTCTATGGTACCAGTCAGAAACCCGCGCAATGGTCCCGCGCGATAATTCAGCGTCTGGTTTACTAGGCATCTTGAAGTCAATACCATTCCCGGTAGCCTTACAATCGAATAAAAACACTTCCGGATTAGAATTCGCGTGAAAACCGGCTAGAGCATTGTCATTCGCTACGCAACCCCTCACTTGATGTCTCACTCCTTGTCCCTCACCCCCCAATTTAAATCCGACACCTGTCTTCGGATCCTCTGACGGGCGTGGCTCATCAGAAAGCCAACCATTAGACTCAGCTACACAATCCTCTATAATGACAGCCCCTATCTTACCAATGGAACTCTTAGTGTAAAGGTCAAAGCCATCATCGATATTATGGTATGACTTGCAATTAAAAAAACCATTACCTTCCCCTATGGAAAGTTTCGCCCCGAAACCATCCGCGTTACAACACACCTCATCGCAGTTGTCATGGGAGACGCAAGACTCAATCCTATTCCTCGCCGGCCAATCTTTCTCGGGAGAACCGGGGAAAGAACAAATAAGGAATCCCGTGTCCCCGTTCCCATAGGCCTCGCAATTCCGGACAATATTATCCGAGCCACAAATAAACAGCCCGCAAGAGGGAGCGTTCCTAAAGACCAAACCATCTAATATCCAATAGCTTCCATGCAGTATCATCGCAGGGAGCTTGTCTTGGGAAGACGAGCCGTCAAGAATCACTTTACCAGGATGCTCCGCCCTAAGGATAATCGGATTATCCGCGACTCCGGATTGGTTCCTGCCTATATAAAATGTTCCCGCGTTGTACACACCATCAGGAAGAATAATCTCACCGCCCGGGGCGACATCAGTGAAATATGGTTTAAGACTATCAACGAGATTCCGGTTGAAAGGATAATCCGGTACGCTTCTCTTAATCGTGCCATCTGGAGTATGGCTCTTCTTTCCGGGGCCCCTATTGAAGCGTACTCCGGAAACATTAATTTTCAAATCTCCGGCGACAGCGAACCCGACATATATCGACCTTCTTTCTTGCTTCAAAAGAAAATCGCAACCCGGGAAGAATATAGCCTCCTCACCGGAATCTGTACGCATCGAGGCGATAAAACCATCATTTGTTTTCTCTAACTTGAGAACTTTTCGCTCTCCTTCACGGATCCTATCAAAAGAACCGGCGAAAGGGAACAACCTGGAAGTATCATATCGCCTCCGCCCGTCCTGAGGCATCGCATCGCGGTCAGTGTATCCTCCCACCACTCTGACGCCATATGAGTATGCGCTCCCAAATGAAGCACGGAAACAACCGACCATCAGGCTGTTACGATGTCGAGACAGATAGGAGGCACTCGCCACAGTATCCACCGCCATAATCCCGAACCCTGACTGGTAATTGGCCCCGGAAGCATCCTCCACCTCAAAAGTCGCTGAGATGGAAAAGTTCTCCTTCCTAGGATGAACCTCGACAAAAGAGAAATTGAAACTATCCTGGGAGTCAGTCAATTTGCCATCCTGCCGACGACCTAGCGCTTTAATTCTCCAGTCTCTCATACTTTTGACAAAGGTAAACCGTGGCCAGGCCCGTATCATAGATTATCTCAGTCGAGTATCCTGACTTTCTAATTAACTTTATAGTCTCGATAGGAGACCAATAATATGTCTCCCAATACAGGAAAGAATCAGGCAAGTCGGGCAATTCCCCTCCGGCGGGGTATTGACATACCGGATAAATAACAGATGAATCTTTTAACAGAGACGTGCTGTAATAAGCGTTATAATCATAGACAGGATCATAATTAACAACAGACTTCAAGTCACTATTCTCATTGATTCGCTCTATTGAAGGCTCCAGCCACTCGTAGACGTATTGAATGTTTCTTTTATAGAAGGGCAGCACGGCCATTGTCAAAACCAGACATGACGCTATCTTGTATACAATCTTATGATCGCTATGACTTTTCACCAGCAAGTCGAAAACACCCCAAATCAAGATGAAAACCAGGAAGAACAAGAATGAATAATATCTGGTCTCATGAAATCCGCAAATACCACAGAACAGCCAGAAAACAAAAGAAACAGCGATAATGATGAAATAAAAGTCAGGTAATCTGAATGATGATCGCTTTCTGACAGACAAATATAATAACAGTCCCAATAAAAGGATGATGACCATCAATTCAAACGATCCGGGTACTGTCTCCGCGAAGGACTTGACGGAATGCAAAAGGGCTCTCGCTTTTTCAAAAAGAGTTGTGTTAAGAAGGTAATCCGTATGTCTGGCCGCGGCGCCGGATCCTTTGGCGGCAAACCTGGCCGGATGTAAAAAAACACTTAGAAGGGAACTCTTTCTCCAAAGCCAAAAGAGCCCTCCGCCAATAAGAGGAGCCGAATAATACAAAGCCTGGGTGTACCGTTTCCGTATAATCAATCCTATAGCGAAAAATAACGCTAGCGCCCCGCCGAGAATAACTATCAATTCTGAATTCTTGAAAGCTAGATATAGCGTCAATATCGCCGCTATCTCATATAGGATGTTCTTCTTATGGGATTTCTCATCCCACATAAGCTTATGCAGTACAATGACAACCAAGAAGAGGAGAAGGGTCCAGGAATAGAAACGGCAATATACTGAAAGCCCCAAAACCAAAGGGCAGAACCCCCACATAGTGACAGCGAGAATTGAGGTCCTTCGGTCAAACCCGAGACAAGAATCCAGAAAAAAGAACAAAAGAATCTGGAATAGTACCCAGACAAAGATGTTGAAACAAACGCATATCCATTTTGGAGGTCCGGCACTTCCGAAGGCCGTCTCGAGAGCGTTGATAATCCACATATAGTTCCTGTCGAAGAAGAACTTCTTGACAGTCAAGGAGGTAGGAATGTCAAACACACTCTCGCCCTCCTCTATTGTGTACCTGGTCTTTAAATCCTTCACCGATAACCATTCCTCGACTTTCCACAAGGAACTGTCATCAATATACTCTATAGAATCCGCGTGGTTATTAATATTCTGGACATACTCGAAAGTCAGGAGCTCATCTAAATAATAGCTAGCCTTCTGAGACGCCCAGTAAAACATCGTCCCGCATTGAAGAGCGATAATGACCGCTAAAATCCCTAAAGACTGTTTTCTCGTCATAATTCTTTTTCCCATAATGGTATGACCTTTTCCATCGAGAACCTATTCGAAAACTCGCGGGCCCGCCTCGCGAGACTCTCCCTGAACAAGGGCTCTTCATCCAGTTTTGACATAGCCCCGGCTAATGCCATCTCATCACCTGCTGGCACCATCAAGCAACTCTCAGAGTCTCCGAACAACTCTTCCGCTCCCTCAAAAGCGGTAGTGACACACGGAAGCCCCATCATCATAGCCTCCAGAAGAGCGTTTGGCATTCCTTCGAAATCCGAGGAAAGGACAAACATCTCAGCGTCCCGGATCGCCTCGTGAATCCTATCCACATAGCCCTCTATAAAGACTTTTCCATCCAGAGACAATTCACTGACCAGCCTCCTCAGCTCTTCTTCGAGCGGGCCTTTGCCATAAATGTGGAGAGTGTGATCCGGATGACTCTCGAGAAAATAGGAAAATGCCTTGATAAGAAGAGCGAAATTCTTTTGAGGTCTCAGGCGCCCGGATGCCACAATCTTATGACTATCCCCGCTCGCTTTACAAGATACCTCAACAGGATTGGGAATCACGACTCCTTTCCGGCGTATTTCCTCAGGGAACATATTCCGGACTGTGTCTGACTGGAATATCACTTTGTCCGCGTGCCGATACGCTAAACAAGCCATACAAAAATGCCGCTCTCCCTTTTTCCTGGGATTGTTCCTCTCCGACATGACCTTCCTTCCTCCTCCTAACGCGAACGCGTTGAGAAGACTAGGCTTTATCAAGAAACTCAATGTCACGTCAGGGCGAAAACGAAGCCGGATAAAGGATAAATAAAAATACCCGAATATTACAGAGATCAGGAAACGGAACGGTAATAGCGACTTTTTCCGCAGATCAAACAAACCGGCATTATCAATATGGACTTTATCTGAAATGGGATAAGGGGAAGAAGCGAAGGAAAAAGGCATAATATGAACCTCATTTCTCTCAGCCAAAGCGCTGGCAACTCTGGAGGCGATACGCTCCGCACCGCCCCCCTCAAGAGAGGATATGAGGATTAGAATCTTCATAAAAGCCTAATAATCAATAATTTCCTTAATTGCATAAGTAATAGGGGTCCGTTTAGATGAACCTCTTCTGATGGCAAACAAGTCCCGTAAACCTTGGAAAACCCTGGATAATGAATTGTATTTCGACCGACCTCTTTTCCTTGGCCTGTGCGAGACCACAATCTCTCCGACCTTACTACCTTTGCCTCGCATGATAGCCGGTATAAAACGGTGCTGGCCACCTACCAGATCCAATCCTTCTAGAGCTCCTTTCCTGAAAACTTTCAGAGTGCAGCCAGAATCATGAATACCATCGCGAAGGAAAACCTGCCTGCATACATAAGCCATTTTCATAAGAAGACGTCTGAACACATTATCCTGACGATTCTTTCTCCACCCGCACACCACATCCAGATTATTATCAACCAGATACTTGAGCATTATAGGAATATCTGAGGGGTTATTCTGCCCGTCTCCGTCAATAGCCGCGACATAGTCACAAGAAGAGAGTTTGAAACCACAGTCGAGTGCGGCTGTCTGCCCGTAAGGCGAGTCAAACTCGACGTATTTCAAAGGGTGGAAAGTCCGGCAAACGCTCCCTGTTCTGTCTATGGAACCGTCATTGACAATTATAATCTCATATTCCGCGAACCGTTCCTCACACATCGACTTACATTCCTCGAAGAGTCCGAGAATGCTCTCAGCCTCATCCCGGACAGGAATCACAACTGACAGTGAAAGATTGCTGAATGTTATATCGGAGTTATTATTCATTAATAGGCTATTATTACTTATCCAGAATGCCAAGACGCGTTATATCATTCGCCAAACTGTCTGTGAAAATAGAGGCCCCTCGAAAGTTAAGATGCAATCCGTCAGTAAAATATGATGAGTCCCTACTCAACCGCATATTAGTGTAATCCAAAACGGGAAGTCCTCTAGCTGTGGAGACACTATCATAATAAGAGAACATTTGCTCCGGGTTCGGCATCCTATTGTAAGTGTCAATATGGATAGGAGAAAAAAACAGAACCGCTTTCGCGCCATCTTCCTCAATCAGATCAAGCAATTCTGAGAATGACGACTCAGTTGATCTATTCACAGAAAACAACAGTTTATTGCGAAGAACTCTTTTCCCGTCAAAAGGACGGTTCCGAGGACGGAACCCTTTAGCGTAAACTACCCGTGGACAGGATAGGTCGATATCAAATTTACTAAATCTATACATCGGCAAGAATCTCTCTGGAATGGAAGGATTAATAATGGGGAAAAATAGCTTCCTGAAAAGCCTGTCGTGAAACCAAGGATAGAATTGAAAACGGTTCTCGTGAATGTCAGTATTTCGAAGAGAGGAATAATCAACGTTAATTAAAACCATCCTCGGCTTCTTATTCCTCTCTCTGAATAGACTATAGACAGATTTCAAAAGATCGAAATGCGCTCCATCTATCCCGCCATTATATGATTTGATTCTTAAAACCGAATCCATAATCTCAGGGGACACGTGCCGGTTAGCCCTGCTGCTACCCAATACTATACAATCAGCGTCTACTCTACCCTTCATCCACGCTTCCCATTGCCCAATCGCGTTGACATTAATCCTTGACTCCCTCGAGGACACATAGGCATCAACACCTGACATCGCGACATATCCGGTGGCGATAAAAAACAAAACCCTAGCCAAGAACTTACGCATGTCGAATTGTAGTGAAATAATTACATGAGCAATGATCCGCCGCGCAGACCTCCGGAGCTGAAAGAAGCGCCGAGTCTATGTCCTTTATGCCTCCTAGGAAATGTTTCTTAACCGTAGAAGAAGAGCCTGACATCGCTGGACAACGCCAGATATCGCCATTGGATGAGATAGAAAAGCACTTCTGACCAGCGTCACAATAATACCCGTAAGGGGAAAAACGTCCGTCAAGGTCATCTAGAGCGATACCTAACTGTTGGATATTTTTATAACGTCTACGTCTGCCGCCATAGAAAGTAACAATCATTTTCCTCGACAAGCTCCTTGATTTTTTCAGGCGCCCGATTACACTATTTGACAAATCTGTCTTGTAGTTCCGGATTATTATCGGATTCACGTGTACAGCCGAATTATGATAAACAGAACGGAAATCCTCTAACAAACGCCAACTATCGTCATTTAGAATAGGAATGCCTATAGTCATGAAAACATTCTCTTTCTTTATCAAACGGCTAGGGAAATGTAACATAGACACCAACTTAATCGCTAACAATCGATCTTGCCACCTTTTTCTTGACAAAAAAGAACTTAAGCTCGATACTTTTGACCTGAAAATATCCGGAGAAACGTAATTGATATAATAACTCGCGTGAATATTAAATGTCCTGTTCCTCTTGTTATTGAATAGCTCGCAAAGACTGGAAAAATAGTCAGAATCTCTTGACAGGTTTGTAGTTAAATAAATGATAATGTGGCCCTTGAAACAGCAATTCACGAAGCGGCCCAAAATCTCGCGGAAATCCTTAAGGATCGTGACCTCCCCGCCAATAAGATACAATTCTACCGCTGTCCGTCGGGACACCTTTGTCTCAATGTACCTGATAAGATTCTCAGTGATCTCATTCCTCTTATCCCGACTTTCTTCTTTGGCCGCCAAAATATGAGTTTCTCTCGAGCCTTGAATGCAAAAATCACATTGATAATCGCATAATGATGTGACCTGCCACCTTATGACTACAGAATTCATAAAGCGGCGAGGCAAATTCACTATCTTCTTGACTTGATCGCTCCTCACATCTTACAAAGATAAATATAATCTACCAATCACAGTCATTACGATGACTTGGATTCGAAGAGGTTATTTCCAAAGTCGGCTTACCACACCGTAGAAGGAAATCCAAAGCTTGTTATCCCACAAGCTAAGCCACATCTTTAATCTGTACTTCCGGTATGCGGACTCTGTAATCAGAACACTCGTGAACGATGAGACAAAATCCGATACAATAGCGAGCATCCCGCCTCCTGAGCGCCAACCCTTACGTCCCTCTCGTGTCAGAACGATAGATGATACCCGGCGAACAGAATCGTCTCCAATTATTATAGTTATGGAGTCAGAATCTCTCGCCTCCAATTCAGAAGGAGAATACAGAAACACAAAAAGAGGATTGAAACACCGAACATCCTCATCCACTGCTCCTTCCCAGCCAGGCTCAATACCGGATCTTAGTCTCTTATATTCCCGCCGATTAAGTGAGAATGACCTTTGATAAAAGACACGTCCCGTTTCCGGCAAGACCTCGTGATTGTCACGCCATAAACATATTACAGCCATGCCCTTCAAAATGCGCATACCCTCGAAAGCGGTCAAATCGGCAGTGTATTCCGACATCCAACGACTGACGAAAAAAGTATAATCAAAATCATAATCAATTCTTGTTGTGGAGGCGAACTCGCATATCCAGACGTCCTTTTTAAAGAACGCCAACGCCGCGACACGATGCGCCCCGTCTAAAATATGGTTGCCAGCTATGACCGGTACCAGCGAACACGAGGGATCGAACTCCCCGGAAGAAAAAGTCTTGATCAGACTGTCAAACACTTCAAAATGTTTCGCGAAACTGAATTTCTCTTCTTCCTTCCCATATTCCTTCCCAAAGGGTACCAGGCATCTAAGACTCTCATAGTAAACTCTTTTAGCTTTAATTGGGGAAGTTTTGCGGTTGCGAATGTAATAGTACTTCGCGAATAGGTCGAAACGAGTGGGGCTCATTAGAGTCTCAGCAGGGACTTTTTTTACTTCTCCATGAATATTGTCCAAGCCATATTTCCTGATCCAAAAGGGATGGATCAGAGACATATATTCTTCCATAGGCTCTAAAGTAATCATTTTTAGTCGTTTACCCAACTATTTGCAAATGAAGCCTAATGCCTTAATATCATTCGCGAGCGAATCTGAGAATATTCTAGCACCCTTCAAATTGAGATGAACCGAATCCAAGAAAAGAGACTCATCCTCACATAGAGACATCTCAGTGTAGTCTAATAATGGAATAGCATATTCTTCCGCGACTCCTCTGAAATAATCTCGAAAGCTATCGTATGACTCGGAAGTATAACTGGAACTTTCAAACATTGGCGCGATAACAAGGACAAGCCTAATCCCTTCCGCGGAAACATTAGATAGAAAAGAACGAATCCGATCCCCTAGGCTTTTGAAGGGCCCCATGATACCGGAACCAAGGGAAAGACAATTCAAGAGCACGACATGGTTCTAGCGAAAAAAAATCTTTCAAGAATTGAGTATTCCACATCCAAGGGAGAAACTGTTCCCTATCGAACTTCGCCATAGATGCGAAGAAGATATTATCGACAAATTGAACAGCAACAGCCGGTTTCTTGTCATGGCTCATGTACATATCGTACCTGAGCTTTTGAATCGTGAAGTGATTCCCCAAAACACCTCCTGAAAAAGACCGTAGACCGGTTATGCTGTCAATAACAGGAGGGTAACAATCTGTGTTTACCCTTGAATCTCCGGATATCAATATATCCGCGGAGGCTTCCCCCTTCATCACATCCCGCCATATCTCTGGATTGGGTTCCCGGACATCGCGAAAAACTCTCGAGATAATGAAATCCGCGGCAAAAAGAACAACGAGTGATAACAGAATGAAAGACCCGAGCTTCTTTAGAAATAGATTCATTAATGTAACTTATATGATAGCTTACCTGTCGCGGAATCTGGAGCGGAAAAATGAGACCGAAATATTAGGATTGAACCTGGACTTGAATTCATCATAGTCCTTACAAGAGATAACCGCCTCCATCAAGAACAGATCGACCGGAGCGTATAGTTCCGGGTGACGACGCGCTTCCTCGCCAATACGCCCGAAGAAAGCCTTGGCGAAATCAAACTTCTCATAACTGTCGAGAATCACCATGCCACCATAGAATAGCCGCAAACCCTCCGTTGGCAGGCCACGGGACTGCCTCTCATCATACAAAGCCTTGAAACTGACTATATTATAATAGGATAAGTCCCTTTGGTGAAGAAGCGACTCTTTACGCTGGAGATAGTGATAGAAAGGTCCCCGGAAAACAAATCCCTTATCATGGAACGATCCGGCCAGTCCAGTGAAGAAGATGTCCTCAGTCCCGTTCCTGACAAATGGAGGAGGAAAATGAATCCCGTTCTTTTCCAAAAACTCCCGACGGTACAAACGAGCCCAAACCACCGGGGGGAACATATTCTGTATCACAGTGGAGGGATAATAATCCGGCTCATCCCCGACAAAGCCGAAACGGCTACTGACGGATTTCTTACCGCTTTCGGGAAATTCCTCGAAATAATTCGAGTTGATGACAATATCTTCTCCATGTATTTCAGCCATACGCCACATAACCTCAAGATAGTCAGGGTCAAGCCAATCGTCTGAATCAAGGAAATAGACATAATCCCCTCTCGCCGTTTCAAGACCGGCATTCCTGGCCGCTGAGACTCCATGGTTCTGAGGAAAAACTATGACCTTTAGTCTCGGATCCACGATTGACTCAACAATCTCTCCGGAATTATCCGAAGAGCAGTCATCAACGCAGATAACCTCCACGTTTTCAATGGTTTGGGCAAGTGCGGACTCCACACATCTTTTTATAAACGGGGCCGCGTTATAGATAGGTATGACAATTGAGATCAAACACATATTATTCTTATCTAACGCTTGTCGGCAAGACTTCTGAGATACAGCGCAAAAAGTCCAGGGAACATTTTAATCGCGACAACTTTCAATTTCTCTGTTATTGATATAGATGGATGAAAGAAATACTCTAATTTATATTTTTTGGATAAGGAATCTCTAGTCTCCAGATAAGCCTCTTTCTCAGATAAAGATAATGGCCATTCATCGATGAAATACGACGATGTCCTCAAACGCCTGAACAATCTCGAGAGAACTAATCCTCGAGCCTTTTTCCTCTCCTTCGGCACATCCTCCAGCAAGAGAGACAACACCGTGACAGATTGAGGAGGTCCAATGTAAGAGAAGTCCTTGCTTAAACTTAACGGCCGGTCATAATAAATATAAAGAGGCTCGTTCAAATAAATAAGGGAATGAAGCCTGAGGTACAATTGTCCACAAAACAGGAAATCCTCCTGCTTTATATCCTGAAATCTCAAGTGGGAAAACAATCGCTTAGAAATTAACTTGTTCCAACAAGTAAAACAAATAAAATCACTATCTATAAGCAAACGAGCCAAGAAATCGTCACTAGAAAAGACCTCTGGCACCGCCCCGGCGACCATGCAGCTATCTATCTCCTTATCTTTCTTCACAAGAGTATACCCGGAAGCGGCGACGTCGTGCTCCCCTTGTTTTATCGCTGAGTAAAGATGATCCAACGCCTCTGGCCGGATCTCATCATCGCCATCAACGAAGTAAACATAATCACCCTCCGCGAGATCAAGACCCTGATTCCTAGCCGAGGATACTCCTCGATTCTGTTGATGTACCACACGGAATCTTTTATCTAAACCGGCATACTCATCACAGATCCGCCCCGAGGAGTCGGTGGATCCGTCATCCACCAAAATAGCCTCGAAGTCGTTGTATGTCTGAGCCTTAACGCTATCTAAACACTTTCGCAAGCATTGCTCGGCATTGAAAACAGGTATTATAACAGATATCATTAGACTTGTACCTTAAAAAAGCCGGAAAACCGATAAACGAACACTTTAGCCTTATAGACCGAACTTTAATCCGCCGATAGAGAGGAATGGAACTCCTTTGATTCCATTATTATCATATTATCGGATAATTTAACGACTAGTTTGTCGCCAATCATGTCCGCGAACCCGGGGGATGGGAAAGCCGGCATTTCGGCGACCTCCGGCATCTTACTGAAATAAACCGCGGTATCCCTTCCGGCGACATTTATCGGATAACCAAGATAATACTTGAAATAATCGCTTAAGGTTTCAAGATAAGTCACGCTGAAATTCACATAATCCCCTATGACATGGCGAGCGTTGTACCCTTCTCTATTCTGCTTGACTTCAGACTTGTCCAGATTACCGACAAAAACGACCTCCGTTTTCCCAGGCTCATATCCCTCAACTTGCTCGATCTTGTCAATAATTCTGGTCATAACTGATAGTGTGGCCTGTTCCTCAAGACTCTTTCTCACATGCACCTGGTTGGCATAGACCACATTATTCCAAACAAGCAAAATGAGAAGAGTTGTCATCGCTACACTGATAATCTTGTCGAGACGAGGATGCCTTACTTTAGAGTTCTCCGCCATACCTATCTCCAACGACATTACCACCCCGGCGAACAAGACAATAAATGAAAAATACATCAACGTATGTCTTACCCCTCCCGTAAGGATATACACGAAATTCGCGGCGAGCGGTAATAAGAGCATCATTAAAGCGGCCCAGGCCCTACTGGAAATGGAGCGTATCTTTATGGAAAGAAAATAGAAAGAACCGGCAGCGAGAAGGAAATGAACAATGCCGATAAAAAAGCTGTTCATACCTTCTGGCCGTAACACATATTTTAAGAATATAAAATAAGCCCCCTTGATCAATCCTGGAATAGTCTGCAAAGAAATGGAACCGATCCTACCGACACTATTATACGCGCCGTATGATGGCAACTGTGAAATTCCCGACCCAAAGACTATCCTGACGTAAACAACCCATCCGACATAATACAGCAACGCTCCACAAACGAAACATAACACCGTGTAGGCGCCATTTTTCCATAAGACTCCGGATGTTCCTTTATCAGCGAGATCCTTGGTCAGCCGCAGGATCGCTAGCACAAGAAACACCTGAGCGTAAGCTTGATATAAAGCTATAGATATAGCTAAAGAAACAACCGCGGCGGGCATCAGATATTTCCTTCGGTCAAATATAAGACATACCGAAAGCACACTGAATAGCAAACTAAGCATTTGAATATCAGCGGCTGGCATATATGTCGAATATAAGGATGTCAACACCTGGCAAGTAGCGAATAACCCCGAGACAAGTACAATACTCAATGTCCTTTTAATATCAAGCAACCTCACCGTGAGCGCCACAGATAAAGACAGGAACAATACTGACAAAAAAGCGACCAGGAGTGGCGCGACAATTTTTCCCCTGAGCAACAGATAAACTGGAATCAAGAAGCGTCCCAAAGATGCCTGCCAGTTCCCGTCAAGTTGAAAAACCTTAAGCGAATCATGATTGAAGGCCACGTTAAACCAGCTGAATCCGTGAGCCAAAAAAGAGAAAAAAACTGTCCACAGAATGACCTTAGCCACTCTTTTATCTTGAGAGAAAGACTGAATACTATAACTTCTCATTCGCGTCCAAGCCTTTTATTAAGAAAAGAAATACTCAAATTTGGATTGTATGCTTTACAGAAAGCGTCATACGTCTCACACGAAAGGACAGCCTCAAAGCAAAACATATCGAAGGGGACATAGAGATCAGGTTCCCTTTTTACGCCCGACTCGATTTCCTTAAAGAAAGAACGGGTGAAATCAAATCTATCGGCGGAATTCAATAATATATGCCCGGCATAGAACAATTTGAATCCTTCGGTAGATATTCCTCTCCTTCTCATCTCGTCATATAATAGTTTCGAGGCCCGGATATTGTCAAAGGTGTTCCGTGTTGATAAAGAACCGACCCTTATGGTATGATGATAAGCCGGGCCAGGGACCACAAAGGTATAATCTGTAAGAGACTCAGCCAGTTTAGTGAAAAAGTAATCCTCAGAAGCGCTCAACTCCTCTGGAAAGACTAAACTATTATCAATCAAATACTTTCTTCTGTATAAACGGGTCCATACCGAAGGATATGCATATGTCGCTACGAGCCTTGACGGGTAACGAGTCGGCTTAGAGCAAGAGATTCCCCGCATACTGGGCTCCACATTTGGATTCAACACTATCTCAACCTTCCCGGATCTCGCGTAAGATACCATGGTCTCAAGGTAACCCGGCTCAATCCAATCGTCGGAATCAAGAAAATAGACATACTCTCCTCTAGCAGCCCTTAATCCGGCATTCCTTGTAGAGGATACACCCTGATTCTGAGAAAAACCAATAACCCTCATTCTCGGATCCACGATTGACTCGACAATCTCTCTCGAATTATCAGTAGAGCAGTCATCAACGCATATTACCTCCACATCATCAAGAGTTTGAGTAAG
Organism: Bacteroidales bacterium; assembly: GCA_024693285.1. Lineage (GTDB taxonomy): Bacteria > Bacteroidota > Bacteroidia > Bacteroidales > UBA932 > Cryptobacteroides. The sequence continues at coordinate 120,573 of JAILLE010000047.1, forward strand.
AGCGGACTCGACACATTCCCGTATATATTGAGCCGCGTTATAAAAAGGAATGACGATAGAGATCAAACACATAAAATATACCCCGTTTGCCTATAATACTGACATTTACTTGAGAAGACCTAAAATACCAGATAGTAACCGCGACCTCAACAAATGGAGCCATGACGACATCACAAATCCGAAATGACATCCACTACCAAGCGAGGCGTTAATCCTGAAAGCTTCCTTACGATAAATCAAACTCCTGGCTCCTTTAAGACTGAAATGCACGAAATAGCAATCCGGCCCCAGAATCTCCTCTGCCCCTTTCCAGATATATTCCACCAATCCTTTACGGATATCCATCTTCAACATCTCGGACTCGGGAAAGAAACAGAAGATTTTCCACCAATCCTCCGGGGGAGGATATCCGAAAACCGAACAAGCCAACGGGAATATGTTATCATCGCTCGGATAAGGGTCCCCTGGTTTCTGGAAGAGCTCGAAATGATCCAGTATATATTGACTGAATCTCAGGAAATCTACCAGTTCCCGCGTTTTTCTTATATAATACATCCCACCCTGACAAGTGCAGTAGAACCGCATTCTGTCCCTTATGCTCACAGAACGTTCTTTCTCTATTCTTCCGTATTCAGAGTCAGGTGAGTGTATCTTTCCGAATATTCCGAAAGGAGGAGCGTCTTTCACAATCTTCCATAATCCACCTAAATCGCGACATACCAGTGAGTCAGAATCTATGAATAGATTCTCATCATATGGAGATAGATCAACAAGTCTTAACTTATCCAAGAAGGAGAACGACGGGGTATCCAGAATAACCACATCGTCAAAATCCTTGGTATAGCTGTTTTCTCTGTCGCAAATAATGGCGAAAGGAAATGGATTCGAATTATGAATCTTATACGAGGCCAGTAAGTTACGGGCAAGGATATAATACTCCTCCTTGCCGGTGGCCATGGTCACAAACCCTTTTGTCATATCGCCACTTCGCCTCTTAACAAAGCCTCCGCTGTGGGATTATCTCCAATTCTCTTCAGTATTTTTAGATAATTCAGAAAAACCGAAGGGCTATATTTGCTAAGCCACTCCTGATAATTGTCCCGGGAAAGCACTGTCAGCATACAATAAACATCCAGGCTATCATACAGTCTCACGAAAGCGCGCGTCTCCTCCTCCACATCCTTGAAAAACGCTCGCAAAAAATCAAACTGAGACTCGTTCTCAATGGTTAAGGTCTTTAACACAAAGAACAAACGAGCGCTACCTGGAGGTAACCCCCTGGAACGAAGCTCATCCACAAACACGCGAAAGTTCTCGAAATGTCTAAATCCCGCTCCCGGTTGAGTGACCAATGAGCCTGGTCTTTGCCAATAGTGATAAAACGGGCCACGAAAGATGTAGCTTTTCTTCTGGAGGATTTCCGCCAGACCTGTAAAGAAATTATCCTCAACCCCTCCCTTCAATAGCGGAGAACGGATATTATTATCATTCAAGTATCTCAAACGGTACAACCTTGTCCACACTACCGGATAGAAATACCTCTGGATAAGAAGAGGAGAATAATAACCTGGACGTTCATTTATGAAACCATATCTCCCTGACGGGACACTTCTAGGAGGGTCCTCGTACTCAGTGTACCAGTTCGCGTTTATGACGACATCCTGACCTGTGCGAAGAGCCGCGGCGTACATCGCCTCAAGGTAATCGGGATCAATCCAGTCATCGGAGTCTATAAAATAGACATACTCGCTATTTGATATCGTGTCAAGAGCAAGATTTCTCGCATATGGAACCCCGTGATTCTCAGGCAGATGAATGACCTTTATCCGGGAATCCCTCTTGGAGTACCCATCGAGGATCATCCCGGAATCGTCGGTAGATCCGTCATCAACGCAAAAAACATCGAAGTCCCGGAAAGTCTGTCCCAATAACGAATCCAAACATCTGGAAAGTAAACTTCCTGTATTATAAACAGGGAGTATCACGGTGATTGGATTATCCATTATTCCGGTACCCATCCTGTAGCGTCATCAACATCGTGGATAGGATCAGCGAAAAGGAGTTCCTGCACATCTTTATACTCTACGCATTCAGGGGCGAAACTATCCGCGGCGGCCACTTCAGCGTTAAAAACCGGCGTCCTCGCTTCCCCGGGGTTATCGTCTGGAATAATGATCTCAAATTCTATCAGAGTCTCGACAAATGAGTTCAGGCGGTCTTCAATGTCACCAGGAGCACCAGAAAGCCTGAAGAGCGCCTGAAGTACCTCCTCTGTTGAGGAGCCTGACACAAGATTGTCGAACACCTCGGTCCCGAATCCGTTCATTCCATAGTAAATTCCGTTAAGAGAATTGATCACGATAGCCATTCCATCGGTAATGTCATCGTACATACTCGCCTCATTGAATTTGTAGTTCATATATTAATATTAAGATAGTTTATTATTATTCGAGATTACCGTATACATCCGCCATGCAGGATATTTAAGAAGAGGTGAAGCAAAGCATATCTTTATACCCTCCACTAAAGCGACCCATATAAAAACAAACGGATTCCAATCTTTTTGAAGAGACGCTCCAACTTTAGTCTCTTTTACCATATCTCTGGCGTTTGACAGGACGTCACGCCGGAATAAGAAATCTATAAACTGCCTTTTGAACTCTTTATTGGACAATTTGATAGAGTCAACAAAACTTTCCGGGATAAGTCCGGGAACAACCGCGTCAATTAATTTGGACGCGTATAAAACCTGGAATTCTCCTCCTGTGATTCGAGCGTTCTCCTTGATAATAGAATAATCAAAATCCGCTTTACCCGCTAACAAGTATTTAATATCATAGAAGGTGGTAAGGCTGCTCTCCCGAGTCTGGTTCTTAGATATATTTTTGTAAAAGTTTACAAGAGATATAAACACCATATCTTCCCGACCAGGAAGATAACCTCTCGTTGAGAAGATGTCCCGCTCCTCGGCCCGCGCGAATAATCTATCGTTCAAGGAATCCTCATTGCCGGTGAACATCTCAAGGTGTTTGTGGATGTCTATAAGGCCCTCGTCCGATCCGGGGAGATGAAGATCCACACTATGATCAGTGGCCATAGGCTTGTCATAGCCCATCGACATCACCACATCAACCGCCCTCTCATATTTATTAGAGGGTACAATCATATCAATGTCATTCATCCACCTTGGAAAGTCCGGCCGGTAGACCTTCATAGCCCCACCCTTCAAAATAGCGAACGGAATACCTTCCTTTCTGAGCGCTTCTCCCACCTTGCTGAAATGGGCCTCTCGCTTGAGATTTTGGAATCTGCAGAACGATAATACTCCATTTAATCGGGGAGTAACAGCGGCGGGGAAATACAAGGCCGGACGGGTCTTCATCAAGTAAGCCACAAGCATGACAGTCTTAATGGGAGAAGCCTCGATATCCCAACCTTTCAGGAAATCATCTAGTTCCGTCTGGGAGATATCATCAGAGAGCGCCATCCCTAAAAGTTTTCGGTCAAGATCAGACATGACCTCATTACCCTGCTTCAAGATTATCTCGTCAGGATGAAAAGGGATTATCGCTCCGACGGCCAGAACGATGAAAAATAATATAACGAGACCACCCAGTATCCACAGAAGAGTCCTGAAGGGGATAATAAGGCTCAAAAGGAAGAAAAGACAACTAACAAGTATAATCAGTAAAGCTGTCCCCGTCACCTTGATATCTATGTATCTTCTATCAGCGTTTCGATATGAGTTTGTCATACCTTTCCCTTAAAACCCGTGAGTGTCTGACTCCAAGACGAGTCAAGACACTCACGAATAAAACTCGGGGGTGTTGAAAACGGGAATTTCAACACTCTGGCCCAGCCGTTTAGTCTATCATGTACTGGATCCTGACCTTCACGCAGCGGTTCAGCTTGGCGTTGAGGCCACGGGTACTCTTATCCTTAACGGTACGGATACCATTATTCATACTGTCGACAAGGAAGATCTGCGAAGCTACATCCCTGAATCCATCCTTGTCGTTAAGCCACTGGATAACGGTGGCGGCACGGTTCTGTGACAGAGCGGTGTTCCTCTCACGGCCAATCCTCTGGGCATCCTGGCCAGAATAGTTATCCTGGCTGGTAGCCAGACCCTCGACCTGGATAAGAGTCATGATACCACGGTCAACGATGTCACGGATCTTGGCGACTGTCTTGGCATCAGCGAACTGGGCGATATAGCCATTGTTGGAGTTGAGAGCAGCGTAGATATCAGCGAAGCTGACGAGCTCGTCGGCATCATCAACATCCATATACTGGCGTACAGTACCAAGTCCATAGTGTGAGTTCAAACCATAGGAGTCGGTCTCCTTATAGTTATCACCGCTGAGCAACTGCTGCCTCAAGGTGGCGTCATCAATTCTATAGCTCCAAGTGTGGAGACCATCATAGATAGGAGCATAATAGAAGCCAGCCTTCTCACGGAACGCGGCCATGTCATCAGCCTTGAGACTGAGTGACATAGGTGTGCCCTCAAGCATCTCGTAGCCACGAGGGACATAGTCGATAGCGAAGTCCTTGTCAGCACGCTCGGTCTTGAGATCCTCGATGGCTAGGCCATTGAGAGAAGCGCCGCTGCGCAGACGAGCGGCAACCGCTTCGTTGTCCACATACCTCTTCGAGGTGAATATACCACCGGCAAGGTAGTCAAGAGCATTGACGGAGGCGCCAGGGATGATAGGAGCATCGTTACGTCCAGAGTAGTTGTTCGGGTAGAACACGAAGAAAGTGAGCGTTCCATGATTGCCAGTCCTCTTGGCGACTTCCTGCTCCTTGATCTTCAGAACCTGGATCTCGCGCTCGCGGTAATCGCTCTCGTAGATCTTGGTGGCGCCTCTCCAACCGTTGTTGCGAGCCTTGCCAAGGTAGAAGGTCAAACCAGCGTGAAGGCCAAGGTTGGAATCGAACTTCTTGGCGACACGGTTCTCCATTCCAGACTCATGGTCAAAATTGGTCTGGTAGAAGAGTCCTCTGGCCTTAAGGTCAAGAGAGACCTTCTTCTTGGGGTTGAAGAACTGGCTGTACTGCAACTCGGTATGTCCACTCCAGAGGTTGTCTGAACCGTAATCGTTGGCAAATCCAAGGTGATGAGTGCCTCCGATACCGAGGTTGAGCATAAACTGACCCATACGTTTGTTGCTGTCAATGCCTTCATAGCCAAGAATCAACCTGGTAAGGTTGAGGGAAGCCAGGGCGGCGACATCCCACCAAGTGGTTTTCATCTTGCGGTAGTCATTGCCTTTATAATTACCGATGACAGGCCCATAACCATAATGGCCATTCATATACTCGGTATAGCCTCGGGAATTAGACCGTAAGAACTCCAACTTGAGAGCGATACCAGGAGTGAACCACTTACCGATACCGATACTCCAGTCAGGAGATATGGTACCCTTGAACGCGCCATCCTTGGAGTAATCGCCCCTAAAAGTATGGGCGCCACCGGTCGCATAGACGAACCAGTTCTTGCCAAATGAATTAGTCACTACCCTATTGGCGTCAAAAAGGGTGTCCCTTTGGGCCCTAGTCTTTGTCTGCGGTTTGAAATCCGTAGTGTCACGGTAAACCTCGCGGTAGTCTTTGTACATCTCATCAATCTGACCCCAAGTCGGCGATGCGGCCAGAAATACCAGGGCGACAACTGTCAAAACCCTACGTACCAGATTGAGTCTTTTCATAATACAGGTGATATAATTTTATTGATATTATCTTTTATTGTACATTCAACAAGGATATAGTCTCCTGACAATCTTTCTTTAGCGACTATCTCTGTTCCCTTGTCACATGATCTCAGAGACGGCAAATTCTTCTCATCAATAGTGGCGAACATCCTTATACCAAGCCTCTGGCAAATCTTTGAACAAACCATCCAAATAGATGTCCCGACACCTCTGTTACAAGTCTCGTTATCAACAAGTAACCCGGCGAAAGCACGATTATTACAGAAGCATCTCAGGAAAAAATACCCACTAATCTCTCCGGAAACAGCATCTGTAACCTTCATAACGAGATAAGAATAACCCTTGATTATCCTCCTCAGTGTTTTCTCATCGAACTTGTGAGGCCTGAAATACCGGAAACTCTCCTCAGGCTGTCCCGACAGGAAGAGAGAGAGAGAACATGAGTCTTCTTCGACCGCCAAAGAGAACCTATAGCCTGCAGGAGAATTCTCCTCAAGCACTGCCTCTGTTACCTGGAGGATATCACGATGACGCATGTAGAAGAACGTCCCATTGACGTTCTCCACGACTCTCCAAAGCCAGGGGAATCTGCGTTTTATTGATATCAGCCAGGAAACCATTGAAAATAAATTAAAAACGGTAAGTTAAAGCCAATCCCGCACTTGAAGTGGAAGGAGAGATTGTAAGATTCTGACCGTCAGGCCTCTTCACAAGAACCCTGGAGCCACCAGGAAGCACAGCAGCGTCAAGGATATTGTAAATCCAGACACCAGCGAAAGCACCCGCCAAAATGTTACGGGCGACTTTACAACTCGTGGCCTTACTCTGCCAACTGTCAGCAAATGGAACACCGTTATCGGCGTTCTTCTGATACTTCTTGTAATACTTGTGGCTGACTAACGCGCCTGCGGTAAGGAAAGCCTCGGTACCGAGTATTCCACAACCTTTAAGGGTCTCGCCTTTATAGAGCTGTCCCACACCGGGGATAATCGACAGTGCGGTCGCGGTCGGATTGGAATTCTCCACAATCACGAACTTGTCGAAAACGGGGAGAATATTCTTTTCCGAGACAGCGAATAGCTGATAGTACTCAAAGCCGAACTCATTGGCCTCGAAATCCTCAAAATAGCAATACTCATCCACTTTTTTCGCATAGACAACACCTGTTCCGGACGCGTCCTTGAAAGAGATCCGATAAGTGACGTCATCGGTCTCCACAGACTCGAGAGTGTCCATTGTCATAGATTGGGGATCGGCGCCGTATTTCTCCCTGACATAAGTCATAAGCGGGTCGAACCTCGTTTCCTGCAAAAGGTTCATATCGGCATTCCATGTGTGGAATACCTTGAACGTGTAGTTCTCGCCAATCCGTTTCCGATTCATAACCTCCTCGCCTTGACGGACCCACTGGGGTTTTACCGCAGCCACAGCCTCGGGAGTGAGGAACAGACACGCGCAGGTTAATGCGAGCATTCCGGCAGCTTTAAGAATCTTGCTCATAAATATGTCTATTTATTGTTAATTCTGCATTTAAATACACTACTGGTAAAATAACTTTCAAATTTAGAAATAATATCAATTATTTACAAATAAAATTTAGATCAATCAGCCATTATCGACTGATATTCTGATAGATGGCGTCTCACAGCGCCCCCGATATCGTACTTCGTCGCCACCTCCCGGCATTTGGCGGAGACTTCCAAGGCGTAACCGGGATTATCTCGCAGGGTTTTTAAGACATTGGCCAAAGCCGCCTCATCGCTCTCTTGGAAAAGGACACCGGCATCTTTCACCTGCTCCCTCACCCCCATGACATCAGAAGCCACAAACGGTTTCCCGCTGGCCATTCCCTCAATCACGGAAAGACTCATTCCCTCATAATGGGTGGACAGGACAACCGCGTCGGCAGCGGCGAGAAGCGATGGAACATTAGCCTTTTTCCCTAAAAAGGTCACCTTGTCAACCAGCCCCAGACTCTCGGTCAAAGCGAGGCATTTTTTAAGGTTCGGCTCATCCTCAGGAAGATCCACACCACCTACCAGAAACAGATGGTAATCCTCAGTCAACAAAGCCATCGACCTAATCAAGGTCGCCTGGTCTTTCTGGGCCCTGAAAGCGGCGACCATAATAACCTTGTACCCAGGAGCAGAAGATATCTCACTATCAGGTACAGCGTCCGTGAACTTCTTGATATTGATTCCATTACGTACCAAAACCGACTTGCCATCCAAAGATGGGCCAACATATTCGGACAGACGGGCCAACGTCTCCTCACCGACACAAAAAACCCTCTTGTAACGGGAATACATCCACCTGTCCAAAGGCTTGAACAGGCTCCATCCCCTCCTCCTGTTGGATGTGTTATGTTCAGTCGTGACCATCCTCAACGTAAGGAACAATGACGCCACGGCGGCAAGGTACTGGCAGGATGTGTTATGGGTGTGAATAATGTCAAATCTCCCGTCCTTGAGGAAGCGTGTCAATTTGAAGATAAGGAAGGGATTCCTCATCGAACGGTAACCCTTGGAGAGGGCTGTGACTTGAATTCCCGCTCTCTCCAACTCTTCCAAAAAGGGAGTTTGGGAACCGTCGAGAAGCAGCAAGGAGACATCGTTGCCGGCCTCACGGAAGCAAAGCGCCAAGTCTGTCACCAGCCGCTCCGCCCCGCCGGGGCGCAATGATGTTATGAATTGAAGTATCCTCATCCCAGATTAAACGCCTCTAATCAAAAAGAGGATAGCCCCGAAAGGTCATCCTCTATAAATCAGCGACTTCCGAAAGATTACCTAGTAGTGCATAATAAGATCTAAGAGATAATACTTGTTATTCTCGAAAGTGAAAGTTTCTTTATGATAAGAATATGAGCTTGCACCTACATAAACGCTGATATAAAGTTCCGACTCAACCAACCCGGTCATAGGACCTGATTCTCCAAGGCCGGCCAAGGCGACATAAGCGGTATGTGACGGGGAATCCAGAGTCACCTCAATTGATCCTCTACTATATTTATTGGTATAACTAAGGCCCACACGGGAAGGATTATAATACTGAATTAAATTATCGGTATTTCCCAGATTAGTATAACATCTGATTGAAATCTTTTCAGCTTCAAGATAATTGCCGTCCGCGTCTTTAAAAGTTAATCTGAATATACTCTGCAAACTCTCAAAAACCGGTGTATTCTCAAAGACTAGTGTACCGGAGCCAACATCTGAGACATCCACGTAAGCAAGAGCATAATCATGGTTAGACGCTATATCATCCAATGATCCATTCTGCCCAGTATAATCAAAGAGCAAGCCGTGCCGGTATGAGAGCATCAGCTTGACACCGGGTATAAAACTACCCTTAAGCGTTCCCTTTAGTGTCGTGGTATACCCTCCGGATTGGGCCGTCAAGGTGCCTACCTCCCTATACATATCGGCTGAAGACGTGGCCGTAGGTATCACTTGATAAACAGTAACGATATCGCCAGCTTCCCAAGGAGCCCCGAGAAAATCACCATCATCACCGGTCAACTCCAAAGCTCGAGTCATATCGGACTCCCCGGATCCCTTGAAAGCCGTCACCTCAACTTTGTAGGTGCCATCTCCGGCAAAATCCTCATCCAGCGAGCAGGAGGACAATAGTATAAGTATTGACAGCGCTGAAACTATACCAAGTAAAATTCTATTAGTTATTCTCATCATTATCCAAATTGAGTTCAACTATTTCTTAATTAATTACCGTACCTTGCCCGTATCGTGTTTGTCCCGTGGCGTCATCCATCTCCACATCAGGATCGGAGACGATACTTGAAACCTTATTCATATGGACCTCGATAACATAGTAATAATTATTGACGAAATTGACATTATCATACATATCATGTTCGTAACAATAGGACGCCCAAGCGTCATAAGTCGCTAACCTCTCATAATAATAGATATCAGACCCTACTTCAGCTGTCAACATAAATTTTTTCGTAGAGAGATCCCTCATATAGACGTTATAATCATCACACCTATAACTGTAATAAATATCGGCATCACGACCAGGCACAGAGACATACACCTCATTTGTATTTGATGAAGGATTCACCACAAGAGGGCCTCGCCGTATGTAATTATTGTCTTGTATATCAAAATTATAGGCCCTGGGGTTAAAATACTGAACAATTTTGTTTTCCACGTATATGTAGTCATCTGGACCGATCCATAGCTTATCAATATCCAAAGCGGTGTCAAGAGTCAGTTTGTCAGGAATAATAGGATTATCCGTCCCCTCACCTTCGTAAAGGACAAACTTTACAATAGCCTGCATACTTTTGAAAATGATCTTTTCAGGAAGAGTTATCCGCATATTCTCATGGTCAATCTCTAAATAAAGATCTTCTCCATCTTCATTTTGATAACCCATCTCAGCGACAGCATAATCGTAATTATCGTCTATATCTTTCAGGGTACCTTTCTGACCTGTATAGTCAAAAACCAGCGGGTGCTTGTATGTGAAAAGCAAAGAGAAGTTTGGAGCAGTATAAGTGCTTTCATCATACCAAGATGCAAATTCCTGAAAAGTAACAGCCAAATCAGGATCCACATCACCAGTAAGAGTCGTTTCAACCCCATCTTCCATAGCCGTCAAAATCCCCACCTGCTCAACAGTTGGGGGCCCGCTAGGATCTTCCTGATTCAAGGTTGCCTTATACATATAGACTATATCACCCTTCTTGAATGTGGCCTCAATCCGGGGAGTCCCCTGGTAATCAACCTCCGACAAAGCGCGAGTGTCAGTTTGATCGCCTTGATCCTTGACAGCCTTAAACTCGAATCTAAAAACCTCTTCCGCTTCTTCTACTTCGTCTTCAATAATTTCCGCCTTCTCAGTACAAGAGTTTAGGAGCATGGCAAAAGACAACGCCAAAAAGGGGACACAATTGATATTAAAAATCCTTCTCATTACAGCCTCCATTTAAACTTAGTTCCAAATTTCTGTCGTGGTGCCCTGATAACGTTTGCCCGGAGTATTACCCCATGCGGAATCACTATCATATTCTCCGCCGTGCGTGGCAGTATCACCGAGAGGATACTTGATAGAGTAAGTACAAACAGCTCCCTCGGGGACAGTGCTGTGAACCTTCATAACAGGAGCCACATAATTAGACCTCTTTTGCATATTATTGATACTCATTTATTTACGTTATCGAAAAGCTATTATAGTTTGTACTGTGGAGCAAAATTATAATACTTAACATGCAAATATAATATTTTTTTAAAAAACAGCGACAAAAATCTCAAGATTTTTTCGTTTGTATGAATGGCGAAAGCGATGTGAAAGAGTTACTTCCGCTGGATCGTATCCCGTCCATTATCCCCCGACAATATGAAAGAACTATTTTGGGAGATAAGCTGAAAACTGATAATATTGTCATTCCAACCAACTGCCAAATGATTTTAGGTGCGAAACAGAACAATGCTGACAATCTCGACCATCGAGTGTCCTCCCCATTCCGGTAGATACTTCTCCACCAAATCATTGTAGTGGCCTTCGCGATAACTTTAACACGATCAGCGCTCTTTTTAAATGAAGAGCTTGACGATCCAGCGTCAAGATTATCCACCCCCGAATCGTACAAAACCCCAAGACGTCCCCCATTCTTATAAAGCTTATAAGAGATCAGGGCGTCATCGCCATACGCGAATCCGAGCGAATCCATCCACAACTCATCCTCAAGGCGAGTTCTCAAAAGAGCCTCTTTTCTCCAAAGCATGGCAGGACCTCCGCAGGATTGCGATAGATAACAACGAGGCTCAGGATTCCGGTTATACGAGAAAGAGCCCGTCCCGCGCATTTTAAAAGCCCACTGCTTGTCGCCATGAGGGAATACCCAGTTCGATAACGCCGCCTTCACCTTGGTAGCCAATGGCATCTCATGATTCTTGAAAACATCGGCGGCGACACAGTCCAAGTCATTTTCTTCAAGCGCCTTAAGCAGTCTCTCCACGCTATCCGGAGCGAGTCTCACATCGTCGTCCAGAAGCAGAATACAATCACTAGTGATCTCCTCATACCGCAGCGCCCTTTGAGCGACCATTCCCTTCTTAACCCAGATGTATTCCTCCTTACCGATAGTCTCCTCCGGCCGGGAATACCCTTCGGCGATATAGACGACCACCTTCTCCGGTTGTACCGTCTGACGGCTTATGGAACGAAGCTCCTCAATGTACTTCTCTCCGGCGGTTCCAAGAGTTCGTATGGCGATTGAATAGGTCATATTAATCATTCCGGGTAATAAGAGCTCGTGCTTAAACCTTTAGCGCAAGCGCCATCCAAAGAGACTTGAAGCTCCACCTGATAATAACCTCCGCTCTTCGAGATATTGGTGGTACCATCGAAAACAGGCACTCTGGCGGACAAGGTTGTATCTATCTTAAAGCGGACATTCACCAAATCGTGATTACACTCACTATCAAAGTCAGCTATTAACATATGCGCGGTTCCGTCCGGATCAGTGGCGATAATCCCATTCTCAAACTCAATCAACTTGGAATCCAACTTAGCCGTGGTCTCCGGAGATATCCCGGTGTAATAGACGGCCGCCCTGTCGCCGACGCGGTCGCCGGCATTAAATTGTCTAACGGCATCGCTGAATGCCCCGTACAGTTTGGCTGTCATTACACTTTTATTGTCCGCCCTGTCACCGAAAGCCATTCTGTCACAAGAACTTCTAACAACCAAGCCGACTTGGCCATCCACATTTGCCCATTTCCCCTCGGAAGATACTATTCTATCACCGTCAAGAACTTTTTCCAAGGGTGTTTTCCCTTTTCTGTCAAAGGTAACGGACCTGCGCAAGCTGGTGAATTCATCCATAGAGATGCCTGCCACCAAACCCCGTTCCCCGGTGATGGTCACATTCTCCATAGCCTTCGAGCGATCCAGATACAAAACAGCGTTACCAGGTGTCGCGTAAATGGCGAAAGAGGTCTCTAACGTATTGTCATTCGTGAGGATAGTACTACCTGTCACAAAGGAGTTCCCTTCTGTCACGAAATAGGGATCCCTCAAGATAGAGGATGTCTGCCCTTTATCTTTCACATTATACCAACCGATGAAGTTTCCTGTGCCGCCATACCGAAAAGGAATGAACACCTTGCACTTATCAGGAGTATTAGAGCTGATATACCCGGAACAGTTTTCCAAACCGTCACTATACGAGAAAACCGCGAAACGGTCAGGGGAACTTGCCCTGACCACATTCTGGCAAGGTAACACTCTAGCACCGGAATGCTCCTCCCTAAAATCCTCCCACCGGGCGGGTGTGATCTCCTCGGTACTCGCCGTGAGATGCATAAGATAAGTCATCATAACTCTATGCCCCTGGATACCCATTCTTCTTGCCCCGATATCGGACCTTAGCAGCCAACTGCCATCTGGGGTTGTCGACTGCCTTGCCAGGATATTCTTGTACGCCATATTCTCTAGCGTCAAGGCCTCGGGGTCACGCAGGAAGGTCGCCATCACGCTGAAGGAGGTAATCTGGTCAAAAAGAAACAGGCTCCAATCGTTGCCGTTAGGCATAGCTATCTCACCGTCCGGAAGCGCCAGATAGTCAATGACATTCTCTTTAACTTTTAAAATATTGTGGAAAAGCGCCTCTGACTTCCATTTAACGCCCTTTCCAAGACCCTCCTGGAACATCTGGAGCGCCAGAGCGGCCTCGCCGAGCTCCTGAGCCACAACATTCAGGTACGAAGGATGAAAGTATTTGTGATTCTGGAGAGTATAATCCTCGAATAGATTAGCCCCCTTGGTCAAGTCGGCCACAGACTGATTATTGTACCACGGATCCAAAGGCTCTTTCAAGAGCGTGTCAGACGGGTGGGAATAACTGTTGACAGCGAACTCCCGCATCCTTTCGAACCACAGGCTTGCGGAGGGGTCCTCCGGGAACAGACCGAGCGCCGCGGCAAGGACGCAAGCCTCCCATCCATTCTCTTCGGCCTTTGTGTCACCTATGACGCCGACAGGGAGTTCTCTTTGAAGCTCATATTCGCACTCCGCGGCGATCAGGGAATGGATATGTTCCTTTTGACTATCCGTCAATTTGTCCCACTGGAAGAAGGCTGACCAGGCCACAGAAAAGGCCCATAGGGAACTCTCCCATTTGGAATCTCCTAACCCCACGCTGCCCCAATAATCACCTCCGCGGCATTCTTTCAACCTCACAGCCTTGTGCGTGGAATATGCCCACACAAGACTCCCCATAGCCATTTCCTCCAAACGCTCATAAGTGACTCCCTTTGGAAGGCTTATTCCAAGAGGTTTGGCGTACTTTACCAGAAACGCGCACAACATAGAAAGATCCGCGTTGACCCTTACCCCTTTCTCGGTACTGGTCATAGTCTTCTCGCCCTTGAAACATCCGCACTTATCATTCTCCGCATTCGGACTGCCTACAGGAAGATAGTCCTTGGATATATACTGGCTGAAAAGCGCAAGCGACTCCAAAAGACCTCTCTCCATCTCATATTCCGGCACGAAATCCTGGGTAATAACTCCTTCTGTAGGAGAAACATAGCTGTCTCCCCCGCAGCCGGTCAAAGCCGGAGCGAGCAAGACCGACAAAGCGATCCAGGCATATTCTATCACGTGGTGCCTACTCATTCTGAGACATCTTCCGCCACGTCCAGCGATAGCCAGTTGGGGCCTTTGGCAAGATTAGTCTTTATATGATTTTTATGCTCGGGCCGCATCTTGATAAAAGTCCGATAAGAGTCGGCGATATGACCCGCCGCCCTAAAGTTCAAGGCGGCGCAATGATGGAGGAATCGATACGTGTTCTTAAAATGGAACGCCAATTTATCTTTCCCGCTTGCAGGCTTAATGCCGTAGAGACGGTACAGGGAGTATAGCAACTTATTATTCTCCCAAACAACGGAATTGCCTTTGCCATCCCTGTCGTGAGAGATAAAGGCTCCAAGAACAACGCAAGGCTCACCGATATGCAAAGAGAGCCTTCTGCAATAATCCCCGTCCTCGCCATAGTGGAAGTAAATCGGATCGAATCCTCCCACTGTCTCAACGGTCTTCCTGGGTAGCAGCCAGCAAGCGGCATTTACGAACGGGAACTCATAATACGGTTTCAAATTACTGGCTAACAGGTCTTTGACAATATCACTGACAAGATCAGGCCTGGTTGAATTCTTTTCGAATCCGCTGTCCAACGCCTGCCCGGAGCCGTTCAAGTGAACAGGCGAGACAAGCGGAAGTGACCACTTCTCCTGGGTATCCAAAAGCTTTCGGATAGTGCCCGGATGGACCCAGGCGTCCTGATTAATCAGCAAGAAATGAGTGGCTCCACAGCCCCAAGCATATTCGATTCCTTTATTGCAGGCCCTGCCGAAACCCTCATTCCGGTCATTCCTGATAATCCGGACCGACGGGAATTCATTCTCGACAATGTCCAAAGTCTCATCTTCGGAAGCATTATCCACAATAAGCACTTCCAAATGGACATCTTTCTCGTCGAGCATACTCCCGACACATTTTCTTATCCATTTGGACCCGTTGAAAGCCACAACAATGGCGAAAACTATCTGATCAGCTTCCATAACTCGCTGTAGTTTCACTAATTATCCTGACAGAAATCACGGTCTTAACGCCAGGATTAAGACCTGATAAGTTAAATCCCACAATGCTCTTACCTGGATTAGCGGACTCAAATTCAGAGTCAGGGGACGCTTCAGCCGTGAAAGGGCCAGTCTTAAGCATAGTCTCCACCACGAGCTTACGCGCCCGGCCATTCTTCCTGAGAATTATCTCCCCGGACGGCAGCGCCTCCGGCTCCGCCTCTGTACACATCGCCCAACGGAGAGACAGCCCGGTTTTTTCTGAGGAGGACATAAGGGTATCCACAATATTCAAGGAACCTTCCGAGTCAATATACACCTCCCGTAAACAGGATGACAAAACCCCGCCATAGAAAGCCGTAGTGTCTAAAGCACACCCTTTCCTTTGAGGAGAATCCCAACTCTCAATAATCGGCACATAGGCATTTACCGAAGGACTATAACCATTGATTATCAATAAATTATGCGACATCGCACCACATCGGAAAAGATCCCATCGGCGACTGTTCTCGGACATATCGAAAAGCCTTACTCCCGCGCTCTCAACCTTATGATAATCCTCCTTGCCAAGATCGACGGCCCAAGCCACCGAGTCAGACTCGAAGATAAACGAGCCGCTGTCAATATGACTATGCGGGTCACTGGCCCGCCCTCCTTTCACCGCAAGATAAGTATCAGCCGGGGAGTTCCAACCACTACGATAGATGAACAAAGGGACTTTGCCGGAACAAAGGCGAACCGTATCCGAAGGTACATTTATATTCTCCCAGTCGATATTCCTTCCGAAAAGCGCCAGCAATGGCAATAACCGGTTTTCCTCAGCGTCGGACTCGAGCCTCTCACGGGAAAGCTTCGGCACTTCAGGCCACAAGACAGACGTGTCCCCGGTTTTTGAGGCAAGCCATACTAAAGAATACTGGATAGGGGCCTCAGTAATGGAATCTCCATAACTGAAAGCCCTTCCTGATGGAGTAGTCATCATCGCCGCGACGCGCGCTGAGCTATTAATGCTTTCCAAACCCTTTCCGAGCCATCTGTCACTTCCAAATGAGCTTTCAAGCGAAGCCGACATAAGAGCCTCGAAAACCGAGGCGTAGGCCCAGTAATGACAGCCTTCCGGGCATCCTTCTGAGAAATAAGCGCCAATGAAGCCATCCCGTGACTTAACGCTCCGGTCAATCAGATACGAGGAAAGTCTTGGTGAACTCTCAATAACAGCAAGCGCCCCCATAACAACGCCACCACGGCATACACTATTCCAATTGGTCCGCTTGTCCCAGAAACTCTGAGAGAAAGAAGGAAGTAAACCCTTATGAATGATGGCTTTACGTATTCTTCTCTTCTCCTTAGGTGCCAGAAGGTGGAAGAGCCAGTCATAACCAATTGAAAGAGCCACCAGCATCTCGGATGTGTCGATGAAATGAGACGGGTTCCAGTCTGTGAAACCGCTAGCCGAAAGCATTTCTTCAACAGCCCTGGAGGCATACTTTTCCTCTCCTGTAAGTCTATACACAAAGCCAAGGAAGAAGACTCTCCGGAGAATCTCCCTTGAAACAGAAAGCAGACGGTGACCTTGAAGCGACCTCTGACAAGGTTTTGTGTAAAGGAACCCTTCCGCCTTCTCTTTTATGACAGAGAATGAATCCGCAAGGATTCTATTCCTCGTGATGTCGGCCAGCAGGCCTTCCTCTTCACCTTCACTAAGCAGAAGCCTAGGATGATGGCGATAATCCTCCTGAATTCTTCCATTCCGGTGCAATTCCCGAAGAATCCTTGCTTTTGACACTATCCCGACATGGAACATCACTACATCTTGGATATTATCTTCCTGATCTTTTCCGCAATGACATAAGCCCTGGGGAACCCGCGTAGAATAGCCAGCAGATCCGAATATGCCTTGTCAATAAAACGTGACTTTTTCTCTAGTCGGTAAAGAGTCAAGTTGGATCTCGGGTCACGGACTATCTCCATAGCGAAGGAATCAGGTCTGCCGCCCGCATCCGCGACGTGAGGCAATAAAACAGAATCATTGAAGAGGGCATTATTTGAGATCCAATGGATGATTTTCGCTTTCTTAAAGTAATGCGGGCCACCATCCTTGGTGACAAGGCAATTCCAAACCGGGGCTAACTCCTTGATAATAAACCCCTTCTCAAAATCAGCAGCGAAAAGGGCGGGCTGGTCGAAAGGGACCCCATTTCCAAAGGACTTTTGCCAGCTTTTATGCCAAGATTCGAACAGGTTTCGGGAGGCATCCGTATCCCTGACAAAAAGAACCCCGGAATTATAATACGGGCCTCTCGAGAAGCTACCGAAGCCTCCCCTCTTGAGGAAACCCTTCTTACGTTCATTCAGAATCCTGTTTTGGCCGTTCATACTGGCGGCGGCGGCGATATCCGCCTCAATCATATCAACACCATCCAAAGGCTCACACACCAATGTGTCTGTGTCCAAAAATAGGAAATCACCTTTGACTATGGGCCGCAAACTGGTTTTCAAATATCTGGACTTATATAAGTTATCATCCCCACCAGGAGTGCTGGCGACATTGAATAGAACCCCATCAAGCAACGGTTCCCTCTTTCCCGTCACATAAGCGTGGCTTGCGGGATCTGTCACCACCTCAACTGGGAGGTCCGGGTTATGTGTCCGAAGAGAGCAGAGAGACAAGAGGAACTGCTCGTAATAATGGTCCTCCTGACTGCAGACAAGGACATAAACAACCTTGAAACCACCTTGCTTGTCCATCCTTAAAGTGCTGGGAAAAAATCCGACAAACGAAGATTAATGCCTTGATTGTCCAACATATGATCATATTTGCCGGATAACAATAACTCCTTAAATAGGAACAAATACAAATAGCAGACATGCTCCCGTAGGAGTACCTCGTCCCGCCTATAAACTTTCTTCGGCGCATTCACCTCCGGGATCCTGAATACTCGGCAAACCATGCTTAGGAAATCCACATAAGCCTTCTTAACCGTAAGTTTCTCACTCCTGTCCGAAAAACCTGAAATGAATTTGTAAAAGTCTGATTTTCTATCAATTGACTCGAACTTGCTAATATCAGCCGCCGAAGGAAACAACGAATGACAATCTGTGGCTCCACCTATCTTTGAGATCGTATCACAAATGCCAGGAGAGAGAATCCGCTTGCAATTATCCACGTGGAACCACTTTTTGACCCCATTCAGATGACGCATTGCATGAGCGACACTAACGAACTCGCTGTCAAGATATGGGTATCTGCAATCAATGCCGAAAGAGTTGGAGATAATACCATTTTTCTTCAGGACCATATTATTGGCGTAATGATATGGGTATTCGCGGCTGGTCACCTTCACAACCCTCCCATCAATTGATAATCCACTTTGATCCATATAATTAACATTCATAACCTGGTCAGCTCCTTCTCCCAAAATCATATATGATTTCCCGGATCTCTTAACTAACCTAGCCAATTCATATTGAAGGAATATTCCTCGCTCAAATACAGATCCTTCCAGACGCCAGACGATATCCGGCAAGCAAGACAGGCTGTCGCTATCGGTACGGGCGGTGAACAAAGAGACGTTCTCGTACTCTTTTACATTCTTCTTCACAATCGGAAGTTCATCGGCACCGGAACCACCTCCCACCGAAAAAGCGTTAATAGGAAGCCCGCCTTTAGAAGCCACATACATTATATAGTTGGAATCATATCCTGACGAAATCGCCATATTGATCTCGCCCTCTCCGTCAAATGATTGTCGGATAGCTCTTTCCAGCACCGGATTCCACTTCTCTTTAGCCTCTTCCTCACTCAGGCTTGGAATTGAATACCGGGCTGGCACCTGGGTGACAGAGGCAATGGAGGCGAACAGAGACTTGTGCGGCTCCAATTTGTAGACATTCTTAACCAGAGTATTACCGCCAAGAATATGCCCATTAAAAAGGAACTCCCTTAAACCTTCCTCATCAAACTCTCTTTGAATACCGGAATACTTAAGAATGACCTTTAGAGACGTGCTGTAACACAAAACGCCATTATTCGTGGTATAATATAAAGCCAACGGGAATGATGACAATCCTTGATAAAAATGAAGCGCCGGCTTCCGCTTCTCATAAACCATGACCAGATACACTCCACTCAGATGAAGTGTCAGATCATCATGATATGCAAGAAAAGCTTCCGAGATTATAGACCCGGCACCTGATGGGTCACTCGCTCCATCCAAATGACCTAATATCTTGATAATATGATGATCATCTTCCCACGATAAAGCGCCGTGACTAAAGTCATCAAGCTTACCTTTATTTAGCGAGAATGATCCCGAAATATGATTCATGACGACTTGGCGATTTGTTTCCACCGCGTCACAATGCCCTTTATAAGCAACGGGAACCATAAGATTCCCAGATCTGACGCGACTCGTTTGCAGCGCTTGTAACCTTCCTTATCCTCTCTTCTTAACAGCTGGAGCCTATAAGCCACACTAGAGTTACTCTTCTTATAACCATAATCCCTGGCGATTCTCAAAGCCTTGATATTCTCGATTAACCGGCACTCTAACTCACCTTCCTTCTGATCAAGGGTGTATGTCAAAGACCCCTCTCTCTGAGTGAGGTGATAAACAGGGTCGGGACATATTTGAATCTTTTTCGCCGAACACCCTGTCTTAATCCCGAAAACAAGATCATTCCCGAACATCACCTCCTCAAAGATGAAACCATTTCCTTTCACGAAATCCTTCCTTAACATTTTGCCCCAAGGGAAGATATATCTAAGCCTGAATTCCTGTTCATTTTGACTCAAGAACAATTCATCCAGAACAGGAAGACGGTCTGACCGGGCGGTTAAATCCTCGCTTAAAACCTGTCTAACCCTAAAATAGATAATATCCGCGTCAGAATCGATGTGTCTGTCAAAAGCCTCGAACGCCTCTTCGTCGAACACATCATCCGAGTCCGCGAAAACCATCCACTTACCATTGGCCATGGTCATACCGATGTTCCGGGCATAGCCGGCTCCTCCGTGTCTATCCGCGCGAGTATACTCCAAAAAAGGCCTAGACAATTCCGGATAAACAGATTGATACATTTCCCCGCCTATAGAATGGTCATCAACAACAATCACCTGAACATCACTCCTTATCGGAATAGAACGCAGAAGCCTCATAAGAAGCTCCGGGCAATTGTAGTGCGGTATTATTATAGAATAATTGTAATTATTAAACTCCTTACTCATATCATGAAGACATCTTACATTTGATAAGCCCAGGCAAGTCAATTGGCTGGCCTACCGCCTCCGGCGTATTCTCATGATACATTTGTAAAAAAAGGTCACACCTTTGGAGATTATCCCCGAGAGTGCCTATGACTGAAGGGTGTATTCCTTTAACCCACAGACAATCAATCAACGATATCTGATCCCTTCTGGAGTTCCGCGTAAAAGCTTCCCACCAGGCGTCCATAAGCGACATACATTCAGGCTCAGAGTGTTTCCTCGCGATCACACTGGCTTCCAAAAGTCCCCATTTTACGGGTACACCATGAGAGCGGATCACCTCAAGATGAGCTTTCAAGGATTTCTTTTTGTCTTTATTCTGTCTCAGGCAAGCCTGCACCTCATCATATACGCAATCTCTTTTCTTATGGCGGAACATCGCGACGGGATAGGTGTCCAAACCCGCTATCAAAGGAGTAAGATCAGAAAGAACCCAAATGTTGGAGTCAAGATACACGCTGTAAAGAGAATCCTTGAAAATCAGATGAGGATGCATCTTACACCACCTGTTAGCTAATATAGGATCTTCCCTATACTCTATCGGTATAATTCCCGAGCAGTCAAGTCGTTCCCAAACGCTATCCTCTGGAATCTCTTGATCTGTCAACACATAATAATCAATGTTATCAGGCCGAAGCAAAGGTTCCCTCAATAAATCGTACGACCCGAAATGAGCGGTGTACACAATGATGCGTTGTTGGCTTATATACAACGACTTCCTCTCAACCGCCTTTTGTTTGTCAAGAGCCAGGTTCACTCCCATACTCCGCCAGGAGGCCTTTTTCTTCGCCCGGTACCTACCGAATATCCGGATCCATCTTGTAACTACATCGGAAATAATCCTCTTCCACCAAGGAAGCTTATAAGCGCCGGGATGACTGTCCCCCGATAAATAGTTCCTGTAACTATTCGCCAGAGACTCCAAGCGATATATCTCTTCGAAGGCACTCTCGGCGATATTCCCACTTCCGGTCATCTAGTCAAAACGCTTAAGCCAATTAGAGAGCAAATACTTATCCCGAATATCCGGATCCACCGGTTCCAGCGGGCAATCAATAAAATCCTTAAAAGACCTTGAGTCACGATCCAACACATAGATATTGGCGGGATTATAGAAGTCAGAATCAAGAATCTCCAGATTGTTCGTGATCAGTTTCTTCCCGAAAAACAGCGCCTCCATCGCACGCAAAGAAGGACCACTCTCAGGGACCTTGGTATAATCCAGCAAGATATCCACCTTCTTCACGAGATTTATCACTTTTCTGTAAGGCATGAGCTTTTCCCTAAAGAAACCAAGTCTGCCCTCAATCGGTCTCGTGATTCTCAAATCCACCACAACGCCTTCTTTCTCAAGCCTTTCTTTTAACTCTTCAAGAATACTCAAGCGCCCTTTATCCCTCCCGAGAAAAAGCGCTCTCGGACGCTGTGAAAGCCCCTGTTTTCTACATTCAGCCGCTTCCTGGGCAATACAGTCAAAAAAGAATTGAGTGTTGTATCTTAAATCATATTTAGAGCAATCATTCTTCGAGAAAGACCATAACTCCACCTCTTTCGGGACCCATCCTCTTAAAGAATCGCGTTTCAACGGATTCCAACACCAGTAAATTATACGCTTATTCTTTCTCGTGTCACACAACCACTGAAGCAGCCTCTGACTGGAATAAGTGTCAAACACTATTATCTTGTTATCGCCATTTTTAAAAACCGGTCTGGGATAGAATAAACATGACGGTAGCTTAGATATCTGTTTGCTATGAAGCGCGATCATGCCAAGAAGTCCCCGAATCGGATTTTTTTGTACGACTCCGCTATCCCTGAACATAGGGCCGAATACCTTTGTTCTATGTATATCGAAGTAATAAATCATAATAATTGTCTCAAACAGAACCCGATATGTGGAGGCTGGTTATAAGCCGTCTGCTCGGCCGCCACACCCGCCCTGTAGACAGGGTCGTGCATAAGCGTTTTGAAGGAATATTCCGTAGGGATATCGGAGACGAAGACACGGAGCGCGTTGTTATCTTCCCTAGCCATAATAATCTCTTCCCGCCAATCGCCGAGTATGTCGGCTTGTAGGCAAGGATTAGCCTTGGTTCCGTTTATCGACACACAGCCTTCGGTCTTGAAAACGC
This sequence comes from Bacteroidales bacterium, assembly GCA_024693285.1. GTDB lineage: Bacteria > Bacteroidota > Bacteroidia > Bacteroidales > UBA932 > Cryptobacteroides. The sequence continues at coordinate 143,299 of JAILLE010000047.1, forward strand.
TTTCCATCCTCTCCCCGTTCCAAGAAGTCACTTCCAGAGGGCCTCCGGCCTCTCCGTCAAGTAACTCATCATATAAATCGCCGTCCCAGAATATTCTGAAATTAGTCGAGGCTCCAGGAATATCTATTCTCTCGAATCCTTTCTCTGTCCTGGCGAATGGACCTACCTTAACACGTTCCTCACTTCCCTCAACTTCGGAGACACCCCAGAACTGATACCAGCCCCCAGCCCCGACATCAGCCATCATTCCTCGCCCCATATCACCAGGGGAAGCCTGATGGAACAACGAGCGGCCTGTCCTGGCATCTAACACCGAAAAACCGTAATCCAGTTGTTTCCTCTTAATAACCGGATGCTTTTTGCCGCATTCATGAACAGTGAGAAAATCAAAACCGCGGCGACGGGGACGATAAGCGCCGAGATGGAGGGCGTCCCCATGTCCAAGGAAGGTGCACCATTTTACTTTAAGACGGTTCCACCTGCCCAATTTGTAACAAAGGGCGCCAGTCAGCACCTCTTCTCTTCCGTCACAGTCAATATCAGCCACCACGCAGTTGTGGTTACCCTCGCCTATATACTTCTCATTTCCTCTTCGAAAGCCTTCTATTCCTTTGTAACTACCGGAAGATGAAAAACTTGACGATTCGGAACGCCTCTTATAACTCTTTATATTGAATGTGTCAAAACTGTGAAGACACGAAAGATGGTTCCCGTCGAAACTCACCGCGCAAGCACATTGCCTACCGCGGCTGAAGTTTCTTCCCCAGTAATAGCCTCGCATGAAAAACGCATATGGTGTTTTGCCGTCCAGCCAAGCCACCGCGGCGGTGTATCGCTCAGACCTGTTACCATAGTCATCTCCCCACAGTCTTGAGTCAACACGCTGATTAGGATAATAGATTGTGTCAAGAGCCTGACCGTCCTCGCCACGGAATATTGTCAGGAACTCGTCGCCATCCAGGGCCATTCCGTTGGAATCCCTGAAATCCTTTGAGTTATCCACTTCTCTGATAGCTATGGACTCACTCGCGAGATTCACAAAACGTCCCTCTCCGTCTCTCGATCCCGGCGCGGTTTTCAAAACCATCTCGCTTTTCCCGTCACCATCGAAATCATAGACCAAAAACTGCGTGTAGTGCGCCCCCGCGCGAATATTCACACCAAGGTCGACAGGGAACTTCCATAAACGAGTCCCGTCCAGTTTGTAAGCGTCGAGCAGCACATTTCCGGTCATGCCGGAAACACTATTGTCCTTTCCCGCGCTATCCCATTTCACCACTAGCTCGTAGGATCCGTCCCCGTCAAGATCCCCGACAGACACATCGTTTATCGTGTAAGGTCCGAAAGGACTGTCCGCCGGTCTCTTCAGAGGTATGTCGAACCAGTTCTTCCCGGAGGGGAAAGGGCGTACGGTCTTAGACTCATCGCGGTTTCCCGACCTGACCATATACTCGGAGTCCATTGAGCCGTCCGGATCTAGATAATTGGTCACTCCCGTTAATTCGGCGATTGCCTTTCCGTCACGGAACAATGTGAATTCCAATGGTTTATCAGATGCCCCGACAACCGGGTCCTCCCATTCAAGAATACGCCAGGACAGGAATACCCCGCCAGCGACCTTCATAGCGACAAGCCCCCGGTCAAGCTTTTCTAGTTTAAGTCCGACTTTTTTCATTTTAGACCTATAACTTCTTTCCACAGAGGCAGAACCTTTTCAAGGGAATAACTATCACCAAATTTCATCCCCCTCATCGACAACTGATTTCTTAAAGCCGGATCATCAGCCAGGGAGGACATCGCTTCGGCAAGCGAGCACTCGTCCCCGACCGGTGTCAAAACACAGGCTCCACTGTCTCCTAACATTTCCCTAATGCCCTCGAAATCAGTTGAGATACAAGGAAGCCCCATCATCATCGCCTCTAAAAGAGCATTAGGAGTACCTTCATAATCAGAAGACATAACAAACTGCTCGGCATCGGCGATAGCATTATGGACATCATTCACGAAACCCTCCAAGAACACTTTGCCTGTGAGGGACAATCCGTCGATTAAGGATTGAAGCCTGCATTCTCCATAGTCCTTGCCATAAATGTGAAGTGTGTGCGAGGGATGTGTCCGCGAGAATCTGGCGAAAGAACGGATAAGCAACTCGTGGTTTTTTTGCGGATGAAGCCTTCCCATAGTCACTATCTTTTTGCTTCCTCCGGTAGCCAGGCAATCCACTTGGACAGGATTCGGAATCACTACACCTTTTCTTCTGATCACGGAAGAGAACATCTCTTTCACCACATTTGTCTGGAAAACGACCGCGTCAGCGAAGTGGAATGAGAACTGTTCCATGTAGGTATACATTCTTCCTTTTCGCCGGGGATTATTCCTCTCGGACATTATTCTACGATCCTTGCCACCGGTAAGGGCGTTCATCACATTGGGATACTCCAAAAAACTGATTGTCACATCTGGTGTCTCTTTTCTCTTCAGGTCTCTAAGTTGCTTGCTGAGGGCTAATACTCTTTTTGCCCTTAAAAGCATTAACCTGACTATACCGATTTTATCAGCGAAATGAATCTCAGGCTCCTCAAGATTAAAAATCCGGATGTTTTCAGCCAAAGGGAAGGTGCTAGCGGTAGAGAATGCCAAAATCATGACATCGTTATCCTCAGAAAGAGAGTTGGCCAGGCGGCTTATCACTCTCTGAGCGCCCCCTCCAAACATGTTTGATATGACTATAAGTATCTTCATCTAGACCGCTTCCCTTGAGTTTCTATGATTAGTTTCCTGAATAATTCCATCCATAAAAGAATCACTCTGTCAATATCGAATCTGCCTGAGCTTGACAAGGCGGCCAAGCCCATCCTTCTCCGCTTGTCTTCATCCTCGATCAGCTCGCATATTCTTTCCGCCAATTTATCCTCGTCTCCTGAAGGAACAAGGAAGCCATCGACAGCGTCCGTGATGATATCCTTAGGCCCGCAAGGGCACGCGTAAGACACAACAGGAAGACCGACACTCATAGCCTCGATCAACACGACACCAAATCCCTCGAAACGAGAGGTCATCGCCAACATTGATGAGTTCGCCATCTCCTCTAAAACTCTATGTGAACTACCATTCAACCGAATCTTATCTTCCAATAAAAACTCTGATATCAAGCTCTGAAGCGGTTCTCTTTCAGGTCCTTCACCATAAATGTCAAGACGCCAGTCCGGATGCCTCATCGATACCCCGCGGAAAGCGTTGATCAAAGAGGCGAAATTCTTCTGGGGGACCAATCTTCCTACCGCTATTACCCGCTTAGTGTCAAGATTGGAGCGGATACCTCGTTTTACCTCTACAGGATTGGGGATCACAACAACTTTGGGATTGCCTTTCCAACTGGTCTCTTTATCCTCTTCCGTCAATACAACGATGCTATCATATTTATTGATACTAAAAACATAGTCCCGGAGATCTCCAGCAAAAGCGAGAATTTTGTCGAACAACGAAGAAGCCGCCTTCCACCTATAATCTTTGAGATAGTGTATTTCCCTGATTGTCGCCCACTTTCCCTTAATCCTAGGGAGGAAGTTCTTCTCAGACTGTCCGACACTGACCAAAACATCCGGGTCAATACTATCCAAAGCCTTCGCGACACGTCTCCGATGTTGCCATCGTTTAAAGAAGATGCCGATCAAAACGTTCCATCGGGACTTCCAATCATTCTTATAATAATCAACTTCAAGAGCGATAACACGCACCTTGGGAGAGACTCCGAAAACTCTATTGCCAGAATTATCCGCGACTAGCATCCACACCTCATTACCAGGCACTTCCGCCAAAGCGTTAGCTTTCACGACTGTCACCTGTTGGATTCCTCCAACATTATTAACGCTGTCGATGCAATAGACTATTCTCATCTTTAAACGTCGGGGCCGCTACTTAATTTTGTTGGTATGGACTAATTACCTGATATTCTGAAGATAACGTGCCCAATGCCGGGAAAAGTCCACAAAAGGCAAGTCACTATTTTCTCCTTAAGACTGATATTTCTGTCTTTAAGATATTCCGTATTATAACTTGAGCGAATCTGGCGACACTTCCTCTTGAACGCGTCATAATACTCAGTCCCCGCCAGATGGAGACGGATCGTGGACATCACCCGGTACAACTTTCTAAGATATAGGCTACGGAAAGAAGTCCGCTCGTCATGTGAAAAGACACCATCCAGATCGGCGATTGAAAGGAATCGCCAATATTGTTGTCTCGAGTTATCGGCATGAGTTATACTTGAGGAACGCTGACGCCAATAATACTTCCTTACATCCTGAAACGCCACAGATGACACTCGCTGGTATACCTGGAAATTAAAATTCAAATCCTGACCGGAATAATACGATCCGGCTCTCAAAGAATGGATGATTTCTCTAGAATAAAGTTTAGCCCAAGCGACAGAGAAGACAATCCGCTCATAAGGAGTCCCGAAAAAACACTTACTGACTGAATCCGAGCCTGAGATTATTTGAATACCTTCCGCTCCATAGGCTTGATCAACAGGATTTCCTTGCTCGTCAGCCCTGACATGACCTGTGACAGCCACGTCAGCGGAACTTGAGATAAGCAAATTAAACAAGGTCTCTACCAAAGTGGGAGCGATAACATCATCACTATCCACGAACATCACATATTGTCCCGAAGATGCCTCAATGCCGGTGTTCCTGGCGGGGCCAAGTCCGGCATTGGGCTGATGAATAACCCGGAAACGATTATCTTTCAAGGGATAATCATCGCAAATCTTGCCCGATGAGTCGGTAGAGCCATCATCGACAAGGATAGCCTCGAAATCGCTAAAAGTCTGTGCCGTTATGCTTTCAAGGCACTCCAGCAGAAATGCCTCAACATTGTAAACCGGGACGATTATACTAATCATCCGCTTTGGCTTTCAGATAATGATAAAGGCAAAAACCAGGAACCGCACTCAACAGAGTCAGCAGCTTCCTTGGCGATTCCGCCAACCATCTTCTCTCTCCAGCGAGAAGACTCTCGGCGACATAATGAACAGAGCAACGGATCCGGTTCAAAAACGTGGAATGCTTGAGAGTCATCTCCAGCCTCCGCATCTTGGCGAAGCTCCGAGGGCTATCAAGATACTGGCGGTAAATATTCTTAGACATGCTGTCAGTACCCTGATACTGAACCAGGCAAAGCGGCTCATTAACGACTAACAAGGGATAACGGTCCGTGACCTGAAGGAGCATATATACCGGATTGAAGTTTTTCTCCCCCGGAAAACCGACCTGCGGGGCGACCTCCTTCATAAGATCAGTCCTCATCACCTGTTTTGTATCGCCCCGGTGAATATTCTTTGCGTAAAGCTCCGGGAAAAAACACTCGTCCATCTCTTCCGGGAAACGTCCCCCTAAAGGCTCGTGGCTATCCATGTCTATATCAAGCCCTATAATCCCGGCGTACCGAGCAGAACCTTTTAGCTTCCAGACACTTACTATTTTCTCAACAGCATCTTGAGGCATTGCGTCGTCACTATCCACACAGACGTTAAGCTCCGTGTCAATATTCTCGTAAGCGGTGTTATAACCCGTATGAAGACCTCCGTTCTCCTTATAAATGTACCTGATAGGGATAACCTCCTCCGCCATCCACTTACTTACCAACTCCCCCGTCCCGTCAGTAGACCCGTCATCTACCACAAGCCATTCAAAGTCGTGGCAAGTCTGCGCCTTAAGACTCCCATAGACCCTCGGCAAAGTATGGGATCTGTTATATGTAGGAGTGAAAACCGTTAAAGTCTTTTTCATATTCTGGTCTAAGCGCGGTTAATTTCGCGAAGTATTCCAGGGTAAATGACCGGCAAAAAGAGATGTCTGAATATCCAACGAGAAGGAGGAAAAACACCAGGGAAATGAGACAAAAGGGATATCTCCGCCCGACTGATCCGTTCCCGCGTACTTGAAGGGACGGACTCAAAAGGAAGTAATCCCGCCGTTTTAAGTGAAATCAAGAAAGAATTAAACTCCTCCCCCGAATAGTTTGAGGAAAGGACGCGGGAAAATAAGGTGATTACTCTCGCGTCAAGGGATTCGCGGCATGAATGATACAAAACAGGATCCGTGTCTTTAAATTCTTTTAATGAAGAGGATATCTTTATCAATGTGCTGGCGAAATCTGTGGCGAAGCGACGGGAATTCTCAGGTGACCTATCTGTGGATATGCTATTCGGCCTTATCGAATACTGATAAACATGATCACTGAGAGATTTAATTTTAGGATCAGCCATCATGACACGAAATATGAAATCAATATCCTCAGCAAGGATCCCCGGAGTGAAAAGCAAACCTTTTGAGACGAGAAATTCTCTCCTGTACAGATAATTCCAACAAAAAGTCTCGATTCCGAATCGTCTCAGATACTCTTTCCCCGAACCTTGGAAGGTGACTCTTGCTTCCGATTGGTCTAAATCGAGATTATTTTCGTTGAAAATAATGTCGCAGTAGAAACGAATCAAGTCAATACTTTCATCGCAATAAGGGATGACACTTCTAAAACCGCCTGGCGTGAAGCGATCATCCGAGTCGCAGAAGCAAATAAATTCACCCGCGGCGACTGAAATACCCACATTCCTTGCCACCGACACGCCCTCGTTCTCTTTATGGATCACCTTAATGAAGGGATGGTCCGCCGCGATTGACTCACATAGGTCTCCAGAGCCATCCACGCTCCCGTCATTCACAAGGATTATCTCTAGATCCTCATTAGGGAGCCCGGAAGCTATAATAGAGTCCACGCATCTAGCGATAGTATCCGAGGCGTTATATACCGGGACAATGACACTGAACTTCAAAGCGAAAGATAATTACCAAACAAAAGTAAACATGAGACCGGTAAAGCCCACATAGGCTAACAAGATCCATCCTGTATTCCTGTCTTGCTTATCCCATACGTGAAGGTTGACCAACGGGTACGCGATCACGATAGGATAGATAAACCAGGAAAGGTAAGCGAACCTGTTACTGAACGCGGAGCGGATAACCATAATCCAGAACGCGTTGCAAAGGGAGTAAACCATGCAGATGACGTTATACCAGTTATCCTGAAGCTTCTTGTAAACGCAAATATACCACCCCATAAAGACCGGCGCCGCGCTATAAAGGAGGAAGTCCCACCGAAAGCCCTTTTTGGAGAATTGGCTCATATCCCGGATGGAAACATATTGTGTCATACGATCATCAAAACCAAGGCTGGCGAAAAAGCCGGATACGGTATCACCTGCGACAGAGGATATCAAGATCGAAAGAATCCAGAATGCCATAGCGTAACGGAAGTCCCTGAAACCCAATATCGCAACAAAAACGGCGACTAAAGGTAAGGCGGTACTTCGATGTATTCCGAAAGCGACCAGACTAAGAAGAATACCCCAGACATACTTATCGTCCAGTAGCAGACTTATAGCGAGCAAGACTATATGACACGCCATGCCGTTTCGAATGCCGTTCACACCGAAAGAGAAAAACATCAAGGAGCCCATCACAAAGAGCATCCCCATCATCGGATCGGAAGGCATGAAACGCTTCGCCGCGAAAAACGCTGTCAAGACATATATCAACTCAACAACCAGCAAAAACATACTGACACTCAAACCCGCCGACTTACACCCCACCATCAGCCATTGCCATATCCATTCAGAATTCCAATCCATCTTGACATCATGAACGCCCAGCCTCGGGTATTCCATGGCATAATTGGCCGTGTCTCCAAAGGCCATTCCGCTAATGGGACGGAACCCCAACCAAATAGCGAAAGCCAGACTGATCAAAAACGGGATTAACCACCCGGACCCACGAGTCTGATAGCTATTATCCGGAGAGATTATCCTGCGGACCCCGATCCAGACACTTACCAGAACTATGAAGGCAAGATATAACGGTTCGTAAGAAAGTGGATTCATTTTACTTTAGCGCTTTTCCGATTCTGGCGACTATATCACCACCTACCAAACGTCTGGCAAGTCGCTTTGCCCAAACAATAAAGGCGTTCTCTTTCGGCAACCAAGACTTTGAATACCAATGGATTGTCCTGGTCTCCAATGTTTTGCGGAGGCGACCGGTAGCGTCATCAAAAGGATTGAACCAGTTTTGGGGATAAACATAAACCCCCGCTACATTTTCCACCCCCCGACCACCTTTTAAGCCAGCCTCCATAAGCGATTCCGTAACCATCGGGATCATTGAATAAGTGTTCCGATGGCCATCCTCATCATAAAAGCCAAGTCTGTCATAACGGTCAAGAATCTCGCGGTACAACTCCATCCCTGGTTCCGCGGCCAGCCCTAGACCAGGCGCGACTGCCATAGTCCCATTGACACCATCGTTCTCAAAGCCCATAAATGGTCCTTTCTCGATAATGTCGTCCATTGGCTTGATAACCTCAACGTCCGTGTCGAAATATACTCCTCCATTCTCATAGAGTATCTTGAACCGGGCATAATCACTCACAAAAGCGTAAAGCCCCGCCTCGTACGCGGCCTTGGTGTAAGGGTGGGAATCGAAATCGAAGTTAGTCTCATCCCAACAACGTATCTCATAATCCGGAAAATACTTCCGCCAACTCGCGATACACTTCTCCGCGAGCGGTGGCAAAGGGTTTCCTCCAAACCAACAATAATGAATGACTTTTGGAATCATCTTATCTTTTGATCAAACTGGCTATCCCCTCAGCGCATCCTTCGTTGGCCAGGGGAACGATTATACAGAGAGGACTTTGTGCGGCTACACTTGGAGCTGTGGGGAAATCAGTCAATATCACTTGCTTACCTAAAGCCACAGCCTCCAGGACAGTCATCGGGCTCCCCTCGTATCGGGAAGGTTGGACATAAAAGTCACAAGCCTTGATATAAGGGTAAGGGTTCTCTTTCTTGCCGAGTATCCGGACATATTCATCCATCCCCGCCTCCGCTATTCTCTCACGAATCAATGCCTCATCGGTTCCGAATCCGATCAGATACCAATAAACTTCCAGGCCTTTCGAATGGAGGCGGCGACATATATCAGGCACATTGTCATAATTCTTGGCCTGACAGAACCTCCCGACTGACAACAAGTTAATCCTTCCAGAAGCTTTAGGCATCTCCTTCTCCACCTCTTCGGAAGAAATCCCTTCTGACCTGACGCGTACATATTCTCGGGGAACCATATTCGGTCTCTCCTCAATTACCCCCGCGAGAGAAGGAAACACACTCAAGAAATTCCTTGTGACATCCGGGGAAATCGAGACGATGCTATCATAGCCGGACCAGACAGGGAGCTCAAGGGAGATATCGACATCCACTTTTGAATAGTCGGTATGGATCCAGGCGATCTTTTTCTTTGCCCTCACGTGATCAAGGACATAATTATGAGGAGCCAAGTAACTCACGGCGACGTCATATTCCTTGCCGGGATTGATGTCAGGAAGAATCGGGGATAGTTCTTTGGAAATATAAGAGAAAACAGCGTTCCCGTCAATCGGTAGAGTCTTTTTAGCGTATCTGCCATAAAGTAGCTTAGCCTTCATCCTGGCCATCGCTATCCTGATATAGCCATCCTTCAAGACAGCCTTTATCGGTCTTTCAATCTGCTTGTACTCAAGTATTTCCGGAAGGAGATTAACTTGCTTGGGAATCCACCGCATAAGCTCTCCTCTATGGCTATACACGAAGAGGTCCACCTCTGTCTCGCTGTAATCCAACGACTCCAGCAACCCGAGGAGACTCATCTCCGCCCCGCCGAGCTCCATGTAATGTATCGCGATAAAAATACTCCGCCGCACCTTAAAAATTCAAAAAACGCGTGAATCTTTATCCTTCACTTTCAACCGCTTAGTACGGTCAATCATGGAAGATAAGGCTCTCCGGGATTCGGAACCGCATGGCAAAAACCTGGTATCATTGTTCTGAATAAGGATGCGTCGGTAAAGCTGCCTCAAGAAAGGGCGCCAATCCTTCTCCCTAAAAGTTCGAAGTGTCTCGAACGTTAGTAACGATGAACGCCGGGACGATAACACTAACTAAATCAATCGCCAACTCTCTTTCTCATGACATCGACAACTTCTCAAACAAAGAGACCCACTTGTCGATGATACTCCCTATCTCAAAACTCTTAGCTCTCTCTATGGCCGCCGAGCCCATCCTCACGCGACGCTGACTGTCCTCAATCAGGAGGCGGATTCGTGCCGCGAGGGTCTTCTCGTCTCCCGAAGGGACCAAAAAACCTTCCCGCCCATCCGTTATAATATCTTTAGGACCACAGGGGCAGTCATAAGAAACGACTGGAAGGCCACAACTCATCGCCTCAACAAGCACATCACCGAATCCTTCGTACAAAGAGCTCATTACCAGCATAGACGAGTCCCTCATCTCTGCCTGAATATCAGAGGAACGCCCTCGGAGAGTCACTTTGCCAGACAAGCCCAGAGAATCAATCAAAGCTTGTAAAACAGGCCTTTCCGGTCCTTCTCCGAAGATATCCAGGCTCCATTGCGGAAAACTGTCAACGAGAAAAGCGAAAGAACGGATCAAGGATTGGAAATTCTTTTGCGGGACAAGACGACCGACCGCTATTATTCGCTTGGAAGACAGGTCTGAGATCTCCGGACGCTCGAATCTCAAAGGATCAGGAATCACATAGACATTATCCGCTCCTTTCCAATTCTTGTTCTTGTCTTCATTTGTGAGGACGACAACACAGTCGAACCTCGGAGCGATCACATCATATTCCCACATTTCTCCGATACGCCTAATGACAGATCCAAGCCCTCTTCCGGTGGTTTCAAAATGCCTGTAGCCCTTGGTGAAATGCGTCTCCTTTATAGTTTTCCAGCCACCTTTCAGAAGTGGGAGAAAGAAACGCTCGTCCTCTCCCATAGAGACCACTATATCAGGCTCAATCTCTTTGAGGACTTCCTTTAGCTTTCTCTTGTGTTCCAGGCGCTTTCTCAAAATCGTGGGAATATTGAAAGGGAAACCGCGATGATTCTCAAAATAGCGAGTCCCCAAATCAACAAGTCGCACCCTGTCGGAAATCTCCTGGACGGGTTTGTCGCATACCTCCGTGTGAGCGATCCAGACTGAGATTCCTGGTCTGGAAGACAATGCGTTCGCCCTTTTAATGAGTCCTATCTGGACACCGGCGAGTCGCCCAAGGTCCGACATGCAGTAGACAACTCTCACCTCAGTTCCCTATTAAATTGAAAACGAATCTCCCTAGATGAGGGAAAGGCCAAACGAGCGTCACTATAGCTTTCCTTCCAAAGGATATCACCGGATTAGACAAAAACTCTCTGAAAGTCTTTTTGCGAAACTCACGGCTGGTTTTCATAAACTTTTGGTAATCAGGTGTTCCCAGTAAGCGGAAACGACTTGATTGCATGGAGCCGTATGTCCAATTAAGATAATAGCCCCTTGTACGTTCGCTGGTGAATTCACAATCGACTTGTGCCGCGAGATTGTAAAACTCCATCACTATCCATTCCACAGCATCCATCTTTGTGATTGATCCTGGCCTGTCACGAAGTATATAAAGGCATTCGCCGGACATAATCGTCTTGTCCATCCTCTGGAACACGAACATATTGAAAATAGCGTCCTCACTGACCTTGGGTACCGTGAACCGGAGATCGCCAATGACTCGCCTTGTGTATAGTTTATTCCAAACGGGACAATAATGACCTTTATTTACAAGCAGCAGTCTCATCGCCTCATCCCTGGTCATTACCACGGGTGATTTCTCTTCATTAACCGCTTTCAAATCATCCAGAGATAATGAGTCGACCTTATCCGTACAATAACTCCGGAACATGGCTACATCGTATGGACCGGAAGAGATAAGAGCCAAAGCAGTCTCCAGAGCATTTGGGGTTAACACATCATCGCTGTCAACGAATAAGATGTAGTCTCCTGACGCTACATCAAGACCGGTATTCCTCGCGAAGCCAAGGCCTTTATTGTCCTGATGTATGACCTTGAAACGCGAGTCTTTAGCGGGGAACTCATCACATATCTCCCTGGAGGAATCCGTAGAGCCATCATCGATAACGACACATTCGAACCTTCTATATGTCTGTCCCTCAATACTTTCCAGACACTGGCGAACATATTGGGCGACATTGTAGACCGGGACAAGCACACTTACTAACTCACCTTGTCCCATCATTTCTTTTATTTCCAATAGTCTTTGACATAAGACGTGGCACCCAAGGGTTCAACCGCGCGAAAGTGAAAAACACTTTTAATCTGAAATTAATTCCGGGATGGTGAATGAACTCTTTCCAAGTCTTCTTGATTATATCCTTGCTAACGACCATACACTCCCTTTCGTAATCAGTGCCTAGAAGATCGACCTTCCGAGCGAATATCTTAGTGTATAATCTATTCAAAGCTAAACCGCGAATGAATGTGTCCTCTTGAGGCAAATAATCAAGACAAAGAAAGCGCATCCTGAGATTGTTCAAAGCCCACTTGTTCCATGATGACCCCATAATGCTGGAGGAGCGGAGTGTATAGTGGTAAAGCGGCTCTTTAATTACGCTGACTTTAGAGCTCCTCAAAGCAAGCCGAATGGTAAACGGGACATCCTCGTTAGCATAGATATCAGCGAATTCCAAACCGCTGGCCAAACTGGCGGGTATAAGTTTGTTCCAAGCGACCCCATAAACATTATCCTCATCGCACTCGAGAATCATGCGCTCAAGAACAGTATTCGCGGACTTCTCTTCCACTAAAGGGGCATCTGGCAAAACATCCACACCGAAATCTCCGGGCAAATCGAATTCCCTCCGATGCCCACAAATCACATAGTCGCATCCGGTCTCACGATAAACCCTCATAGCGCGCTCTATCAGGAGAGGATGAACAGCGTCATCAGCGTCCACAAAATAAAGGAACTCTCCCTCAGCCACAGCAAGTCCGGCATTGCGGGCCCGGGCCAGCCACTGGTTCTCCTGATGAATAACCTTAAAACGAGAGTCTTTCCTGCCGAACTCATCACATATCGCCCCTGAACTATCGGTTGACCCGTCGTCAACGAGAATCACCTCAATATTTTTATAAGATTGAGAGGCGATACTGTCAAGGCATCTTGTAATATAGCCCCCGACATTATAAACAGGAACTATTATGCTTACTAAAGCGCTTTCAGACATCTGAATCGATAAATGAATATGACAGTCTCATCACTTCTCTCAAAAATGCCGGGTCAGACCCATTGAATTTACGGGCGAAAAGGGCTGGAGAACTCTTCAGCATCTCTAAATCAGATGCTGCCCAGTACTTTACATAACTATGGTCATCATTCCATTTGACCAATCTTTGATTTCCCGACATCTCATCATACAAATCAAAGATATTATCCCTGAAAGAAGAAGACATGCAAAGAGTCTGGAAAACAGACTCATCCGGGATAAATGTATGGTTGAAAACCCTTCTTATCCATAACCGGGAAGCCACGAACTCCCTCGCCAAGCCATCAGTGACACTCACCCACTGCGATCCTTTGTGGAAATCCACCTTCCGGTTGCGTTTCAAAAGCAGTCTTTTTTGCGTTTGGACAAAGATGGCTCGTATACGATAAAGAATACATGTCCAATCTCTAAACCCCTTTTGAAATATATGGACATACCTCATCCTATGATCAACCTTTTCCTCACTTCGCGGCTCAAAAGAAATAAACTCTTTACCCGAGTTTCTTTGGAAGAAATCGTGGATATAATCTTGACTTTTCAGCGGCAAATCAACACCCGAGAGCAAATGATAAAATAGGTATGGTCCTTTAGCTACCGCCTCCTCAAACAAAAGCTCCTCAGCTTTTACCATGCTGAAGGCGCCCCAAGTCACACTGATACGCTTCCTTAAAACAAATAATCCCGCTTTGTCAACCCTAAGATCAGGAATATCTTTTACCTTCTTGTCAAAATGGACAAAAATGTCGTTCCTCTCATCATCCAGGCTTCCCACCAAAGCTTGGAGGACCTGGAACTCATTATGTGCCAATATCAAAAACGCGTGTTTCATAAAGGACACTCAAAAAACCGCCCGCTTAATTTTCCTTAAACCGCTAAATAAGGCCCTTAGAAAACTAATCGCCGGGAAGCGACGTGAACGATACGCTTTAAAGAAAAGCTTCCCTTCTATGTTGAAGTTATTATGGCTGGCGATATAAACCAAACACTTTTCCACTTTCGGTCGGGACAAGATACCTAGGACCTCCTGCCGCCTCCATTTACATCCGGCAGGAGCGTCACTATGGAAGGCGTTGAATTGAATTGAGTTATCAATGCCTTGATAAAAGCGTCTATACGCGTAACCTTCCAACCTTCCGTCCTCCAGACTCCATCTGTCCCGGAATTCGAATATACCGTCAAAAATGGATTCGTATATCTCGATTCTGTCAGGAATAAACCGGGACCTGTTATTACCGCTATTATAGATATTATAATGATAGAGTATCTCGGGAGAAATAAACACCCTCCGGGCAAAAGGATACAACCTCAGGTTAAAGAGCTCATCCTGCTGAATACGTTGTTCTCCAAATCGCGCCCCGCATCGCTCTATGAATTCCCTATTGTAAAACTTGTTCCACACGAACCCGTTGCCGTTGGGGACAAGAAGTATCTCATCCATAAAAACACTCCTAAGAACAGTGTTGCTTTCCAGAATCCTCTCTTTGAAACACGTGGTCTCGACCCGTCCTGTCTCGGGATATATGAACTCATTTCCGAAAATAATCATGTCTGCATCGTGCTCCCTCATCCACCTCATGTTCTTCTCCACAAGATCCAACTCAACTTCGTCATCAACATCATAGAACCACACGAATTCCCCGCTTGCGGCATCCAGCCCGGCATTTCTCGCGCTACCTAAACCGCCATTGGGTTTATCTACAATCACAATCCGGGAATCACTTGCCGCAAGTTCACCACAAATCTGCCGAGTGGAATCAGTTGAGCCGTCATTGACAAGGATTATCTCCAAATCCTTCCAAGTCTGGCTCAATACGCACCGCAATCTCTTCTCCTCAAGAAAACGGGCGACATCGAAAAGACCGATTATGACACTGACCAATCCCCTCTTAGACTCGTCCATTCAAAATGTCTTTATCAATGGCTCCGATATAATCCTCCAAGTGTGAATTGTAGTAGGATCGTATTTCCGCCTCGCGCTCCACAATCCATTTAAACGCTTCCTCGATCTCTTGTCCTTCTTTTATATCCTCCACGGGTAAAACATAATGGTCCTCGGTGCCGAGCAAATCTTTAGCGATACCACGGGATTTCACAGAATAGCCGATAACCAATGTAGGAACGCCTGTGGAATAGGCCGCTATAGAAGCGTGAGTGCGAGAGGCTACCATAAAACGGCATTTCCTTATTACACCCTTAAGACTGGCGGCATCCGCGTCTTCAATCATCACGACACGACCGCTTGAGCGGTATTCCTTGAACAATTGTCCCAATGGCACACGATCGTCATCGCCATACCAATTCACGTGCGGGATTAGGGCCACTCCCATATCTGTCTCGTCCAAGATATAGTCAATCAGAGCCTTACAGGCACGCATCACACTCCCGGAGGCGGTCTCATGCCGGATAATCAGCGGACTGATATTCAGTCCGACCATATTACCGGAAAGAAAACCTTCTGGCAAAGGGACATCTTTAGGGTCTAGCAGGAATGCCACGTCCGGCATTAATCTGACATTGTCAAGCCCGGCTTTTCTCAAAGCGTCAAAGGTTATTGATTCCCGGGCCACGATTAGGCTAAAAAGACGCAAATCCTCAATCACTCTCCGGCTTAACCGGTCCTCATCTATAGAACATCCCCAAAGAACAATCGGGATATGCCTCTTCACGAACGCCCGGTTCAAAATGGAGAATCTATCGACGAATCCGTTATAGCAGTAGTTGTCGCCACCAATCGAGAGAGCGATGTCCAGATTTCTGATCTTCTCGTCGAAACCGCGATATCTCTTTCGCCAAAAAAGCTTGTCGTCCCGCCTCAACTTCATTTTCAAAGAATACGCGAGATAGCCTAACCCTTTGGGCATATCTGATCGCGAGGGCTCAATGTGAGCCAAAGTATCCAAGCCATATCGCGAATCATCTTCAGGGCGCTCCGACAGGATAGTATACTCATTCTCACCAAGAAATCGCATAGACGATCTGGCAAGCGCCTCGCATCCGTGGTTGCCGCTTCCTCCGTGCGAATAAAGACCTACCCTCATCACCTTCCTCTCGATCTCAAAGACAAATATAACCGCCAGAATATCACAAATAGGAATGTCATCGGGACATTCTTATTGATTATAAGGCGTTTAAGTAATTTCTGAGTGGTAGCTTCCCTTTTAACAGCAGGAATACAATACGGATTCTCCCATAGGTAATCCATAGAAGTCTTGACTTTAGAATAACCGGCGTTTCTCATCTCAAGAAATGAGGCCAAAGATAGCCCTCCGATAGCGTCTGTCAAGACACGCTCGTTCTCCTCTGTCCAAGCTCCCTCGGACTTCAAGAGATCAGCGCATTTTGTTTGGACACCGATTAACTGACGGTATAAAGAATCGCTATATCTTCCTGAACCGTTGTTACTTCCGTATATGTTATAAAGATAGCCTGTCTCAGGAAAGCAATAGAAAGACTCGCAACGCGCATAGCTTCTTAAGAAGAAATCATAGTCCTCCATTAAGACCATATCCTCATCAAATCGCAGACAATACTTCTCGACAACCGCTCTCTTTAACAACTTATTGGACACAAAGCCATAAAGGCCTTTATGGTACCAATAATGATCACGAGGGTAAGCTGTCAAAAAAGCCTTTCTGTCATAAGTCCCTATCAGTTTAGGTTTCCATTCCTCAATATGGCCATCCTCAAAACGACGCTTTATCCCCCATAGCAGGATATCCGCTTCTGTGGATCCGGCTTTCTCAGCTATATTCCGCAAATAATCATCCTCAATCTCATCATCGGCGTCAATGAAAAGGATATACTCGCCGGACGCTGTTCCAATCCCGTGATTTCTCGCCGCTGACACGCCGGAATTCTCCTGATGAAAGTACTTGACTCTCGAATCCTCACTGGCATACCCTTTTATACAATCAGCTGTTCCATCAGTGGAGCCGTCATCAACCACTATTATCTCTATATCCTTGAACGACTGACCGACAATCGAATCCAAACACCGTCCGATCCTGTCAGCCATATTATAGACAGGAATGATAACACTAATAAAAGTATTACTCATCGTATACCGGCGGATTTTAATGCCTTGTATATTTTGGAGACAATCGCGTAAACGACTTTTCCGGAATTAGCCGCGGCCAGGAGAATCATTTGCTGGCGACGAAGATGTAGATCGCGTCTTTCCTCAGGGTAATATTTTTGAATCACTTCAAAAACACCCTCTCGCTTTGCCGCGAACTTTTTCGACAATACCCCGTCAGTTCTCAACAACAACCCGATACAGGAGGACATTAAAATACGGGCGGCAAGGACAGAGCAATCCGGATGAGTCTCACGGACAAACAGATACGCCTCTTCAGCACTGACCACTTGATCGAAAGACTTCTCGCTGACAGGAGATGTGGTTATACTGCCTCCACGCTTACAGTAGGCATATAACTTATTGTAATCCACCACTATCCGGTCACAACGGCTGTAAATTCTCATCGTTACCGGATAATCTTCGTTTATCCTGCCTTCGGGGTATCTGATTCCGTCAAACAGGCTCCTATGATACAACTTGGTCCAAGCTGAGAACCATATACTTTCGCTCAAGGATTTCCGTATTACTTCCTGCGAGGAAAGGCATTTTTCCGGCGCGCTGACCTCTGGAAAAGAGGACGGCGAGTCTTTACAAACAAAAGGCTGGCAGAAAGCTAATAGAACTCCGTGTTTGGAAATATCTTGATATAATCGGGAATACATCTCAGGATGAATGACATCATCACTATCAACGAAACCTATGTACTCACCATGACAGAAATCTATCCCGGTATTCCTGGCCGCGGACAAGCCCCCATTCTCTCTATGAATAACCTTTATTCTGTCATCCTCTAGAGCTATTCTATCACAAATCTCTCCGCACTTGTCCGGAGACCCATCGTCGACTAAGACAATCTCTAGATTTGTATAGGTCTGATTCCTGATGCTATCCACGCATCTCTCCAGCCAAGGCTCCACCTTGTAGACCGGTACTATCACCGAAAGCAGCGGGAATGCCATAAAATCCGTTACCTAATCCTTTGTAACCACCTGAAGAACTGGTACATCCACCTAAGAGGAGCCACTCTTGTAACGAAATCGATATTCTCTGACTTATCTATCAATCTCTCAATATCCTCAACAACGCCTGCTGTCAGTAGTTCTCTTTTAATTTGCCGGAGCTGCTCTCCTCGCTGTTCCTTAGTGTCTTCACGGGATCCGATTCCATCAGTATCAAAAAATACCACCGGCAGATTGATATGATGGAAACTCGCGCCCGAAAGATAAAGCTCCAGGAAAAAAGCCCTGTCGGCTGAGATTGTATACTTTACCCGATATGGATGAGCCTTCGCGACAGAGGTTCTGACAAAAGACGCCTGATGCCCAAGAGGATTCCGGAACAGATAGGCCAAATCCATTTTGTCAGGATATTGTCTCTTCTCGACGACCTTATCCCCGGACGAGCACCATTGGTCACCATAATTCACGTCAGCGAGGGCCGGATCTTGAAATACTTTTTCCAAGACAGCTCGATCTATGAGAGAATCGCCGGAATTCAAGAATTGCACATATTCCCCAGAAGCTCTCTCAAGCCCCTTGTTCATAGCCTCATAAATGCCCCCGTCCGGCTCACTCACACTCCAGGATATACGATCAGCGTATTCCTTTATGACATCCACGCTCCCGTCCGTGGAGCCGCCATCCACGACTATCCACTCGAAATCAGAAAACGTCTGGTCAGTGACACTCTTTGCGGTACGAATCAGGCCATCCCGATTATTGAAATTAACTGTTATTATTGATAGCCTCATAAATACTCGACTACACCAGGATAATCGTCTTCCGACTCCAAACCGATAAGACCTTCTTTAGAGAGATATAGAGAATTTCCGAACTGGTCATAAAAACCTTCCACGTGGATAGTCAAACAATTCGGTGCTAGTAAATAATCTTGTATCATTGGCTGGTTGAAACTCAAGTCCACAAGATAGTCACCATTAGCAATGTACTTAGGAAGTCGGATGCGTTTCCTGAAAATGAACTCCCCTGGATGAATGTCGAAATATTGACCTTTATATCGTCCCTCAACAAGCGAAGCCATCGGAGTCCCATCCATCTTTTTGATAATCATCCTGATTTCACTTTTAAGGTGCTCATGTGTCACTCCGTGAATCATCACATCCAACTCTCTCTGACCTGGCCTAAGGGAAGTCCTTCCGTTTGAAGATCCATTAATTTGTATATCAATAATTTCCAAATAGGATCTTTTGAACGATACGCAATCTGTTATTGGTTTAGCGTCATCAATGGGAGCATCATTTAAATAATACTGTACAGCTTCTTCAGTCTCTCCATCGAATGAGACTTCTCCGTTATCCAGAACCACTCCCCTATGGCACAAACTGCGGATAGCTGCCATATTGTGGCTGACGAACAAGACTGTCCGCCCCTCACCTTTGGAAACATCTTGCATCTTCCCGATGGCTTTCTTTTGGAATTCAGCATCTCCTACCGCCAGAACCTCGTCAACCACAAGTATTTCCGGATCAAGAAACGCGGCAACGGCGAAACCGAGACGGACGGTCATACCACTTGAATAACGTTTGACTGGAGTGTCGATGTAACGCTCAACTCCAGCGAATTCAACTATGTCATCCAACTTGCGGTTGATCTCCGCCCGAGTCATTCCGAGAATCGATCCGTTCATGTAGATATTCTCTCGACCTGTCAGCTCTCCATGAAACCCGGTGCCAACCTCTAGCAAGGATGCTATCCTGCCTCTTGCCCGGATTGTTCCGGTGGTCGGAGAAGTCACTCTCGACAGAAGCTTGAGCAAAGTGGACTTCCCGGCGCCATTCTTTCCGATAATTCCCACAACCTCTCCTTCCTTGACATCAAAAGTGATGTCTTTCAACGCCCATACATAATCTGAGTTGCCCTTATGAGCCCTGTCGTTGACCTCACCAACCCTCAGGTAAGGGTCCTCGTGATGAAGCACCTTCGTCTGCCACCACCGGTTCAGGTCGTGTGACAAGGTACCTGTGCCCACGAGCCCGAGCCTATAGAGCTTTCCGACATGATCGAATTGTATCGAAATGTCACTCATACCGTATCCATGAAATTACGCTCGACCCGGTTGAAAATGATGATAGAAAAGAACAGTGCGACAAGCATAAAGACCGTGCTATATAAAAGACCTCCCCAAGAAAGGGATCCACAACCTAAGAAACCGTACTTGAACGCCTCGAATATTGGAGTCAAAGGATTCAATTCCAGGGCCCAACGATACTTGTCCCCAGCCGCGCTCAAAGGATAGATAATAGGCGTGGCATACATGAACAGCTGGAGTCCGAAACTCACCAGATATTTCAGGTCGCGATACTTCGATGTCAAGGATGATATTATCAAGCCCCAGGAGAGGGCATGGAAGGCCAAAAGAAAAACCAGGAGCGGAAACAGGAAAGCCGCGGCGTTCAAAGACAAATGGGTGCCTGTAGCGACAAAGTAGATATATACCGCCACGAAAAGCAGCAGCTGGATCAACATTTTCACAAGGTTCGATGTCAATGATGCCAGCGGGACAACCAACCGCGGGAAATATACCTTACCGAATATCCCCGCATTAGCGGTGAATGTGTTTGAGGCCCCATTGAAACATTCACTGAAATAGTTCCACAGCATGATACCGGAGAGGTAAAACAGAGGCTGTGGGGCACCATCGGTGGAAATGCCGGCCAACCCGCCGAACACGAACATATACATAATGGTCGTGAAAGCAGGTTGGATGAAGAACCACAGAGGGCCGAGAATAGTCTGCTTATAGACCGTGACGATGTCGCGCTTGACGTACATATACCACAAATCGCGATACCGCCAGATCCCTTTCAAGTCAACATCAAGTAGACGTTTCTCGGGTTTTATGACAAGGGTCCAGTCTTTAGACATCACTTAGCTCTCTTTCACATCATTGCCGTAAGCGGTCTTTCCATAAACCGCCTTGCCGTAGCCGTAACCATAGCCCCGGCCGTATCCGTATTTATGATAACCATAGCGGCTGTACCCAGCCTCTCCAGTCGTTCCGTTAAGGATGACAGAAAGGTTCTTATACCGTTTTTCCTGATACCACTGTTCAATTTCAGGGAGGAATGTGCGTTCCATCAGTTTTGCCCTGATGACAAAGAGAGTCTGGTCCACGAAACGATTGACTATAGAGGCGTCAGCCACAATCTCCACAGGAGGGCAATCTACAAACACATAATCGTATTCCTCCTTAACAGAGTTCATAAGATGTTCAAAATGGGAGGTATACAAGAGTTCACTAGGATTCGGGGGAAGCTTACCGCAAGGAAGTATGTCAATACTCCCGAGTTGGACAATTAGATTATGGTAATCATCCTCCTTGCCACTCAAATAAGTCGAGATGCCTCTATGAGGAGACTCGACATATTCTGAGAGGGAAGCTTTGCGGAGATCCAAGTCAATAGCCAGCACTTTCTTTCCCTTGAGCCCAACAGCCGTGGCAAGGTTCGCGGTAATGAAAGTCTTTCCAGAACCTGGATTCAGCGAGGTGAGCATCACAATTTTATGAGTCGAATCATACCCGAGCATAAACTCAAGATTTGACCTTGCGACGCGGAACGCCTCGTTTGTCATATCCCTATTTTTATCCGCCACTAGAACCTCAGGGATGGTGGTCTTATTGTCTTTGCCCTTCTTTTTCTTCTTGCCTTTAAAACGTACCAAAGGAATCTCACCAGCGAAAGGAGCGGTCAGAACTTTTAAATCCTCGCGGCCTTGTACAGTAGATTTCATAACTTCCTTAAGAAGCAGTATCGCGGCAGGAATAGCCAATCCAATCAGCAACGCCATCAGATATATGTTTCTAGGAACAGGCGAAATGGGCCCTCCTCCACCGTAAGGAGGCTCGATAAGTTGGGTATTGTAAGCCGTAAATGCCTGAGACAGTTCATTCTCCTCCCTCTTCTGCAGCAAGAACATATAAAGTTGCTCCTTGACTCTCTGAAGTCTCTCCACAGAAAGAAGATGTTTTGCCTGCGAAGGATTAGCCGCAACCTTACTATAAGCCTGGCTCCTGGTTGCGCGAAGGCCGGAAAGAGTGTTCTGCATAACCGCCAGTTCGCTGTTCATCGATATCAGCAAGGTCTCGCGCATGGATCGGATCTGCCTGTCATACTCCATAATACGGGGATTCTGCAAGGATGAGTGCGCAAGGTGATTGTTTCTCTCCATCAAGGTAGCGTTGTATGTGGTAATACCTCGCTCGACAATGCCGCTATTCATTCCAGATGTGTAAGGGATTTGGGAGAACATGTTGCTCTCATCCATCACGAAATCCCTGATTGAACGCAGAAGACGCATGGTGTTCTCAAGTGAGAGAGCCTGCCGCTCAGCTTCTGTGGCTTCCGAAAGAGCCATTCCACCAGCCTGATTCACATCAAGGATCAGATGTTCGGACTTGTAGCTCGCTATCCCTTGGTCCACATCGCTAAGTTCGTGCTCTATAACTCCCAGACGATCTTTGATAAACTCATTGGCACTGACGATTCTTCTGTTCCGATCCATCATCCAATTCTCGTTATAGACCGAAACAAGTGTACTCAACACATCTTCCGCCCTCTGTGGAGAAACATCATTATAGCTGATATCGATTATAGTCGCCGCTTCACTGCGCAGTCGCGCGTTGATACGGCCTCTAACCCTCGAGATAGCAGAACCAAGAGGCAATCTCTCAACGTCAAGACCGCTCTCTGTCCCTGCCTTATAATAAACGGACGGAATAACGGTAACAAGACCGGCGGGAGACTGGACAGTATCTCCTAGATGCATCTTGATAGCGCCTTCAGAGACAACTCCTCCGCGGCGCATCGCGCTCAAAACGACAGTACTGTCCTTCGCCAGATCCAAATGCAGACCGGCAGACTCGTTGTCGTTAAGATCCAAGAACTTGACATTGAATGGAAGACTCAATCCATAAATGGTTTTCTTGTAAAAAGTGCCTGGCAAAAGATAATCCACATCAAGATTGAGCCGCCTGACAACCTCTGTCGCCACAACACTCGTTCTCATCATAAGGATCTCATTGTCCAGATTAGATGGTGTCTGCGTGATTCCCAATTCCCGAAGTGTCCTGTCGCCACTATTCGCATCGGTCTTAATCAAAATGGAGGCTGTACGTGAATACACCGGAGGAGTTTTCTGTATTTTGAGCCATGCGACACCGAGAGCGACTCCAAGCGATAAGATAAACCAGTACCAATTGCGGAGCAAAATGGCTAGGATTTTCTTCACGGACATCAGCCCGGATGACGAGCCCGCCACCTGCCTTGTCTGATTGTTGTAAGTAGGAGTTCTTTCCATTATGGGATCAGTTTGTTGTTTTTGATGTCTCGTTGGTTATGAATGTCCTGATGAACAAGTAGAATGTAATCACGCTTGTGATTGTGGACATCCAGAAAGTGGGGTTCCTTGTTTGGTTGGCCATCAAAGTGGACTGGTTAGCCCTCAATGCCGTAGGTTCCACATAGATCATATCATTCTGCTGAAGGTAATAAACCGGAGAATTGTAAACACTCTGGGGATCTGTGAGATTAACATAATAAGGCGTCTGCGTCCCATTCTCGGTCCGAAGTACCATCACGTTATCTCGACGTCCACTGATAGTCAAATCACCTGCCAAAGAAATTGCCTCCATAAGAGTAACATTATCTCTAGGGATGGTAATTCTTCCAGTATGGCCGATTTCTCCAAGCGCATAGAAAGAAAGATCAAAATATTCAACCAGGACAGTAGGATCAGCGAGCATTTCACCTGAAAGCAACCTATATTTGATCAAGTCAGCCACTTCGAGACGCGTTTTCCCACCGACTTTGATTCGTCCTAAAACAGGCATCTCAATTTCCCCGTTCTCATCGACAGTATACGGATGATTGCCTCCTCGTCCGGAAATATTGTTACCGCTGGTGTAAGAGTTTGATCCATAAACACCACCTTCCCAAAGATTGAAATCGCTGGCCAATTCCCTGTCATGACTGAATACAAAAACCTGAAGCCTGTCTCCAGGTTTCAGAGTCAAGTCTCTTGTCTCTTGCAATTGGACGGGAGTCTCGGCAGGCAAATCTCTCAAATAGGCAATCTTCGAGACTGTGCTGCAACCGACGGCGAGAACTGCCAACATAAGTGACAGTACTAGCCTTGAAAGATTAGTTATCTTTTCCATAAATGGTTGAATTTATATTTTACTTAACATTTTTACATATCCTAACTACCTGGCGATCAATAAAATACATGATCGCTAGGCTACACCGCAAGACGCCGGGCTTTTTTTACGACTCGACTTCAGGCATCCTCCAATCCAAGAGTAAAGCCTGCCTACAGCCTTGGCGACAGCAAATTCTACCGCCAATATAACTTACAAATTTAACAAAAAACTCGGAACAAGTCAATAAGATGACTGATTATTAAGTCATAACGATGACACCAGTCCCATGAGACAGCAAGAGTTAGCTTCCAGATCTGTGGTAAGAGTAATTTTATAAAAAGGCATATCCCTGACCATACCGAGTATCTTGAGGATAGTCTTGGCGTCCTGTTGTTCTCTCTTCAAGCCGGAACTCCACATTTGGAAAATTGTTGAATGGGCAATGTGTGTTATGGCCCGGTTCTTTTCCGAGCCGGAAATCAGTTCTACGCTTGGCTCTGAAGTTGAAGGATTAATCTCCGGAAAGACACACGCCCGAATCGGATAATCCCGACGCAACCTATCCGAATATGCAGACATGTCAAAAACATACTTCCCTTTAAAATGACTGATCCCGACAAAACGAGATTTATCCATCTTTTCGTACAAAGCGTTGTACATCCTTGGTGACAAGGTGATAATTGAATAGATTGGGGATGCCCTCAACTCCCCTTCAGGATTGGCCTGAGACAGAATAAGATAGTCTTCTGAAACATATTCCATCCCGTCAAGCATGGAAGTCACAGCCAAAGTCGACTTTCCCATATTCCCCCTCGCGCACATCAGAATACCATGCCCCTCGGCTCCGATACAAGCTCCATGGACAAGACAAGTCGAAGGTTCAGAGTTGAGGATACGGAAAAGCATCTGGACAAAAACATGACCCTCATTTATCCAATCCTCAGGCCTATAACTCCTTGTGACATAATAATATGAATTTACATCCCGAAGATGGACGGTCTGATCGTCCCTATTGAATTGCGCCGTTGGGTAGAGCACGCCGTCTTTCCCGTTTTCAGGACTAATGCAGACCACCTCGAACCTGGCATCCTCCCTATGAACGAATGGCAAACCCATCGCATCATGGAAGAAATCCTTGGGAGAATCATATTTGAGAAGAGTTATTGTGGCGTCCGGAGAGGCTGTCGGAGAGGTTATCACCCAACCGAGTTCCCTTCGTATCATATTCCAAGCCTCAGGATCGGCGACAACCAGGCGAACTGTCTTGACGCCTCCCAGGTTAAGATAACAATCTTCAGCAACAGATAGTTCCTTCTCAAAATGAGATTCCAGATGGCTAACTGCCTCTTTCCAACGTTCTTCTGTCAAAAAACCGTTCATAACTAACGTATCATAATATCCCCCTAAGGGCGTTGACATTCTCCTCAGGCGTCGCCCAGCTGGTGACGAACCGCACAGCTATTTTTTCCTCGTCAACCGGGCACCAGTCCTCGAACCGAACCTTCGTATGGAGTTCGGCGGCCCTCTCACGCGTCATCACGAAGAATTGCTGGTTGGTGGGAGAATCTATGAATATTTCATATCCTTTTTCCAAGAATATTCCTTTGAGTCTCGAAGCCATATCATCCGCATGACGGGCGATCTTGAAATACAAACCATCCGTGAAAAGAGTATCGAACTGGAGTCCAAGCATCCTGCCTTTCGCCATCAAGGCGCCATGCTGCTTTATTGTGGTGAAGAAATGCGCCGGAGCATTCCCCTTAGGGAAAACAACAGCCTCTCCGAAAAGTGCGCCGACCTTTGTTCCACCCACGTAAAACACATCGCATAGCTCTGGCAACTCCTTGACATCAATATCATTAGCCTCACTCATCAGACCATATCCCAGCCTGGCTCCATCGATGAACAGAGGAATTGAATAACTCTGGCAGACAGAGTGTATAGCCTCGAGTTCAGCTTTGGAGTAAATAGTACCGTACTCTGTCGGGAAAGAGATGTAGACCATTCCCGGAATAACCATGTGCTCATAAGTCCCATCAGCATAGAAAGCCTTCAGATAATCCTTCAACTCGCCGGCATCCATCTTGCCGTCGTGATCCGGGAGCGTCAGTACCTTATGGCCTGTATACTCCACAGCACCGCTCTCATGCACGCCGATATGGCCAGTTCTCACAGCAATGACTCCCTCATAATCCCGGAGCATCGAAGCGATGACTGTCGAATTGGTCTGGGTGCCTCCAACAAGGAAGTACACATCAGCGCCAGGAATCCCGAATGTCTGCCTTATCTTTTCTTTAGCGCTTTCGGAATATGGGTCATTACCATAGCCTGGAGTCTGCTCCAGATTGGTTTGGGTGAGTCGGCGGATGATACTCTCATGAGCTCCCTCGGTGTAATCACTCTCAAATGACAACATGGTATATTCAAAAAAAAAGGTTCTCGCGAATATAACACATTAATCGGAGGTTACACTTTATCAACAGCCCTTGTTGATAACTTTTCTCCCCCAAAGGGGAGACCTTGCTTGCTCCTCTCGCGGTTTCTGTCTAATTTAGTACGTTTTATACTAGATAACACACAATATCTGATAACTTTAATTACAACAAAATGAAGAAATTACTGCTTTTACTCCTGCCTTTAGCATGTATGTTGGCAGGTTGCAAGTATGACGACACCAGCCTCTGGGACGAGGTAAACGCCCAGAAAGCTAAGATCGCCACTCTTGAGAGCACAGTCGCTTCGATGAACTCGAATATAGGCTCTCTTCAGTCCCTTATCAACGCTGTGCAATCCAAAGTAACCATCAATGCCGTCACAAAGACTGAGAACGGCTACCTGATCGCGTTCTCTGATGGCAACACCGCCAGAATCAATAACGGCCAGAACGGCACCGACGGAAAAGACGGTCAAGATGGCGTCACTCCCGTGATCGGAGCCAAGGCCGACACTGACGGCAATTTCTATTGGACTGTCAACGGAGCATGGCTTCTTGACGCCGAAGGTAAGAAGGTATCCACCAGCAACACCCCTCAGGTCAAGATCGAGGACGACCAGTGGATGGTCTCTTATGACAATGGAGCGTCATGGACAAAGGTTGAGGGCCAGGGTGCTTCCGCCACCTGCGTGTTCGAGAAAGTGACCACGGATCCAAACAACGCTATCTTCACACTAGGTGACGGCACAGTTATCACAGTTCCCCTGACCAACGCCGCACAGAAGCTCCAGCTCATTTTCGACGAGAAAGTATTCGCTTCCATGCGTAATGGCGAACTTCTCAGCACCGCTTACACAATCACCGCCCCCGACGGAGCCAAGGTTGAACTCGAGACCTTCGAAAGCGACGGCTGGACAGTCAAGTTCTACGAGAACGACGCCAAGACCGGCAGAATCTCCATCAAGGCACCTGAAAAAGTCAACCCGACCAAGATTCTCTTCCTGCTCACCGACGACAAAGGTGGATCTTTCATTAAGATCATCAACATCGGCTTTAACGAGTCTGACAAGCCTGTCGTGCAGACTGAATATACCAGCGACTACCAGGGTGGCAATCTCACCATACCGATCGTTTCCTCCACCGCCGAGGTCGATGCCGACTGGGTCAAGATTGTCTCTGTCGGAGACCAGGTCGTTGTCAATGTGGCCCAAAACGAGACTTATGACCGCAGATCCGCCAAGGTCACCCTCGAGGATGGAACCATCGTTACCATCACCCAGGTCACCGAGGATGCCCTCATCCTTAGCAAGGAGGTCATCAACATTGATGGAAGGCGCCAGCTTGTCGCATTCGTTGTGAACGCCAACATCATCGTGAAGGCCAACGTGACTGAAGGTTCCGACTGGCTCTCTGTCTCCCCCGCTACCAGGGGCCTGACTGAGAAGATCTTCACCTTTACCGCCAAGAGAAACAAGACTGAAGCGGAAAGAACCGCCACAGTCGAATTCTCAGGACACGACATCACAAAGACCTGCACAATCAACCAGGCCGTGTTCGAGGGCGATCCTTCAATGGATGTGGCCGAAGCCGCGGCTTCTGACGAGGGCGATGAGATCGAGCTCAAGACTTCCTTGATGGTCGCTGTCACGACTGATGGATACGTTGTCGCTGGAGGTGGCAGCTACATCTTCGTCCAGGATGCTTCCAACGCTCCCCAGTGGGCAGGCGACTCCGTGAAGTTCAATGCTGTCGCCACCAAGTTCAACGGCCTTCCCGCCCTTGGTTCAGTCTCCGGATACACCACCGCTTCCGAGAAGAACACTGTCAAAGTTTCCGGCACCGACATCACCAAGAAGATTGACACCTATAGCACAGGTGTCCCGACCGCTGTCAAGGTGACCGGTGACCTCACGATTGACAACTCAGGCAATTATAACCTGACTGTAAAGGGCGCGACCAAGAGGGTTAACATCTACAAGCCGGCCAACTACACCGGCCTTGCTTCCTACAATGGCTACAACCTCACTTTGACGGGTATCTATTACGGTGAGTCTAATGGCGCTATCAACATTATCGCCGTGTCTTACACCAGCAATGGTGTGTCCATCAAGGAAGGCGACGATGTTACTGTAGCTCAGTTCATCAGCCTCGCCAGAACTGACATCAGGCTGAAGCTCACCGGTACGGTCAGCAATTACAACAAGAGCAATTGCCGCTTCGACCTGACCGACGCATCCGGCACAATCTACGTTTACACTGTCAACAATAAGAGCGAGTGGTCCAACAAGATCGCAAATGGCGGCACTGTAACTCTCCTCGGCAAGTACCAGTACTACGAGAAGGACAAGAAGCATGAGGTTGTGGATGCGGATATCCTTTCGTTCAATGGCGGCGGCGGTTCCTCCGGCACTGTCTATAACTACCAAAAGGCCACCAGCATTTCTTCCGGCAAGACATACATAATTGCGGCCGTCAGTGGCACGACAGCCTATGTTGCTACCCCTGTAGCGTCTAACAAGGAACACGATTACCTCCAGAAGACCGAAGCCACTGAAAACAACGGAATCATTTCTATGCCTTCCAAGGCAAATGAGTTTGTTTTCACAGCGGCTAGCGGAAGTTACACCATCACCCAGCCTGATGGCAGGCTCTTGTACCAGACCGGCACATTCAACAGCTTCAATGTTTCCACCAATCCTTCTGACGGACAATACTGGACCGTTTCCTTTGCCAGTGACGGTATAGCCACAATAACAAACACTTCGGTCAATAAGTATATCCAGTATTCCACAAGATACAATTCATACGGCTCTTATGATTCAGAACAGAGTAGTGCCCTGATGCCTAGCCTCTACGAGTATATCGGCGAAGGCCAAGGCAGCGGCGGTGGCGGTGGTGAAACGCCCGGTGGCAGTGACAAGGAATATACGATCACCAGCAAGTCCGGATATCCTATTGGCAATACTTCAGCTACTACAAATGACCTGAAATGCGCCGCTAGCGGAAAGTACACCAACACTATATCTTACGATTCAAGCAACGGGTGTGTTGACATCGTATCCACCGAGACCCATCTCAGATATAATAACAATGACAACGGCTTGTTCTTCAGGTATTATAAAGCCTCCTCATACACCAGCCAGCAACCGATTCAGTTATACAAACTGGAAGGAAGCGAATTCACCAAGGTGACTTCCGAACAAAGCGACTGGTCCGGTGAATATCTTATTGTTTACGAAGATGGAGGTTTAGCTTTTGACGGTAGCAAGACTAATCTGAAGGGTACAAATGCCAATCCTTGCACGATCAGTGTCTCTATCTCTGGTGGGAAGATAGCCGCTACTTCCGCCACAAAAGCATCGACGTTCACCATCACAGCTAACTAGTTTTAGCCAACCATACTCAAATCGAGGCGTCCAAATCGGGCGCCTCGATTTTTTCATATCCTACTTGTCTCAGGAGAACACAAGACCTCCGGAGGTGAGAAAACCTACCGGCCGGAGGAAGTGATAAGGTCGTGGAGACGGGTGTTGAAGTCGGTGCGGGAAAGCAGGTCCTCGAGAGTTGTGTGCATCCTCCAGCGCCAGTAGTGCCGAGGATTTGCCGGAACATTGATCCTCTCGTCGGCCGGATTACCCTGGTAACGGACCGAACCATCAATCGACAGCCAATCCTGAAGCGGCAAGATGCAGAACATCGCAGGCGATGCGAGGTGATTCTTCAAAATCAACTCACAAATCCAAGGCTCGCAAAATGCCGGAGCCTGTCCCTCACAATGAAGCATCTCATGGAAATACTTGGAAGTCAGCTCCCTGTCTTCCTCCCACCAAGCCCTCAACGACGAAGTGTCGTGAGAACCAGTCGTACAGACAGAAAGATACGGATATCTGTCCGGATCACCGAAAGCGTCCTCCGGAGACTTCGGCATCCTCTGCACCTCAAGGGAAAGGATCTTGAGCTCATCCATCACCTCAGGCACACAAGCCGGAATCATACCCAAGTCCTCGCCGCAAGCGAGCATGCCGGTGGAATCCAACAAGGCGGGAAGTTTGCGCATAGCCGTCTCCTTCCAGAAAGCGTTATGGCGGCGATAGAAGAAATCGTTGTACAAGTCGTTGTAAGCATCTTTCTGCCATTGCTCGAGAGCCTCGAACGCGGCCGTCTTCTGGGAAGAAATACGAGGATGATACCAACCCGGACGATGCGGGTCAGGAACGAACAAGTCAGTGTCGGGATTGAAACCTCGGCCTCGAAGCTCATCCGCCGAATATGGCAGAGCAGGGTTGAAATGACCCAGAAGGCCGGACTTTATGCCAAGAGGAATCTCCCAGATGCGGAAGAAACCGAGAATATGGTCAATCCTGAAAGCGTCGAAATACTCGCTCATCTTCCCGAGACGAGCCTTCCACCAACCATATCCATCCTTGGACATCTCCTCCCAATTGTAAGTCGGGAAGCCCCAGTTCTGGCCATCCTCGGAAAAAGCGTCCGGCGGTGCTCCCGCCTGGGAATCAAGATTGAATAGTTCGGGATATTGCCAAGCGTCGACACTGTCACGGCTTATGCCGATAGGCAGGTCACCTTTTATCGCGACACCCTTGGAATGGGCATAATCGACGGCATCCTTAAGCTGCGTGTCAAGGCAGAACTGCTCCCAGCAATAGAAATCCATCTTCTCGCCATGAACCTTCCTGAAAGCCTCCACACCGCTACGGGAATATACACTCAGTTCAGTCCATTTCCCAAACTGCGGAGTGCAGTTCAGATCCCTCAGGACACAGAAAGCGGCATAAGGAACAAGCCAATGCTCATTAGACTTGAAAAATGACTTATATTCCTCACTGGCAAGAACTTCCGGGCCTATAGCATTGAAAGTCTCCTGCAGGAAACGGGTCTTTTCATTATTGACACGCTCGTAATCAATCTGAGGGAGGGCGTTAAGCTCTTTCTGTAGAGCTTTATATTCCTTTGTCTTCTTCACACCAGCCTCGGGAAGGGATATGAACTGCGGATGGAGGGCGAAGGTGGAATTGGCGTTGTAAGGATAAGAATCCGTCCAAGTCCTGGACATCGTGGTGTCGTTGATCGGAAGGATCTGGATCACGCTCTGGCCAGTAGCGACGGCCCAATCCACAAGTTTCTTAAGGTCTTTGAATTCTCCGACACCGAAACTATCCTCGGAACGAAGCGAGAACACCGGAATAGCGACTCCGGTTCCCCTCCATGGAGCCCTGGCAAAAACCGGCTCCGCTTCACGGACTACCAAGAGAGAGCCATCCTCGACATAACCTGAGAAACGACGGTTCCGTCCAGTCTCCCAAGCAATCGGATCCCCTGTCTCTGAATCAATAATAACAAACTTATATTCAGAGACTTCCCTAGAGTCAACACTAACCTTCCACATCACACCCTTCCTCGACATGGGCACAAATCTCTTCCAATCGTCGAACTTGGCTCCGGAACCTGTCACAGCGAGGGTCTCACCCTTACGTACCTGCGGAGCCGCCACCAAGATAACCGAATCTCCTGTCGTCCTTTTCGCGGCCGAGTCCTTTCCTCCGAAAATCACATCCGTAAAGGCTTTTGTCCAGAACGGGGCGTCGGACGGCCTGTCATTCCAACGATCCCTGACCTCAACAGAGGATATTTTCTTTGACGAAGGAATATTCAGAACATGTCCGGACCATTCGCGACGGACAATCTGTCCATCCTTTTTAACCACGAACCAATATTCCACGATTTTCCACGATATGGGGACGTTGAATTCCGTCGCCCAAATCCCGTCAGCGACATAACGCATGGGAAACTCCTTACCGTCGGCTAAAACCACGAAGAGGGACTCTCCCAGAACGGTGTAATATTCAATACTGATAGTTAAACGCATAACTTTAACACGGCGGCCTTATTCCGCAACTAATCCGCAATATAACCAAAATATCCGAAAATGGCTATCTTTGCACAGCACAATTGGCAATCCATGGATAGGAAGGAAATTGAGATAATGGCTCCGGCGGGCAATTTCGAGTGCCTTGCGGCAGCGATCGAGGGTAGAGCGGACTCCGTATATTTCGGAGTCGGCCGGCTCAACATGCGTTCCCACTCAGCCAATAATTTCTGTCCTGAGGATCTTCCGGAGATCACAAGGATCTGCCGAGAGGCGGGGGTCAAGACTTATATGACCCTTAACATAGTCCTTTACGATGAGGATCTGGAGGCGATGCGGGAAGCCCTTGACGCCGCGAAAAACGCAGGGGTGGACGCCATAATCGCCTCTGACATGGCCGCGATAGCTTGTTGCAGGGAAATAGGTCTGGAAGTACACGCCTCAACCCAGCTTAATGTCTCCAACATCGAGGCGTTGAGATTCTGGGCAAGGTTCGCTGATGTGGTTGTCCTAGCCAGGGAATTAAATCTAAAGCAAGTCAAAGCCATAAAGGAAGCGATTGACACTGAGAATATTACAGGGCCGTCCGGAAATCCGGTGCGAATCGAGATGTTCGCCCATGGGGCGCTTTGTATGGCGGTTTCCGGGAAGTGCTACTTGAGCCTCCACGCCCACGGGAAGTCCGGCAACAGAGGCGAGTGCTACCAGGTCTGCCGCCGTGGCTATGAAGTGACCGACCTTGAGACGGGATATAAACTGAATATCGACAACAAGTACATAATGTCCCCTAAGGATCTCTGTACCATCGAGTTCATGGACAAGATCATAGACTCGGGAGTCCGGGTTCTGAAGATTGAAGGCAGGGCACGGTCAGCTGAATATGTGAAGAGGACGGCATCTTGTTACCGGAAGGCGGCCGACGCCGTCTGCGACGGCACGTTCACAGATGAGCTTGCCTCAAATCTGAAAGAACAGCTCTCCGAAGTGTTCAACAGAGGTTTTTGGGACGGCTATTACCAAGGAGCCAAGCTCGGGGAATGGAGTGAGATCTACGGAAGCCACGCCTCCCGCAGGAAGACTTATTTCGGGAAGGTGACCAATTGGTTCGACCGCCTGGGAGTAGCCGAAGTCCTGGTCGAATCGGGATCTTTCAAAGTGGGTGATGAATATATCGCCATCGGGGCGACCACCGGGGTCTATGAGGGCCGGGTGGAAGAAATCAGGGTCGACCTGAAGCCTGTTCCAGAGGCCAGGAAGGGAGATTTGTGCTCTATTCCGGTATCTTTTCCGGAAGATTGGAAAGGTGACCGCAAGCTTCGTAGAGGCGACCGGCTCTACCTTTGGGAAGAGGCCGGTGAGTGAACGAACCTTCTTGGTCCCTCTATCGATCTCCAATAATCAGAATCGAAGGTCTCAGGATGCTTGTATGGTCCGTCATGGTCGATCGTGAACGCAAGATACGTGATCTTGTACCCCTGCGACAGAAACATCCTCTCATAAAACGTCTGAACCTCGAATAACTCCGCTCCAAGGGAATACTTCCCACGTACGGTTCCGAGGGAGTATTCCCCCCGTTCAACGTCCGCTCCGCGGACCCCACCACCGGCTTTGCCGGCGGTCCCCCCTCTTACGTGGCCGAGGGTGGCCACGGTTGCCGGGGGGAATACTCCCTTGGAACCGTAGAGGTCGGTCGTTGCGGCAAGGATGGTGAGACCGTTCTCGAGGGCTACCGCTTTGGAATATTCATGAAGGAAACGGCTGTCGGTCTTGAGATGGATGATTCCGCCAGGACGGAGGAACTTGCGATAACGCCCCAGGAAAAGCGGACTGGTCAGACGGCTGTTCTCGCTCTTCAACTGCGGATCAGAAAACGTCAACCAAATCTCACTAACCTCCCCAGGGCCGAAAAACGCCTCTATGAACTCTATCCTCGTCCGCAGAAACGCCACATTACCAATTCCTTCCTCAGTGGCCGTCTTAGCGCCTCTCCAGAGTCTCGCTCCCTTGATATCCACACCGATATAATTCCTTTCCGGGACTCTTCTGGACAAATCAATAGTGTACTCTCCTTTTCCGCAGCCAAGCTCCAAAACAATCGGCTGGTCATTGTGGAACATCATCTCATTCCAATGACCTTTAATCGGATGTTCATGGAGCTTCAGGCCCTCAGAAGGATCTCCAGTCTTGTCCAAAACCTTTGAGGCATCCGGCTGCAGCAAGCAGGCGAAAGTCTCGTTCTCGGCGAATTTCCTAAGTTTATCGTGACCCATCAGTCGTGTCTTAAAATTATACCCAAACCGCGGATCTCCTCAGAATCATTGACTACCTTGGCCTTAAGCCTCCACTCCCCCGCCTCCGGGAGATCAAGATCCGCACTAAATGGGGTTATCAAGTCACGAGAGTAATAACCGGAGCCGGCGAGATCATTTATCTTGACGAAAGCGGTGTCTGTCAAGATAGAGTCTGAAGGAGAGAACCATCTGAGATCCAAGATGATATCCTCTGGCGGAAAGTCCTTGAATGAATTCCTCTCGAGCCTGGTGAAGAAATCCAATGAATATATCTGGGTGGAGTCATCCAGATCCAGAAAAAAAGAATAAGTGTCGCCATATTCAGCGTTCTCCCGGAGAATGAAGAACTCCCGGGACGGAGGGCGGGAACAACATGCTAGCGCCACCGCCAGGACGAATATCCACAAACGTCCCCTCATCACGACTTATGATTGATCCTTCCGGGGATTCTTGCCACGTCCGCCACCACGGTTATCACGGTTCCTGTTCCGATTCTTGCTCTTCTGCTTCTTCGGTTTGTCGAAACGAGTGATACTATCATCACCGACAGCTGAAATAAACTGAGGGCCAAGAGGTTCCGGATCGTTCTTAAGGGAATCCGGGCGTTCCCCGTTCCGGTTCATCATGATAATCTCACGCACCTCGCTCGCGGTGAGCGGGTAGACATTGGTGAGCGAACCCTTCTCGTAGGAGAAATACATCATCTCCTGGAGGATGTCAGTCTTGACCAGATATACCAATCCATCCTCGAACTCAAGCGGTTCAGTGACCTTGGGAATCCTAGTCTGGGCATCCATGTAATTAGAGACCTCGTAATTGAGGCAGCACTTGAGCTTGCCACATTGCCCGGCAAGTTTCTGCGGATTCAGCGACAGGTCCTGAACCCTGGCGGCCGATGTCGAAATCGACTGGAAATTAGTGATATAGTTGGCGCAGCAAAGCTCTCTACCGCAGACTCCAAGCCCTCCAATGAGCCCGGCTTCCTGGCGGGCTCCGATCTGCTTCATCTCAATCCTGATACGGAATTCCTCCGCATAGACCTTGATCAGCTGGCGGAAATCGACACGACCGTCAGCGATGTAATAAAATATCGCTTTCGTCCCATCGCCCTGGAACTCAACATCTCCGATCTTCATATCCAGGCCAAGCTCCGCGGCGATACGGCGGGCCTGGATCATTGTATCTTGCTCCCGGGCGATAGCCTCTTGCCACTTGGTAATATCAAAAGGTTTTGCCCTACGGTATATCTTTCTCAAGTCCGTGGTCTCCATGTCGACGCCCTTGCACTTCATCTGGCGGCCGACAATAGGCCCCTCAAGAGTCACAATTCCGAGATCATGACCGTTAGCGGCCTCGACAACCACCAAGTCCCCGGTTTTGATCCCCTGCCCTGAGGCGTTGATATATATTCCTTTTCGGGTGTTCTTGAAACGGACCTCGAACAAATCTTTGTACTGTTCCTGGTTCACACCCTTGAGCCAGTTGTAAGCCTCGAGTTTGCAACATCCTTGACGGTAGTTGCAATCGTACTCCCCGGACTCGCTGTCACGTGTGACAGTGCATCCCCGGCTGCAGTCGAATTTTATGGCCTCGTTATCTATATTATCCATCGTGGTCGTCAATATAATGAATACAGCCTCCCGACAAGCTCGCAGAACAGTATCTTCTGCGACACATTCCTGTCTATCAGCAGTTTAGCCCGGTCAAGGCAGGAAAGCGCCTGTCTGGGAAAACTCTTTTTGCACTTTGAGGCAATCCTCGTGAGGGCTTCTTCCTCATCAGTGGCCAAACCAGCGATACCAGTCAGTTTCTGCTGTATCAGGAATATCTTGC
Source organism: Bacteroidales bacterium (assembly GCA_024693285.1). Classification (GTDB taxonomy): domain Bacteria; phylum Bacteroidota; class Bacteroidia; order Bacteroidales; family UBA932; genus Cryptobacteroides. The sequence goes on from JAILLE010000047.1 coordinate 180,183, forward strand.
GGAGGTTCTCCGACGCGAATTTACAAAAAGCTTTCTGTTTTTCCCGCGACCCCAGCCCAGCCAAGGCGTCGCCATACGAAAGCGCGGCAATAAGATCCTTTGAATCAATAGCTTCCATTAGCCCGGAAAAGATCTCCATCTGGCTTTCGAAGTCCTCTTTACCGGAAAGGTAATGCAGAGCCTCACCTACGCTCCCGCCAGCAATCTGGGCAGCGGACGCCGCCTCATCCGGATCCTTCCCGAACCGGGAGACAAGTATCTCCACGATCTCATCCTTAGTCTCCGGAAGAATCCTCAACGCCTGGCATCTCGAAGAGATGGTCTGCAAGACCTTTTCGGGAGAATGGGTTATCATGAGGAAAACCGTTCTCTCCGGAGGTTCCTCAACCGCCTTCAGCAGCCGGTTGGCCGCCGTGGCGTTCATCTTCTCGGGAAGATACACGACCACTGCCTTCCAGCCACCCTCAACAGGGGTCAGGTAAATAGTCTCCAAAACCTCCTTTGCTTCAGCGTTGTTGATCACAGTCTGTTTCCCCTCAATCCCGAAAGCGTCATTTATCTCAGTCTCAAGAGCATAAGGGTTGGCCTTCATCAAGTCTCTCCAATAACTCAGGAACAAATCAGCCCGGAGTTTGTCGACTTTCTCGGACACCTTGGATCCGGTGGCGACAGGATAGACATAATGGACATCCGGATGAATCAGACCGGAAACCTTATGCTCACTGGAGAACAACTCGCTCAAAAAAGCCAGGGCGATAGCCATGGCTCCGCATCCGTCATTCTCATAAAGCATCATGGCATGTGGGACACGACCCTCGCGGATCATCCCTCCCAAAGCCTTGACGGCGTCACGGTTGCCTATGATGTTTTCCAGTGTCATTTGTTCCTGTCCGCAGTGAACCGAGCTATTTTCACAAGATACTCTTTTTCTTCAGAATCCGGAAGAATTCCAATGGCTTTGATGGCTTTCTCGATATATTCTATAAGGCGTGAAGCCGCATATTCATTTCCTCCTTTTTCGAATACCAAGCCACGGATTTCGGGCTTATATTCAGGATGTTCCGGAATATCTTTAACCATGGACCGGATCCTGGACCGCTCTTTTTCGCCGAGTGAACGCAAGGCTCCGAGAAGTGGAAGAGTGATCTTCCGCTCGTCGAGATCAGCTCCTACCGGCTTCCCGAGCCCTGCCCCGTCAGAATAATCCAGCATGTCATCCCTGATCTGGAATGCGATTCCAAGGCAGACGCAGTATTCCCTCACCGCCTCCATCACATCTTCAGGAGCATCCACGGATAGTGCCGCGGTGATTCCCGCCGCTTCGAATAAGGAAGCTGTCTTGTTGTAGATTATCCGGAAATAGTCATCCTCGGTAGTGTCGCAGCTCTCAGCCTTTTGTAGCTGCAGCATTTCCCCTTCAGCCAGATCGCTGAGAGTCTTGGCGAAGATACGGATCGCCCTTGCCCCACGGGTAACAGATGCGAGAATGTTATCCATCGCCCGCACAAGCCAGAAATCCCCGATAAGCACAGAAGCCGGTCCTCCAAGCAGAGACATGACAGTCGGCACGCCTCTGCGCTCAGCACTGTTGTCCGCCACATCATCATGGAGAAGGGTGGCATTGTGCAGAAGCTCAGATGCCGCCGCGAAACGGATGCTGTCCTCAGACACATGACCGCCGGAACAGGCACGGGCTACGAGCAGTGACAAGATAGGCCTCAGCTGCTTTCCTCCAGTGGAGAGAATAGCTGAATTGGTCGCATCCAAAAGCTCTATATCGCTTTTGAGTGACGAACGAATCATGTCCTGGGTAGCGATCCAGTCCTGCCCGAGAAGTGTCTTTATCCGGTCTAGCATGATTTATCTGAGAAGATCTGAGAACTCTTCAATCGTCTTAGGGAAAGCTATAAGCTGCCTGGAACGGCTGTCCAGCATCCCGGTCGAGACATAATGGTCGAGAAGGGCTTTCAGAGGCTCGTAGAAACCATCGAAATCCAGAGCGATAACCTTGCCTTTGTAAAGGTCGAGTTTCGCGAGAGTAAGAGTCTCAATCAACTCATCAAGTGTGCCTATTCCGCCTGGCAAAGCCACAGCGACACAGGTCCCCTCCCTCATCAACTCCTTCCGCTCAGCCATGGTGTCAGTCCAGACAGTTTCGTCAAGTGACGGATACACAACATCTTCCATAAACCGGGGAATGATTCCCACATGGCGCCCGCCACACCTCACGACCTCATCCGCGACAACTCCCATAGTACCTTTGACAGTACCGCCGGAAACCACGGTATATCCAAGCGAACAAGCCGCGCGGGTAGCTTCCCGCGCAGCTTGGTTGTATTTCTCGTCTATATCAAAACTGGCTGAGCAGAAGAAGACTATCTTCCGCTCCTGAGCCTTCTCACTTCCCATTAGAAGAAAATGGCGACAGAGATAGCAAAGCCATTGAAGGTGTTGCCATCTTTGAGTCCAGTGATAGTGTTTCCAGTCTCTTTCAAATCGCTCTTGTAAACACTGCCGAAGTTCCAGAAATACTTGGCGGCGACCTGGAGATGCCAGATGTCGATACCGGCACCGAGGCTCATTCCGTATTCAACTTTCTGAAGCTCAGATTTCAAAGTCTGGTCACCTCCAGATGAGATCTGGTAGCCGGCGAAAGGCTCTACGAAACCGTAGGGGCGGAAAGCCACAAGATCAGGTCCCCACTGGATCTGCACAGGAACTTCAACAAAACCGACCTTGGTCTCGAAAGAATTACCGATCTGTCCGGTGGTGGAATCTCCCCAATTGTTGAGAGACATTCCCTTGACCTGATAAAGAACCTCAGGCTGAATGGCGAAACCGGCTCCGAGAGGAATCTCGAAAGCGATACCGGCGTGGTACAGGGAGATGGACTTTGAGTCCACATTCTTCACCTTGCTGGAAGAAGAGGTCACACCACCAGTGATACCGAACCTGGTATAGTCATAATGCTGCGCCGCGGCGCTAACGCTAAAAGCGAGAGTGGCAATAGCAGCCACGATAAACATTCTCTTCATATCTCTTGGAATAAATTGATAATCAAATACTAAAGTAGAGCATCAAGCTTTGCTGTAATCTCGGCCTTGGGGACATTGCCCACAAGTTTGTCAACAGCCTGCCCATCCTTGAAGAAGATGAGCGTAGGAATATTCCTGATACCATACTGGACTGCGATATCCTCGCAATCGTCGACATTGCACTTCACGACGGCGACTTTCCCGTCATATTCTCCGGCGACAGTCTCAACAGTGGGACCGAGCATACGGCAAGGACCGCACCAGGTGGCCCAGAAGTCGACCAGGACAACGCTATTAGCGTAAATGATTCCCGCGAAATTCTCATTAGTGGCAGTTATTTCCATTTTATTCTCGATTAAAGTTCAGAATACAAATTTATAAAAATCATTGTTTCAAGCAAAATCCCTAAACCATCTTGTCGACAGTCCAACAGAAGGCCCTCAGACCCAAATCAGGATACTTCTCATCCTTCTCCTTCAAGGCGTCAAGCAATTCCGAAGCCTTAGCGTCATCCTTGACAATGGTCAGGATGGCGTAATTCTGGGTCGGCCAGGCATGGTTTCCATAATGAGGCTCTCCTTCCTCTCCTCCCCTGCCTTGGATGTCCACCCACTGGGTGAATCCCCTCTGGCCTTTCTCATCGAGGAGTTCGACTATTTCCTCTCCATACGCCTGGTTATACGCTATAAATATCGCTTTCATCTCTTTGTCTGTTTTATTCGTCAAACTTTAGCTCCAGCGGCGAGTTTTTTAGCCTTTCTTTTCTCTTGGCGTGTGGCGAACACGCAGTACACCGCGGGAATAAGCACGAGTGTGATCAGTGTCGAGAATGAAAGGCCCCAGCAAACTGTCATACCCAAGGAGCGCCACATCTCGGAACCCTCTCCCCTGCCCAAAGCCATGGGCAACATACCGAGGACTGTGGTGAGAGTGGTCATGAGGATAGGCCTCAATCGGCTCTTGGCGGCGGTCACGGAGGCATTTATGACGTTCATTCCCCTCTCCCGCATGAGTATGGTGTAGTCTATCAGCACGATACCGTTCTTCACGACAATACCCAAGAGGATTATTATTCCGACCATCGCCATAACCCCGAGCGCGGAACCGGTGAGTCTAAGTCCCAGAATCACACCGATAAAAGCGAACGGCACCGAGAACATAATCACAAGCGGGCTCATGAACGACTCGAACTGGGAGGCCATGACCATGTAGACCAGGATTATGATCAAGATCATAAGGACAATGAGATCCTTGAACATGCTCTGCTGGTCCTCGAAGTCTCCAGTGATCTCAGTAGAGATGTTGTTAGGGATGTCAATCTCGGAGAGTACCCTGTTGGTGACGGCGACTCCGTCGCTAAGGGCATATCCCCGAGTGACTATTCCGGTCACTGAAATATATCTCTCACGGTTCTTCCTCTCGATTGTCGGAGGCACCTTCGACTCCACGACAGTACCCAGATCCTTGATCCTGACGGCACCACCTAAAGGAGTGTAAATCAATATATTCTCAATATCCTCAACGCTTGTGCGGAAGCGTTTGTCATAGATGACACGGATGTTGTACTCATCTCCGTCCTCACGGTAGAATGAATTCACCGAACCGCTCATCGCGGCGCTGAAAGCAGCGGCGGCGGTAGTGGAGTTAAGACCGTTCAGAGCTAGTTTCTCCCTGTCGAAATCGACCTGGTACTCGGGAGTATAATCATCACGGCTCAAGATCACCTGGGTGAAAGCCGGATCGGCGAGCATTTTCGCCTGGGCCTCTTTGGCGATCCGGTCGGTCTCGTCGAAGTCGTAACCATATATCTCGAGACGGAGAGAGGCGGCGCCTCCGACTCCACCCATGCCTTCAGTGACGGTGGCTTTCTTCACCTCCGGATACTCTCGGAGATCCTTGCGGATAATATCGGCGATCTCGGAAGACGAGCGCTTGCGGTCTTCCATGGATCCGATATTCACATTCATCGAGATGACATGAGAGCCGTTGTTCTGCATGCTTCCGATCACATTGTCGGAGCTGGCCTGTCCATAACGGTACTGAAGAACCTGAATCTCAGGAATTTCCTCCTCCAGGCGATCACAGATTTGCTTGGCGAAAGTCCCTGTGACACTCTGCTCGGTACCTACAGGCAGCTCGATCGAGACAGAAAGGCGTCCTCCATCCATCGTGGGGAAAAACTCTGTCTTGAGTCCGGGAGCTAGAAGAGCGAGCACACCGACAAAAATTGCCAAGGCACCGAAGATCACGGTCTTCCTGTGAGTGACGGCCCATGCTATGATTCTGGAATACCAAGCGGAAAGGCCGTCAAGACCCTTCTCGATGGGATCAAAAATAGCCCTATGGAGTTTTCCGGTCTTGGGGCCAGCTTTCAGCATCCTTGAGCAAAGCATCGGGACAAGGGTCAAAGCGGCGGTGGTGGAGATGATCATGATGATCGAAACAATCCAACCCAACTGTTTGAACATTATTCCAGCCATTCCGGAGACCATGGTCAAAGGAAGGAAGACGCAGAGCATAGTCAAAGTGGACGCTATAACCGAGATACCGACCTCGGAGGTGGCGTGGACCGCGGCCTCTTTGGGCTTCTCTCCTCTTTCCAGGTGAGTGGATATGTTCTCCAAGACCACAATAGCGTCGTCCACAACCATACCGATCGCGATGGAAAGAGCTGACATTGAAATGATATTCAATGTGTTCCCGGTAGCGAAAAGGTACACCAGGGAGCCCAGCAACGCGATAGGAATCGACAGGACGATGATGAATGTCGCCCTCCATCTTCCCAAGAAAACGAACACCACAAGCATGACCACGAGAAGGGTTATGATTATGGTCTCCTTAAGGGAGTTGATCGTGTTCAGAATCTCTGAGGAGTTGTCCACCACCTCGGTGATCTTGATATCGGAAGGAAGAGTCGGAGCGATCTCGGCTATTCTCTGCTTCGCCGCGTTCACGACATTGACCGTGTTCGCGCCAGACTGCTTCTGGATGGCGATCATAGCCGACCGGTTTCCATTGGTATAGGATTCTTGCGATTTCTCCTCCAGCCCGTCCTCAACCCTTGCGACATCTTTCAGGTATACCACCTGGCCGCCACGGTAACTGACCACGACATCAAGGAGTTCCGAAGGATCCTTGAATTCCTTTTCAACCCTCAGGGAGAATGACTCGGAACCGATATCGATTGAGCCTGAAGGGACATTACGGTTCTCAGCGGCGATAATCTGGGATATTCCGGCGACACTCAAGCCGTAAGCGGCAAGCTTGTTAGGGTCGCAATAAACATGGATCTCCCTGGCGGGAGCTCCCGCGACAGAGACAGTTCCGACTCCCGTGACACGTCCCAAAGGAGTGACCACCCTATCATCCAGGATCCTGTCGAGACCAGCCATGCTCTTGTCTGCGGTGGCGGAGAGAATCAGGACAGGCATATCGTCCATACCGAACTTGAACAGAACCGGCACGGAGGCCCCGTCTGGCAGGGCAGAGTTGATCAGGTCCAGTTTGTCCCTGATGTCATTACTCGCCTCATCTATATCAGTTCCGTATTTGAACTCCAGCATCACGATCGCGACATTCTCACGGGAGCGGGAGGTCAGGTTCTTAAGGTTCGCCACACTGTTGAGTGTGTTCTCCAAAAGCTTGGTCAAGTTATTCTCAACATCAGAAGCGCTAGCTCCCGGATATGACGACATCACCAATACGACATTGGCGTCGAAATCGGGGAAAAGAGCAACTGATGTCTTTGTCAGTGAATAGATTCCGAATATCGCGAAAGCCAAGAAAACCAAGGCCGTCGTGACCGGCTTGCTCACTGCGGATCTAATGACACTCATAGGCTGCGGTGATTATTTGTTAGACACCTCGACTTTCGCCCCATCCTTTAGGCTGGTGCTTCCCTTGACAGTCACCACGTCCCCCTCGGATATTCCCTCAAGAATCTCGTAGCTATTGCCTACATGACGGCCGAGTTTGACAATGGAGCTCTCCACCGTGTTGTCCGGCTGAAGGACATACACACACCTCTGGCCAGTTCCCTGCATCTTGACGACGGACTCCTCAGGCACCACGACGCTTTTGTTGACTCCGAACTCGATTTTGACCCTGGCGAACATTCCGGGACGCAAAACCCTGTCGGAATTCTGGACGAGGATTTCCGTGACAAATGTGTGGGTCATGGGATCGATAGTAGGATAAATCTTGTTTATCTTACCTGTGAAAGTCTGCCCCGGAAGAGCGTCGACAGTGATCTCGACCTGGTTGCCTATCTTAACCTTGGTGTAATCCGACTCGGAAACTCCGACCTTGAGTTTGACAGGAGTAATCTGCTGGACCACGAATATCGGCTGGCCGGCGTAAAGGTCTCCCTTGTCATAATTCCTCGCGGTAATCACACCGCTGAGCGGGGAACGCAGATAGGTGTTCTCCGCCAAATTGTTATATGAGCGGCGGCTGATCTTATAAGCCATCTCGACAGCGTCATAATCCGACTTGGACACTCCCCCTTCCTCATAGAGGCTGCGGAGGCGGCTGAGCTCTGTCGAATCGTTCACCAGCTTCAGCCTGGTCTGGTCCAACTGGGCGGCGTCCATTGTCGCAAGAATCTGTCCCTTACTCACAAACGATCCCACATCAACCCTGATCGTCTGTATCCTGCCCGGAGTCTGAGGCGCTATATTATTGATGGCATAAGCCTCAACGGTCGATGAATATACTTCTGTCTGAGGAACTTCCTCCACCACGGCAGTCGACGTTGAAACAAGGATCGTCCTGTCCTCCTCTTGTGCCACGGGAGCGCTTTCCTGAGCTTTCTTCCCCCCGCAGGAGACAAGTGCGGCGCAGGCTCCGACGAGAGCTAATGTCCTGTAAATGCTATTCATATCTTCTTTCTTTATTATTATCGATTCTACATGTTATCCAGATCAACGTTACCTTCATCGTCGATGAAATCGTACCCGAGAGTCTTCTCAAGGTTGGACTTGGCCACGATGAAATTGTAGACAGCCTGGCTCTGCTGTAGACTCGCCTGAGTCAAAGTGAGCTGGGCGTCATTCATTTCCGTGATCGTACCCTTGCCGATCTTGTAGGACTTGGCGGCTATATCATACGCCTTCCTCGCGAGACCGACCGCCTCGGCGGCGGCGTTGTAGCTATTCATGCTGGTCTCCATCGTGTTAAGATATTGGCGGATGGCAATCTTCAACTGCCTTTCGGCCTCTATCCTCTGTAGATCGAGCTCCACGGCCTGGACCTTAGCCTGCTTGACATCGTAATGACGTTTGAAACCAGTGAATATCGGGATGTTCAAGCTCAGGCCGACATAGGAATATGGCGACCATTTATATTCGCTGAACTTGAAGTCATTAGTCATGGCGATCATGCTGTAGGAGAACGCCGCCGACAATGTCGGCAGATAGGCCGCCTTGTACATCTTCACGGTAGAGGCAAGCTGGTCCGCCTGGATCTCAAGCTGGCGAAGGGTGGTATTATAATCAAGGGAAGGATCATCGTTGTCGTGAATATCCCTGAACATTTGAGTAGAATAGTCGCCCAAAGCCCCGGCCACATCGATATTCCTGGAAAGGTCAACTCCCATCACGGCCTTGAGCTGCCAGAGAGCAAGCATCACAGAGCTTTCCGCGTTGTAGACATTAGGGATAGCCCCAGCCACCACAGACTTTGCCCTAGTATATTCAAGCTCAGAGGCTTTCTCCGCCTTGTAGCGTCTCTCGGTCTGGACGAAATTCTCCACGGCGTTCTCGTAGACTTCCTTGTAGACATTGAACGCTTCCTTGGCGAGAAGGACGGCATAATATGCCTGCTTCACCTGGGTAACCATATCCAGTCTTGAGGAGCGGGCTTTCTCTACAGCAAGGTCGACAGCTTGGCCGGAGATCCTGAGGCTCTCCCACAATTGAGCGTTCACAAGAGGCATGGCTGCGGACACACCGTAGTTGTAGGTATTCCAACGACCCACCGCGAAACCGCTGTTGGAACTTGAGCTCTCACTCTCGCCAGGGATAATCAGAGGCATCCCTTGCATTGCGGACAACTCATTGATCCTGATGAAATAAGGAGCCAGAGAAGAAAGCATTCCGAAGCCTCCTCCACCACCTTCTTCACCATCACCGCCGCTGTCGGAGTCCATGTACATGATCTGTTTCTTGATGGTCCTCTGGTAAGATCCGGAACCGGTCACCTGAGGGAACAGGGATGAATATGTCCCTTTCTTGGCGTACTGGCTTCTCTCGATCTCCTTGTCTGCCACCTTGACAGCCACATTCTCACTCAAGGCGATCTTCAACGCGTCATCCAATGTTATGACAACCGTGGAAGTGTCGGACTGGGCTTCGACAGGGACATAGTCGGCCCTGTATTGCCCTGACGCCACGGTGACTATCCCCATCAGCGCGGCCGCCATTATCAGTCTCTTGTTTATCATATACTAAACTACTCTTTCCAATTAAACAAAACTGGTTTTTCACTACAAATGTTATACTAAAATAAACCGGAGAAACTCAAATTTCTCCGGTTTATCGTTTTAGCTGTCATCATTAGTTTATACTACGGCCTCACGACCGGCGGGGCATCGGGCTCCCACTCGACGATGGAGCGAGTCCTGGGTGCCGAGGACTGCTTTTTGTCGCGGTTCACGGCGTCATATTCCAGGAACTTCTCGAAGCTGGCTGTCTCACCGGAAAGCTCCATGATCCTCTTGTAGATCGCCCATCTTGACGGAGCGTTGTAATATTCGACATTGTGATTCATCATACTATCCTCCGAAGGCCTGTAAATACCTGTGGAGAATGGACCACCCGCACCCTCAAAGATGCCGACTTCATCCTTATACCTTTCGTCTGTCAGGAAGTAATTCCACTTCACCTTCGAAGGATCATTGGTGAAGTCAAGGTTGGAATACCAACCATACTTGGAATACAACCTGTTGTATTCATCGATCAAGGCCTTGCCGGGAGTACCGCTACTGGTGGAGTACTCGTCACCCAGGAAGGCGAAACCGTGGCCACCTGCCTCATGGCGGACCAAGGCGCCGAAAGCCTCAGGGACATTTGAGCCGGAAGAGCACCACGCCACTCCGGACTGCAGGGACTCGATCATGGATGTGATACCCCGCAGGCTACTGGAATTCACCAGCACACATATCAAAAGGTTCTTCTTGTCCTTGATGCCGGGAACCTTCAAGGCATATTCGAAACTCTTGTTCTCCCCTGCTGTATTTACGGAAATCGAAGTGCCGACGGCTTTCGCGCCGAGAGCTGTCGAATAGCCGTCTCCGGTCCTGCCGTTCTTAGAGACAACATTGACCGCGTATACATTGAACCTGTCGCGGAAGGTCTTGTACGGCTCGATCTTGAAGAACTCCTCCATCGCGCTCCGCATCAGGTTAATATAACTTCCGTCTTTGATGTCCTTATCAGTGTAGGCGTCACCCATGAACACGATGTTGATGCCCTTACCTTCCTTGGCCGTCTGCAAAGATTTCACATTGCCGTCCTGGGAATAATCGGTGGATGAATAAACCTCATCATCCTCGAGAGGGCCAAAGATTCCCTCAAGGAACGGGATAAGGTCGAAGAAAGGGATATGATTGAACCGTCCTCGTGAAGGGTCACTCACATCATGAGAGCTACTGAATATTATATTCCCTTTATTATCAATCACATTGGCAAATGGCATCGCCCCGTTGCCAAGGGCGGCTTCCTCCGAGAAACTGATATCCGCGGATTTGGAGGAGAAATTATACCATATATCATATCCGTTATCCATAATATAATCTCGAAAGAGATTCTCCCCCTTGTCATCTCCCCACGCAGGTCTCATTATCACCTCAAGGCCGGCGTCATGGTACTTCTCATGCATTCTCTTCAATTGAGGCAATAGCGCCGCTGAATAAGGGCACCAGGATCCCCATCTGTACATGACGGTAGCTTTGTTATTGGACACGATATCGTCATACGGAATCGGTTTCCCTGTGATCAAATCCTTAATCTCCCTCTTCGGCCAGTAACCAGGTATATCCCTATCTTTTACAACAAATGGGTAAATCTTCCTATAATTATCATCACCCATGACAAAGCCATGGTTGATGTACGAGTTAATCCAAAAGCCAGGATCATCCGCGGTGTAGAAATAATCCGGAATCTGACCCGACAATTTATGGGTGTAAATATCCACTCTAGATGATAGACGCAACCAAGATTCAGGGATATCTCCCGTGAAATCATTATCACTGATAGACAACCTAGGGTAATGACCTTCACTCCTCTCGCCCAAATATCCGTCACTCTCACCAAGGCTTTCGGGGAGTGAACCTGTCATTGGATTTGATCCGATAAAAACATCCCATAACGGCATACCGCTGAATATATCCGGGAGACTTGTCATAGAAGTTCCATTAATGACAAGCTCTCCCAAGTTTTTCAGTTTCTGAAAGCTTGTAGGGAGGGTACCTGTGACGCCAGGTTCATCTTGAACGAAGAACCGAACAAGCGAAGTCAGCTCATCGAAGCAATCGGGGAACTCACCTTTGAGTCCGAAATCGCCTTTGAAGATCAGCTTCAGCTCACGGGTAGTCTCATTCCAGTCAACTCCCTGCCAGGAATAAAGACCCTTCGAAGTATCCCATTTCCCGGTTATTCTCCAGTTAGGGCCGTCCATCGCGTCATAAATCTTCATCAAGGCAGTCTTGATCCGCTCCTCTTCAGATTTTTTTACCGTGACTTGACAAATCGCCTCCTTGTCTCCGGCTTTGGCGGTGATAGTTGCCGCTCCCTCGGCGACCGCTGTCACCGTGCCGTTCTCCACAGTCGCTATTGACGCGTCACTGGAGGTCCAGGTCACAGTCTTGTCGGTGGCTTCGTCAGGCTTTACGCTAGCGGTAAGTGTCACTTTTCCACCAGGTTCCAGCTCAACCTCTGTCTTATCCAGAACGACAGAGGTCACGGCCACGACTTTCTTGTTGACCGTCACCGAACAGGTAGCCGACTTACCTCCCGCTGTCGCTGTGATTGTCGCCGTACCTTCGGCGACCGCAGTGATCGTACCGTTATTGACCGTGGCGACAGACTGGTTGGATGTCGACCAGCTCACCGCCTTGTTCGTGGCATTGGACGGCTGAACCGTAGCCGTCAGATTTGATGTGCCGCCGACCTCGAGGGTGACAGCGCTTTGGCTAAGCGAGACACTCGACACTGCGATTTCAGGGTCCTCCTTCGGGCCGCAGGCGATCACCATGGCGACCATTAAGACAAAAACGAATAACTTTTTCATACTGATAGGCACAATAAAACCATCATTCACAAAGATATCAAACTATTCGATATATGCAAATGATGGTCAACAATAAAAAGCCAAAGACGCGTCAGGAATTCAGACTTTTGGCAAAATGCGTTGGTTCCCGTTTTTTCGGTTTGGTGTCAGGGATCACCGCCCTAGCCGGAATCTTTTTCTTGAAAGCGTAGATCAGCAGACCTATGCCCAAAAGGACAAACGGAATACTCAGGGTCTGGCCCATATTCAAGATCATATCATTCTCGAAGGCTTCCTGCGGCTCCTTGATGAATTCGATCAGGAATCTCATCCCGAAGCAACCTATAAAGAACAAACCTATAAAGGTTCCCCTGTACATCTTGTCCAGTTTCTTGACATATAGCCAGACAAGAATCAGTCCGAGGATAAGGTAGCTCAGTGCCTCGTAAATCTGGGTCGGATGCTTCGGCTCCGTCTCTCCCCTGCGCTCGAATATAAAGCCCCAGGGGAGATTCGTGACGTCACCGTAAATCTCAGAGTTACAAAGGTTTCCCAGTCTGATGAAAGCTCCGGCGAAAGCCACCGCGATACAGAGGTGATCCAGAATCCAGAGAAAGTCGATATGGTACTTCTTGCCGAATTTCCAAGCGAACCACCACATGCACAAAATCAGCATGATGGTACCACCGTGACTGGCCAACCCTCCTTCCCAGACTTTGAATATCTCCAGGAAACCCTTCCAGGAACCGAAATAATAGTTGAAACCGTAGAAAAGGCAATGGCCCAGACGGGCACCGACAAGGGTACCAATAAGCAAGGTGTACAGGAGCGGATCGAGGAAAGCATTGTTTACCTTCTCTCGCTCACAGAACTTTGTGAATATCCAATACCCTAGAATGAAACCGGATACGAACAGGAGACCGTACCACCTGACGGCAAAGCCACCTATCCGGAATATCTCCGGATTCATATTCCAATGCACCACTAGCGGATCCATAGCCTATGGCGATTATTATTCCTGAATAGCGGCGATGCCGGGAAGCGTCTTACCCTCAATAGCTTCCAACATAGCTCCACCACCGGTGCTGACATAGCTGACCTTGTCGGCGAAGCCCATCTTGGTGACAGCGGCGACAGAGTCTCCACCACCAACGAGGGTATAGGCTCCATGCTCGGTAGCCTTTGCGATAAGCTCGGCTATCTTCTCGGTTCCCGTGGCGAAGTTCGGGAACTCGAACACACCGGCGGGACCGTTCCAGAGGATGGTCTTGGAGGCGAGGATGATCCTGGCCCAGTTCTCGATCGAGGCGGGGCCGCAATCAAGGCCTTCCCATCCGTCAGGAATCTTGTGGGAAGGGACAACCATCTCGGGAGTATCATTGGCGAACTCCTGGGTGACACGGGTTTGGACAGACAGGGACACGTTGACACCAAGTTCCTGCGCCTTCTCCATTATCTCCTTAGCCTGAGGGATAAGCTCGTCCTCATGGAGAGAGTTACCGATATTTCCACCCTCGGCCTTGATGAAGGTGTAACCCATTCCGCCGCAGATGATAAGGTTGTCAACTTTACCAAGAAGGTTCTCAAGGACAGCGAGTTTCGAGGAAACCTTGGAGCCGCCGATGATAGCGGTGAAAGGACGGCGGGCGTTCTTCAGTACGTTATCGATGGCTTTGATCTCTTTCTCCATCAGGTAGCCGAACATCTTGTCCTCAGGGAAGTACTTGGCGATGAGGGCGGTGGAAGCGTGGGCCCTGTGGGCGGTTCCGAAAGCGTCGTTGATGTAGCAGTCGGCGTAGGAGGCGAGTTTCTTAACGAACTCCTTCTGGCTTTCCTTGACCACTTTCTTCGCAGCGGCCTTCTCCTCGTCAGTGGCGTCCTCAGCGAGTCCTCTGGGCTTGCCTTCCTCCTCAGCGTAGAAACGAAGGTTCTCAAGCATCAGAACCTCTCCGGGCTTCAGCGCGGCGGCCTGCTCGTCAGCTTTCTGGCAGTCGGGGGCGAACTGGACGGGAACTCCGAGGCACTCGGAGACATGGGCAACGATGTGCTTGAGGGAGAACTTCTCAGTGACGCCCTTCGGACGGCCGAGATGGGACATGAGAATGAGGGAACCACCTTCAGCGAGGACCTTCTTCAGTGTAGGAAGGGCGGCGCGGATACGGGTGTCGTCAGTGATGTTGAAGTTCTCATCGAGCGGAACGTTGAAATCCACCCTGACAATGGCCTTCTTGCCTTTGAAATCGTAAGAGTCAATGTGCTGCTGCATAGTAATTGATATTTTGTTATCGTTTTTTTCCGGAGCAAAGATACTATTTTTTTATCTTTGCACCACTATGGCGACAGAGTTTCCCTCAGATAGGTGGAAAGACTACGAGCTTTTGGATTCCGGAGACGGGATGAAGCTCGAGCGGTTCGGTGGTTTCGTTCTTTCAAGGCCGGAGCCTAAAGCGTTGTGGAACAAGGAGTTGTCCCAGAAGGAATGGGACTCCGCCGCACATGTTTTATTCACTCCTGGTGCCGGGTTCGGTAAAGCCGGGAAGGAGGATAGTGGCACTTGGAACCGTCTGAAGGCGATGCCCGACCAGTGGTGGATCAAGTACCTTGGCGGCTTTGGCGGTAATTCCTCCGGCTCGCTGCGCTTCGCGCCCTATCCGGGTAAATGCTCGCCGGAAGAACAACCGCCAAAGCCTGCGACGTTATCCATGAATCTACGTCTTGGGCTGACGTCTTTCAAGCATGTG
>JAILLE010000007.1 GCA_024693285.1 Bacteroidales bacterium
GCAGGCCCGAAAAAAAGAGTTTCTCGCGGCAGCGGATACCGTATCTGACCTGGGCTGGGCCAATTATCTGGTATATCAGGCGGCGCAGGTAGCCGGCGGGAAGCATTCCGCCCTCTGGGCTCCGGAGAGGGATACCGTGAATTATCCCGAATTCGCGCCCGAAGCCAGGATGCTTGAAGGCGGCATCGCCTATGTCAAGCTGCCGGAACATAGCGGCGCACAGGTGAGCGATTCACTCTATGCATATTCGGTACTGCATTTCCTGCAGGAGTATTCATCGGCTGCCGGCGTGGTGATTGACCTCCGGGACAATTATGGCGGCAACATGTATCCCATGATCTCCGCCGTATCACCGCTGCTGCCGGATGGGGTAATCCTGCAGTTCAAAGGGAAGAAGCGGACCACACCGGTCACGCTGGATTTTGTCTTGAGATTCGTCGGCATCAAGGCCTCGGAAATCCGGAAATTTCCCGAAGGAACGCCCGTAGCCATCCTAACCAACGACATGACCGCCAGTTCCGGAGAAGCTACCCTACTCTGTTTCAGGGGGCTTGACAACACAAGAACGTTCGGCAGCCCGACAGCGGGCTTCGCCAGTGCCAACCAACCCTTCCCGCTGAAGAACGGCTATTCTTTGGTCCTGACAACCGGCTGCGACGTCGCAAGGACCGGGGAAGTATTCTGCGACGACCCGATCGCCCCGGACGTTGAGACGGAAACGCCATTGGAAGATGCTATATCCTGGATACAGTCAACAAAGTAAAAGCTAGTTCATATTCCAGTTTATCGTTATATTCGCATGGATATATTGGTATTTGAAATGAAGAAATACATCATTGAGTCCCTTGTTGCTGGTGCTGTATATTGTATAGGCCTCCTCGTTAAAGATGCCAGGCCCGGCCACCAGTTCAAAGCAGCAGGATTCTACCTGATATCATCTGTTATCTTTGGACTGTTGTTCTCCTTAGTTATGTGGCTGATTCAAAAAAAAATCGGCAAGAAATGACTTACAACACCTACGGAAATGATTCGAATCCCAGTTTGCTCCTGATCCCAGGGCTGGGGGTATCTTATGAGATTTTCGTGCCGCTGATCGAAAACCTGAAAGATCGGTTCCATATCGTTGCTGCCGGGATCGATGGCTTCCTGATCGGGGAGGAATCTGCCTTCACTTCGGTTGACGATCAAGCCTGGCAAATCATCAAATACGTTCAGGAGAACCTGGGAGGGCACTTGGACGTTGCTTATGGGCTGTCGCTTGGCGGGAAAATCCTCTCCCGCATAATGGAACGCGGC
This sequence comes from Bacteroidales bacterium, assembly GCA_024693285.1. Lineage (GTDB taxonomy): Bacteria > Bacteroidota > Bacteroidia > Bacteroidales > UBA932 > Cryptobacteroides. The sequence goes on from JAILLE010000007.1 coordinate 1,297, forward strand.
GAGATTGATATCGACCACGCCATCCTGGACGCCGCACCGCTCCTGCCGCTCCCCAAATGGCTGGTGGATCCCCTTCGCTACTATCAGAGCCTCAATGTCTGGACTTGCTACCACTGGACCGGTTTCTGGAAGCGGGTTTTCCATTCACATTATTTTGACGTGCTTTTAGACGAGTGCCGAAAAGTTTGGCCTTACGGCAAGGGAAAAGCGGTTCGCGACGGATACAAGGATGTTTATACCAACAAATTGGAGTCCATTCAAGGGGCTGATATCCATTTTTGGTACGGAACCAAAGAGGCCTTCGTGGCCAAACCGCAAGCCAGGCACCTGTGCTCCCTCCACCCCGACACTCACGTTGAGGTGTTCCCCGGAATGAACCATGGACAGTTCCTGATCGATCATCCGGAGGAGGTAGCGGAAAGGATAACCCGCATTCAACATATTTGCATAATCACAGGAACGTCAACTGATTCTAAATACCGTGTTGGGAGATAATGATTCCTTGTGTGACGGTGCATTTATCGAAGAAGAGGAGGGCCGGGGTTTTAGGATTGACCTGAAAAATCCACAATCACACTCAGCGAGTACTCCCTTGGTATTGAAGATAATAACTGGCTCTTAAGGGACTCAAAGAGTTATTCGGTTGTGGTTGATCGTTCCGTATGCAGAAGGTTGTCTTGGTTATACAATCTTGCAGTGTCTACGTCATCGCCGCAGAACCCATATGGCGTTATGGATGGAGATCCTTTATACTTAGTCTATAATACGGTATTTTTTGTAGTTTTTTCATTGGTTCGTTGTCTAACGGGTGAGAACGAATAAGAAATGGAAACGAAAGAGCAAAGATTTTCAAGGGTCGTTGAAGAATATAAGCGGACAATCTACACGGTCTGTTATTTGTTCTCCAAGGATGAAGACGAGGTGAACGACCTATTCCAGGAGATCCTGATCAGACTCTGGCAGGGATTCGATTCCTTTGAGGGGAAAAGTGATATCAAGACGTGGATCTACCGCGTCAGCCTCAACTTCTGCCTCAATTTTGACAAGAAGCAGAAACGGGCCGGCGATCGTGTGAGCCTCGACATGGATATCAAACCCTACGAGGACAATTATGAGAAGTCCCTACAGGTCAAACGTCTTTACATGAGAATCAATGCGCTCGGACTTGTTGACAGAAGTGTCATCCTGTTGTGGCTCGAAGGCCTGAGCTATGACGAAATCGGCGCCATCCTCGGCATTTCTGTCAAGAACGTTTCCATCAAACTTGTTCGCATCAAAGAACAGTT
>JAILLE010000027.1 GCA_024693285.1 Bacteroidales bacterium
GGCTTCGTGCTTAAGAACACCGACGAGACCCAGTGGATCGGCCCTGACAACACTCAGGAGCTCACAGACGGCAAGTTTGTTGTGACCATCGGAAAGGAGTTCAAGATCTCCGACCAGAAGGTGGATGGTGTTATCGCCAAGCCTGGCGAGTACATCTTTACCTTCAACCCTGTGGCGATGACCGCTGTCATCACCAGTGTCAGGGCTGACTGGTATTATCACGGCCAGAGTGAGTTGACTCCCGACTGGGGTGAGCTTCCTTTCCAGAAGGTCTCCGACACTGAATATACCCTCACGCTGAAGACTGTTTCCGAGAACTCCGGATTCGTCCTTAAGAATGGAGATGAGTCATCTTGGATCGGACCTGACAATACTCAGGAACTCACTGACGGCAAGTTCGTTGTGACCATCGGCAAGGAGTTCAAGATCTCCGGTGAGAAGGTTGACGGTATCATCGCCACACCAGGCGAGTATATCTTCACCTTCAATCCAGTGGCTATGACCGCGGTAATCACCTCCGCTACTCCCGTTCGCGCTGACTGGTACTATCACGGCCAAAGCAAGGAGACTCCCGATTGGGGCGAGACTCCTTTCGTGAAGGTTTCTGATGATGAGTATTATGTTATCTTAGACGTGAACGACAACTCAGGTTTCGTCCTCAAGAACGGTGACGAGTCCAAGTGGATAGGTGCCGCTTCTTCCCTGAAGGGTGAGGATGGCAAGTACCACATCACTCCCGGTTTGGAGTTCGAGATCTCCGAAGACAAGGTTGATGGTGTGATCGAGAAGGGTGGCAAGTACAAACTCACCTTCTATCCGAACGAGATGAAGGCTGTTTTCGCTACCGCTGAGCCTGAGTACTGCTACCATGGTCAGTCCAAGAGGACTCCTGGCTGGGGCACTGTCCCGTTTGAGAAGGTTTCTGACACTGAGTATTACGTCATTCTCGAGGTTGAGGCCGGCTATGGCTTCGTCTTGAAGACCGCTGACGAGAGTTCATGGTTCGGAGCCGCCGCTTCCGGCAAGGGTGAGGACGGTAAGTTCCATGTTGTACTCGGTACTGAGTTCAGCATCGACGGCGACAAGGTCGACGGTGTGTTCGATACCGCCGGTCGCGTCAAGTTGACCTACAATCCAAAGACCCAGAAAGCTGTTGTGACAGCCTTCTAGGCATTTTCGGGCCGGAGTCCCTGACCGGACTCCGGCTTGCCAATTATATTTGTTTGATATGAGAAGAGCCATATTCCCCTTGGCTTGTGTACTGGTTGTCGCCCTGCAAGCCTTCTCGTGCAAGGAAAAAGAGCCGGAGATCATTCAGCAGACTCTTACTGTGTCTCCGACATCGTTGTCCTTTGAGCCTGAGGACGCCTCGGCCAAATTGCTTAACGTCTCATCCAATTCGGCTTGGAGCGTCGCTTCATCGGCGAACTGGATTAATATTGACAAGAGCTCTGGTGACGGAAACGGCTCAGTAACAGTGACTGTCGCGGCCAACACTGGTGAGGACCGTTCCGGGACTGTGACTATTAAAGGAATGCCGTCGGCTAACGTGAAAGCCGCCGCTGATGTGACAGTCCAGGTCAGTCAAAGGGGAAAACATGTGGTCACCGTAGTGCCCGCTCCCGCTTCCTTTGACGGAAATAAAAGATCCTCAACAACTTATCAGTTATTGATCTACACTTTCGCGGATAGCGATGGTGATGGGGTCGGGGATTTCAAGGGGATACAGTCCAAACTTGATTACCTGGATGGCCTTGGTGTGACAGGTATTTGGCTTTCACCGGCCCATCCGACTTCTTCTTACCATGGCTATGATGTGGATGACTATTCCACCGTCAATCCGCTTTTCGGAACCGAGGAGGACTTCAAAGCTCTTGTGGATGCCGCTCATGCCAAGGGAATAAAGATTTATATGGACTATGTCCTGAATCACTCCGGAAGGGGAACCGAGTGGTTCAAGTCATTGAAAGCGGATCCTGCGGGAAGCCCTTACCGTGATTACTACGTAGTCTCAAAGAGCCCTGACGCTGACGTCGCCGCCAGGTTGGTTGACAACTATGCCGGAGCCTTATCTCCTGGAATGGGTTCATGGATCTCACTGGGTGACGGGAATATCGGTTACAAGGGGCGTCTCCATTTCAAGGTGGATTGGACCAAATCCATAAAGACTGTCACTGTCACCGAGACTACCGAAGACGCCCAGAAGGCCAATGCTTCCGCGAAGTTATGGCTGTACATCGGCAGTGTCGGCAATGTCGGCCTATATGAGACTTCCACGAATATATTCGAGATCACCATTGATGTGGATACCTCGTGGGGCTTCCTTGTACGTTCCTCCACAACAGCTTGGGACGGCGGAACGAAGTATGGCGCCAAGGCCGGGAAGAATGTAATCACCTTTGGGGAGCCGCTTAATCTCGACACTTCGACTGCCGCTGACATCACTTTCGGAGCGGCGACATATTATTTCGGCAGTTTCGGTGAATATATGCCCGACATCAATTATGGCCCTTATGAGACCGCTTCAGAATCGCCTGCTTTCAAGGCTATTGCCGCTTCAGCGGACAAGTGGATAAAGGATTTCGGTGTGGACGGATTCAGGCTGGACGCAGTAATCTGGCTTTATCAGGCTGTCATCAAGGCCAACCAGAGCTTCCTTTCCCAGTGGTATGACCACTGCAACGCCACTTATAAGGCCGCCGGGCACGATGACGACATATTCATGGTTGGAGAGGCTTGGGACGGGCATTCCACGGAGAAGCAGTATTACAAGGGTATCAACTCTTGCTTCGAGTTCGATTACCTGTGGCTGGTCAAGGCTACCCTTGACGGGGATGCCACCGGTTATGTCAATGCGGTCAATGGCTATATCAATGACCACAAAGCTATCCGTCCGGACGCCATCACATCAATATTCCTGAGCAATCACGACCAGGACAGGGTCGCTGAGACCCTCGGAAAGAGCGTCGCCAAAGAGAAGCAGGCCGCCGCTTTGCTCTTGACCACTCCTGGAAAGCCGTTCATCTACCAGGGTGAAGAACTCGGTTACTGGGGCACCAAGGCTGGTGGTGACGAATATGTGCGCGGTCCTATCATGTGGGACAAGGCCGGAAAGGATTGCGCCAAGAAGGGCGTTAACAACAAGGTGAACAACGCTATGTTGACGGCTTCCATCTCGGTGGAGGCTCAGGACGCCGAAAGCGGCTCGGTGCTGAATGTGTACAAGACCTTCTCAAGGCTGCGTAACACATATCCTGCTCTTGCCAATGGAGAGATGACAAACGCCAATCTGTCGGGCAGGTCGATCGCCTCGTGGTACATGACTTCCTCTGATGGCCAGAAGCTGCTTGTGATCCATAATGTCGCCGGTTCGGCGAAGACTACCTCAGTCTCCGACGACATGTCCAAACCGATTGCCCTTCTGGGCACCGCTTCTTACGAAGGCACCAACCTTACCCTTGGCGCCAACTCTTCAGTGATATTCCAATTGAAATAATCAAAACTTATGAATAGAGTATTATCATTTTTGGCGATTGCCATTGTTATTGGCGCATGTGGTGACAAAGTAAAGAAGGCTCCGGCTGAGGCTGGAGATTGGACGGAGAATGCTGTCATTTATGAGTTGAACATCCGTCAGGCCACTTCCGAGGGTACCTTTGCCGCGGCTGAGGCCAAGCTTCCTGAACTCAAGGAATTGGGTGTTGATATCGTGTGGCTTATGCCTATCTATCCGATAGGCGAGAAGGGCCGCAAAGGAACTCTCGGGTCTTATTATGCCATCAAGAATTACTGCGATGTCAATCCTGAATTCGGGACTCTCAAGGATTTTGACCACTTTGTGGAAGTCGCTCATGAGCAAGGACTTAAGGTTATAATAGACTGGGTTGCCAACCATACCTCGCCAGACCATCCGTGGGTGACTGAAAAGCCCGCGGACTGGTATGTACGTGACGCGGAGGGGAATACTGTGGTGGAATATGACTGGACGGACATCGCCAAGCTCAATTATGGCAACAAGGAGATGCGTTCCGAGATGGAAAAGAGCATGAGATTCTGGCTGGACAGGGGGATTGACGGTTTCCGTTGTGACGTCGCTTCGCAGGTGCCTCAAGACTTCTGGACGGATGTCTACACGAAGTTCCGCGATGAGTATTCCCGCAGGCTTTTCTTCCTCGCCGAGGGAGAGGAGCCTTGGCTCAACGAGGCCGGCTTCGACTGCACTTATGCCTGGAGGCTTCACCATCTCCTCAATGATGTGGCACAAGGCAAGGCGAACGCCGACAGCTTGGTCAAGTACATCGAGTGGAACAAGCAGGAGTATGGCTCCACACATCGTATGATGTTCACTTCCAATCATGACGAGAACTCATGGAATGGCACCGAGTTCGAGAGGATGGGTGACGCGTGGAAGGCAATGGCTGTTCTTTGCTGGACTCTGCCGAACTCCCAGCCGTTGATCTACACCGGCCAGGAAGTCGGTTACAACCATCGTTTCGAGTTCTTCGAGAAGGATCCGATGCCCGATTGGCACCACAACGCGGCCACTGATTTCTATGCCGGATTGAACGCTCTCAGGCATGCGCATCCCGCTCTCTGGAGTGACAACTCTAGTTTTGAGTTGGTCTCCAAGACTGATACAAGTATCTGTTTCAAAAGGACTTCCGGAGATGACGCCGTTAAGGTTGACGTGCTTTTGAAGGCCCCTTGGACCTGGTCTGTCGAGACCGCTGATTCCAGAGTCGCCAGGGTTGAGCCTCCGTGCTGGTGGACCGGCATGAAGACTGATCTCCAACTTATGATCAACGGCGAGGACATCTCCTCGTGGAACGTGTCGATTGACGGTGCGGGTCTTAAGGCCACTGATGTCCACAAGGCCGACAGCCCGAACTATATCTTTGTGGATGTGGCTGTCAGTCCTTCCGCGAAACCTGGCACTTACGACCTTGTATTCACAAAGGGAGGGGAGTCATTCAGGAAACCTTATGTGATCTCAGCAAGGGAGAAGGGCTCTGCCGAGAGGACCAGCTTCACCACCTCTGACTTCATTTACCTGATCAACCCGGACCGTTTCGCCAACGCCGATCCAGGGAACGACAACACCGATGATACCTTCGAGAAGGCCAATCGCAAGGAGCCTTTCGGCCGCCATGGAGGTGATCTTCAGGGAATTATCGACCATCTGGACTATATCGCCGACTTAGGCGCTACTGCCATCTGGTGCACCCCTCTGCTGATGGACAACCAGACTTGGGAGTCTTACCATGGATACGCTTGTGGTGACTATTACCGGATCGATCCTCGTTTCGGAAGCAACGCCCAGTACAAGGAATATGTCGACAAGGCTCATGAGAAGGGCATGAAGGTTATCATGGACATCGTCACAAACCACTGCGGCACCGACCATTGGTGGATGAGCGACCTGCCTTTCAAGGACTGGGTCCACCAGTTCCCTGAATATACCAACACCAACTACATCTTCCCTTCGGCGATGGATCCCAATGCCTCCGAGTACGACAAGAACCTTCTCGTGAGCGGCTGGTTCGTGCCGATGATGCCGGATATGAACCTTGACAATCCGTTCCTGCTGAAGTATTTCCAGCAGTGGGCGATATGGTGGACTGAGTATTCCGGCCAGGACGGCCTCAGGGTAGACACATATCCCTACAATGAGAAAGTCCCGATGAGCAAGTGGTGCGAGGCTGTCATTAACGAATACCCGAACCTGAATATAGTAGGCGAGTGCTGGGACTCCAATTTCGACCAGCTGGCCTATTGGCAGGGCGGTAACAACAATGCTGATGGCTTCGATTCGCATCTGCCGTCGATCATGGATTTCCCGCTGCAGGAGGCCATCAATGCCGCGTTGGCTGAGAACACTCCTGGTTGGAACCAGGGAATGTTCAGGGTCTATCACGCCCTGGCTCACGACGCGACATATCATGACCTTTCCAAGATGATGATATTCTTGTCCAACCACGATCATTACCGTATCGCGGACTCCTGGAAACTTGATCCGGACAAAATGAAGATCGCATATACGCTTCTGGCTACCGTCAGGGGCATCCCTCAGCTTTTCTACGGCGACGAGATGATGTTCGCCACGGGAAAGGACTACAAGAGTGATGGTGAGTTACGCATGGATTTCCCTGGTGGCTGGGATGGCGATCCTGTCAACCTTTTCACTGAGGAAGGCCGTACCGGAATCGAGGCGGATCTTCATGACTACGTCAAGACGCTCTTCCAGTGGCGCAAGGGCAAGGATGTTATCCACAACGGAAAGACAAAGCATTTCATGGCCCGGGACAACACCTACGCTTATTTCAGGTACAACGATACTGACAAGGTGTTTGTCTATGTCAACGCTTCTCCCGAAGAGAAGACGATTCCTTGGTCTCACTACGCTGAGATCGCCTCAGGCCTCGGCGCGGGCACAAATGTACTGACTGGCGAGATGGTGACCATCACCGACGCCACCGTCATCCCGCCCTGCACGGCGATTGTTGTGGAGTACTGATTATTTCGTGCGGCCGACGAGTTTGTCGGCGAAACGGCGGAGTCTTTCGTAGCGGACTCCCGAGCATACCCTGGAGGCTGCCTCCAGGGCTTTCTCGTTTAAGGCCAGGATGGTCTGCTTGGCGTCTTCCGCCACTCCGAGCTCATCATATAAACCTTTGACTTTGGCGATTTTAGCCGCTTTTTCCTCAGCGGAACCGGCAGGCATCTCCATGGCTTTGAGCAAAGTGGCGCTTTGGGCCGCATCCGCTTTCTCGATAGCCCGGATAGTCAGCCAGCTTTTCTTTGAGTTGACAATGTCCCCACCAATAGGTTTGCCGAAAACCTTCTCGTCACCATAGGCGTCCAAGTAGTCATCGGCGACCTGGAAAGCCAGGCCGAGATTGTAGCCGTAACCGTAAAGGGAATCGCAATCGAGCTCAGGAGCTCCGGCGATTAGAGCGCCCATCTTGGCGGCGCAGGCGATGAGAACGCCAGTCTTGAGCCCGATCATATTCATGTATTCATCCATCGTGACGTCGTCCCTGGACTCGAATTCCATGTCGTATTGCTGCCCCTCGCAGACCTGGGCGGCGGTTCTGGAGAACAGCGCCAGGACCTTCGCCGCCGACTTTTTAGGAGCTTTGGCGATACGGGCGTAACTGTCAATGCACATCACGTCGCCTGAGAGGATGGCGGTGTCGGGATCCCATTTCTTCCACACGGTGTCCACGCCGCGCCTCAAAGGGGAACGATCCATAATGTCGTCATGAATCAAGGTGAAACTATGGAAAACCTCCAATCCGGCCGCCGGCTCGAGAATCTCAGATTTGATCTTGTCCCTGTAAAGTGAATACGTGATCAGGCAGAGCCTCGGCCGAAGCCGTTTCCCTCCGATGGCGATCATGTATCTGAGTGGATCATAGAGCCCTTTAGGCTCGGAAGTGAACTGTATCTCGTCGAATAGAGTCTCGATAGCCTTGTCGATTTTCTCTTGTCTTATCATGTCGGAAACTTATGTCAATAAGTGGTGGGACCGTAAAGTTACTCAAAATGGCATATAAATCCGAAGAAACTATCTATTTTTGTGGTGATATGGGCCTTTATTCTTTCTATAGGATATCCAAGCCTTCGCCAACGAAAGTGCCGGCGGAGGCGATTCAAGGTGAGTACCGACGCTTCAGGAACCGGACCTTCTGGGGAGTGACCGCAGCCTATGCCCTTTATTATGTCTGCCGGATGGCTATGGCGGTCGTGAAGCAACCTCTGATTGACGGGAACATATTGAATGCCGCGCAGTTAGGAATCATCGGCTCGGCTTTTTACTTTGTTTACGCGGCCGGTAAATTCGCCAACGGGTTCATTGCTGACTACTGCAATATCAAGCGTTTCATGGCGACCGGCCTTTTAGTGTCTACGGTCGTGAACCTCCTTATGGGAGTCTTGGGCCTGGCGCACGGCTGGTGGGGATTCTCCTCCGCCATCCTGTTTTTCGTGTTCGCCCTGGTCTGGGGTGTGAACGGGTATTGCCAGTCGATGGGTGCTCCTCCTGGAGTGATCAGCCTCTCCCGTTGGTTCCCTTTGAACCGCAGGGGAACATTCTACAGCATTCTCAGCGCCACTCCATATTTGGGTAAATCCATCTCGGTGTATGCCCTGGGACTTGTCGTGGCGTTGATCGGCTGGGAATATGGTTTCATATTCTCCGCCATAGCCGGAGTGATCGGGTCTACCATCATATTGATATTCGTGTCAGATACTCCTGAGAGCAGGGGCTTACCTTCTGTCCAGGAACTCTCCGGTGAAGAGGTCCTCAAAACCGACACGATGCCGACCAAAGAGCTCCAAAAGATGGTTGTCAAGCACCCTGGCATCTGGATTATCGCCCTTTCAAGCGCCTTTGTTTACATTACCCAGCATGCGGTGAGCGAATGGGGAGTGCTTTTCCTTCAGAAAGGAAAGGATTATTCCCTTGTTTCGGCCACGGAGATAATAGCTTTCTCCGAGGCTTTCGGAATAGCCGGAACAGTACTTGCCGGATGGTTGTCCGACAGGGTATTCAAAGGCAACAGGTTTATTCCGGTCCTGCTGTCCGGCATGGTTTGCCTCGCGTCTCTGGCAGGTTTCCTTCTCACCAAGGGCAGTTATGTGATGAATATAGTTTATGTGGCTACATTCAGCCTTTCAATCGGGGTGGTCTACTGCACTGTCGCGGGTTTGATGGCTCTCGATATTGTCCCTCGCAAGGCTACGGGATCCGCCCTCGGAATGGTCGGATTGGCAAGTTACGCGGCGGCGGGCATCCAGAATGTGATTAGCGGGTTTATGATCGGTTCAGGAGACTTCAATTTCCGTCCGGTTTCAGTGTTCTGGCTTGTCGCCTGTTTGCTATCGTTCATGATTCCGGTCCTTTCGTGGCGGCTCCTCAAGAGACAAACAATCTGATGTTTTTCTTGTATATTCCAAATAATCACTATATTTGGAAGAATCACCTGAAACAGAGTTATCTATTATGGGACTTTTTAAAGATCTTCTGAAAGGAGTGGCCGGAGACCTGGTGACCAAGGTCCAGCAGGCTGCCAATGCCGCCATGGCCGGTGCGGCGAATAATTCCAGCTCATCCCAGCCCCATTCGGGCGGAAGAGGCAATTTCGTGGATTACGGCGATGATGACGCTCCCGTCAGGAGCGAGGCTGAGAGCCTGACTTATTTCGCCGGGATTCTCGCCACACATTTCCCTCAGTACAGTGTTCAGCGTAATGTGCCTGTCACGAACCTGGCCGGTTTCGCCGCTGATACCTTCCAGCTCTACAAAACCCGTCCCACGCAGGCCTACAAGGCGGAGTGGGGCCAGCCTTACACCTTCGTTCTTTCCGAAGGCGGTGCACCTAAGGGAATTGTCATGCTTGGCTCGGGCCATAGCCATGACGCTAAAGTGAAGTACTTGATTTCCAGGATGTACGCCAAGAAACTCGGCCTCCCTTACATCAACTTCTACACTCAGATGCCCAATAAGGAGGACTATGTGGTAGGGCGTATAAACAAATTCATGAGCAAAATCTGATCCAGGAAAGAGGGGATGCGGCCCTTTTGGCCGCGCCCGCTAAGGATGAGGCATCGCCTGCTTTTGTTTATGGCGTCGCGGGCCGTCAGGCGGTGCAAAGTCTCGTGATCCGCAACTTTGCGGATTCAAAATCTTTCCCCTTTTTCCTTTTTCAAGGATGGATAGCATAATGCGTCAAATCGAACGTCAGGAAGTCTGGGATGACTTCCTGGCGTATCGTTTGCGTAAAGGCCGTTTCACTTGGCACACCTTTGTCGAGGCTGATGACTTCGTTGAGGCGGAGAAATATCTTCCCGCCGCAAGACGGGCTTCCGGCCCGGAAGGACTTGGAATTCCAGTCCGTACGGTGATCAATAAGATGGGCTCGGGGAAAAAACGGATTGTCTATCAATTCCCTCCTGACGAGAAGGCGGTTTTGAAACTGATCTCCTATCTTCTTTACCGCTATGACGAACGTTTCGCCTCCAACTGCTATTCTTTCCGTAGGGGGATGAGGGCGTGCGACGCTATATACAAGATAAACAAGTCCTTGGAAGGCAGAAGTCTATGGGCATATAAGGTCGATATCCATGATTATTTCAACTCAATCTCCATCCCTATCTTGATGCCTATTCTCAAAGATGTTCTCGAGGATGATCCGGATCTGTATTCATTCTTCCGGAGGCTTCTGGAGGATGACCGTGCCATGAGTGGAGACGTGGTAGTCAGAGGGAACAGGGGAGTGATGGCTGGTACCCCTATCGCCCCTTTCCTGGCTGATGTGTACCTTATGGAAGTCGATCACTTTTTTGAGAGGGAAGGTATACTGTATGCCCGCTATTCAGATGATATAATCTTGTTCGCTTCTGATTATGAGGAACTTCTGAAGTATAAAGCCCTTCTTGGGGAATATTTCACCCGTTACCGCCTGGAGGTTAATCCTGATAAGGAGCATATCTATCGTCCAGGTGAGCCGTATGAGTTCCTGGGTTTCCGCAGTGACGGGACCAGAATAGGGATCTCCGGAGCGACTATCAAAAAGATGAAAGGGAAGATCAGCCGCAAGGCGAGATCTCTGGACCGTTGGGCCTCTAAAAAAGACAAGCCCAGGATCCAGGCGATGAAAGCGATGATCAATTGTTTCAACGCGAAATTCTTTGAGGGCGATGATCCCGAGACCCTTTCATGGTCGAGGTGGTTTTTCCCTGTGATCAACTCCACCGAAGGCCTGGAGGATATAGACCATTATCTCCAGGAGAATATCCGTTTCCTCGCTACCGGAAGGCATAATAAAGCAAATTATCGTGTCCGCTATGAGGACCTGAAAACCCTCGGGTACCGAAGTTTGGTCCATGAGTATTACAAGTATAAGATTGATGATGAGAAATAACCTCTTTTTAGTGGTGGCGGTTTCTGCCGTCCTGTTTTCATGCGGCAGGGCCCAGGACTCTGACCTGGCCAGTTATGTCAATCCTTTCATCGGTGCCAGCACCAACACGGATGCCGCTGGAGTTTACCATGGCCTTGGGAAGACCTTTCCGGGCGCCACTACTCCTTTCGGTATGGTCCAGGTGAGCCCTAATACCATAACCGGCGGTGATAACGGCCCTGGTTACAGTTATGAGATGAAGACGATTGAAGGCTTCGCCATGACCCAGATGAGCGGAATCGGCTGGTACGGAGACCTCGGGAACTTCCTGGTCATGCCCACGACCGGCCCTCTCCAGAAAATCGCCGGAAAAGAGGATGGTAGCATTAAAGGATGGCGTTCAGCTTATGACAAGGCTTCCGAGACGGCATCTCCTGGTTTCTACTCTGTCAATTTGACCGACTATGGTATCAAGGTTGAGTGCTCATCGACTCCCCGCTGCGGAATATTGAGGTTCACATGGCCGGAGAGCGATTTGTCAAGGGTTCAGGTTGACCTTGCCAGGCGAGTGGGAGGCACATCTGAGGAGCAATCTGTCAAAATCGTCGATGACCATACTATCGAGGGCTGGATGCGTTGCACGCCCGAGACTGGCGGTTGGGGCAATGGCGACGGTCACGCTTTCTATACTGTGTATTTCCATGCGGATTTTGATAAGCCGTTCATTTCCAAAGGCTTCTGGTGCGCTGATATTCCTGATGACTGGCCCAGGAAAAGGGAAGATGTGACAAGTATTCCTTATCTGGAGCGAGTCGCACAGGCGGCTGTCCTGGAGGATAAAGAGGAATTGACCGGCAAGCACATAGGTTTCTTCACGGAGTTCCCGACCAAGGCGGGGGAGGAGACGACTCTCAGAGTCGGCATTTCTTTCGTGGACCTGGAGGGAGCCAGGAAGAATTACCAGGCGGAAATCGACGGAAAGGATTTCGACGCTGTAAGGAAAGAGGCCAGGGAAGCCTGGAACAAGGCTTTGTCTAAGATTGCCGTGAAGGGTGGAACCGAGGCGGAGAAGGTGGTTTTCTATACCGCTTTGTATCACACGATGATTGACCCGAGGCTCTATGCCGATGTCGATGGGCGCTATGATGGTGGCGACCATAAACCGCATGCCTCCGGTGGATCGTTCGATAAAAGGACCATTTTCAGCGGCTGGGATGTGTTCCGCAGCCAGATGCCACTCCAGACCATAATCAATCCCAAGGTTGTGGATGATATGATCGCTTCTCTCGTGAGTATGGCAGAGGAAAGCGGAGAGGAATATCTTGAACGCTGGGAATTCCTGAACGCATATTCGGGCTGTATGCTTGGTAATCCGGCAGCTCCGGTTATCGCTGACGCTTATGTTAAAGGGATCCGGAACTATGATGTAGGCAAGGCTCTGCGCTATGCCATCAACTCGTCAGAAAAGTTCGGCAATTACCCTTTGGGATGGGTCCCGAACGGTGCGTCCATCTCGGAGACTCTTGAGCATGCCTATGCCGATTGGTGTATTGGAACGATCGCGGAAGCATCAGGAAATCAAGATGTTGCTAAGGAATATTATTCAAGGTCTCAGGCCTATCGTAATGTTTTCGATCCGGAAGTCGGATGGTTCCGTCCCCGCAAGGCGGACGGGTCATGGGGACCTTGGCCGGAAGGCGCCAGGACTATGGAGGGACTGGGTTGCGTCGAGAGCAATCCCTACCAGCAGGGCTGGTTCGTGCCTCATGATATAGAAGGAATGGTCGAGTTGATGGGGGGACGTGAAAAAGTGATTGAGGATTTGGAGAATTTCTTCTCGAATACTCCCGATGACATGATGTGGAACCAATATTACAACCACGCCAACGAGCCTGTCCATCATGTCCCCTTCCTTTTCAACGCTTTGGGAAGACCGTGGGAGACACAGAAATGGACTCGCTTTATCTGTTCACACGCATATTCCGAGAACCCTATGACAGGCCTTGTGGGTAATGATGATGTGGGCCAGATGTCAGCATGGTATGTCCTGGTGGCTGCTGGACTTCATCCACTATGCCCCGGCGACGGAAAGATGCAGATAACCAGTCCTGTATTTGATGAGGTGGTGATTCAGACAGATCCGGCCTACGCCTCCGGGAAACCATTCATTGTCAAAGCGATAAATAACAGCCCGGAGAATATCTATATCCAGTCCGCGATGCTGGATGGCAAACCTCTGGATGTGCCTTACCTCGACTTCGGGCAGATCGCGGCAGGTGGCACTCTCGAGCTCAAGATGGGTCCCGAGTCCTCTAAATGGGGAGTTGGGGAATAATCAGATCTTGATAGTCTTCCAGTGAGGGCCGAAGCGTTCGAAAGCGGCCCTGTCCAAAGCCTCCCTGTCATCAGGGTGGGCTATGGAAATCAACAGCTTGGCTCTCTCTTGCAGAGATTTGCCCCGGAGATTTACGGCACCGTATTCAGTGACAATCCAATGGACGTCCGCCCTTGGAGTGACCACTCCAGCGCCTGGGTGAAGGGTCGGGACAATCTTGGACATCCCTTTGTTGGTCCTTGATGCCAAGGCTATCATCGAGACGCCGTCTTCAGACATGGCGGCACCCCTGACGAAATCCAGCTGTCCACCTGTACCTGAGAATATTCTCGTTCCGATCGAGTCAGCGCATACTTGGCCTGTCAGGTCGACTTCGGTCGCTGAATTGATTGAAGTTACCTTCGGGTTACGGGAGATGACCCACGGGTCGTTGACATAGCCGATCTCCTTCATCAGCACGTCAGGATTGCGGTCGATGAACGAATATACTTCCGAGGATCCGAGGAGGAACGAGGCGACAATCTTACCTTGGTCGATTTTCTTGTTCTTTCCGGTTATAACACCAGCCTTAATAAGTCCGAGAACCCCGTCAGCGAACATCTCAGTGTGGATTCCGAGATCCTTGTGGCATCCAAGTTGGGCCGCGAGGGCGTTCGGAAGGCTTCCTATACCCATCTGCAGGCAGGCTCCGTCTTGTACAAGTTCAGCGCAATTCTTCCCGATGAGGATATCTGTCGGGCCCGGTTCGGTATATTCCTTGGTGAAAAGGGGAGTGTCGTCAGACACGAGATAATCAAACGAGTCGATCGGGATAAGGTCACCGTAAGCGAAAGGAACGTTCGGGTTGACTACTCCTATCTTTATCCTGGCTGTCTCAATTGCGGCCGGGGAACAATCCACAGAGGTGCCGAGGGACACCATGCCGTTCCCGTCCGGAAGGGAAACTTGTACCATAGCCGCTCCCAACTTGATCGCGCCGTTACGGTAAAACCGCTGGGTGTCAAACAGATGGACTGGCAGGTAATCAGCGTATCCGGAGTTGACATTGGCCCTAACGTTGGGGCCTACGAAGAAACCTTGCTCGAAGAATATCCCGGCGTACTTCGGGTCGGAATACGGAGCCGCCCCTTCGGTGTGGAAATGGTGGAAATGGAGGTCTTCCACCTCTCCGGCGTCTGCTCTCCTGACCAAAGCGTCAATCAAGACGTGAGGCACACTGGCCACACTCCCGAGATGAATATGGTCTCCAGACCGGATGGCCGCCACGGCCTCATCGGCAGTTACATAATGGATTTCTTTCATGTAGGTCCGTTTATCCCCGCAAAGATAATGAAATAAGAAAAGAAAATCCCTAAATTCGCGCCATGTTGAACAAAGAGAAGAAATTAGAGGCGTTCGAGAGGGCGCTTGAAGTCATGGACAGGCTCAGGGCTGATTGCCCTTGGAACCATGCGCAGACGATAGACACGTTGAGGCCGATGACTATCGAGGAGGTCTATGAACTGAGTGACGCCGTCTTGAAGAAAGATGACAAAGCCCTTGAGAAGGAATTGGGAGACGTGTTCCTGCATGTGATTTTTTACGCCAAGATAGCTGAGGAAGAAGGTCGTTACGACATCGCTGATGTGCTGGGTAAGCTTTGCGAGAAGATGATATACCGTCATCCTCATGTGTTCTCGACCACCAAGGTCGCTGACGCTGATGAGGTCTCCACTAATTGGGAGATGCTCAAAGCCAAGGAGAAGGGAGGAAACAAGCGTATCCTGTCCGGTATTCCTGATTCCCTGCCACCTATCTTGAAAGCATATTCGATGCAGGACAAGGCCAGGGGAGTGGGCTTTGACTGGGAGGAGAAGAGCCAGGTCTGGGACAAGGTAAAAGAGGAACAGGCCGAGCTTCAGGCTGAGTTCGAGGCGATGTCAAAGGCCGTTACCGATGAAGAGAAAAAAGCCGCGAATGATCGTGCCGAGGAGGAATTGGGAGATTTCATGTTTGCGACTGTCAACGC
The DNA here is from genome assembly GCA_024693285.1 of Bacteroidales bacterium. Lineage (GTDB taxonomy): Bacteria > Bacteroidota > Bacteroidia > Bacteroidales > UBA932 > Cryptobacteroides. The sequence continues at coordinate 15,248 of JAILLE010000027.1, forward strand.
CGCCAGGTTGTATGGGATTGATCCCGACACCGCACTTAACAAGGCCTGCGACAAGTTCCGGAGGCGTTTCACATATCTCGAGGAGAACACCATCCGTCAAGGCCGTGACCTTCACGACATGACCCTCCAGGAAATGGATGCTATTTGGGATGAGGGTAAGGCCAAAGGCCTTTAAAACAAAAACTTTGCGGGATTTGTGTTGGCAAAATCGCTGAGAGTTCGTACATTTGCAAGATGCCAAATTATAGAGTAGTTGAGGTTCAGGGTAAAAGGGACTTGAAGAAGTTTATCAAGTTCCCTGACAAATTGTATAAAGACTGCCCTCAATATGTCCCGGCTCTGCATTCCGATCAGATTAATTCTTTGACCAAGGTCTCCACTCTCTCATATTGCAAGCGAAAGATGTGGATGGTTCTCGACGGAAAAGAGGTTGTCGGGAGAATCTGCGGTATGATCAATCCCCGCTACAACGCTCTTTACGATAAGAAAAGGGCAAGGTTCGGTTGGTTCGATGCGATCAATGACCTTGAGGTTGCCCGTCTCCTCATCGAGACGGCGGAGAAATGGGCCAAGGAGAACGGGATGACTGAGATCCACGGGCCTCTCTACTACAACACTCTCGGCAAGCAAGGAATGCTCATTGAAGGCTTCCAGAATATCCCTCCTTTCAACTGCATCTATAACTATCCCTATTATGTGGACTTCATGGATGCCCTCGGTTATGTCAAGGAGTGTGACTGGGTACAATACAAGGTGCCTGCGGACGAGCCTCTGCAAGAGAAGATCACCCGTATCGCCGCCCTTTTGAAGGAGAGGTACAATCTTCATGAGGGAAGCATCGACGAGTTGAAGAAGGACAAGGCCAAAGTCAGGTATTTCTTCGACATCTATAACGAGAGTTTCGCGAAGGCGGTTTATAATTTCATCCCTTTCACCAAAGAGGAAATCGAGGAGGAAGCCTCGTCTGTCATGATGTTCCTGTCAGATAAGACAAGTAGCATCATATTTGATGAGAACGAGGAACTGGTAGGATTCGGAATTACATTTCCGAGTATCTCCAAGGCTCTGCAAAAGGCTAAGGGTCACCTGTTTCCGTTTGGGTGGTGGCATCTCCTCAAGGCCCTGCGTCACTACGACACTGTCGACCTGATGATTAATGGCGCCGTGCCGAAATGGCAGAACAAGGGAGTCTCGTCGATTTACCATTGCACGATGTCTGAGAAATACATCCAGGCTGGTACGAAGTGGGCGATAACAAATCCTCAGATAGAGTCGAACGGCCCTGCCAATGTGTGGGCCAAATATGATAGCGAGCTCTTCATGAGACGCAGATGTTTCGTGAAAGAACTTTAATAAAAGAATATGGCGGAGAACACTCTGATAGACAAGATCCTGGCGCTCCAGGAAAAATATAACTCACTGCAGGCCCAGCTTTCTGATCCCGCGGTGATAGCTGACATGAAGAAGTATGTCCAGCTCAACAAGGACTACAAGCAGTTGGAGCCGATCGTGAAGACCGGCTTGGACTATAAGAGGAAAGTTGAGGAGCTGGCGGATGCGAAAGATATCCTTATCAACGAGAAGGATGACGACCTGAGGGAGATGGCTCGTGCCGAGGTGGCTGAGATCGAGCCTATGCTGCCCCAGATGGAGGAGCAGATTAAGATATTGCTTATCCCTGCCGATCCGGATGACGCCAAGAACGCCATTGTCGAGATTCGTGGCGGAACTGGCGGTGATGAGGCTGCCATATTCGCCGGTGACCTTTTCAGGATGTACTCCAAATACGCTGAGAAGAAAGGCTGGAAGCTTGAGGTAAATGACTCGACTCCAGGTACTTCCGGCGGATTCAAGATGATAGTTTTCAAGCTTTCATCCAACGATGAGGGAGTCTATGGGATCATGAAATATGAGTCCGGTGTCCACCGTGTCCAGAGGGTTCCTCAGACCGAGACCCAGGGAAGGATCCAGACTTCCGCCGCCTCTGTGGCCGTTTTCCCCGAGGCCGGAGAATTTGATGTCGATCTCAAGTGGGAGGATATCCGTCTGGATCTGTTCTGCGCTTCCGGTCCTGGCGGGCAGGGCGTCAACACGACATATTCGGCCGTCCGTCTGACCCACCTTCCTACCGGATTGGTTGTCCAGTGCCAGGAGGAACGCTCCCAGCTAAAGAACAAGGATCGCGCTTTCGAGGAGCTCAGGACCCGTCTTTACAATCTTGAGCATCAGAAATATCTCGAGGAGATCGGGGCGAAGCGCAAGACCATGGTCTCAACGGGCGACCGTTCGGCTAAGATTCGCACCTACAATTATCCCCAGGGCCGCGTGACGGACCACAGGATCAACTGGTCGATGTACAACCTGCCGGTCTTCATGGACGGAGACATCCAGGAGTGCATAAACCAGCTTCAGATCGCTGAGAACGCCGAGCGCCTGAAGGAGGCCGGTGACTGATATTTATTACAGTGTACTAGGAAACCACTTAAAAAACTAGGAATGACAAAAAAAAGTTTCTCTCCAGCGTTCACGCTGATGGCCGTGTTGTTCACGGTATGTCTTATCACATCTAATTTATTCGCCGCCAAGGTTTTCGCGATAGGAAAGATTGCCTTGCCGTGCGCCGTGTTGATTTTCCCCATTTCCTATATTCTCAATGACTGCTTCACTGAGGTCTGGGGATATAAGAAGGCCCGCCTGGTCATTTGGATAGGTTTCGCCATGAATCTTTTCGTGGCGGTCATGGCCCAGGTCGCCGTGCTTCTCCCAGCGGCTTCATTCTGGACAGGAGGCGAGCATTTCGATTTCGTGTTCAAGATGGCTCCCAGGGTGCTGCTGGCATCTTTGCTGGCGTTTCTTGCCGGATCCACATTCAACGCGTACGTCTTGAGCAAGATGAAAGTCGCCCAGGGCGGGAAAGGCTTCTCCTTGAGGGCGATAGTATCATCTTTGGCAGGGGAATGCCTTGATTCCCTGATATTTATGCCTATCGCTTTCTGGGGCACTCCTATCAAGAATCTTGGATGGATGATGCTCTGCCAGGTTTCCTTCAAGGTTCTTTACGAGATAGTTATACTTCCGGTCACTTCGGCTGTGGTGAGGAAACTGAAAGCCATCGAGGGCGAGGATGCCTTCGACCAGGGAGTTAGTTATAACCCTTTCAAGATAACGGATATTTGATAATATGGAAGACAGGAAGAAAGAAGGGCTTGAGGCTCTTGGCCACGAGACCCGATATAAGATGGATTACGCTCCCGAGGTCCTTGAGACCTTCGAGAACATGCATCCCGGTCGTGATTATTGGGTAAGGTTCAATTGCCCTGAGTTCACTACGTTGTGCCCTATTACCGGGCAGCCGGATTTCGCCGAGATCAGGATCAGCTATATTCCCGACATCAGAATGGTCGAGAGCAAGAGCTTGAAACTCTATCTTTTCAGTTTCCGCAACCATGGCGGATTCCATGAGGATTGTGTCAATATAATCCTCAATGATCTCGTCCGGCTGATGGACCCGAAGTACATCGAGGTGCTTGGTCTGTTTACCCCTAGAGGTGGCATATCCATCCATCCCTATGTCAATTACGGCCGTCCCGGGACTGACTACGAGGCACTCGCCAAACAGCGGTTCGCCGTCCACGAGTGACAAATTGTCAGCCTTCCCGGCTTGGCATAACATTGGTTGTTTCATCCGAGGCTGACTGGTGTGTCAGCCCCGGATTTATTTTGTAAACAATAAAAGGAGAAAAGAATATGGGAAAAATCATTGGAATCGACCTTGGAACCACCAATTCGTGCGTTTCGGTCATGGAAGGCAACCAGCCTACCGTCATAATCAATAACGAGGGCGAGAGGACCACTCCTTCGGTCGTGGCTTTCACTGACGGCGGAGAGAGGAAAATCGGTAACCCCGCGAAACGTCAGGCTATCACCAACCCTCAGAACACTGTTTTCTCGATCAAAAGGTTCATGGGTGAGACCTATGACCAAGTGACCAAAGAGGTCAGCCGTGTTCCATATAAAGTCATCAGGGGAGAGAACAACACCCCTAGAGTGGACATTAACGGCAAGCTCTATTCCCCTCAGGAGATCTCCGCTATGATTCTTCAGAAGATGAAGAAAACCGCTGAGGATTATCTCCGTCAGGATGTGACCGAGGCTGTCATCACTGTCCCGGCCTACTTCTCTGACTCACAGCGTCAGGCCACCAAGGAGGCTGGCAAGATCGCCGGTCTCGATGTCAAGAGGATCATCAATGAGCCTACAGCCGCCGCTTTGGCTTATGGCCTTGACAAGAAGAACAAGGATATGAAGGTCGCTGTCTACGACCTTGGTGGTGGTACCTTCGATATCTCCATCCTTGAGTTGGGTGGCGGAGTGTTCGAGGTCAAGTCCACGAATGGTGACACTCACCTGGGTGGTGATGACTTCGACCAGGAGATTATCAACTGGCTGGCCGCCGAGTTCGCCGCGGAGAACGGTGGAATCGACCTCAAGAAGGATCCTATGGCTCTCCAGAGGCTGAAAGAGGCCGCGGAGAAGGCTAAGATCGAGCTCTCCAACCAGACCTCGACCGAGATCAACCTTCCCTACATCATGCCTGTCGACGGTATCCCCAAGCACCTTGTGAAGACTTTGACCAGGGCCAAGTTCGAGCAGATCTGCGACAACCTATTCCAGAGGTCCATCGAGCCTTGCCGCATCGCTCTCCGCGACGCCGGTCTCCAGGCTTCCGATATTGACGAGGTCCTTCTCGTCGGAGGTTCAACTCGTATCCCTAAGGTCCAGCAGCTTGTCAAGGACTTCTTCGGGAAAGAGCCCAACAAGAGTGTCAATCCGGACGAGGTTGTCGCTATCGGCGCCTCCATCCAGGGTGGTGTTCTCGCCGGTGATGTCAAGGATGTCCTCCTTCTCGATGTCACTCCGCTGTCTCTCGGTATCGAGACCCTCGGTGGCGTTATGACAAAGCTTATCGACGCCAACACGACTATCCCGACCCATAAGAGCCAGGTGTTCTCGACCGCCGCTGACAACCAGCCTTCAGTTGAGATCCATGTTCTCCAGGGCGAGCGCCCGATGGCCAAGGACAATAAGGAACTCGGTCTGTTCCATTTGGATGGCATAGCTCCGGCTCCGAGAGGAATTCCTCAGATTGAGGTCACTTTCGATATCGACGCAAATGGTATTCTCAACGTATCCGCTAAGGATAAGGCTACCGGCAAGCAGCAGAACATCAGGATTGAGGCTTCTTCTGGCCTTTCTGACGCTGAGATCCAGAGGATGCGTGACGAGGCCAAGGCCAACGAGGCCGCTGACCAGGCCGCCAAGGAGAGGGTGGACAAGATCAACAACGCTGACGCTCTCTGCTTCCAGGCTGAGAAGTTCCTGAAAGACAATGGAGACAAGGTTCCCGCTGACGTGAAAGCTGAGGTGGAAAGCAATGTCAACCTCCTGAAGGAGGCGGTCAAGACTCAGAATCTCGCCGATATCGACAGGTATTCCGAGGCTCTCAGCAAGGCTTTCGAGAAGATGTACCAGGCTCAGCAGGGTGCCGGACAGAATCCTTATGGCCCTCAGGCTGGCCCTCAGGGCCCTCAGCCCGGACCGCAGGATCAGGGACCTGACGAGCAGTAATATCGGGACATATTCATTAGTCTCCGGAGGTGTTTCGACTTCCGGAGATTTTTTTTGTATATTTGTGAATATGAGAACTTGTTTCAACGTCGATCTGACCGGCATGAACACTTTCAGGATGAAGGTCTCCAGCCGTTGTCTTGTTGAATGGTCAAGTGTGGACGAGTTGAGGGACGCCATAGCCGATCCTTCTCTTCCCCGACCTTTGTTTCCTATCGGAGGTGGGAGTAACTTGTTGTTCACCAAAGATTTCCCGGGTACAGTCCTACACTGTTCGATGAAAGGGATACGTCGTATTGGCCCGGACCGGGTTCACGTGGACGCTGGAGTGGTATGGGATGATTTCTGTGCCTGGTGCGCCGACAATAATCTGTGGGGCCCGGAGAATCTGTCATATATTCCTGGTGAAGTTGGAGCTTCCGCCGTCCAGAATATCGGAGCCTATGGGAAAGAGGTCTGCGAGTTGATCGAGTCAGTTGAATGCGTTGACATCAGGGATGCGTCGCTAATCACTATTCCTGCCTCTGAATGTGATTATTCCTACCGTGATTCCCGCTTCAAACATGATTGGAAGTGGAGATATGTCGTGACCGGAGTGATATACAGGGTTTCATCAGAGCCGGTTCCTGTGCTTGATTATGGTCATGTCAGGGAGGCCGTTCTGGAGCGATATGGGACAGATGCCCCGTCGGAGCTTACACCCGAGATGGTTAGGGAGACAGTGACTTCCATCCGAAAAGGCAAATTGCCGGAGGTCGATGAGCTTGGCAGCGCCGGAAGCTTCTTCAGGAATCCATGCGTGTCTCCTGAAGCCTTCTCGATTGTCCGCGAGATCGCTGATAAGGACTCCTTGGGCCCTGTGCCTCATTTTGAGTTGGAAGACGGTACTGTCAAGATTCCTGCCGCATGGCTTATCGACAAATGTGGTTGGAAGGGCATGAGCAGGGGAGGGGCCGCTGTCTATATCAAGCAGCCGTTGGTGATCGTGAATTGGACGGGTTCAGCGATACCGGAGGATGTGATGTCGCTGGCGGAGGGCATCCGGGCTTCCGTCAAAGAAAGGTTCGGGGTTGATCTGAACCGTGAAGTCGAATATGTTTAAAACTGATAACCATGAGTTCTTTTATTATCGAAGGCGGACATAAACTGAGCGGGATCATAGCCCCTCAGGGAGCAAAGAACGAGGCGCTTGAGGTAATTAGCGCCGTTCTTCTCACTACTGAGGAGGTTCAGATGTCCAATGTCCCGGAAATACTTGATGTCAAGAACCTTATCTCTTTGCTCCAGATGATGGGTGTCCAGGTCTGCAGGAAATCGGAGGGAGAATATACCTTCAAGGCGGAGAAACTGAAACTGGATTTCATCGAGAGTCAGGAGTTCGTACGGATGTGCTCGACTTTGAGAGGTTCTGTCATGGTCGCGGGACCGCTTCTGGCTAGAGTGGGCAGGGTATGGTTCCCCAAGCCTGGTGGAGATAAGATTGGACGCCGTAGGGTTGACACCCATATTTCCGGCCTTATGTCTCTCGGCGCCGATCTTGATTATGACACCACCCGAAAGGCTTACAGGCTTCAGTTGCCTGAAGGGAAGCACCTGACAGGCAAGTACATGCTCCTTGATGAGGCCTCCGTGACCGGTACGGCCAACATACTTATGGCTGCCTGTCTCGCTGAAGGGAAGACTGTGATTTACAATGCCGCTTGCGAGCCGTATATCCAGCAGCTTTCCAAGATGTTGACGGCTATGGGCGCGAAGATTGAGGGTATCGGTTCCAATCTTTTGACTATCACGGGTGTATCAAGCCTTTACGGGGCGTCCCATAAGATTCTTCCGGATATGATCGAGGTCGGTAGTTTCATCGGCATGGCCGCTCTTTGCCAGAGCTCGATTACAATTAAGGACACTTCGTACACGAATCTGGGTATTATTCCCGAGAGTTTCCGCAGGCTTGGTGTCAAGCTTGAGCAGAAGGGCGATGACATATTTGTTCCGGAGCAGGAAAGCTATGTGATTGAATCTTTCATGGACGGCTCGATCATGACTATCGCTGATGCTCCGTGGCCGGGACTCACACCTGACCTTCTGAGCGTAATCCTTGTTGTCGCGACCCAGTGCCGGGGCAGTGTGCTGATTCACCAGAAGATGTTCGAGAGCCGTCTGTTCTTTGTCGACCGCTTGATTGACATGGGTGCCCAGATAATCCTTTGCGATCCTCATAGGGCTGTCGTAATAGGCCACGACCATAAGTTCCAGCTCAGGAGCGGCCGTATGCTTTCGCCGGACATCAGGGCTGGTATCGCTTTGCTTTTGGCTGCGATGTCGGCGAAGGGAACAAGTGAGATCGGGAATATCGAGCAGATCGACCGAGGCTATCAAGACATCGAGAACCGCCTCAATGCTCTCGGCGCCCGTATCGTCAGAAAATAAAACTCACAGCGCAGACAAAGACCGGTGGCGCTGGCCCTGCGCTAGACGTCGCCCTGACTACTCGCATCGGCCGGGCTGGCGGCTTCGCTAACTCGGGCCTTTCGGCCCTCAGACAGACGCTACGCTTGTCGCCGCCCGTCTCTCGCTCGCTACGTCCGTTCTCCTAAGTTCGCTGCAGGGCCACGCCACCGGTCTTGAGCCGGAGGGAGTTGGTGACGACGCAGATTGAGCTGAGTGCCATGCAGGCGGCGGCGACCATCGGGTTGAGCAGGAAGCCGTTGATAGGGTAAAGTATTCCCGCGGCAATGGGGACAGCCAGAATATTATAGAAGAAGGCCCAGAATAGGTTCTCCTTTATCACTGTTGATGTCTTTTTTGACATCCTGATCAGCTCAGGGATCGTTTTCAGGTCGGAGTTCACCATGGTGACCATCGAGGCGTTCATGGCTATGTCGGTCCCGCCACCCATGGCCACACTGAGATCAGCAGCGGCCAACGCAGGGCTGTCGTTGATGCCATCACCGACCATCGCCACCTTTCGACCTTGAGATTGCAACTCTTTGATATGCTTGTGCTTGCTGTCGGGAAGCACACCAGAGATGACATTCTCTATTCCTACTTTCGCGGCTACCTTTCCGGCTCTTTCCGCATTGTCGCCAGAAAGCATGAATACATCCAAGCCCATCCTTTTCAGTTCAGCTACAGCCTCAGCGGAAGACTCTTTGATCTCATCCTCAAACTCCATGTCCGCCGATGGAACCACATCGGCCGCGAGTCCTTTGGTGAGGGTTCCGGTCTTGTCAAGCACCACGGTATCAATGTTTTTCGCTACCTGAAGGGAGTCTGCGTCTTTGATTAGGATTCCTTTCCTGGCGCAATTCCCGATTCCCGCGGTAAGGGCGGTCGGAGTGGCCAGACCCAAAGAACAGGGGCACGCTATGACCAGTACGGTCACCATAGCCAGCAGGCCTCTCGCCACACCGTCAGAAGGAGCCAGGAATATCCAGCACAATAAGGTAATGATTGATATTCCTATAATAACCGGCACGAATACGGCCGCCACCTTGTCTACGGTCTGCTGTATTCTGGCCTTGCTTCCTTGGGCGTCCCGGACCATCTTGATGATTGAGGACAGCATCGTGTCTTTGCCGACCTTCTCAGCCCTCATCACGAATGAGCCCCTTTGGTTCATTGTGCCCGTAAATACTTTGGAACCAGCGGTTTTGTGGTTTGCCACCGGCTCTCCTGTGAGCATGCTCTCATCCACATAAGAGTCACCTTCCAGAACTTCCCCGTCGGCCGGAATCCTCTCGCCGGGATTGACAGTGTATTCATCTCCCGGATTGAGACTCACGCTCTTGGGCTGAAGGCCGGCGAGGCTGCGGATAGCCGAGCTGGTGCTATGTTTGGCCTTCTCCTCCAGAACACGTCCGATCAGGATGAAAGCCACAATCATAGTGGATGACTCAAAGTACAGGTGCGCCTCCAGCCCCCTTGAGGTCCAGACTCCAGGGAATAAAAGATTGAAAACGCTGAATGAATATGAAATCAGGATTGAAAGGGCCACAAGAGTGTCCATGCTGGCGGAACCGTGCCTGGCTTGTTTCCAAGCCGTGGTTATGAACCTTCTTCCGCACCAGAATACCACTGGTGTGGCTAATGCCCAGATTATTAGACCTTTCCAGGGAAAGTCGCCGAATCCCATTCCCAGAAGCATTACCAGGAGGGCCAGGATGATGGCGAGCCTCGCGTCCCTGATGAGGAATCTGAGATGGTCCTCCCGCTGTCGTTCCGCTTCCGAGTCGGCCTCGTCGTCAGAATCGTCTCCTTCGACCACAATCAAGTCGTAGCCGGCGTCCTGGACGGCTTTTTTGATTTCGGCTGGAGTAATTGTCTTGGGATTGAAATCCACTTGGGCAGTGTTGGAGGCCAGGGAGACATTGCAGTCACTGACCCCTTCCAGGCTCTTGATTGTTCCTTGCACTCGAGCCACGCAAGCGGCGCAGCCCATCCCTTGGACAGGGAAATTCCTTCTCACAGTGTTTGCCATAGCATGTATTTTACATCATCCACTCCGACATATCCTTCCCCTCGGCCAGGCCCTCTCGGATCTGGGTTGAGGATATGTCCACGATCGGGGCGTCAAGTATCTCAATATTGTATGTGTCCCGGAGAGTTTCCTCCAGGTTCCTCTGACCTTCCTCAGCGAACTCGTTGGCATCCAGTACATAAGGTGCGGGGAACCGGCGGCACTCCTCAATCAGCCTGGCCTTGATCAGATCATGGTCATAGCCTTTGCGTGGATAGACAGCGACACCATATTCGGCAAGAATACGCTGGAAATCTCTCCAACGATGGATGTTCTCCAGGTTATCGGCGCCCATCACAAGGGTGAAATCATTCTCCGGCTCCCTTTGCTTGAGGGCATCCAAGGTCTTAATCGTGTATTGCGGGGGGGGCATCCGGAGCTCAATGTCGTCCACCCATACGTGAAGTTCGGGATGTCTTTTGACGGCCTCTATGGCCGCCTTGTATCTGGCTTCCGCCGTGTCGGCGCTGATTGTGGTCTTGATCGGATTCTTCGGGGACACTACAAGGTACACCCAATCATATTCCTTCTCTCTGGTGAGATAGTCCATAATGGCCTGGTGGCCAATGTGAAGGGGGTTGAAAGAACCCGAGTAGACAGCGATACGCATCAGATGAAGGTTGAGTAGTTAAGCCTGCCGTCATCAAGGAAGTCTTCGACTACTTTCTCCGACTCGGCATAGGCGGTGTTGAGGTCATCGTTGACCAGAACATAATCGAACTTGGGAGCGTAGGCCATCTCTTCCTCAGCTTTCGCTATCCTTTCCTCAATAGCCTCGGGGGAGTCGGTGCCTCTTTTAACAAGCCTTTCCCGAAGTACTTCCACTGAGGGAGCCTTGATAAAAACAGCCAGTGCGGCATCTCCGAAATACTTCTTCAGGTTCACCCCGCCTTTGACATCGACATCGAATATGATGACATGGCCCGCTGCCCAGATCCTCTCGCACTCTGATTTGAGGGTGCCGTAGAACCTGCCTTCGTAGACTTCCTCGAATTCCACGAATTTGTCCTGGGCAATCATTTCGCGGAACTCCTCGGTAGTGAGGAAATAGTACTCGCGTCCATGCTGTTCCTCGCCTCTGGGTGCCCTGGAAGTGGCGGAGACTGAGAATTCCATTGAATCCGGATAGAGTCCGAGAATATGGTTCACTATCGTGCTTTTTCCGGATCCGGACGGTGCCGAGAAGATCAATACTTTGTTGTCCATGTGGTCGGGATGATAATATTTTGACAAAAATAATTATTTTTGTGATAATCAGTAACAGTTCGTCCTAACACTTCGAGTTTTGGCAAGGAAGAAAAAGAAGGCTCCGGCAGTGAATCCGGACATTTTCCAGAAGAGCAGGGAGGCGCTAAAGCGTCGCCATCGTCAGGTTATCTATTTGAATGATAGCGAAATGGCCGCAGTAAAGGAATACTGCGACCGATTTGGTGTCAAGGCTCGTTCAGCCATATTCAGGGAAGCTACCCTCGCGACGGTGCTGGAACAGCTTTCAGACAGCCATCCGACCCTTTTCTAGCGGCGGTTGGCCATTCCGATGTAGTATAAAAGAGTCGCCAGGGAACCTATGGCGGCGATGACGTATGTGCAGGCCGCCCATTTCAAGGCGTCCACAGCCATAGGCTTTGTCTCATAATTGGTGATCCCGGCACTCTCAAGCCATTTGACAGCCCTGTCGCTAGCGTTGATCTCGACTGGAAGAGTGACGAAACTGAAGAAGGTTGTCATAGCGAAAAGAGCTATTCCGAGCCACAAGAGAGTCGGAGTGATATTGATGAGGATAACGCCTGCCAGCAATACCCACTGGACCCATTTGCTTGAGAAACTGACGACCGGGACTAGCGCGGAACGGAGTTTGAGTGGCGCGTAACCCTTCGCGTGCTGAATGACGTGACCGCATTCATGCGCGGCAACGGCAGCGGCGGCGATGCTTCTCTGGCCGTAGACAGCCTCACTAAGGTTGACAGTCTTAGTCTGGGGGTTGTAATGATCCGTGAGCTTGCCTGGCACGCAGGTAATCTGAACATCAGTTATCCCGTTGTCCATCAACATTTTCCGAGCGACCTCCGCTCCTGTCATCCTGTTCGAGGTAGGAACTTGGGAATACTCGTCAAACCTGCTGTTGAGTCTGGCTTGTACCACGTAGCTCAGTACCATCACCATAATAGTGATAATCCATATCAATCCGTAACTCATATTCTTTCCTTTTATTGGTTTCTGATAGTTTCCAGCCTCGCAAACAGCGAGCCATCTCTCAAATGTAGTGATTTTAGCGCTGATTTTGTCAGAAAAGCAGTAAATTTGTCATAATTATCCCGGAATAAAGGATGTCAAACAGCGCCACAGACTTCTCAAGGCTGGAACTCAATCTTCCCAACTGCCTTGACAACTACAGGTACTTCCGGTCGAAGCTTGATCGCTCGACCAGGATGCTTGTGCTTGTCAAAGCCAACGCTTACGGACACGGGGCGGTAGAGTTCTCTCTGATGATGCAAAACGCCGGCGCTGACTACCTTGCGGTGGCTCTTCCAGTGGAAGGAATCGAACTGAGGCAGGCAGGTATCAGTCTCCCGATCCTGGTTCTCACTGCCGGCACTGACTTCTTTGATGAGATTATTGATAACCGTCTTGAGCCTGGAATTCCGAACATGTTCACTCTCAAGGCTTTGGTGGCTGTCTTGCAGTCAAGGGGGATTGAAGATTTCCCGATCCATCTGAAGCTGGATACAGGCATGCACAGGCTCGGTTTCATGACCAGTGAACTTCCCGAACTGATGGATTATCTCGAGGAATGCCGGGAGATCAAGGTCAAGTCCATATATTCCCATCTATGTGTCGCTGAGGATCCGGCGATGGATTCTTTCACGTTGGGTCAGGCCAAGTTGTTCGAGCGGAACGCCGCCTTGATTGAAGACACCATAGGATACCATCCTATGTACCATCTCCTGAACTCCGCTGGTATCGAGCGCTTCCCCCAGTTCCAGCACGATATGGTAAGGCTAGGAGTAGGAATATATGGGATCAGCGCTCTGCCCGACGTCCATTTGAAACCTGTCGCTTCGCTTAAGGTCAAGGTGCTTCAGATAAAGGAATTACGCCAGGGAGACGGGGCTATCGGATATGGCCAGCATGGGATTATCGCTCCTGAGGGAACCAGGATCGCCACTATTCCGGTCGGTTACGCCGACGGCATTGACAGGCATCTTGGCTGCGGCAAGGCCAGTTTCAACCTCAATGGTCACAGGGTCCCGACTATCGGGAATATTTGTATGGACATGTGCATGCTGGATGTGACCGGAATCGATTGCAACGTTGGGGACACGGTGACAATATTCGGAGAGGACCCGACTGTCACCGAGTTGGCTGGGATTCTTGACACAATCCCTTATGAGATAATGGCTTCCGTCCCTCGAAGAATAGAGAGGGTCATCGTTCGTCGTTAGGCGAGCAGTCCGGCGAAAACCTTCTCCGCCACTTCGTCACCTCTAAGTTTCCTGACAATTTCCACCGCGAATCTTACGGCGCATCCGGGCCCGCGGCCTGTGATGAGATTGCCGTCAGTCTCCGCAGGCTCGCCGGTGTATTCGGCGCCCTCGTTCATAAGGGCCTCCTCGAAACCGTCGTAGCAGGTGACCTTCTTTCCTTCAATATCAGGAAGTTGGGAGACGACAAGGCCCGGAGCTGCGCATATCGCGGCGACAGTCCCTCCAGCCGAGAAATGCTCCTTGGCCTGTTCCATAAGATAGAAGTCTTCAGCGAGATTCTTGGCCCCAGGCAGGCCTCCAGGAAATATCATGGCATCCGCCGGATCTGAGCCGGGAATCTGGCAGCCATCGAACTCATCCCGGTTCCAGTCAGCTATGACAGGGATTCCATGGGCTCCGCGGACAGTCCTGTCGTGGGTTATGGAGACTGTTTTCACATCGACTCCACCTCTGCGGAGAATGTCTACAGTAGCCAGAGCCTCGATTTCCTCGAAGCCGTCGGCAAGAAATACGAATACTCCTTTCATGTCCTTATTCATTTGATTTGCTAATTTAGTAAAAACTCGATAAATTCGCGAATCGAATTGAGGTATGGTGTAATGGTAGCACTAGGGATTTTGGTTCCCTCAGTAGAGGTTCGAACCCTCTTACCTCAACTATCCCACATAATTCTTCAGCCATGGAACCGGGCAAACGTCTTCTTTCCCTTGATACCCTCAGAGGTTTTGACATGATTTTTATCATGGGATTCGCTTCCATCGTCAGCGCCATATGCTGCCTTTTCCCAGGCGGCGAATCATGCTGGCTTGAGACACAGATGCATCATGCGGTCTGGGATGGCCTCCGTCACCACGACACCATATTCCCGTTATTCCTTTTCATCGCGGGAATATCTTTTCCGTTCTCATATGCCAAACAGGTCTCTAAAGGATCTACCAGAGGCAAGATTTATGGGAAGATATTCAGGAGAGCATTGGTGCTTTTCCTTCTTGGACTGGTCTACAACGGGTTTTTCAAGCTTAAGTTTCCGACTTTGAGAATATTCAGTGTCCTCGCCCGTATCGGCTTCGCCTGGATGTTCGCCGCTTTGCTGTTCATCAACCTCAAGCCCAAGGCCAGGGCAGTGATCGCCGCCGCCTTGCTCATCGGGTATTGGCTTCTTTTGAGGTTTGTCCCCGCACCGGACGCTCCCGCGGGAGCAGGCCCTTTCTCATTGGAAGGGAACCTTGTGGGATACATAGACCGTGTGCTGTTCCCGAACCATATTTATCAGAAAGGCCTGTTTGATCCTGAGGGCTTGCTGAGCCTTCTCCCCGCCATCGTGACAGCTATGCTCGGTATGTTCACGGGTGAGTTTGTCAGGATGGACGATAGTAAGATATCAGGAGGCAAGAAGTCTTTGTATATGGCTTTGGCCGCCGTGGCGATGCTGGTTATCGGACTTGTCTGGAGTACTGTATGTCCTATCAATAAAAAACTGTGGTCCAGCACTTTCGTGTTGGTCGTGGGGGCATATTCCCTTGGGCTTTTCGCTTTGTTCTATTATATGATTGATGTCCGTGGTTGGAAGGGCTGGACGAAGTTCTTCGAGGTCGTTGGACTCAACTCGATAACCATCTATATGGCTCAGAGAATTATCCCCTTTGATGATATCAGCAACTTCTTCGTCTCTGGATTGGCCGGCCTATGCCCTGAGCCGCTCGGCAAGCTCATAGTGGTGACAGGCTACTTCGCCGTCTCATGGCTATTCCTCTGGTTCCTTTACAAGAAGAAGGTTTTCCTCAAGGTATAAGATCCTTCGCTGGCGCTCAGGATGACATGGTTTTGCGGTAGATGTCTTCGATGACGAGGCCGCTAAGGGTCATTCCGAAAATGGCGGTAATATGGACGAGGCTTCCGTTTATACGATCCTCTTGTTCGCCTTTGTTCTCAAGAACTTCCTCATCATAGACGCATAGGAACTTGTGGGAGGGGAAGGTCTTATTTTTCTTGAATTTCTTCCGGATAGCCGCTCCGAGCGGGCATCCCCGTACATTCCAGAACTCGGCCACTTTCACCTTGGTGGGATCAATCTTCAGAGCGGCTCCCATTGAACTGAAAAACACGGCTTTCGTGGATGTGGCTCTCAATATGAGGTCCGCTTTGTCTTTGAGGGAGTCGATGGCGTCGATGATATAGTCATAATTATCCAAACCGAATTCCTCGCCTGTCTCTGAGGAATATATCTTCTGAACCGCCTCGATATCCGCTTTGGGATTGATCTCCAGGAGTCTGGCTTTCAAGGCTTCGACCTTGACCTGTCCGACAGTGGACGGAGTGGCCATCAGCTGGCGGTTGACATTTGTAATGCAGACACGGTCGGAATCGACTATGGTCAAGTGTTTTACCCCGGATCGGACCAAGCCCTCGGCGCACCAGCTTCCGACTCCTCCGACTCCGAATATGATGACCTTTGCCTCGCTAAGGGCTTTCATCACATCCTGGCCGACGAGAAGGGAAGCGCGGTTGTATATGGCGTTCTCGATTCCTGAGATCATGGCGGAATAATAAAAATAAAGAGTGCCGCTCCGAAAGCGGCACTCTTTCCTTCTTGTGAGGACTGGCAGATTTGAACTGCCGACCTCTTGCCTGTCAAGCAAGCGCTCTAAACCAACTGAGCTAAGCCCTCGTTTGGGATTGCAAAGATAGGAATCTT
>JAILLE010000031.1 GCA_024693285.1 Bacteroidales bacterium
GAGCGGAGTCCTGTCTCCAGGAATGGCTTATACGACAGGGAACCCGACCGAACCTCACGAGTGGGACAGGCTGGATAAGCCTATTCTGTCGCCTAATGATCCTGACGCCTCCTGGTGGGATAATGTCAAGATTTACAAGAATAGCGTTATTCGGGACCCTTGGAAACTCACAGGGCATCCTTTCGTTATGTATTACAACGCCTTAGGTAATGCCGAGAGAATCGGGATGGCCGTGAGTGACGATATGGTGTCTTGGAAACGGTTCGGCTCAGATCCAGTCCTGGAGCACGGTAACAGGGGCATCACCGGCGACGCCCATGTCCAGAGAATGGGCAAATTATGGGTGATGTTCTATTTCGGGTTCAATTGGGATGAGTCGAGAAATTACGCCTGGGACTCTTTCGCTTGCTCATATGATCTTGTCCATTGGACCGACTGGACCGGAGAGCCGCTGATCAAGCCTTCGGAGCCATTCGACAACCGCTACGCCCATAAGCCCTGCATGGTCAAATGGAAGGGCACAGTATATCATTTCTACTGCGCCGTGGACAAGGACAATAACCGCGGCATCGCCCTCGCGACATCCAAGGAACTGTAGATTTGCCTTTTGACGCTAGGCGGAAGTCGAGGTCAGGATCACGCAGACCGGGTGGGGAACCTTGATGTCTTTGCCTGTGTCTTTCAGTAGACCTGTCTTTTGATCGCAAGAGAACACCTGGATCACATCGCTGTCCCGGCAGGCGACAAGGACATACTTCCCGTTAGGAGAGACAGCGAAGTTTCTTGGATGGATGCCGGTTTCCTGATAACCCACATATTCAAGGAGCCCGGTCTCGCTATCTTGTTTGAATATAGCTATACCGTCACCTTTAAGGCGGTTGCTCGCATACAGGAACTTGCCGTCAGGGGAGAAATGTATGTCTGCGCTACCCCGTGCGTGGAGCGGGTCGGCCTCGATGGTCTGTATCTGCTGGAGGTCTCCGTCATTATAATCATATACCAGGACATTACCTTCGAGCTCGGTTATCACATACATGAAACGTCCGTCCTTTGAGTAGTCGAAATGGCGTGGACCTTCTCCGGCCGGAACCTTGATTTTGGTAGGTTCTACGCTCGTTACCTTTCCGTCCTTGACCGGAAAGCGATAGATAAAATCTCCGCCTAAGTCTATGACAAACAAGAACTTCCCGTCGGGCGAGACCTGCGAGGAATGAATATGGGAACCTTCCTGTCGCAAGGAATCGGGACCAGTCTCAAAGAACTCCAGAAGGGTGCCTTCCTTAAGTTTGCCGTCCCCTTCTAAGGGAAATAAGGTCAAAGAGCCTGAAGAATAGTTTGTGGCGGCCACCTCTTTTCCAAGATAGGTGACATGACAAGGGCTGGTGCCATTTGTGGGCTGCTTGCTCAACAGTTTGAGAGTTCCGTCAGCGGGGTTGTAACCAAAGGCGGACACAGAGGCTTCAACTTGTTGCTCGGTGACGGAATAAACTGTCTTGTTGTCCGGAGTGACCGCGAGGAATGAGGGGTTCGGAATCCCGGTCACCGCAAGAGGTGAGCAGTCTCCTGTCTCCTGGTTGAACCTGAATGAATATATTCCTTTGCTATCCGTGTCGGTATATGTTCCGACCAATAGGTTCAGCTCCGCTGACCGCTTCCCGCAGCCAATCAGGGAAAGAACCACGGAAAGCAGTAATAATAATCGTTTCATAAATATCAGGAAATCAATTAGATCACCACTGGTTTATACTTCGGCACGAGGATCCTCATTATGATCCAAGCCAGGAGATAGGCGATACCGCAGAAGCAGAACACCATGAAATACCCTGCGGGCTTGCCTTCGAAACCAAGGAAATGGAATGCCGCTCCAGCGTTCTCAGCATAAGTAAACAGGTTTCCGGCAACCTTCTGGATAATCATTGATCCTACTCCGCCGGCCATGGCGCCGATACCCGTGATTGTCGCGATCGCGCCCTTCGGAAACATGTCTCCGACCGTTGAGAAGATATTGGCCGACCAAGCTTGGTGTCCGGCCGCGGCTAGGCCGATCAGGATCGCTGGCCACCAAGGGGAGTTGAAATGGACTCCCAGTGGCTGCGCGAACAAGGAGCAAAGCGGGATGAAGGCGAAAAGGAGCATCGCCAGCATACGTCCTGAATACGGATGCATACCCTTCTTCTCCACGAACAATTTCGGGAGGTAGCCTCCGATAAGGGAAACCACTGTGACAATGGCATATAGAGTGAATATCAATGCTTGTCCTTTAGCGGAGGTTGCCGGGGCTCCGAACTGGTTGCTGAAATACGAGGGAGCCCAGAACAGGAAGAACCACCACACACCGTCAGTCAGGAACTTACCGACTATGAAAGACCAGGTCTGGCGATATTTGAACGCCTGGATGAACGGAATGCTCTTTTCCTGTGCCAGGGCGGCTTTCTCCGCCTCGTCCGCGGCGTCATCCTGGAGGATGTATTCCAACTCGGCCTCATTCACATGCTTGCTCTTCTCAGGCTTGTCATACATGAAGTTCCAGAAGAACATCCAGATGAAACCAAGTCCACCAATGATGATGAAAGCCCATTCCCAACCGAAAGCTTTAGCGAGCGGAGGAATGCAAAGCGGAGCGGCCAAGGCTCCCACGGACGCCCCCGCATTGAAGATTGACGTGGCGAAAGCCCTGTCCTTCTTCGGGAAATATTCAGCCGTTACCTTGATGGCGGCTGGGAAGTTGCCTGCCTCACCTAACGCGAGTATTCCTCGACATAGCAGGAATAAATAAACCGAAGTTGTGGCTACGGCCAAAGCCGCGTTCGATCCGGCCTCAACAGCCCTCATGGCCGCGACTGACTCAAAGCCACCCATGTGCGCTGTCGCCCAACCGCAAGCGGCGTGCATCACGGCACCAGCTGACCAGACCCCAATGGCAATCAAGTAGCCTTTCTTGGTTCCCATCCAGTCCACGAATTTGCCGGCGAACAGGCATGCGATGGCGTAAAGAATGGAAAAGAATGAGGTGATTGTACCGTAATTGGCGTCAGACCAGTGGAATTCCGGTTTGATGAATTCCTCATATGTGAGCGAAAGTACCTGACGGTCAAGGTAGTTGACAGTCGTGGCGACGAAGAGAAGGCTGCATATCCACCATCTCCAATCGGTCATCAGTTTTTTCTGTGTTGACATTTTATCTTAGTGATTTTATTATTTCCAATGTTTGGGCGCAAAGCTCGGATATCCTACTCCATTCACCTGCCGCGATGACTTCTTTCGGGAACAAGTTGGAACCCATGCCTACGCATGTCGCACCTGCCTTGAACCAGGCCTCGAGGTTCTCTTTGGTGGGTTTGACTCCCCCCGTTATCATCAGTTGGCTCCAAGGCATCGGAGCTTTGATCGCTTTCACGAAAGCCGGCCCGAGAACGTCTCCGGGGAACACCTTGCATATGTCACAACCGGCCTGCTGGGCGGCTCCAATTTCGCTTGGAGTGGCGCATCCGGGGCAATAGGGAATAAGCCTGCGGTTGCAGATCGGTGCGATTTCCGGATTGAAAAGCGGGCCTACTACGAAGTTCGCTCCTAACTGAATATACAAAGCCGCGGTCTCCGGATCCACTACAGATCCGATACCCAGAATCAACCCTGGAAGTTCGTTGTTGGCATATTTAATGAGTTCAGTGAATACCTCCTGGGCGAAATCGCCTCTGTTTGTGAACTCGAATACTCTAACACCTCCATCATAACAAGCCTTCAAGACTTTTTTGCTTAGTTCGACATCAGCGTTGTAGAAGACGGGGACCAAACCCGTCTCCGTTATTGTCTGAATCACTTGAAGTTTGCTATATTTTGCCATAAATAATTCATTTTTAGATTATTCGCTTCTCTCAGAATGACACCTAGCGGGACACCCGGCCAGAACCGTTGCCATTCATCAGGCTCTCCACTTCCTCGGCCGTCACCTGATTGTAGTCTCCGAATATCGTATGTTTAAGACAGGAGGCAGCGGCCGCGAAGTTGAGAGCTTTTTGGTCATCTCCTGAATATGTTAGCAGACCATAGATAAGGCCTCCCATGAAGCTGTCTCCGCCCCCGACCCTGTCAACGATATGGGTGATATCGTAACGCGGTGATTGATAAAGGTTTCTTCCGTTCCATAGGACTCCGCCCCAAGTGTTGTGGTTGGCATTGATCGAGCCACGAAGGGTAATGATAACCTTCCTGGCCCTGGGAAACCTTGTCATCAACTGTTCGCCTACGCTCTGGAACCTCCTTTGGTCAATAGCGCCGCCGGTTGCCGTCACATCAAATCCTTCCGGCTTGATTCCGAATACATTGTCCGCATCTTCCTCGTTGCCAAGGATGATATCACAACCTTCGACAAGCGCGGGCATAATCTCAGACGCTTTCTTGTCGTATTTCCATAGATTCTTGCGGTAGTTGAGGTCGCAGGATACTGTGACACCCAAGCGGTTAGCGGCCTTAATCGCCTCCAGGCACACATCAGCGGCACCCTGGCTTAAAGCCGGGGTAATTCCGGTCCAGTGGAACCAGTCCGCGCCTTCGAAAACCTTGTCCCAGTCAATCATTCCGGTCTCGATGGTCGAGATTGCCGAATGAGCCCTGTCATAGATCACCTTGCTCGGGCGGGCGACCGCACCCGTCTCCAGGAAATATATTCCCAGACGCTCGCCGCCGAAAACACAGAAGTCGGTTCCTACACCATAGGAATGTAGATCTCGGATGCAGCTTTTCGCGATGTCATTCTCGGGGAAACGGGTCACGAATTGAGCGTCAAAGCCATAATTCGCCAGAGATACAGCCACATTTGCCTCGCCGCCTCCGAAAGTGGCATCGAACTGCCTCGCCTGCGGGAAACGCAGGTGACCAGGTGTCGAGAGGCGGAGCATTATCTCTCCGAAAGTGATGACTCGTGGCATATTAGAAAGCAAAGTAATTCTTCGCGTTGTTATAGCTGATGTCTTCTACCATCTTCCCTATAAAATCGAGCTCTGAGGCAGGCAGCTTGCCGTTTTCCACATCATTTCCGATCACATCGCAAAGGATTCTGCGGAAATATTCATGGCGGGGATAGCTAATGAAACTGCGAGAGTCCGTTAGCATTCCCACGAACCGGCCTAACAAGCCTTGTGATGAAAGAGCGTTTATCTGCTTTCTCATCCCGTCTTCCTGATCCAGGAACCACCATGCTGAACCGAACTGCATCTTTCCGGGGAAGGTCCCGTCGTTGAAAGTATATGCCATAGCCATCATGACCTCGTTGTCCTTCGGGTTGAGGCAATAAAGTATGGTCTTCGCGAGTTTGTCCTCAGCGGCGATACGATCGAAAAAGCGATGTCCGGCGGCGGCGACAGGAAGGTCTCCGATGGCATCGAATCCAGTGTCGGGGCCGATCAGTTTGAACATTTTGGAGTTGTTGTTGCGCAAGGGACCCACATGGAACTGCTGCGCCCAACCAGACTCCGCATCCATGACAGCCATGTCGTGAAGGAACGCGCTGCGGAACTTCTCAATCTCCTTCGGCCCGGGAGCCTTCCCGAGAAGCACTTTCTTGAATATAAGCTCTATCTCAAGATGCGTATAATCAGCTCCGTAGAAGGTGTCCATCCCATGATCTGAGAGCTTGCAGCCCATGGACTCGAAGAAATCATGACGTTTTTGCAGGGCTTCAATAAGGTCGGTGTAAGAATCTATATTCTTGTCCGCGGCCTCACCAAGCTTTTTCAGGTACTCTTTATAGCTCTGCGGGTCTTCAACGGCCATTGCCTTATCAGGCCTCCATGCCGGTAACACCTTGGTACCGAATGGTTTCTCGACTATCATCTTGTGCCAACGAAGGTCGTCAGCCGGATCGTCGGTAGTGCAGACAACCTCGACATTGAACTTTCGTATAAGGGCCTGACCACGGAACTCCTCTGTCGCCAGCTTCGCGTTACACTCTTCAAAAATCTCCCTAGCCGTCTTTGGGCTCAAGAGTTTGTCAATGCCAAATACCCTGCTGAGCTCAAGATGAGTCCAATGGTAGAGCGGGTTCCGCATGGTATAGGGTATCGTCTCAGCCCATTTCTCGAATATCTCCCATGATGACTTGGTGCCTCCTGTGATATACTCTTCAGGAACTCCGTTCGCCCTCATCGCGCGCCACTTGTAATGGTCGCCGGCATGGCCGTCGACAAGCCAAAGTCGGGTAATATCCCTGAACTGGATGTTTTCAGCTATCTGCTTGGGAATCAGATGGCAATGATAGTCGATGATAGGCATTTTGGCGGCATGCTCGCGGTACAACATCCTTGCGGTCTCGTTGCCAAGCATGAAGTTGTCATTTATGAACGTCATTTCTTGAGATTAGTTGTGGTTAATATGTTTTGTGACACTGTACACAAAAATACAAATGTTTTGCTTTTTTACCTCGATCGTTTGTACTTTTGTATAGGGCTATCATAATTGAAAACACTAAATATGACCAATCTCTTTTCACTTGAGGGCAAGAACGCCTTGATTACCGGAGGAGCGTACGGTATCGGTTTCGAGATCGCCAAGGCGTTCGTCGCCGCCGGAGCCAAAACAATCATATTCAATAACCGCAACGAAAAAACCCTCCAACTCGGTTTGGATAATTACAAAGCCGCCGGGATAGAGAATGTCAAAGGCTATCTCTGTGATGTGACGGACGAGAAGGCTGTAGCGGCCATGGTGAAGACAATCCATGAAGAGGTCGGCCAGATTGATATCCTTGTCAACAACGCCGGGATCATCAAGCGTATTCCAATGCATGAGATGAGCCGTGAGGAATTCCAGGAAGTAATTGACATTGACCTTGTTGGGCCATATATTATGAGTGCCGCCGTGCTTCCGGAGATGATGGAACGCAGAGAAGGGAAAATCATCAACATCTGCTCGATGATGTCTGAGCTCGGCCGCGAGACCGTCTCCGCTTATGCCGCGGCAAAGGGTGGCTTGAAGATGCTGACCAGGAATATATGTTCCGAGTACGGGGAATATAATATCCAATGCAACGGACTTGGTCCGGGATATATAGCCACGCCTCAGACCGCTCCGCTCAGGGAGGTTCAGCCGGACGGAAGCCGCCATCCGTTCGATTCATTCATCCGCGCGAAGACACCCGCCGGACGCTGGTTGGATCCTTCTGAGCTGGGAGGGCCGGCGGTATTCCTCGCATCCCACGCCTCAGACGCTGTCAACGGTCACATTCTTTATGTGGATGGTGGCATCTTGGCATATATCGGTAAACAGCCAAAATAAAAGAATATGAAATTGAATTGTGAGGTTCGCCAGGCCTCGAGCAATCTCGACGCCAAGCATTACGACACCGATCGTATCCGTAAAGAATATCTGGTTGAGAAGATCATGGCTCCTGACGAGATCAATATGGTCTATTCAATGTTTGACCGTATCATCACTGGAGGGGCTGTTCCGGTCCAGGAGGAGCTTCTCCTCTCTGCTCCCGAGATCTTGAGGGCGGATTACTTCACCCAACGCAGGGAACTGGGCATAATCAATGTCGGCGGCGCCGGCACGGTTAAAGTTGGCGAGGATGAATACCACCTCGACTACAAGGAAGCTCTTTATGTCGGAAGGGGTGACCGCCATGTCATATTCAAAAGCGACGATCCTTCCAAGCCGGCTCATTTCTATTTCTGCTCGGCGAACGCTCATAAAGAGACGGGAGTTAAGAAGGTGACCAAGAAAGATGCCGTCGTGATGCGTCTCGGAAGCCTTGAAGAGTCCAATGAGCGGACTATCAACCGTTTGCTCGTCAAAGAAGTGGTTCCGTGCTGCCAGCTTCAAATGGGAATGACTGAGCTTGCGCCCGGAAGTACTTGGAACACAATGCCCGCACATACTCACGACCGTCGTATGGAGGTATATTTCTACTTCGAGCTTCCCGAAGATGCGGCTGTCTGCCACTTCATGGGAGAACCCCAAGAGACCCGCCACATCTGGATGCATAATGAGCAGGCCGTCATCTCGCCCCAATGGAGTATCCATTCCGCTTGCGCTACCCGCAACTACACCTTTATCTGGGGTATGTGCGGAGAGAATGATGACTACAATGACATGGACTGGTGCGAGACTAAAGACTTGAGATAGAATGAGAAAGGTTTTGACGCTTGTGCTCGCCACCACTCTCGCTTTTGTCGTGTGCAAGGCTCCGGCCCAAAAGAAAGTCATGGCCAGGGTGGTCCCGGAAAGAGCCGATGATTTCGTGTTCGAGAACGATCTCATCGCGGGACGGTTCTATGGCAAGGCCCTGGAAGGTAATCCGACCTCGCCCGGCTTGGATATTTGGGTTAAACTGCCTGGAAAACTTGTCGCGGACGAGTGGTACGCTAACGCCTTGACAGAAGCGAATTATTACCACAAGGACCACGGCGGAAAGGATTGCTATAAGGTGGCTGTAAGCCTCGGAGGAGGCGCGTCCGTGCCCTTGATTGATGGTCAGCTTTGCTGGCCGGCCACGAATTACCGCTCGTATAAGATTCTTGAAAAGACTCCTGAAAAGATTGTTTTTGAACTTCATTATCCCGCGTGGGAGGTCGCTGACGGGGTCAGCGCTTCTCTGGTAAAAAAAGTCACTGTGAAAGCCGGGACATATTTCATAAAGGTTGATGACACTTACACTTATTCCGGAACGGACATCCTCACTATAGCCGCCGGATTCAAACTGCATGGCGAGCAGAATACTGTCCATGACCAACTTGAGGTGAGCGACCGTCTAGCCATTTGGGAATATGCCTCCGACCAAAGCGTGGAGCCTGAGGATGGGCTGATCGGTGTGGCGATAGTCGTGCCGGATGCTGACTCTACCCTGGTGTCCGAGGAACTCGACCACGCTCTCTTGCTAAAAGATATTCCTTCTGGCGGAACTCTTTCATACTGTGTTGGTTCCTGTTGGTCAAAGGCTGACATTAAAACTTCTTCCGAATGGTTTAATCTTGTACGTGAGTTATGAAACGCTCGATTATACTCTTCGCGGCCATAGCGCTGTTGTTTTCAGCTGGCTGCGATTCTGAAAAGAAATCAACCCCTTCCGCATGGGGAGATTATGTCGTCGCTTGTGGCGACCAGGATTTATACATTGTCGATGTGGCAAAATCTACAGAAGAATCCCTGGCAGTCATCTGGCACTGGAATGTTTTTGAGACCTATGGACAGATTCCGGATGTGTACCGTGACGCCATGCGGGTCCTGGACGATTGCAAGCCTGTGGACGGAGGTGAACATCTTTTGTTGACCTCATCAGCTGGAGGGACGTTGCTTCTGGACATCGCCACCAAGAAGTGCCTTTTTTATGCGCTGACACCTATGTCTCATTCTGCGGACAAACTGCCCGGAGACAGGATTGCCGTAGCTAATTCCACTAATCCCAAAGGTAACAGCTTGGAGATTTACGATGTGTCCAAACCGGATGTGTGCGTTTGGAAGGATACATTATACAGCGGACACGGTGTAGTTTGGTCTGAAAAGTATCAGCGTCTATTCGCTCTCGGATTCGATGAGCTTAGGAAATATGCCCTTAAGGATTGGGACTCCACCACGCCTTCCCTGGTGTTGGAGGAGAAATATTCATTGCCGGGAGTCGGCGGACATGAGCTATCTCCTGCCGGGGAAGATGGTTTGATCGTGACGAACAGCGGAGGTGTCTATGTGTTCGATATAATCGGGAAATCATTTTCTCCATTCGCTCCTATGGAAGGGAAGCAACATGTCAAGTCGCTTAACTATGACAAAGCCAGCGAAAGATTCATTTACACGATCGCCGAGACCAGCTGGTGGACAAACCATGTCTACTGTGTCAA
The DNA here is from genome assembly GCA_024693285.1 of Bacteroidales bacterium. GTDB lineage: Bacteria > Bacteroidota > Bacteroidia > Bacteroidales > UBA932 > Cryptobacteroides. The sequence goes on from JAILLE010000031.1 coordinate 9,831, forward strand.
TCCGGATAAAGTGCTTAATTTCAATCCGGATTGGAGGCTTTATAAAGTTCGTGTGCTTCCTGAGTTGAAGTTCGAGCCTGTGACCGATCCCGCGATACGGTGCGAAGGGACGAATCTTAGAATATTTGACGACAATATTTGGCAGAATGATGGTGAGTCGATTCCGGAGGCGTGGGTTCCTCTTGGCGTGGATCCGAGAGATTCGGTCCGTAGTATCGGTTTCGCCAAACTGGTCTCGGACTACAAGCCCGACATTGTCACCCTTCAGGAATATTCATCCCACATGGACGGGCACCTGGCCCCGAAACTTAGGGAACAAGGATTCACAAACGCTTGTGAGTCAGATGGTTCCTGGAATTTCACACCGGTTTTTTATGACAGCACGGTTGTGGAGCTCATCAAGGTAAGATATAACCTTTACACCCCCAAGCAGTACAGTAACGCCAACACCAAGTCTTTTACCTCAGCGGTCTTCCGTCATAAAGAAACCGATAAGGTTTTCGCCATTCTCAATACCCACCTTTGGTGGAGACCCGATGAAGCCCAGCCCGGAAGCAACATGGCCAGGGCATCCCAAATCCGCCTTATGATGGCCGAAGCCGATGCCTTGAAGGCTGAATATGACTGCGTTATTTTCCTGATGGGCGATATGAACTGTGAGGAAGACACTGTCCCTATCCGCCAACTTCTTGATGATGGCTACTTGCCATGCTATAAGGTGGCTAAGGTATTCGGTGACAACCATAACGGACATCACCGTTGTGACGCGAAGGCATTTTCGGCCGAGAGTTCCAGAAAGGGTCCGGACCGGGCCACAGGAGCCTTGGATCATTTCTTCATCCACAACGCCAAGGAAGGAACGGATGTACTCACCTATTATTGCGTCATGGATGAATACACCCTCCCGCTGACAGATCATTATCCTAACTATGTGGATGTCAAATTGTAAGCACTATATTACCATACTTGCGGTAATCCTTTTCTCGGCTTGTGCCCAAAAGGCTCCTGAGCCATACGGAGCTGTCCCTTCACCCCAGCAAGTCGAATGGCAGAAGATGGAAATGAACTTCCTTGTCTGCTTCGGGCCGAACACTTTCACTGGGATGGAGTGGGGGCTCGGGACGGAATCCGAGGATATTTTCAATCCCTCTGATCTTGATTGTGAACAATGGGTCTCTATCGCCAAGGCGGCCGGATTCAAGGGGTTGATAATCGTGGCGAAACATCACGACGGGTTCTGTCTCTGGCCTAACCCGGAGAGCACCCACACAGTGGCCAACAGTCCTTGGAAAGACGGCAAGGGTGATGTGCTGAAGGAACTCTCGGATGCCTGTGCGGCAGAAGGGCTCAAATTCGGAATCTATATATCGCCATGGGACCGCAATGATCCGCATTATGGTACTCCTGAATATAACGATGTCTATGTCAGGACTTTGGAAAGTGCCCTGGATGGTCGTTACGGCAGTGTGTTCGAGGAATGGTTTGATGGGGCGTGCGGCGAAGGCCCGAATGGAAAGAGGCAAGTCTACGACTGGGATCGTTTCCACGAGACTGTTTTGAAATACCAGCCTGAAGCCGTGATGTTCAGCGATGTTGGTCCCGGTTGCCGCTGGGTCGGGAACGAAAGCGGAATAGCCGGAAGAACCAACTGGAGCACATTCTCACCGGAAGGTTTCACCGCTGGTGCCGGAGCTCCCCCGGGAGATACTCTCCAGATTGGCAATATTCACGGAAATGCCTGGGTACCAGCGGAAACCGATGTTCCTTTACGTCTGGGTTGGTTTTGGAGGGAGAGCGAGAACGACAAGGTCAAGTCCCTACAGGAACTGGTCAGTATTTACAACACAAGCGTCGGACGCAATTCCCTCCTTCTTCTTGGAGTCGCCCCGGACATCACGGGTCACATTCATCCGGCTGACTCAGTCCGTTTGATGGAATTCGGATCGGCTATAAAAGAGATATTCAGCACCAATCTCGCTGAGGGAGCGACGGTTAAGGCTTCCTCCAACAGAGGTCGTGAATTCAAGGCTGCCAATATTCTTGATGGAGATTACGACTCCTACTGGGCTGCTCCGGACGGGATAAATGATGCGGTTTTGACATTCGACCTTGGGACTGAAAAGACTTTCAACCGGATTCTTCTTCAAGAATATATTCCTCTAGGACAAAGAATAAAAGCCTTCACTATCAAAGTGTTGACTGCCGATGGTTCTTGGAAAGAGATTGCTTCCGAGACTACTATCGGCTTCAAGAGGATAGTTCCTGTTGAGACTGTAACCACATCAAAGATTGAAGTCAACGTCTCATCTTTCGCTTCTCCCATCATCAACAACTTCGGCCTTTTCATGGACAAATATGATTTATAAAATGAGATTTCGTGGTTTATTCATATTAGCGACGCTGTTTCTGCAAACGCCGTCCGATTATCCGGTCTTTTTCGGTTTATGAAAAATAGTTATATTTAAGATATGAGACGATTGATGGTTGTTTTGGCCACTTTGTTGGCTTGTGTGTGTGCCTCGGGACAGAGGCTGGTTTTGAGGTATGACAAACCTGCGACAAGGTTTGAGGAGGCGCTTCCATTAGGCAATGGGCATCTCGGGGCGACCGTGTCGGGTGGTGTCGCCGATGACCTGATATGGCTGAATGAGGGCTCCCTTTGGGGAGGCTGCGCCAATCCTGATAATAACCCTGTCCCGACCGGAGGCCCGGAATTGTTGGCCGAGGTCAGGGCCCTTCTGGAGAAAGAGGATTGGATCGGAGCGGAGAAAAAGGTCATGGGCCTCCAAGGTAAATATGTCAACTCATACCTTCCGATGGGCACTTTGCACCTGCGTCAAAGCTTTGACAATGACGTCCTTGTGTTCGATTACAGCGGCAATAACGCAGCCCTTCCCGAGAGCAAGACCAGCTCCATTGAAGGCTATCTCCGCACCCTTGATCTCGACAATGCCATCGCCACGACAAGTTTCGTTGTGGATGGTGTGGAATACTCCAGGGAGATATTCGTTTCCCATCCTGACCGGGTGATGGTGATGCACCTCACTTCTTCTGAGGAAGGGAAGCTGGAGTTCGATCTCGATGGGGCGACAATGTGGGACGGCAGCACTGTCCAGAGCCTTTCTTCGAATGAGTATCTTGTCAAGGGACAGGTCGGATATTACCAGAGCACGAAATGGGAGGAGCCTTTTTCAAAGTGGCAAGTTGGTCCAAATGGAGAGAAAGGCATGCGTTACCAATTCAGGGTCAAGGTGGTACGTTGCGACGGGCAGGTCTACACCAGCCCTTGCCTGCATGTCTCTGGCGCTTCCGATGTGTTGATTCTTGTCAGTGCGGCGACTAGTTTCAACGGGTTTGATAAGAGGCCGGACATCGAGGGACGAGATGAGAACGCGCTTGCGGAGTCGTTTATAACCAAGGCTGAGAAGAAGGACCTGGCAGAGCTCCGAAACGCCCATATCGCTGATTACCAGAAGCTTTTCGGCACTGTTAAGCTGGTTCTCGGGCCCGCCGGAGGCGCTGCCGAGCTTAGGCCGTACTCAGCCGCAGCGAGCCCCGAGCTTAGTCGAGGGGCGACGCGAGAATGGACGCGGCCGGGCTCGGACAGCGCTCCGGCCCAAAGCGAACTGAACATGACGACTGACAAACGTCTGGAGGCCTATGCCGCGGGAGCGGAGGATCTGTATCTGGAGACTCTTTACTTCCAGTTCGGCCGCTACCTCCTCATCTCCTCATCCCGCGAAGACAGCGAAGTTCCTTGCAATCTCCAGGGCCTTTGGTGCAAAGACCGTCACCCGGCCTGGGGAAGCGACCTGCACACCAATATCAACGTCCAGATGAACTATTGGCCAGCCGAGCCTCTCGGCTTGAGCCAGACAGCCCTGCCTCTTATCGAGTTCATCAAGAACAGCTCGGTCGCAGGTGCGGAAATAGTTAAGAATATGTACAATATGGGCGGTTGGACAGTCCACCATAACAGCGACATCTGGTGCGCCGCCAACCCTGTGGGAGACAAGGCCGGAAGTCCCTCATGGGCCAATTACGTGATGGCTGGTCCCTGGCTTTGCACCCATCTTTATGAGCATTATCTGTTCACCGAGGATAAGGCCTACCTGGCCGGGACCGCATATCCCCTGCTCAAAGGCTCCGCTGAGTTCCTTATGGACTGGCTGATCGAGAAAGACGGGAAATATATCACATCTCCATCCACCTCCCCTGAGAATACTTTCATCGATGACAATGGCAACCGGGGGCAAGTCACTATCGGGTCCGCTATGGATCTGGAGATATGCTGGGAGTTGTTCACAGACGTGATTGAGGCGTCTGAGGTTCTGGGTGTCGATCCTGAGCTCAGGGCCAAGTGGATCCACTATCGGGACAACTTGCATCCTCTGCAGATCGGTGCCGCCGGAAATCTTGTCGAATGGTACAAGGATTGGAAAGATGTGGAGCCGGAACACCGTCATGTCTCCCATCTTTTCGGCCTGCATCCCGGTCATGAGATTTCCCCTCTGACGACTCCTGAACTTGCCCATGCTGCTGTCAAGACTCTTGAAAGAAGAGGAGACGGAGGAACAGGCTGGAGCAAGGCTTGGAAAATCTGTTTCTGGTCAAGACTTTTGGACGGTGACCACGCCCACAAGATGTATCGGGAACTGCTCAGCAAATCCACGCTCCCGAATCTTTGGGACACCCATCCGCCGTTCCAGATTGACGGTAATTTCGGAAGTGTCGCTGGAATAGGAGAGATGCTTCTCCAGAGCCAAAACGGTGAGATTCACCTGCTTCCGGCTCTTCCGTCACTCTGGGAAGATGGTTCTGTCCAAGGTTTGAAGGCCAGGGGAGCAGTGTCGGTCGATATGAGTTGGGCTGGTGGAAAACTCAAGACAGCAGCATTGAGATATTCCCCTGTCACCTTGGGTGGCTCCTCAAAAATCGCTGTCCGCACCTCGGTTCCGGTCAAAGTCAAAGGAGCCTCCTCCAGGACGAAAAAAGATGGAGCATATTTCCTCACGACAGTAACCCTTAAGCCTGGCCAGGAGTGTCTCCTGACCGCCAAATAGAAGATGAGACCTTCCAGATATATTCCGGGAGCTTTCATGCTGATGGCAGGAAGTTTGGCCATGAAAGCTCAAGACAGGCCGAATATCATAGTGTTCCTTACTGATGATATGGGGCCGATGGACACAAGTGTCCCTTTCATCACCGATAAGCACGGAAACCCCGAGAGATATCCTTTCAATGATTGGTACCGCACTCCTGGCATGGAACGTCTTGCTTCCCAAGGCGTTAGATTCACTCAGTTCTATGCGATGAGTGTCAGTTCCCCCTCTAGGGTCTCCCTTATGACCGGGCAATACTCAGCCAGGCATCACACCACGAATTGGATCAATTCGGAAAGTGACAACCGAAACACCTATGGTCCTTATGGTTGGGGTTGGGACGGGTTATCTCCGGAAGATTATACCCTCCCTCGTCTTCTTTCTGGCCAGGGTTACCGTACGATCCATGTAGGGAAAGCCCATCTGGGTAACAATGAATCTCCTGCGGCGGATCCGCTTAAAGTCGGATTTGATATTAACATCGCGGGATCTTCTATCGGGGAGCCGGGGAGTTATTTCGGAGAAGATGGCTATGGCCTTCTTAAAGGTTATAAGCCGAGGGCTGTCCCGGGGCTGGACAAGTACCATGGAACAGACACATTCCTTACGGAAGCTCTTACTCTTGAGGCACTTGGGCAGATTGACGAAGCGGTTGAGGATGGTTCTCCGTTTTTCCTGTACATGTCCCATTATGCCGTTCATACTCCTCATCAGACCGACCCGAGATTCATAAGCCATTATGAGGGTGACGATTCTAAGCCAGCCAATGCCAAAGGCTTCGCGACGTTGATTGAGGGTATGGACAAGTCTCTCGGGGATATTCTTGACCATTTGGTGGAGAAAGGGATAGCCGGTAATACTTTGGTGATATTCATGGGAGATAATGGGACAGGTCTTTATCTCGGGACGGACCGGGATTATTGCTCCAGCGCTCCTTTGCGAGGCATGAAAGGCACTGAGTTCGAGGGTGGTATGAGGGTTCCGTGTATTATTGCCTGGGCCGCTCCGGAGGACAATCCATCGCAGGCCAGACTCCCGATCAAGCCTGATATTGTCAGGACAGAGGTGGCTTCCATTTGCGATATTTATCCGACTTTGGCGGCATTTGTCGGGGCCGATATTCCTTCAGACCATGCTGTGGATGGCCAGGATTTAAGTCCTCTTCTTGGGGGAGGGCCGGAGCCCGCGAGTCATAAGGACGAGTTCCTGATGCATTTTCCTCATGAGCATAGGGGTAGCTATTTCACTGTGTGGCGCCACGATAAATGGAAACTGATCTATTATTATAATCCCAATCATCCGGAGAAGCCGCAGTGTTCCTTGTTCAATCTCAAGAGGGATCCTTTTGAGACAAGGGATCTGTCTTCCAGACGCCCTGGCAGGGTGCGGAAGTTATTGAATGAGATGATTTTAAAGTTGGAGGAGACTGGTGCCCAGTATCCCGTCGACTTCCGCGGGGATCCTATCCCTCCACAACATAGCTTATAGCTTGCAGATCCTCGTCCGCTGATGAGGATCCGACCATGATCGTGAATTCACCTGGCTCGACGCTCCAGCGGTTTTCGGCACCGAAGCATTGGAGCATTTCGGGGGTGATGTCGAAGGTCACGGTGGCGCTTTCGCCGTTCTTAAGGAATATGCGTTTGAAAGCCTTCAGTTCCTTTACCGGCCTGGTCACCGACGCGTATTCGTCCCTGATATACAACTGCACCACTTCTGCACCATCGTAAGGTCCTTCGTTAGTGACGGTGATGCTAACCGTAGCCAGAGCGTCTAAGGCAGGCTCTGCCAGTCCGGACGTCTCGCTTCGCTCGACCCCACCACCGACTTCGTCGGCGGTCCCCCCTCTTGCGTGACGAGGGCGTCCACGGTCCGGACTTGCCAGACCTGCCTTAGACGCCTCGTTATGCTCCGGAGCAGCCTCCGGGCTTAGGCCGTACTCAGCCGCAGCGGAGCGAGGATGGACGCGGCCGGGCCCGGACGGCTGGCCGGAGAACAATGAAGGATTTGAATAAACAAAGTTACTGTAGGAGAGGCCGAAGCCGAAGGGCCAAAGAGGGCCGGTCTCGTTGGTGGCGAAGAGGCGGGAATATTGTGAGTGCTTGTGGTTGTAGACTGTCGGGACTTGACCGACGCTACGGGGCATGGTCACAGGCAGCTTGCCGGACGGATTTACTTTACCCGAAAGCACTTCAGCTACCGCTTGGCCTCCCATCTGCCCAGGCTCCCAAACATTCACGATCGCATCCACATTCTCCTTCGCCCAGGCAAGGCTGTTGGCTCTTCCGGTCATCAGTACAAGTATGGTAGGCTTGCCAGTAGAAGCCACAGCCTCAAGTAGATCCTCTTGCATTCCAGGGAGATCCAGATCGTCTCGGTCGCAGTTCTCTCCGCAAGTGCGTCCGAAGGCTGAATATCTTTGCGAATTCTCTCCTGCTACGATTATGCAGACATCTGCGGCAGAGGCCTTATGACGGGCGGCCGCTATTCCTTTCTCATTGATGTTCGAGATCATTCCGCCGAAACACATAGTGTCGATCATCGCTTTAGGGAACTCGGCCTTGATGCCCTTCAACACCGTCACTACCAGGGAGTCCGGTTGTGGAGCGGCCCAATCGCCAAGGATCGTCTGACTGTCCGCATTCGGCCCCACGACGAATATTCGTCTGACGACGTCAAGCGGCAGTATTCCGTTATTCTTGAGGAGGACGATACTTTCCTGGGCGGCGGCGAGAGCGGTTTGGCGATGAGCCTCGGCATTCTCTAGAGGCGCCATGGACGGCATTGGAGCCTCGAACAGGCCAACGGCGAACTTCATCTCCAGAATCTTGCCTACAGCCTCATCGATGCGCCTCATTGGTATCCTGCCAGATTTGACGGCACCGATCACAGCCTCGAAATAATTGTCGCCCTGCATGTGCATGTCGATTCCAGCCTCGACCGAACGGATGAACGCCTCTGTTGAATCCGGAGCCCAGTGGTGCATCGCATGCAGCCTTTCGATATCCATCCAATCGCTGACCACAAAGCCGTCGAAACCAAGTTCGTCACGAAGCAAATCCTTTAATAACCATCTATTTCCGTGGCAGGGAATTCCATTGACCTCGTTGTGGGCAGCCATCACGGTACCCACATGGGCATCTTGGACTGCGGCTATAAAGGGAGGGAGATATATTTCCCGAAGCTGTCTTTCAGATAGATCCATCGGTGCGGCATTCAAACCTCCGAAGGGTTCTCCGCCCGCGATCAGATGCTTGGCGCAAGCGATGACATGACCCTCGTCAAAATTCCTGGCCCTACCTTGGAGCCCCCAGATGGAATACTTTCCCATCTCTGTCACAAGGAACGGATCCTCTCCGAATGTCTCTCCCATCCTTCCCCAACGAGCGTCTCGAGCCACGTCAAGATTCGGGGCGAAAGTCCAGTAAAGACCCTTTTGACGCATTTCCTGGGCGGTTTCGGTCCCGATCTTCTCGACTATTTCCGGGTCAAAGGATGAAGCGAGATTGATACTTGTCGGGTAGATGGTACAACCTTCTATCAAGGCGTTTCCGTGGATGGCGTCAATGCCTATGAGAAGCGGAATTCCCAAGCGGCTTTCCTTGGCAAGTTCCTGAAGGGCAATCGCCTCTTTGGTGGTCATGCAATGAAGGAAGGAGCCGACCTCTCCTCGACGGATCTTGTCGGCGAGGTCCTTGTTGCCCAGGTTCTCGTCAGTGGCATCTATGTTTTTGTAGGGCGAGCCTTGTCCCGGAGGGACGTAGCAGGGAGCCACATATTGGCACATCTGTCCGACCTTCTCCTCCAAGGTCATTTCTCTCAGTAGCAGCTTGGCCCTGTCAGAAGCTGGTAACGACGTGTCCCTCCAGTCTTCCTTTCCGCAAGAAGCAAGACTTGCCAACAAAAGAAGAAGGATCGTAAATCTCTTTATATTATTTCTCATTTTTCCTTAGGCTCTTTATGTGCCCTGAAATTGGCTGACATCGGGGGATCCAGGAACACTTTGTTCTCTATTTCTCCGGAATTAAGCCGGACACAAGTCGTGAAACCTCTCTGCCCGGAGGTGAACTCGAATACCCTCGCCCCATTGGGCTTGAGGTCGTTGTAGACGGTGTCGCAGCCACTGAAACGGCCATAGATGAGCATTACTCCCATGTACTGCATCACGAAGTCATTATTGTGCTCATGGCCGCAGACAATAGCCTGGATGTCGCCGTTCAGTTTCATGGCTTGGAATAGCCCCGAGTTCAGTTTAGAGCAGCCGATATGTTCTCCCATATGGCCTATGAATGTCCATCCGTCGTTTCCGGCCAGCCTTAAGCTGTAGTCGAATTCCGCAGGTGGGATATGGAAGAAAGCGAGTGAATGGACTGGTTTTCCACCGTTCTTCGCGGTGAATTCCTTGCTGTAGGAATCGTACCATTCAATCTGGTCCGCATGGACGTTGTCGTAGCCACCACCATCAACCTCAATCGAACGTCCGGAATCGAAGAGATACAGCACCCGGTCAACACCTCCCTGTCCGGAAAGAGTGATAACATCGTTGGTGGCCTTTGAGATGCCTTTGTCCGCCGGGGTATTGATATTATATGGTATCGTACGGATAACATCCAGAACCTCGGTCCTGGTCAGGCCGAACTCACTATCGTGGTTGCCCAAGGCTACAGCGAATGGAATCTTGTGGTCCGCGATGATCCCAAGGATCTTACGAAGACTTTCCTCGGCCGGACGGCCGAAAATGACATCACCAGTGTGTATTACCAGGTCCGGTTTCTCGATTTGGAGCATTTTGTCCACGTTCTCATAGGCTCTCTCACTTCTTTGATCGCCAAAAACCACATGAGTGTCCGTCAGTTGGAGAACCTTGAATGAACCATCGGAGTTATACTTGAAATCCCTTGCGATACCAGAGCCCTTTCTGGGTGAGGGGTAACTGGATGCGGGGTGACTATCCTTCATTTTCGCCGTAGCGCTCACTCCTGGGATCACCATCGCTGAGCCGGCGGCCATGACCATAGCCGAATCTTTTATAAAGTCTCTTCTGTCCATATCAAAAACTGTTAGCGATATGATTACAAAACATCTATGACTATCTTTTCAGAAACGGCGGTTCGGGGGAGCGAGAAGCGGATCATTCCGCCTATGAAGGTCCAGTCCTTCAGTTCCTTACCACCAACGAGCACTTTTGTCGCCTTGCCATCATTCTGGATAGCGAAAGAATACTCACGAGTTGAAGGCATGCCCTCGAAGCTGCCCTTCACGGGATTGACGATGATCTTCGAGACACCACCTTTCTCATGGCATTCCACAAGTGTCTTAGCGATAGCACCCTTCTCATAACCATAGCTCTCACCATCGTCGTCCATCATAGTGAACTCGGAATCCCCACAAGGATAGATATTCAAAGTCACTTTCTTGAACGGGCGGGCTCCAAGATAGGAAACATCTCCCTGTGAGGGGATTATGGCTCCTTCGCGGATGAAAAGCAAGCCGGCCCTGTCGGCGGGATAATCCCTAGTGAAAGTCTCACCCTTGCTGACAATCCTCTCCCCGGTCCATGCGTCTGTCCAGGTGCCCTTAGGGAGATATATCTCATTTGTGAATATTCCCACGCAGAACCAGGGACCGAACATGTACTGATAGGTCATGTCGTCGCAGGTCCTGTCTTCAGGGAAGGTCAACGGCATCGAACGGACGATTGGCATGCCGTCCTGTGTGGCCTCCAGCGCCATTGAGTAGATGTACGGGGCGAGGGAGTAGCGTAGCTTGACATAGAAGCGGTAGATGTCCTGCTCGGGCTTGTCGTAATAGAAGGGCTGCATCATTGAGAACCAGCTGTTGATCTGTACCCAAGGCAGGAACAGGCCGAAATGGAGCGAAGGCATCTCGAGTTCCCGGGGAACGCTCATCACGTCGCAGGAAGTGTTGAGGAATCCGCTCATTCCGAGGTTGAGCTGGTCGTAGAGGGCGGTCTTTCCTCCACCGTTGTCGCCTGAAGTTGATGCTGTCCAATGCTGCGTTCCTGACCAGCCGCCGCAGTAGTGGTGCCAGGTGCGCTTTCCATTGTAGTTCCTTCCGAGTTCGGCCATCTGCTTTGGAAGCAGGACCTGGTTGAGGTTATGCATGACCATGTCAGTCTGTCCATTGTAATATGGCCAATCGGGATGGTTGTCAATGGTGCGGGCCGGATCCAGTTTAAAGCCCTGGACCCCCTGGTCCATGAAATTCTTCAAGTGGTCCATCCAGTGTTCCTGGCCGGAAGTGTCCCGGCCTTCCTTAAGAGCGACAATATCTTCCTCCACAAGGCTCAGGTCATATTCCTCGCAGAGCCATAGGCCGAGGTGGAAGCCCATCGAGCGGAGCTTTCCGATAAAGAGCCTGTGGTGGAGCTGTTTTGGGTATTGGTCTTGCACCCAGTATGGTTCTGGGGAGAAACGGTCGTAATTCCAGCGCTTTTGGGTGGAGAAATCATAGCGTTTCGCCATCCACTGCGGCTCCAGCCAGAAAACGTCACAGGGGACATCTATTTGGCGGAACATCGCCGCGTCGTGGAGTATGTCGAATTGTTCCTCTCGCATATTCGGGCCGAAGCAAAGGCCGTAGGCCCACTTCGGAAGCACATAGGTGCGTCCGGTGACTGTGGTGTACGCGTTCAGTATGGATGGCATATCGGGGCCTGCCATAAGGAAGAAATCGGCCTCGTCATAGGCGTTGACAATATTGAAAAGGTCCTTGTCCACGGTGCCTATGTCGAAGAAGCTCTTTCTGGTGGTATTGTCGTATATTCCCCAGCCTCTCGAGCTCATCATGAAGGGCATTGGAATCTCGGTGTGCTGGTAGGTAACCCACATTCTGAGGAGCTCGCCCCGGTGCTGGATATGGTCCCGGCTGGTGCTGCCTCCGCCATAGAAACGCTCTCCGTCCTCCATTTTGATGGAGATGGCGCAGATTTCCATCGCTCCCGGAATCTCCCTCTTGTCCATTTTGGCGAATTCCTTGTCATCCCCGATGATTCCGCCGCCGTTGCTGACCACGTTGAGGTCCTCCCATTTCTTGTTGATGGTTTCTCTCAGGGTGCCGCAAAGCTTATTCTTGTTGTCAAGAAGTTTCACTTCCCTGATGACCGGGTTACCTTTCGCGTCCTTGAGGGTGATGACTCCTGTTTTCTTATTGACTGTCAATGAATATCCTTTCGTGCTTACTGTCCAGTCGTTGCCTTTGGTGGACTCGGTGGTTTTCACGGGTGCCCAGTCGGTCTTGATGCAGCCGTAGCGTTCCATCAACGATTCCTCGAACTCCTTCCTTGGGCTGATCCTTATCCGGAATATCCCATCGTCGCACACGTCCACCCGGACGTTATGTCCATCGCTTAACTTGACGTCCGCTCCGGCGGAAGCCGCGAAATTGATGACCATAAAGGCCAAGATTAGTAGTATTCGTTTCATATCTTAATGATTTTCAATAAAAGAGACATCTGTTCCAGGATCATTCTTGGCTATCCGGGCCATCTCATCTTTATCGAATGTGACAGGTCCGGTTATGAACTCAGGGACATTGTAGGATTTCATCAATTCCTTGTCATGATTGGTGCTCTTCTGCGGCATAAGGAAAGGCTTTGACGCGTTCCCGTTCTCGTCTATGTGGGCTATAAACAATCTTGAATACAGCCCGTCCAATCTCCGGCTCGCCCAGATAATCCATCGGCTGTTCCCGCTCCAGGAATGATAGCTGTCCGCATCTGGACCGTTAATCGCATCCAGAGTGTGGAATGAGCCGTCTTTCAGATCAATCATCCTCAATTCGGAGTCTTTGTGCCAGATGGCGAAACATCCATATTCCGTCTCCGCGAACAGAAGGAATCTGCCGTCGGGGGAAATCCTTGGGAAGGTGGCGTCCAGACCGGTCTTGCCAGCGTTATACAAAGTGTCGACCTTGTCTCCAAAAGAGAAAGTCTCAGGGTTGAACGGAATGGAACAGATACTGTATCTGACATCTTTGTAGCCCTGGGGCATCGAGGTTTGCTTGGAGGAACAGTAATATAGAGTCTTCCCATCCGGAGAGAAAGAAGGGAAGGTCTCCATACGTGTTGTGTCCGTCAGAAGGCTGGTGGTAGAGATCTGTTTATTGTTGACATCGTAGACCACCACATCTGACTTGTAGTCATATACTTCTATCCGGTTAGGGTTAGTGGAATGGAAAAACTGGGCTATATCGTTGACAGAGAACGCTATATAGTCACCAGAGGGATGCCAGTACGGATACACCAAGGCCGAGATGGTCTGAGGTGTCTTCGTGTTGAGTTTCTCGATCGCTCCGTCTTTCCATACGTAGGTGCCGCCATTGCTGGCTCGCATGTGGAACATCATGGTTCCAGGATCGCGGGTCTTGAATGAATGGCAGTTCATGCAGTTGCGGTCTGTCTTGTCATTCGTGAAGATCGGGGTCTCTGAGAAATCCTCAAGACAACGCTGATATATTCCCAGACTGTTCCATGTCTCATAGCCGGGATCTATAAGGCGGTAGGCGACGTAAGGATCGATCTTGTCTTCAGACACGAATATTGAAAAAGGCTTTTTGGCCACATACTTGCCGCTCGTTTTAATGGCCACAGTCACAGTTATTTCCGAGCCGGGTGCCGCAAGTTCGCGCCAACTGTTTTCAGGTATGCTGAACTCACCATTTTTGGATTCTAGAGTCAGTTTCTTTCCGTCGTTCTCAAATATGGCGACACCTTTCGTTCCTTCTTTAAGTGAGAAGTTCAAAGGAGCGATATTCGGAGGAACAGTGACCTCTTTATAATCCGGGAAGATGTCCGCTTCGGCCGCGTCAGGGGTGGATTCCACCGCAGGATCGCAGGAGGCCAATATCAAAGCCATGAGGCAGAGCATCTTCCAGGGGTATCTCATCTTTTTCCGGTTTTATTTGACGTTACGTTTGACAATTTGTTTTTTACCCTTACTCCCAGGTTCTTCCGTCTTGAGGTCTTTGATTACCAAGCCATCCACATCGTCGGCCACGACGGCGGGGCGGTAATCCTTGGCTTCGGCCACAAGGCGTACATTGTCAAGAGTGATTCCCTTGGCGTGGCGGATGAATAGACCCCATGCCGGAAGTTCCTTGAACTGAGAGAATTCGGGATAGGTGTCAATCATCTCGGGGATGCTGTCCAATTCCTCAGGAGATGTGCCGCGATAGGCGTAGAGCTTATTGCCACCCCCCGGATAGATGATCTCCACGTTCTTCAAGGTTACATTCTCGATAGGCAGGTCAGGAATACCGACGATTCCGGAGGGAGAAACATTCCTTGGAAGGTCCTCGATAGGGCCCTCGTAGCTGTAGCCGGCGTCGGCTTTTCCCAGCGGGACTTGCACTTTTATGTTGGAGAGAGTAATATTCTTAAGGTAACCCATTTTGCCGTTATTCCAGCGGATTCCGGTACGGAGATAAATCGCGTTGCTGGTGTTGACCGCCTCGAGGCCATCAACAAGAATATTTTCGATCTCGCCACCGTCAACGGATTGGATGGTGATCGCGGAGCGGTGGGTGTCGTAGACTTTGTTGTTGATCAGCCGGATATTCTTGAAGCCTCCTCTTGAAACGGTTCCGAATTTGATAGCGCTGGCGCTGGAACGAGCCACGCAGTTCCTTACTTCTATGTCCTCGCAAAGATGGGCGGCCGAATGGGACTTAAAGCAGATAGCATCGTCGGAAGCATCTATGAATGAGTCTTTTATCAAGACGTGGCGGCAGTCCACGATGTCCAGGCCGTCATTGTTCCAATAGTTCTTGCTATCCATAAGTATCCCACTGATAGTGAGATGCTCGCACTGGTCGGTAACCAGGGTCCACTCGGCTGAATTACGAAGATTGATACCCTCGATCTCTACATTATCACACTCGCGGAAGTAAATCAATTTCGGCCTCTTGGACACCCTGTCGTACTTGATGTCGTCCTTCAGGTTTCCAAGATGAACTTGGTTCAGGAAATTAAGGGCGCAGTCGAAACCGCGGCCGTCGATTACACCCTTGCCTTTGACCGCTATGTTTTTCTGGCCTTTCGCAAGGAGAAGGCCGTAATTGCCTTCGACCATGTCATAATCATAGGGATTGAGTGAACCGACCAGCACGGCTCCTTCCAAGAGCCGTATCTCCACATTGTCTTTAAGGGATATACTACCCGTGAGGTAGCGGCCGACAGAGAACTCCAATACTCCGCCGCCGTTCGCGCTTATGAAGTCGATGCCGGCTTGGATTGACCTTGTGTTGAGGGTGACTCCGTCGGATTTGATTCCGAAGGTAGAAGCCTTGTGAATTTGGGCTGACGCCGAAACTACTGTCATGAGTAGCGTCAGGGCAAGAAGAAAGATCTTTTTCATATTCATAAATGGTTGATTCGCATTATGTGGTACCAAAATGTGTCTTTATACTTGTCTGGAGACAGGCCATTTTCAAGCCTGGATTTGAAGTCATTGTATTTTTTATAGACCTCGGAAGATACACCCATTCTTTTCCAGTATCCACGATCGATCTCGGAAAGCATGCACGCGGCCTCGGCGAAGGAAACAGGTAGCTCGGGCAAAGCCTCCGTCCCATAGAATTCGTCCAGCATATCTTTGAACTTATCCATTTCGCAATCCAGCAAATAAAGGACTCCGAGGTATTCGACGGCATTGCGATACTTGGGGTTGGTGTGGATTATATCCTTCAGATCCTCATCAATTCCCCGAACCTGCGATATGAAATCGGTCTCAGGCACACACCTGCGTTTTGGACCAAGTACGGGATCAGATTCAACCGCAGCATCATCGTTGAGGAATCTCCGGTAACTTTGAGCCACCGCTTTCCAACCATGTTCTTTTTCCAAGACATCAATGTATTTCTTAGCGATGGGATACGCTCTATAAACAAGGTTGGTCTCAATCAATCTTTTGATCATTTCCGGGTTTACGTCCCTTTTGTCCAACACGTTAGCCTCAAAAGCCATCCGCTGTGCGAAGGCTACATGTCCCATTGACCAATAGATGTCGCTCAAGAGTTCTCCTGTCTCCGCAGTCAGATTCCAGGGAACAAGTATGCCATCGTAACCCACTTGTGTGTAATGGAACACCTTGTCGGCCAGCTGCCCGGTCTCTGCCAAAGCCCAGTTGAGCCTGGAGAGCTTCATGCAATCAACAGTTTGTCCGTCATCGATATATGATGCGATGACCTCTTCGGGCTTAAAGGATGAAGGCACTTCGCGCTCGCAGGCTGTCAGCAAGCCCAGACATAAACAAAAGAGAATTGGAATACAATGTCTTATCATGAGAGCGCGAAACGAACCAATTTGTGACAAATATACAAAAAAGAGGGACGGATTCCTCAAGGATCCGCCCCCCTTTTTAAAGAATAGGAATACTAATTCCAGTAAGGGTTTCCGATAGTCTCTTCCTCAGGAACTTCCCAGATGAGAGTCGGAGTTACACTCTTCGCCCAATGATTGGTACCCTTGCGGTAGTTGGCGATGTCACCCCAACGTTTCGCATTGAGGAAGCTCCAGTTGCTTTCGCCCCAGAACTCGATTCTCCACTGGAGTTTCACATCATCAAGGCTTCCGTTGCTTGTCATCGGAGTAGATCCTTTCTTTGTGCGGGCCGCAAGCAGCTTGTCGAGAGCGGCCTTGGCGCCAGAAGTGTTACCCTGCTGGGCATAAGCCTCCGCAAGCATCAGATAAGCGGCGGAAGAACGGTAATAAGGGAAGTCGGTGAGCCATGTTGAGTTGTCATGGATGGTCTTACCGTCCCTTGATTCTGTGGCAGCGTATTTCAGGTTGGTGTATTTAGGCACCACGATGCCCGAGAAGAAAGTGGTATCCGAACCAACTGTGTTGACAGTATAGAAAGGATAGGCGACATCTTCGCTGGCTATACGATCCTTACGGAAATCGGCGTCAGGAATCTTGTTGTAGAGATCTGCGTCGATCTGCCAGGCGGACTGCATGTTACCGTTCAGCAACGGGTTCTGAAGGACGAAAGGAATAGCGCTCTTCCTGGTAACGTTAGCTCCGACAGACTCAGAAGCCTCCCAACCTAAGATAACCTCAGGGTTGACTTTGAAGTTGAAGAAAGCGTTCTTATCTGAGTTGAAGCCATCCAGGAAACCATGGTCGGCAGTGATCTGAGCCACGCTTTCGAGAGTCTCATTTGACATACCCCAGTTTTCTTCGGAAATGAAGTTGGGATAGTGGGAAACGATATCGTTAGCGGCCGTGGCGGCGATATCCCATCTGTGGCAGTCAAGAGCGGCACGGGCAAGGAGGTACTGCGCGACACCAAGGTCGATGTCATAGAGTGTGGATTCCGTGTTACCGAGCGTGTAACCGATGGACTCGTTGAAATACTTGACAGCAGTCTGAAGATCAGCTATGATCCTATCCCATGTCTCCTTGACACTCAGCGGAGCGACCGGAGTATTGTAGGCATAGTTCTCATAAATCGGCCATCCCTTGGCTGTCTCGGAATCAGGAGCGGAAAGATCGGTGTAGATTTCCATGAGCTCCATATAACCGAGTGCATAGACAACAAGGCAACGGGCGCGGTAGTCCTTCAACATGGCCTGGGTGTCGCCTGAGGACTTCGCGATCGTCTCCTCGGAGATATTCTGCATAACCTTGATGGCGTTGGAGATCTTGACACAAGCTGAGATGTAGTTGGCATAATTGGCGACTACATCGGCATTGTAACGATAGTAAGGGAAGTCGCTGGCAACAGAATACCAGTTGGAGAAAACACCAGCGTGACCGGCGTCAGGACCGGATACAATGTCACCAATGAGCATGTCATGAGCGAGCTGATGGGTCGCGTCAGCCGACCAGCGGTTTCCATAACCCTTGGTCAGTTTGGTGTCGTAAATCATCATCTGCACAGGCATGGTGTTGGCCATACCCTCGAGAGCCAGTTTGATCTTCGACTCGTCACCACTCAAGAAGATATTCTCATTGATATCCTCGACAGTGAACTTGTTCGGGTTGGTGACGTCAAGACGATCACCGCAGGAAACCAGAAGACCAAGAGCTACAGCAATAGAAATTATTTTATGTGTTTTCATATTTCTGTGTCTTATTAATTAAAAATCAAGCTTGATTCCGAAGATAACATTCGCCATCTGTGGATATACGCACTGGGCGACATCGAAACCACCGACCGCTGACAGAGAAGGATCGATACCCTTGTGAGCGGAGAAGAAGACCAGGTTGTCAGCCGACACATAAGCTCTCAGGCCGCCGATATGTACCTTGTCAGTGATCTTCTTAGGAAGAGTGTAACCGAGGGTGACGTTCTTCAAACGGAGGTAGGAAGCGTTGAAGAGAGCCATATTGGTGAACTGCCAGCTTCCGATAGTGTTACCGTCATAACGGCAGGTACGTCCGTTGGCCCACCACTGCATCGGGAAGTACGCGCTCTGGTTGGTCTCATTGAAGGTCGCTCCAACAGTCTCTTTAGCAACCCAGCTGTCGCCCTTGTTCCAATCTGCTGCAAGGGAGCTGGTACGGTACATCATCTCACCGAACTCACGTGAGAAGAACTTTCCACCGAGCTGGAAGGCAAATACGGCGCTGAAGTCCCAGTTCTTCCAACGGAAGCTGGAGGTAAGACCACCCATGATATCAGGAGTGGCGGAACCATATTCATACTGAGAGGCATCGGCGGGAACAAGAGTCTTCACATCCTCACCTTCTTTATAATTGGCATAACGTCCACCGTGAGTGAGGTTGCCCTGAGCGTCCCTGTTGACATCTCCATAAGTCACATGATGCCAGTACATAGGAAGACCAGTGGTTTCATCTACGCCAGCGAACTTGTAAAGATAGAGGTTGTAGATGTCACGTCCCTCACCACGGAGGTAAAGCTTACCTTGGCCGGCATTCTGTCCGCCGGTAGCGGCCCATGTTTCAGATGCCGCGGTCCAGGTGCCTTCAGGAAGTTCTGAAGTCTTAGGATCCCAAACGGGAAGCTGGCTGTCAGGAACGTCCACGAGGATGGTGCGGAAGTGGGTGAGGTTGAGGCTCACGTTCCAGTTGAAATCCTTGTTGCGGATGATGTCGCTGCTGAGCTCGAATTCTATACCAGTATTGCGAAGTTTGGCGCAGTTACGGGTGTGGGTTGTGTTCGCCATATTGGCAAGAGGAGATACAGCCTGGCTGAACAGGGAGTTCGTCGTGAGGTTGTTGTAGTAGTCAATCGCACCGGAGATCCTGCTGTTGAAGAGAGTGAAATCGAGACCGGTGTCGAACTGGTTAACATGCTCCCAAGTGATGTCGGTATCTACAAGTCCAGGAGATGTAAGGCTGAAGACCTCAGCCTGGCCAGTTCCGCCAGTTGATGATTTCCAACGTGAGACACCGTATGACCAGGTAGGATTGATATAGTAAGAAGTCACACCATTCTGGTTACCGGTGACACCATAGCTGGCACGGAGTTTAGCGTTGTCCAACCATGTCTTGGTGCCGTCCATCCAGGGCTCTGAAGAGATTCTCCAACCAGCACCCACAGACCAGAAGTTACCCCAACGGTTTTCCTTGATGAACTTGGAAGAACCATCACGACGGAATGAACCGGAAAGATAGTATTTCTCATCATAGATGTAGTTGGCTCGTCCGAGATAGGACTCAAGACGGAAGTCATCCAACTGCCATTTGTCGTTCTCATAACCGCTGATGTTGCTGTAGCGGGAGGTGAAGTTGCCAGGCATGACATATCCTGAGAGGAGCTCATCCGCGGAGGCGTACTGGACAATCTCGGCGTGGAGATCCTCATACTCATGACCGACCATCGCATCAAAATGGTGCTTGCCATATTCGCGGTTCCAGGTCAGGAGCTGCTGGGTGTTCATGACGGTTCTGTTCATCCTGCGCAGCATCATACCTCCACGAGAGGCACCACGGCCAGCCTCATGGTTCATGTAACGAAGGTTACGTGTGGAATATTCTTCCATGGTGAGGTTGCCCGTGAACTTGAATCCGTAAGGGAGGGTTATCTCAGTGAAAACCTTAGGAGTCCAGGTCTGGTTGTTGAAGGTGGACTGGTTGGTCTCAGTCTCCCAGAGAAGGTCGCGGTTGAAGTTTGTGCCGACGGTCTTCCCATCGCCAAGAGGTGAGTAGGTCGGGCCCTTCGCGACAACCTTGTTACCATTATCGTCCAATTTGACATTTCCATTATCGTCATACTCATAAACGGAAATGATCGGAGGATACATTTTCACATAGTACATGGTGTTACCGGAGGCTCCACCAGCTCCACGGTTCTGCCAACGGGTAGCCATTGTGCGGGTTTTGGTGTTGGCGTAAGAAACATTGGCGCCGACCTTGAGCCAGTTGGTGATCATCGCGTCAACGTTGGCGCGGCCACTGTAACGCTTGAAGCTTGAAGCGACAAGGTATGAAGGCTCGTCGAGGTAACCGAGAGAGAGATAGTAGTGCACCTTATCGGTACCACCGCGTGCGGAAATGTTGTAATCCTGACGGAAGGCCCTCTTCATGAGGATGTCTCGGTAGCTCTCTTGGTAGAGGAGTTTCGCGTTGGGATTGATCTTCCCATCAGGGTTCACAAGATAAGCTCCGCTCATAGTGGAGGATGATTTACTGCCGGCACCTGTAGTGGTATAGGTTGCTCCAGGAACGGAGTAGGCCATCCAGTTGCCGAGTCCATTCTCCTCGAACGAGGTCTCACTTCCGACATAGTCGAAGAGGTGGGCGCTGGCGAATTGCCTTGCCTCCTGATCGGAATGGTTAGGGTTGCTGAAATTGGTATAAGGAACATCGTTAGCGCCTACAGCGGGAAGACCTGTTCCGTTAACACCATAACGATAGGAGTTGTAGATGCTCCTCCAAGCGTACTCGTAATAGTCAGCGGCGCTGTCGATCTCAGCTGAATTGTAGGGACCCACAAAGTTGAAACCAACTCTGCTCTCGAAAGAAATCTGTGACTTTCCAGCCTGACCGGCTTTGGTGGTGATGAGGACGACACCGTTAGCACCACGGGAACCGTAAAGGGCCGTAGATGCCGCATCCTTCAAAATGGTAACGGAAGCGATGTCCTCAGGATTCAGGCGGGAGAGAGGGTTCTCCAAAGCGTTCTGGTTAGCAGCCGCGGGCTGAGCGGCGACACCATCGATAACGATGAGAGCTGAAGCCGCATTGGCTGAAGCGGATGAGATACCACGGATACGGATACCCATATCGAAACCAGGCTGACCATCAGTAGCGGCGACACGGAGGCCAGGGGCGGCACCTTCAAGCATACGGGATACTGTGGAGGTGTTCTGTGCCGCGATAGTTTCTGATTGGATAGCCGACAAAGATCCGGTGAGATCTTTACGACGAGCGGTACCGTAACCTACGACGACGACATCATCCAACATGAGAGTGTCGTCCTCAAGGACTACATTGAGATTGCCACGATTACCGACAGGAATGGTGACCGTCTTGTAACCGATTGAGCTAAAGACCAATTCGGCGTTCGCTCCCACGTTGATGCGGAAGTTTCCGTCGAGGTCCGCGATAACGCCGGTATTGGTACCTTTGACCATGATACTGGCGCCCGGAATGCCCTCGCCCTTTGAATCAGTCACTTTACCTGTGACCGAGTTCTGAGCGAAAGCCTGTACTCCCAAAGTGAGAAGTACTAGCAATGCCGAAATAAAACGTTTACCCATAAAAAGAATAATTTAAAAGGATTTATTGTCTTTTAGTCGATTTATGCTAATTACCTGAATTAGTAAAAATAGACCCAAAAGAGACAAAGAGCGGTTCCAGGTAAGCACAATAGATATTAATAGAGGAAATTTGTTATTTTCATAAATCTTAATAACTTTGTTTGGATAAACCAGTTTTTTTGGTTGCAAAAAGGTAAAAGTATTATTGTTACATTTTGAAAAGTATTTAAAATCAAGAAGTTATAATCGTTTTATCAAATCAGGTAATTATTCACATTTTATAACCAATTTCTAATTTTCTGTTTATGAGTAAACGTTTCATTTCGGTATTGCTAGTACTTCTCACAGTGGGAGTACAAGCATTCGCCCAGAATACGGTTACTGGTAAGGTAACCGATTCAAAGGGCGAAGCCATTCCGGGCGCCAGTGTCATGATCAAGGGCACACAGACCGGAACTATGACAAACGTGGACGGCTCCTATTCGATTAACGTCAGATCAGGTGCTACCCTCGTTTTCTCATGTATCGGATTCCAGAATCAGGAAGTGGTTCCCGGTTCGAGATCCGTCGTTAACGTTGTTCTCGCCGAAGATTCTGAGATGCTCGACGAGGTAGTCTATGTGGCTTATGGTACCGCCAAGAAGAAAGACCTCACTGGATCGATCTCAACCGTAGAGAACAAGACTCTCGAGATGCAGGCCCAGGGCTCAGTGACCCGTGCTCTTGAAGGACAGGTAGCCGGACTCCAGACATCCGCTCTTGACGGTCAGCCTGGTCTCGACGTGGGTATCCGTGTCCGTGGTATCGGTACTGCCAGCGCCAACAACTCTAATGCTCTCATCATCATTGATGGAGCCCCTGCAATCGACGGTATCAACCCTCTCTCATCCCTTAACAGCAAGGATATTGAGAGCATCACCGTCCTCAAGGATGCCGCTTCAACCGCGCTCTATGGAGCTCGTGGTGCGAATGGTGTCATCCTTGTTACTACAAAGAGTGGTAAGTCTGGCAAAGCCAAGATCTCCTTCGAAGGACGTTGGGGAATCAACGCTATCGGTCCCAACTCAGATTTCGATGTCATCGGATCCGACAAAGCCGGAGATCTTTACGAATTCTACTGGCTTGGTATCTACAACTCTGTTTACAGTGGATATGCCAAGAATTCAGCTGGCCTCAAGGGCAATGCGGCCGCCGCGGCTGAGTTCGCTTCCCAGCACCTCTTCGACTTCACCGGTGACGCCACTGGATCATTTGGTCGTAACGGTCTCTACAACAGGCTTGCCTACTCTGTTCCCGGCATGACCTTCACTCCTACGGGCAGTGGATCGAACGCTTCTTCAACCCTTGGTGGAGCATATCTTGTGGGAATTGATGGCAAACTCAATCCTAACGCGACCCTCCTCTACAGCGGAGGAACTCTCCATGACTCTCTGGTTCAGAACCGTTTCCGTCAGCAGTACAATGTTTCCGCCAGCGGTGGTTCAGATAAGATGGATTACCATCTATCTCTTGGTTTCCTCTCCGATCCTTCATACGTCGCCACTTCCGCGTTCAACCGTTACAACGGTCGCGCGAATGTCAACGCCCAGATTACAGATTGGCTCAAGGCAGGTGCCAAGTTCGCTTACACTCATCGTAAGACCAACTCCCTCGCTACCCGTTACGGACGTAACCCTGGATCCACCGCTGAGAACCCGTTCTCTCGTATCGATGCTTCCACCGTCCTGGATAACGCTTACGCCCGCGACCTTCAGGGTAATTTCATCTACAATGCCGCAGGCGAGAAGATGGGTAACGTGAACGCTGGTTCTACCGCTTACAACGCGACCCCGACTCTTTCTCCTGTCGGTCCTACCCGTAACCTCTTCGGCCAGGCCATCAACTGGGTTGAGTACTACAGGCAGCAAGAGGACAGCAACACTTATGATGACCTTAATGTCAGCGGTTATACCAGGGCTTCTTTCCTGAAGCATTTCACCGCTGAGATCAACCTCACCTACAATACCACTTTCAACACTCGTACTCGTTTCTTCAATACTCAGACAGCTGCCGCTCGTGTCGGTGCTAACCTCGGATCCACGATCCATAAGGACAAAGAGCAGTACAGGACTATCAACACCCAGCAGCTTGTCAACTACAGCCAGGACTTCGGTCCTCATCACGTTGACGCGATGGTTGGTCACGAGTTTTATCAGTATGATTATGACCTCGTAAGATACGGTTCCGCCCACTCCCTCGTCAATGATTTCACGGGTTATGTGAACTTCCTCGGTACCCAGTCTTACAGCACTTACGGAAACTCTTGGGGTGGTAATATCAACAAGATGGCGATGGAGTCATATTTCGGACGCGCGAATTATGTCTATGATGAGAAGTACTACGCTTCAGCATCCCTCCGTCGTGATGGTTCCTCAAAGTTCAAACTTCCTGAGAACCGCTGGGGTACGTTCTGGTCAGTAGGTGCTGGCTGGCGTATTTCCGCTGAGCCTTGGATGGACGGCACAAACGGCTGGTTGGATAATTTGAAGTTCCGCGCCAGCTATGGTGTCCTTGGTAACCAGAACGGTATCGGCATGTATTCGGGTTATCAGACCTGGTCATACGGTGCCTCCGGTTGGGCCGGAACCAATATCGCTACCTATCCTACCGGATACACCCTCAGCAAGGGTGGATGGAGCAATGACGCTCTGTCATGGGAGAATGTCCATACAACTGACGCCGGTGTCGACTTCACACTCTTCGGCGGTAAAGTCTCTGGAACTGTTGATTGGTTCAACAAGCAGACCGTCAACGCTATCTGGAACCAGAACGCTTCTTACCTCGCCGCTGGCCAGGCATCTCTCCAGATGAACACCGCTGGTATCCGCAGCCGTGGTATCGAGGTTGAGCTTTCTTACCAGCCTGTGAAGACCGCTGACTGGGATGTTATTTTCTCAACCAACGGAACACACTACAATACCATCATTACAAGTGTTCCTCCGGGAACCGGTTCTGATGCCCTCAACGGATGCTGGACCGCCAACTCTGACGGTTGGTCACTCTCCGGAGAAGGCTCATCTTCCGGTCAGGAGTATCTCCGCGGCGTCGGTAAGGACTACTTCAATATGTATCTTTACAAGTATGCTGGCGTAGCTGGTAACCCGGGTGTCACTTACTTTGGCAATGACGGCAAGTCTTACACCGGTTACACCAAGGGTGACGCATATGCTGGTATGCCTATCTTCTGGCACACCGTGACAGCCGCCGAGGCTGAAAAGGGTACCTTCGGTTCCGCCAAGGCTGGTGACGTCATCAACACCACTAACACCAATCTCGCTAACAGGTATGAGATGGGTGACGCTATTCCTGAGTGGGTTGGAGGTTTCACAACCAGCATCCGTTACAGGAACCTTGATTTCACCGCTCTGTTCTCATATCAGCTCGGTGGTAAGTTCTTCTCTGTTGACTATGGAACTGGCGAGGAAGGCCGCTACAAGGCTGGCCAGGATCTCTCTGACGCCGTGTCTGTCTCCAAGGAACTCTGGAACAACACCTGGACAGAGAACAATCAGGACGCCAAATTCCCTATGGTCATCTACGGCTCTGAGGTTCAGCGCAGTGGCGCCACCCTTGGAAGCTGGAACTACACCGACCTCTCACTCTTCAGCGCTAGCTACTTCAGCATCAAGAATATCACCATCGGTTATACCCTTCCTAAGAAGCTCGTGAACAAGGCTATGATCAGCAACCTCCGCATCTATGCGTCTTGCGACAACCCTGTTCTCATCTACAGCCACAAGGGTGTTGATCCTCGTTGGTCAATGACTGGTGGTATGAACGTCGGCGCATTCTCTTATCCTTACCTCAGTGTTTACACCTTCGGTGTCAACGTCGATTTCTAAGGAATGGCTTTATCTAACATCTTTAACAGAATACAGATATGAAAAAGATTATAAAGAGCATCGCCTTTATCGCTGGTGTAACCATTCTTGCCTCTTGCGCGGACAGACTTGAAGTCACACCTCCGAACAATATCTACGACGAGCAGATCAAAGAGCTGCTTGAAAATGGTACTGCCGCCCAGAAGGAAACCATCCTCAAGGCTATCGTCAATCCTATGGCGCAGTACTTCAACAACTACGACAGGAACAATGTCTGCAGTACTGGTAGCGCTAACGTAATGAACTACAGCTATCCTGGCATCGAGTGGGGTCGCAGCCTCATGGGCAATGACGTGGCTCTCGGATATGACCTCGAGTCATACGACCTTGCCGGACGTGACCTGTATCAGTTCGTGACTGACTATCGTATCGGTAACTCCAATACAAATTACTGCCACTGGACGACTTACGCCTACGCCATCAACCAGGCCAACAGTGTTCTCGGTTATATGACCGAGGAACTCGCCCAGACTGATAATCTCTTCAAGGACGGTCGTGCCCGCGCTCTTCTCATCCGCGCATATTCATATATGTGCATGATGGAAGAGTACCAGGATGCTTACCTCCTCGGTGGAAAGGACAAACTTGGCCTCTCTATTTACAAGGTCTACGATCCCAAGCAGCCTGCGGTGGCCCGCTCGACTGCCGAGGAGACATGGAGCTTCATCAAGGGTGATATCCAGGAGGCTGTCTCGCTTCTTTCCAACGCTGGTGTAGGTTACACCGGAGGAAGGGCGAAAGCTGAAGACTTTGATCTTGGTGTCGCCAACTTCCTTCTCGCCAGGGCCGCTCTCCTTACCGGAGACTATTCAACCTGTGTTTCCGCTTGTAGGGCTATCATCTCCAGCGGCGCTTACAGTCTCATCAAGCCCGAGAACTATGGTGGACGTAACACCGGTGCCTGGAGCCCCACGAGTGAGATCGTGGTAAGCCCCGCCACCAACGCGTTCACGAATATCAACGTCAACCCTGAGACAATCCTTGGATATGCTGTGACCTCGTCATTCTATGCCCAGGC
The DNA here is from genome assembly GCA_024693285.1 of Bacteroidales bacterium. Lineage (GTDB taxonomy): Bacteria > Bacteroidota > Bacteroidia > Bacteroidales > UBA932 > Cryptobacteroides. The sequence continues at coordinate 36,560 of JAILLE010000031.1, forward strand.
CGCTGTGTTCTTCGGACTCACCAGCATGTTCACCAGCTACTCATCCAGCAAGTCTACCGCTCGTATCGATGACCGTCTCTACAACAAGATCAGTGACAAGGATGTCCGTAAGGATGCCTTCCTTGATTTTGAGGTTGGTGATTACACGTTCGCTGTCAATGGCGCGGTCGCGAAGATTCCTTCATACGCCAGTATGAAATTCTCTTCCACCGACGCTCTCAACAACGATGGTACCGCTGGTGCGGGTACTCCCGCTTCCACCACAAAGTGCGACTACACCAAGTTCCGTCTTTCCGAGGTATACCTGATGCTTGCCGAGGCTCTTTGCCAGACCAATGCTGACAGCGAGGCTCAGAATATTCTGAATGAGCTGCTGGCCGCACGCGCCAAGGAGGGTGAGACTCTCACTATTGATGATTACAAGTCAGCCGGTTCCACCCTTGATATCGTCAAGCTCCAGTGGAGAATTGAGATGTGGGGTGAAGGCGGTCGTGAGTACTACAACAACAAGCGTTGGGGAGTCAATGTCGACCGTTCAGGATCAACTGTCCATCCGAAGATTGTCAGCTATCCTGCGAACAAGATGACACTCGCCATGCCTGAGCGCGAGCTTCAGGATAACTCCGAGTGCGTTGACAACCAGCTCAACTAATGGTTTTCAATGGTTTAGAAAAAGGGGTGACCGAATTCGGTCACCCCTTTTTAAATGCTCCCTTGACAGGTTTTCGAGACATTTCAAAATGAAGCGTAGCTCCGTTCTTTATGTCATCGTACTTGATGACAGGGGAATCTAGGCGCTTGCCATTGAGCCATGCGGCCTTGACATAGACGGCGTCCTCACTCCACCCCTTGGTGGTCATTTCTATCTTCTTGCCGTTTGAAAGAGTGACTGACATTCCGGGTACGCAAGGAGAACCGACATAATACCAGTCGGCCCCGGGGCAGAAGGGATAGAATCCCAGGCAGTTGAATAGATACCAGGCGCTCATCTGTCCGCAGTCGTCATTGCCGCTAAGTGACCCCGGCTCGTTTCCATAATAATTCTTTGCCACGTAACGGACCCATTTCTGGCAGTTCCAGGGCTCTCCGAAATAGTCATATAAATATGTGACGTGGTGGCAAGGCTCGTTTCCGTGCCAATAGCCGCCGATGCGGCCCCAGATGTCGTGCGCTCCGGGAATATCCTCTGGTAGCTCAATGGTAAAGAGTTCGTCAAGGTATTTATTAAGCCTTTGGCGTCCGGCCAGTTGGACATATCCGTCGAAGTCATGGAACACGCTCCAGGTGTACTGCATCGTGAACCCTTCCGTAATGTCACCCCAGCCGTTGACGGAGCCGGGACCCTGATAAGCTATAGGAGCGAATGGATCGCGCCAGGCGCCCTTCGAGTCCTTTCCCCTCATGTATCCGGTCTCGGGATCGACAAGATTCTTGTAGTTCATCGAGCGGTTGAGGAAGAAATCATAATCCTCATTATGACCGAGTTTCTTGGCTACCTGCGCGATGCACCAGTCATCGTAGGCATATTCGAGGGTCTTGGAAACGCTCTCTTTCTCAAGGTCGAAAGGAACGTAGCCGAGAGCGGTGTATTCGGGAATGCAGTCGTAATGGGCATTGGTGGCGGTGGTCTTCATCGCTTGGAAAGCCCGCTCGTAATCGAACCCCGGCACCTCCTTGAGGATCATATCGGCAAGGATGGAGCATGAGTGATAGCCTATCATGCACCATGTCTCGCCGCCGTAGAACGACCAGTAGGGCAGCATCTTCTCGGCACTCTTGTCGAAGTGGGCGAGCATGGAGTTAGCTATGTCGGCCTGCAGGGGCCTATTGACGAGATTCATCAGCGGCTCGAAGGCTCTGAAAGTGTCCCAGAAGGAGAATGTCGTGACGTTGGTGTATCCTTCCGCTTTGCCTATCGTGCCGTCGTGCTCCCTGAACCTGCCGTCAGCATCCTGGAACAGGAATGGATGCTGCATCGTGCGGTACACGCTAGTGTAGAAAGTCTCCCGAAGCACCTTGTCGTCACTGTCCAATGAATATGTCCCGAGAGCCTTCTCCCATGTGTTCTCCGCCTCGGCAAGCACTTTGTCGAAGTCCTTGCCATCCAATTCCTTGAGGTTCAAAAGGGCTCCATCGGTGCCGACTCCTGACACGGCGACCTTGACTTGCAAAGTTCCGGCATTTTCAAATCCGGCCACAACTTTCAATTTCCGTCCCCAGGCCTCTAGCGAACTGCGGAACCGTTTCGTGTTGTAGATCACCGGTTGTCCGTCCTGGAGGATCGTGAAGTCCTTTATCGGCTCTGAAAAACGTGCGGCGAAAAACACTCGGCGGCTCGGATTCCAGCCCGCTACGAGCTTGCTGCCTATTACGGTATAGTCATCCAGCAGTCTCACTTCAGACCATTCGCACTGCCAATAAAGGGTATGGTCAAGATCGATGGTCACATATGACGCGGCTTCTTTGGGATAAGTGAATTTGAATATTCCAGAACGAAGGGCTGATGTCATTTCGGCCTTTACTCCGCTGTCCAAGGTGATACCGTAGTATCCGGGGTGAGCGTTTTCCTGGCTGTGATCAAGCTTGGAAGGCTTTGGATCAGAGCTGGTTCCGGGCAGGAACAGAAAATCTCCGAGATCAGGGATACCCGTACCACTCAAGTGTGTCAAACTGAAGCCTTGGACTGTGGGTTTTGAATACTTGTACCCGGCGGCGCAGTCATAATCCTTGTCATCGCAGTCAGGGCTGATCTGGATCCCGCCATAGGGCAACTGGGCTCCGGGATACACGTTTCCGAACCCGTCCGTTCCCACGAACACATTCACATCGTCAATCAATCTCTTTTGTCCGGAAACCGATGATACAGAGAGTGTTATGGAAAATAGAGCCGTGGCGGCCAATGCTTTGAGAATATTCATGGCAAAAGTTATTATTTCCCGGTCATTGAATAAGGTTTGTCTGCAGGCTTGAGGCCGCGGGACTTATTGGGCTTGGAGGCCATCTCAAATTCAAGAACACCGCCCTCCAGCAGGTCCGCATGAGTCAAGTAGAGCTTTGAATAATCCTTGCCGTTCAAGGTCACTTTCTTCACGTAGCGATTGGTGTCGCTGACCTTGGGAGCCTTGATAACCAGCGACTTCCCGTTAGGGAGATTGATATTGACTTCCTTAAAGAACGGCGCTCCGATGACATACTGGTCGCTTCCCGGACAAACCGGATAGAAGCCCAGAGTACCGAAAATGTACCAAGCGCTCATCTGGCCGCAATCGTCGTTTCCGCCCAGGCCACGAATCTCCGGCTTGTACATCCTGTTGATGATTTCCCTCATCCAGTATTGTGTCTTCCAAGGCTGCGATGTCCAGGCGTAGAGATAAGGAATATGGTGGCTCGGCTCGTTTCCGTGGACATAACCTCCGATAAGGCAGTCCTTGGTGATGTCCTCGTTGTCGGCGTAGGCATATTCGGGAAGATCGTTGTAGAACAACTCGTCAAGGCCGGCGATGAACTTCTTCTCCCCGCCCATCATGGTCATTACACCGTACACATCCTGAGGTGCGTGGAAGGTGAAATTCAGAGAGTTACCTTCAATGAAGCCCTCTCCGACAGTCTGCATGATATCGAACTCTTTCTTAAAGGAACCGTCGGTATATTTCGGGCGGCAGAAGCCAAGTCCGGGATCGAATACGTTGCGGTAGTACAGCGCCCTTTGGGCATATTCTTCCGCCACTTTTGAGTCCCCGGTTAGACGGGCGATGTTATAAATCGTCCAGTCGTCATAGGAATATTCAAGGGTGTTGCTGGCCGCGGTGGAGATGTTGTCGTAGGGGACATATCCTAACTTCATATAGTCCCCGAGTCCGCAGTACCACTCCTGCTTGGATGTGGTCACCATAGCTTCCAGGGCCCGTTTCTTGTCGATGTCAAGGCCTTTGACAATGGCGTCGGCAAGGACCGGCACGGCATGATAGCCGCTCATGCACCAGTTCTCGTTAGCCATGTGGCTCCAGACGGGAAGCATGTGAAGAACATTCTGGTCATAATGGGCAAGCATCGACTCGACGATATCCCTGTCCCTTTCCGGTTTGAACAAGGCGAGGAAAGGATGCTCTGCCCTATAAGTATCCCAAAGGGAGAACACGGTGTAGTTCGTGAATCCTTTGGCCTGGTGGATCTCGTGGTCCAGGCCCCTGTAGGATCCGTCCACATCCATGTAGACAGACGGGTTGATCATCGTATGGTAGAGGGATGTGTAGAACATCTTCTTCTCAGCGTCAGTGCCTTTGATGTCCATTACGGAAAGCTCTTTCTCCCAAGCGTTTCTGGCTTCGGAGAAGATCTGGTCGAATGACTTTCCGGCAGTCTCGGCTTTCAGGTTCTTCAGGGCACCGGTCGTTCCGGTTGAGGAGAGAGCGACCTTGATGGTCAGCTTGGGATCCTTCGAGGTGGCGAACTTGAACCATGCGACGACTTTGCGTCCGGCGATAGCCGCGAAATTCTTGCTGGTGTCGAACTTGCTCCAGCCGCCCTTATAATCTATCTTCTGGCGGTCTGTGTAGCCATATTCAACAATGGGTTGGGAGAACTCGATGGCGAAATACGTGTAGTTGGTCCGAGCCCAGCCGTTGGTGATTCTATAACCGGTAACAGTCTTATCGTCAAGCACTTGAACTTCTGACCACAGAGTCTTCCCGTCGTAATCGTAGATGCCGTGGATAAGGTCCAGGATAATCTGTCCGTCCTCTTTAAATGTATATTCATGGACTCCGACCCTTGCTGTCGCGGTTAGACGTGCCTTGACACCATAGTCATCGAGTGTCACTTGATACAGTCCAGGGCTGGCACTCTCCGTGGAATGGCTGAATCTGCTACGGAATCCGCTGTCAGGATTGTCCGCGGTGCCGGGATTCAGCTTCAGCGGGCCAGTTGTGGGCATTATTAATATGTCTCCTAAGTCTGAGTGGCCCGTTCCACTGAAATGGGTGTGGCTGAATCCTACGATCGTAGGGTCGTTATAGCGGTAGCCGGCACATGTCTCGTAGACCATCGGCTGATACTTTCCATTAATATTATGAGGAATAGTGTCGGTGTCCGGGCTGAGCTGCACGCCGCCGAAAGGCACGCATGCTCCGGGGAATGTGTGGCCCATTCCGTCCGTGCCGATAAAGGGATCAACATAGCTTGTCTTGGTCTGAGCCATTGCGGTGGCGAGCGTCATCAGCACCGCGGCTGACAGGGTGACAAGCTGGCGGATAAATTGTTGATTCATAATATATTATCTAGTATTAAAGTTTGTATATTCGCAACTATAAAATTGAGGAATAAACTGACTTTGAGACAGTTATCTGCCAGCCACTATTCCATATTTCCGTAGAATCTTCTTTACCGGCTTTTCGATAGACTGTGCCCAGAGCTGGTAGCCTCGGTCAGAAGGGTGCGTACCGTCCTGTGTCGTCTCATGATCAGGGGCCGAGGCGCTCGGGTGAATGTAATACACATCCTTATATTTCTTGCAGGCGATTTTCATCAGGCTGTCAGCGACAGCGATCCTGTTGGCTTCCGCCTCGTCCGTCCGTTTGTTGAAATTGCGCCACTCCCTGTAGATGGTCCGCTGGAAGATCAACGGTTTGCCGGGGTGGGCGGCCTGGACTTTCTCGATAAAAGGGAAGAGCCTTTCTTTGATCTGCTCGATACTCGGGTTCGAGAAGGTGTCGAAAATGAAGGCATCCACATCCGCGGCCACAAGAACATCAGCGAAATAATCCTGGAGTTTGCAGTTTCCGCTGCATCCGAGGCTTAAAAGCTGAAGCCCTGTGTCTCTTGAGAATATTGCCGGGTAGGCCATTCCGGCGCGGCTTGTGGATATTCCGTGAGTGAAACTCGAGCCGAAAATGCCGATCCTGCCTGTGAAAGGATTAGGCATCGCCTCCAGCACGGAACCCTCCTCAACGCCGATTTTCACCGAATATTCCTCGCTGAGGATCGGCAGGTACATCAGGCATTCCTTAATGGTCCTGTCCATTCCGGAAATCAGATTGAAAGGCTGCTCGAGGTCTCCCGATACTCCCGCTCCAGCCCAGATCCATTTGCCGTTTTCCCTGATATACAGGTCATATCCCCTGGCTGAGAATCCGCCCGTATTGTTAGGCCTGCCGACATCACCGTACTTTGTGAGTATCGAGATGGTCGGTGAGTTGGTCCTGAAGGCCACACCGATTCCGGCCGAGTTCCTGACCTGGTTGTTCTCGCTTTTGGTGAAGCCCTTGAATTTGACTGTATCCACCCTGTGATAAGGATTCGGGGTATTCATCAGTTTACCTGTCAGGGTCAGATCACTGGCCTCCGTGTAAACAAACTTCGGTGATGTTTGGGCCGTGGCGCTTAACGCTATCACCATCAAAACCGGAATAAGAAGTCTTCTCATTATAATTTGTTGAAATTATGGGTCATTTCAACAAATTTACGATTTTTTGGCAACAAACCTTATCTTTGTGTTATCAGAGTGAAGTAATATGATAAGTCGTAGGTTATTAAGGGCCCTTGTGGTCATGGCTGGCGCTGCTATGGCAGCGATTTCTTGTACTCAGCACACTGTACAGAGTGGTTTTGACGAAAGCGCCATCGTTTTGTCGGTCGGGGTGGTCAGTGACGTTCATATAAACACTGGGCTTCCGGTGACTTCCCAGAAATGGGAATTCGCTCTGAATCAACTGTCTGTCAAGGCTTTGGAATCGGATAATGACGGCTTGGACGGGGTGTTGGTCGCGGGAGATTTGATCGACTATCCAAGCGAGGCTTTCATGCAGGAATTCAAGCGGGTCTATGAGTCTGTAATGGATCCTGTCAAAACGCCGTTGATCTATACCGTCGGGAATCATGATGTCCCGAATTACAAGTGGAGCGATACGATGGTCGGTGATGCTGAATATATTCGTAAAGCATTAGGGGATAATTATTTCCAGACAGATGTCGATATTGAGGCAGGAACCGGTCTCGAGTGCCGCCACTGCGTCATCGGTGATTATGATATCATAGCCATATCTCCTGACGGGACCAGTCCTGTAGTCTATGATCCCAAGGCGCTTGAATGGCTTGACAAAACGCTGTCTGAAGTCACATCGAAGAACCCTTCCAGGTACGTGATCCTGATCACCCACCCGATGCTTTATGATACCGTCTACGGCAGTCTTCTCGGGGAGGCGGACGGCATATGGAAGTCTTATAGCCCGGGCTATTGGGCGACCAGGGAACTGCCCGAGATATTGTCAAAATATCCGCAGGTCGTGGCGTTTGGAGGGCATCTACATTTCCCTCTCAATGATCCCCGGAGCATTTGGCAAGGGGCTTTCACGGCTTTAGGATGCGGTTCCGTAAGGTATATGGCTATTGAGGCGGGCGGTTATGAGGATATGGCCGGACAGACCACGATGAATGACAAAGATGAGTTCTCACAGGGGCATCTGATCCAGTTCGACAAGAAAGGAAACATGATGATCCAAAGGATGGATTTCTATAACAAAGCCGTAATCGGGGAACCAATCATTATTTCCAAGCCATCTAAAAACGGGAAGCATCTGGACGCGTATTCTTTCCATCTCCGTAAGGCGGCGAATGACTCTCCGGCACTGTCTTCGATAGATGTGGCCTTCGAGAAGTCTCCTGAGCCTTGGAAGAAGAGCGAGCCGGGCTATTTCTCGGTGAGTTTTCCCGCCGGGACTGATGATGAGTTTGTCCATCATTATGTCTTGACGTTGAGCAAGGGCGATGAGCTGATCATGAGCAAGAAGATCCTGGCGGATTTCTATAAGTACCCTCGGCCATCGATGATGAAGCCGGTCTGGAAAGTGAATATGAGCATATTCGACCTTATCGGAAGTGATGACTGGGCAGGCCAGGAACAATTTGAGCCTGGTTCCTATACAATCTCTCTTACCGCCTTTGATTCATGGGATGCGGCCAGTGAAACGCTTTCAAAAGAGATTGTGATATGAGTAAATACTTGTTGATCGTATTTTTGCTCGTCACATCGGTCTCGCTTGCGAACGCGGAAGGGATCGATCGTAAAGCGGTTGTCTCCCGGCACAATCCGGTGACCTATGTGTCATCCGCGAAAAGCCCCGTACAAGTCGGCAATGGCCGTTTCGCTTTCGGTGCGGACATAACCGGACTCCAAACCTTCCGTTCCTTCAACACATTGAGTGATTGGGGCTGGCATTCAAATCCTCTTCCGGACGGTATGTCCGTCGAGGACTACAAACCGGTGGTTCTGGAAACTTGGGGGACCCGTATCCCGTATATCCTGAACAATCCGGAATGTCCAGAGATATCCGATTGGCTTCGTTGGAACCCCCACAGGATCAATTTGGGACGAATAGGTTTCGTGCTGACAAAAGCGGATGGGGAACGTGCTGAGGAGAAAGATTTGAGTGACACTCGTCAGGAGACTGATCTTTGGACCGGAATCGTGAATAGCCATTTTGCCCTGGAAGGAGTGCCGGTTTCTGTCAGGACAGCTTGCCATCCCACGATGGATCTGATTTCGATTCACGTGGAATCACCTCTGGTTCAGTCTGGTAGGATAGGTCTTTTTGTGGATCTTCCATATTCCGATGGAAAGAGCATGCTGACTTCGGTCGGGGATTTCACTTGTCCTGAAAAACACAAAAGCTCATTGTCCTCCCAAGGACCTGGTAGCGGAGTGATCACCCATGTTATGGATGATACAGAATATGAGATTGAACTTCACTGGAAAGGGGATGCTGATCTTGCCCGGGTCAACGAAGGTGCCCATGAGTACCGTTTTGTCCCGTCTGGTGATGACAGTTTTGACGTCACAGTCCTTTTCCGGCCCTCAAGTATTCCGGAAATGGATACTCATGATATTGTGGCAGGGTCGAAGGGTGCGTCTCAGCTTGGGGTGGATGACGTGGAAAAAGCGTCGGCTGAAAGCTGGGAGAAGTATTGGATGACTGGCGCCGCTGTTGATCTGAGCGGGAGTTCCGATCCTCGATGGAAAGAACTGGAGCGTCGTATTGTCCTTTCACAGTTTGTGTTGAGGCTCAACGAGACAGGAATATTCCCGCCTCAAGAAGCCGGACTTGTGAATAACGGTTGGTATGGACGTTTCCACTGGGAGATGATTTGGTGGCATGGGGCGCATTTCCTGCTTTGGAATCGTCCTGATTGTGTTGATGGCTACCTTTCGAAGTACGGAGCGTTCATGCGAGAGGCGGTCTCAAGGGCTTCTTCAGAAGGCCGGAAAGGGGCCAAATGGCCTAAATGCACTGGAAATTTCAATAGGGAGTGGCCTTGTGAGCCACATGCTGCTCTGTGTTGGCAACAACCTCATCCAATCTGGTTCGCAGAGGAGGAATATCGCTTGAATCCGTCTCAGGAAGTACTTGACAGATGGACGGATGTGGTGATAAACACAGCCGATTATATGGCCGATTATGTCTTTTGGGACAAGGCCGGAAAGCGTTTTGTGATAGGGCCGCCTGTCATTCCCGTTTCTGAGAACACGAAGATGCTGGAGACCATGAACCCCATATTCGAGTTGGGCTATTGGCGTTTCGGTCTTCGAGTGGCGTTGGATTGGGCAAAACGACTCGGGCTGCCTGCCAAAAGGGTGAAGGCTTGGAAAGACGTTCTCCGTAAACTCTCTGATCTTCCCACGGAGGATGGATATTACATCACTCACGAGGGAATGGTGGACATGTGGACCAACTATAATTTCGAGCATCCTGCCCTCACGGGTGTTTACGGATGGCTGCCGGGAGACGGTGTTGACATTGAGACTTTCCGGCGCACATTCCATCATGTTTTGGAGACATGGCAGATGGACAGGATCTGGGGCTGGGATTATCCTATGCTCGCTATGGCCGCCGCCAGGCTTGGCGAACCCGAAACAGCTGTGGATTTGTTGTGTACTACCGCCCACAAGTTCAATTTCGACGATCACGGTTTGGCCGATATGTACCCTTTCCCGTATTTTCCGGCCAACGGTGGTCTATTGACCGCCGTGGCCATGATGTGCGCTGGTTGGGATGGTTTGCCTAAAGGTGTGGCCGGGTCGGTGGTGGAGAGTCCAGGCTTCCCGAAGGACGGCAGTTGGGTAGTCCGGTATGAAGGGTTCAACAAGATGATGTGAATAATATAAACGATTGATAAACATGAGATTCATCAGCTGGAATGTGAACGGCCTTCGGGCCTGCGCCGGCAAAGGCGATTTTGACAAGGCTTTCACCGCTCTGGACGCGGACTTCTTCTGTCTACAGGAGACTAAGATGCAGCCCGGGCAGCTTGATCTGGAATACCTCGGTTACACTTCTTACTGGAATTCCGCCGAGAAGAAAGGATATTCAGGAACAGCGATTTACACCAAGCATCAACCTCTTTCGGTGACCTATGGGATAGGTGTTCCGGAGCATGACTCGGAGGGTCGTGTCATAACGCTGGAGATGCCTGATTTCTACCTGGTTTGCGTCTACACACCGAACTCCCAGGACGGCCTTCGCAGGCTTGATTACAGGATGGTTTGGGACGACGCTTTCCGGGAATATGTCCTTGGACTTAAGGCCAGGAAAGGGGTCGTGATTTGCGGGGATATGAATGTCGCCCATCAGGAAATCGATATCAAAAACCCTAAGGCCAACCGCCGCAACGCCGGATTCACGGATGAGGAAAGGGACAAGTTTTCTGTTCTTCTGGACTCCGGATTCGTGGACACCTGGCGCTCTACCCATCCCGATGAAGTGAAGTATTCCTGGTGGTCCTATCGTTTCAGGGCCAGGGAGAACAACGCCGGGTGGCGCATAGACTATTTCCTTGTGTCAGAAGACTTAAGAGATAAAATAGAATCAGCGGACATACATAACGAGATTTTCGGATCCGATCATTGTCCGGTCGAGTTGGTGCTGGCTCTTTGATTTTTGAACATTTCATTGTATATTAGCAAACTGCGAGAATAACATATAATAGCGCTATAATGAAAATCCAGAAATTGTTTTTGAGCATCCTCGCCGCGGCGTCATTATTCGCTGGCTGCAAGGAACCGGAGCCGGAACCATCAATTCCGACCCTTACTGTTGGTCAGACCGAACTCTCTTTTGAGCAGAACGGCGGAACCGGCAATATCACAGTGACTTCCAACCGTCCCTGGACAATCTCCACCGATGCGGACTGGTTGGCTTTCAACCCTTCAAGCGGTAATGCCGCCGACGCTCCAGCGACGGTCACGGTGACCGCTCTCGCCAATTCCTCCACCGACAGGACAGCCTCCTTCAAGGTCAAGACCGACTTTGATTTCAGGACTGTTGAGGTCTCCCAGAAAGGAGCCAAGGGCGAGGATCCTAACGTGACGCCTTCCGGAAGCGGAACCGCCAGCGATCCGTACAATGTGGCCGCGGCACTTGAGAAGGCCAAGAGCCTCCAGGCGTTCAACACCAATGACGATCTGAATTCCTCCAACTCGGCTAATGTGTATACGGCCGGAAAGGTGGTCAGTGTCGACATTGACCCGAGCTACGGGAACGCCACTTATTACATTTCGGCTGACGGAACCAGCACTGTCCAGCTTGAGGTCTACAGGGGCAAATATCTTGAAGGTGTCGCGTTCACCGACAAGGATCAGCTCAAGGTTGGAGACGATGTGGTGGTCTACGGAACACTCGTCAATTTCAAGGGTGACACCCCTGAATATACCACCGGAAGCAAGCTTATCTCTGTCAACGGTGAGACAAAGGCTCCTGAGATCGACTACACCAAGTACGAACTCATAACTGTCAGCGCGTTCATCGAGAAGGCCAACAGCAGCCAGTTCTACAGGCTGAAAGGAAAGGTCAGCAAGTTCAACAAGAACTTCTGCAGCTTCGACCTTACTGACGACAGCGGTACCATCTACGTATACAATGTCGCGAACAAGGACGATTGGAGCGAAAAGATTTCCAACGGAGGAACGGTCGAGCTTGCCGGTCTTTATACCCTCTACACGAACAAGACTACCGGCGCCACCCAGCATGAGGTGGTTAGCGCCCAGATCCTTACCTTCGAGGCCGGTTCTGGTAGTGAAGAGATGGGCGAGCCTAAGGGAACAGGAACTCTCGCGGATCCTTACAATCCCGCCGGAGCCGCCGCGGCTGTCAAGGATCTGACTTGGACTTCCAATGACGACTACCAGTCGACAGACGATGTCTATGTCAAGGGTAAGATATCCCGCATAGCCGACAAGGGTACTTTCACGGAAGGAGGCACCTACGGTAACGCCTCGTTCTTCATTTCAGAGGACGGAGAGCCGAGCGGTGAGTTCCAGGTTTACAGGGTGCTTTATCTCGGCAACAAGAAGTTCGAGAGCGGCCAGACTGATATCAAGGTTGGTGATGAGGTCATCATCTATGGTAAACTGATGAATTACCATGGCAACACACCTGAGACCGTGTCCGGCAAGGCGTACCTGTATTCCCTCAACGGCGTGACTGGCGGTGACGATCCGGGTCCCGAACCTGGTAGTCCCGGATCGCTTGAGGATCCTTATACCCCTGCTGGTGCGGTTGCCGCTGTGAAGGATCTTACTTGGACATCCAACGAGGATTACGAGTCGACAGGCAATGTTTATGTCAAGGGTAAGATATCACGTATTGCCGACAAGGGTACCTACACCGATGGTGGTACTTTCGGCAACGCCTCGTTCTTCATATCCGAGGACGGTGAGCCGAGCGGTGAGTTCCAGGTCTACAGGGCGCTTTATCTTGGCAACAAGAAGTTTGAGGAAGGTCAGACCGATATCAAGGTGGGTGATGAGGTCGTCATCTACGGTAAGTTGATGAACTACAGGAATAACACACCAGAGACCGTGTCCGGCAAGGCTTACCTGTATTCCCTCAATGGCGTGACCGGCGGTGACGATCCCGGTCCCGGGGGTGAATCCGAAGATCTAAAGACCGCGACGATCGCTGAGTTCCTGGCAGCTGCCGACTCCAAGACCCAGCCTTATAAACTCACCGGAAAGGTCAGCAATATCGTCAACAATACTTACGGCAACTTCGACCTGACTGACGCTACCGGAACCGTTTATGTCTACGGTCTTGTTGCCAAGGATCTTGGCGGTTACGGTCCCAATAAGGCTAATGACAAGTCCTTTGCCTCTATTGGAATAAAGGAAGACGACGAAATCACGATCATCGGATATCGCGAGACATTCACCAACGATTCCGGTTCCAAAGACGAGGTTGTCGGTGCTTACTATGTAAGCGGAGCTAGCGGTAGCGGAGAGAACCCTGGCGGTGATACTCCAGGCGGAGACACACCTGGTGACGGTAGCTCCATCTCATGGAAGGGCCAAAGTGATTGGACAGGAGTCGCTGATCAGGCTGAGACCATTACATTAAAATCGGGGAATATCACCATCACCGCGAAAAAGGAAAAAGCCTCGAATAAACCTACTGTCAACGCTTCCGCCAACGATTGTCGTGTCTATGCGAAGGGATCTGTGACCATCACAACGACGGGAGATGCGATGACCAGTATCGTATTCAATATCTCTAGCCAGGGTCAGAAGCGCTTGGCGGAGATCACGGCTAACACAGGAACAGTGGCGAAGCAAGCAAAGGGTGACAAGACGGTCACCTGGACGGGTTCAGCCAAGACGGTTACCTTCACTGTGGGTGAAAAAGCTGTTTACGGTTCAGAAGGAGAAACGAAAGCCGGGCAATTTGATTTCTCAAGTATTGTAATCAAGTAACTTGAAAGGTCGTAAAACATATTTCGGGTCATCAGTGGCGGCGTTTCTGGCGCTGTCACTGATGACCGTTTCGTGTGGGGGAGGTTCTGACATCAAGGAAGAACCTCTTGTCCCGCCGGTGGTCAGCATCAAAACCCAGAGCGTTTCCGGCGAGGCTGGCAGCCAGTTCATGACGGTCACCGCCACTGGCAGCTGGACGATCACGACTTCAGCACCATGGATTACCGTCAGCCCTTCCAGTGGTACCGGTAACTCCAGCAATGTGGTGCTGAGCTATTCGGAGAACACCGACGCCATCCGAAACGCGACCGTGACAATCACCGGTCCGGGCGGCTCGGCCAGCGCCGGTATCACACAGAGCAAACTGGTTGTCCCAGTGCCTCCTACGCCTCCGGATCCGGGTCTCGGGCCTGATCCGGGCGGAGATGACGATCCGCCCCACCAGCCGGGAGAAGAGAACGGTTACGGTTACAAGACCGCACCTCAAGGTTGGCTGGAACTAGCTGAGACTAAGGAAGATGACGGTCTGGAGTTCTTCACTCATTACATGACTCTCGGCACCGCCACGGTCAGGAACTATTCGTTCTACTGGGACTATGACAACCTTGTCGCCCCTTGGGTGGCTTATCCTCTCTGCGCAGGCAATATCGGCAATGGCGGCCGTTCGGACCAATGGGGTCTCGATCCTCTCCTTCCGGACAAAAAGCAGCCGGTCCTGTTCAAGGCATATTCCAACTTCGGCTCCAGAGGTCACCAGATACCATCCGCGGACAGGCTCAATCGGGACGCTAACATCCAGACCTTCTATTTCACGAATATGACTCCGCAGGATTATGACTTCAACGGAGGCATTTGGGCTGTGCTTGAAGGCAAGGTTCGTGAATGGGCTAAAAAAACCGGTGCGACCACCGGCACGGACACCCTGTACGTGGTCACCGGTTGTTACATAGGGAATTCCACAAGGAAAGCGTTTGATAACAATGGCAAGGCCGTAGCGGTCCCCGAGGGATATTTCAAGGCTTTGCTGCGTTACAAGGACAACACTTCGGTCGGCCATGGCGGATTCATGGCTTGCGCGTTCTATCTGACGAACAAGAATGAGCACGGATCGAAAATCACAAAGGAAATGAGCATGTCAATCTCCGACCTTGAGAAGAAGTTGGGTTACAAACTGTTCGTTAACCTTGACGCCAAGGTCGGCGCCGAGACCGCCAAAACAATTAAAGAAGAGAATCCCGCCAACGTAAGCTGGTGGTGGTAATAATCAGCGATAACATTAAGACAACCAAATGAGAAGAATTTACTGCATAGCGCTCTGCGTCCTCCTGATGGCTCCTTTCGCCGGTGCCCAGAAGGTCCAGAAGAGCCACGTGATCGGTTTCTACAATCTCGAGAACCTGTTCGACACCTATCACGACGAGGGTAAGAATGACTATGAGTACTTGCCCGAAGGCGCGAACCAGTGGACTGATGTCAAATATCGCAAGAAACTCCACAACATGGCGGAGGTCATCCGTGCGATGAAAGACGAGAACAAGGTCTGGCACACCATCTTGGGAGTCAGCGAGATCGAGAACCGTAATGTTCTCGAGGATCTTGTGATCCAGCCCGAGATCGCCGAGGCCAACTACCAGATCGTCCATTATGACGGTCCTGACCGTCGTGGTGTGGACTGCGCCCTGTTTTACAGGCCCGACCAGTTCACCCTTCTTGAGAGCCGCTCCATACCGTTCACCTTCGACTCCCCGAGCATCCAGTTCAGCATGACTCCCGAGGAGCAGGAGAATTTCCGCACGAGGGACATCCTTGAGGTCCGGGGTACTATTGGAGACGAGATGTTCGCCTTCTATGTGACCCACCTTCCTTCCAGGATCGGAGGCAAGAGCGGTGACCTGCGTAGCCGCGGCGCTGAAATTATCCATGAGAACGCCATGGCCCTAATGGAGAAGTATCCCGGAATCAAGATCGTGGTGATGGGTGACATGAACGACAACCCCGTTGACGAGAGCATGGTCACATATCTCCACGGCAAGGAAACTATCGATGAAGTCGGCCAGCAGGATTTCTTCAATCCATTCTTGTCGATGATCAAGGCGGGTTACGGCTCCTTGGCATATCAGGGTGTCTGGTGCATATTCGACATCATTATGGTGAATTCGAATCTGGTCCACGCTCCCAAGGGGACATTCCAGATCCAGCCTATCGTCAAGAAGAAATTCTACGGCAGGGTCTTCCAGCAGCCTTTCATGACCCAGCAGGAAGGCCAATACAAAGGAACTCCCAAGAGGACTTCTTCCAATGGAGCCTTCATCAACGGCTACAGCGACCATTATCCAACCTACATAGTAATCTCCACAAAGTAAAATGAATATCCTGAAGAAAACAGCCGCGCTTGTCGCGGCCTGTCTGGCCGGGATCGCCCTTTTCGCCCAGTCTCCGACCGGCGGCGTGAAAGGAAAGATCGTAAACAGGGCTGACAGGACTCCGGTCACCGGAGCTGTCCTGACGCTGAAATCAGGTGCCACCGAGATAGGGACGATCAAGTCTAATGACCAAGGTGACTTCCTGATGAGCGAGTTGGCGGACGGCATGTATGACCTCTTCATCGAGGCCCCAGGCTTCCTGCCCACGACAGTCAATGTGACCGTGAATGATGGTTACGTCAAGAATATGTTTAACCTCAGCCTCTCCCCGGTCGTGGTGGCTGGTGAGGTGGACGACTCTTCTTTCGGAGAGTTCGACCTTGACGGAAACGGCTATGAGGACACCCCTACGATCCTCTATGACCAGAATGACGTGTTCAACAACGCCGCGAGTTTCAACTTCAGCGCCGTGCGTTTTAAGGTCAGGGGTTACGCGAGTGAGTCGCAGGATGTGTACATCGCCGGAGTCAAGATGAATGATGCCTTGACTGGTTTTTCTCCATATTCATTGTGGAGCGGCCTAAATGAGGCGACCAGGGCCAAGTCCTCCGTCATCGGATCCGAGATATCCACCTATGGTATAGGAGGTTACAACGGCCTGACAAACATCTACGCCACTCCCGGGCAGGTACGTCCCGGAAAACGGTTCAGCATCCTGACCAACAGCGCCCTTTACCGAATGAGGGTGATGGGCACCTGGGCTGTCCCGGAGAATGACAAAGGATGGTCCTACGCCGTCAGCGCTTCCGCCCGTCTTGGTGGAAACGATTGGGTACAAGGTGTTTACTACCGCTCTTTCGCTTACTATCTGGGAGTTGAGAAGAATTGGAACGATCTTCACAGGTTGGCTCTCGTGACCTTCGGAGCCCCTGGACAAAGAGGTGCGCAGAACGCTTCCACCCAAGAGGTTTACGACCTTGTCGGAGACAACATGTATAACTCCAACTGGGGTTATCAGAACGGGAAGATGCGTAACGCCCGAAACAGGATCACCTTCGAGCCTATTACCTTCCTGAAATACGATTTCACTCCTTCAAAGGAATTTGAGGCTTCCGCGACAGTCCTGTTCAGAACCGGAAAGAACGGTTACACCGCTCTTGATTGGTATGACGCACCGGATCCTCGTCCTGATTACTACCGTAACCTCCCCAGCTATTTCTACATGGCGAATGATGACTACAACCGCATGAATCCGGCGAAGGCCGCATGGGCCCGCGAGGCTTGGATGAACGGAGATCCTTCGACCGCTCATGTGGATTGGGACAGGCTGTACAGCGTCAACAGGAATTCCGATGGCGGCCGCGCCAAGTACGCTCTCGAGGAGAGGCATGTGGATCAGAACGACCTCAACCTCGCCACCAGCATTCTTTGGAAGCCGAAGCAGGGTGTCGCTGTACGAGCTGGTTTCAACGCCAAGTATAACCGCACCGAGTACTACAAGTCGGTCAATGACCTTCTGGGTGGTAGCTATTTCCTTGATGTTGACCAGTTTGCCGAAAGGGACTATTCCGCGTCCGCCATCAGGGTCCAGAATGATCTCGACTACTATCTCGCCCACGGCGAGGCCCGCAAACTGAAAGTGGGTGACAAATATGGTTACGACTACTATGCCCACCTCGTTAAAGGAGAAGCCTGGGCTACCGGAAAGTTCGCTTTCGGAGGCCTTGATTTGACGGTCGGAGGACGGATCGGATCCAACTCATTCTGGAGGGAAGGTCTTGTCCGTAAGGGTCTTTTCCCTGGCTTGGATGACAACGGAAACCCGATCCAGATAGGAGATGATATTTACACCTCTTACGAGGATGACGGCTCCCCGATCACCTCAAAGGGCAAATCCGAGAAGAGTTCTTTCCTGACCTACGCCGGTAAGATCAATCTGGCCTATACCCTGACCGGAGGCCACAGGTTCTTCGCCAACGCTGGTTATTCCAGTGAGGCTCCGTACTTTGACAAGGCTTTCGTGGCCCCGAGAACCAGGAATACCCTTATCAAGGGCATCGAGAATACCAAGGCCCTGTCCGGAGACATCAACTATATGTACGCCACCAATGGTTACAGCCTCCGCCTGACCGGTTTCTACACCAATATCACTGACCAGACCGATGTGATGAGCGTCTATTACGACCTCAACAACTCCTTCGGAAACTTCGCCCTCAGCGGAATTGATGAGAGGCATATCGGAATGGAGCTCGGTTTTGAGGTTCCGACCCCGCTCAGCGGCCTTTCAGTTGTTGGAGTGTTCACCACTGGTGAATATATCTACACTTCGACCCCGATATTGACCGCCACGGTCGACAATAACGCCTCTCCGATTTATTCGAACCTGCCGGTTCCTTACTGGAAGAGCACTCCGAAAACCGACGGGACATATCAGAAGCACTACGTGCCCAGCACACCGCAGTTGGCCGCCAGCTTGGGACTCTCATATTTCTACAACTACTGGTTCATCGATGCGGATGTCGACTATTTCGCCAACTCTTATCTGGACATGAGTCCTCTGAGCAGGACAGATTACGCGACCGCCGGTCCCGACGGAGTGATCACTCCGGAAGAGGTCGAGTCGATGACTCTCCAGGAAAAGTTCAATCCCGCGTGGCTTGTGAACTTCAGCGTGGGCAAGTCCTGGTACATCCAGAGGAAATACCAACTCGGTTTCTCGCTCAACGCGAAGAACATCCTCAACAAGACCGATGTCAAGACCGGAGGTTTCGAGCAGACCAGAATGGTTGACAACACGGTCAGCAAGAGCCGCTATTACAACTTCGATCCGAAGTATTTCTACATGTCCGGTTTCAACTACATGCTGAACCTTTATTTCAGATTCTAAAGCAGGAGGCAAGATCATGAGAAAATTAATATATTCACTAGCGATAGCGCTCTCATTCACAGTTATTTCCTGCCAAGAGTGGGAACCCGTTATGGGTAACCAAGGCGAGCCCGCGGAACCAGCCGCCGCCTCGCTACAGGCCAACACTACGATCGCCGCTTTGAAGGCCATGTACCAGGGTAAGCCTGTCCATATCGAGCAGGACATTATCATCGAGGGACAGGTCATATCTTCCGACGCTTCGGGTAATATTTACCGCTCCCTTTATATTCAGGATAACACAGGAGCGATCGAGGTCAAGATCGGCAATTCCGCTCTGTACAATGATTATAAGGTAGGCCAGTTGATTTATGTCAAGTGCCAGGGCCTTGTGATCGGCAACTACGGCGGGATGCTCCAGATTGGAGCCGACGATCCGACCGGGGAATATGAGACGGCTTATATTGACGTGAAGAGCCTTATTGCCACCCATGTTTTCAAGGGTCCTAAGGGAACTCCGCTCAGTCCCCAGGTTGTCACCGCGGATGAGATTGACTCTAACCTGAAAATGGGATATAAGGGTCCGCTTTTCGGGAAACTGGTGACTCTCAACGGGTTGACTTATGGTAAGGAGATATTCGTCCTTATCTATCTTGATAGCAACGCTGACAAGAAGGCTTCTTCCAACCGGTTGTTCCTCTCGGACCAGCAGTGGGGAGTGACCACTTGGGCTTTCAGCGCTCAGCAGATGAAGACGTATCTTCAGTGGGGTGTCTGGGATTCCGCCAAGATCGGCAATTCAGGTGATTACAACTACGGAACGGTCAGCGACCATCGTACTGAGCTGATCAATAATGCGGGTGCCTACGCCGTGAGCCAGTATTTCAATATGCCTAAGTCAAAGGGTAACCTTCAGATCCAGATCCGTTCCAGCGGATACGCGAAGTTCGCTGACACACCGATCGACCAGAAGATCCTTGACGGGGCCAAGGTCAATGTGACCGGCATCCTTACCAATTATAATGGAGCCGCCCAGTTCACTTTGATTGACCTTGACGGAGTTAAAATCCAATAGAAATGAAAAAAGTATTCTTAGCTATAGGAGCGATAGTCGCTATGACAGCTTGCGTACAGACAAAGAATCCGTTCCTCGAGGAATGGAAAACCCCTTACGGCATCCCGCCGTTTGACAAGATCACCCTCGCTGACTATATCCCGGCCGTAAAGGCGGGAATAGAGCAGCAGGAGAAAGAGCTTCAGGCCATTCTGGACAATCCGGAGGCTCCCACCTTCAAGAACACGATAGATGCCTATGAATATTCCGGAGAGATTCTGGACAAGGTGATGGGAGTGCTGTCCAACCTCCAGGAGACCGATGGGAATGACGAGATGGAGAAGATCGCCGAAGAGGCGACCGAGCTGCTCACCAAACATGAGAACTCGATCTCGATGAACAAGAAGTTCTTCGAGAGGGTAAAGGCCATCTACGATGCTGATCAGAGCGCCCTGACAAGGGAACAGCAGCTGGTCCTGAAGAACCTCTACAAGAGTTTCACCCGCAATGGTGTTGATCTTGACGAGTCTTCGCAGGAGCGTCTGAAGGAAATAAATGTCAAGATCGCCGGCTTGCAGCAGAAGTTCGGTACCAATCTCCTTGCGGAGAACAATGCCTTCAAGGAGAAGTTCGGAACCCCGGTCTCGTCCTACACCTCCGAGATGACGTCCTGTGAGGACAGGGCACGTAGGGAAGAGATGTTCAAGGCATATTCCTCCAGGGGCAACAACGGCAATGAATATGACAACAAGTCAATAGCTCTCGAGATATTGAAACTCCGCGCCGAGAAGGCCAGGATGCTTGGTTTCGACACCTTCGCCGCCTATGTTCTGGATGACCAGATGGCCGGGAATCCCGCTACGGTCGATGAGTTCCTTGACCAGATCCAGAAGGCTTCCAACGCCAAAGCGAAACAGGAAGTCTATGACATGCAGAAGATTATGGACGAGGACATCGCTGCCGGCAAGCTTCCGAAAGGTTCTAAGATCCAGCCTTGGGACTGGTTCTATTATGCCGATAAGGTCAGGGCCCGCAAATATGCTCTCGACGAGAGCCAGACCAGGCCTTACTTCATGATGGAGAATGTGAGGAACGGAATATTCGCCGCTGCCCACAAGGTCTATGGCATTAATGTGGAGCCTATCGACGGGGTTCCGGTCTACAATCCCGCGGTCGAGACCTTCAAGGTTACTGATTCTGACGGGAGCCTCCTCGGCATATTCATGACAGATTACTTCCCGCGTTCTTCGAAGAGAGGTGGCGCGTGGATGAACGTTTTCCGCGACCAATATATGGACAAGGATGGTAATGATGTTCGTCCTATAGTCGTGAATGTGGGTAATCTGAACGCTCCGACCGAGACTGAGCCGGGACTGTTCTCCATTGACAATGTGGAGACGACCTTCCATGAGTTCGGTCATGCCCTTCACGGCCTTCTGACCAAGTGCGCTTACAAGTCAGTGAGCGGCACAAGTGTTAAGCGGGACTTTGTCGAGACCTTCTCTCAGTTCAACGAGAACTGGGCCTTCCAGCCCGAAATCCTTGCTGAGTACGCCAAACATTACAAGACTGGGGAGGTTATCCCGGATTCTCTCGTGGCCAAGATCAATAACGCCCGCAAGTTCAACCAAGGCTTCATGACCTCGGAACTTTGTGCCGCGTCGATCCTGGATATGAAATGGCATGAGTTGACCATGGAGGATCTTGCCAAGATGAGCGAGGGTAATCAGGCTGCCAATGTCGCGGCTTTCGAGCAGAAAGTCTGTCAGGAGATGGGACTTATTGACGAGATCATTCCCCGCTATCGCACGACTTACTTCAATCACATATTCAACAGCGGGTATTCCGCCGGCTACTATAGCTATCTTTGGGCGGAAGTACTTGATAAAGATGCTTTTGAATATTTCCAGGAGCAAGGGATTTACAATCCGGCTGTCGCTTCCAAGTTCCGCCGGACCTTCCTTGAGAGGGGAGGTAGCGAGGAGCCTATGGTCCTTTATATGATGTTCCGCGGAGCCCAGCCCGATCCCGGTGCCTTGCTCCGCGCCCGTGGCCTTGAATAGTTTTATCAGACATATATTTATTCTAAATTCATATGATTATGAGAAAATTCCAATTGATGGTCCTGGCGTGTGGTTTGATGCTCGCCACCACGGCGAAGGCCGATGAGGCCCGCCTGCTCAGGTTCCCCGCCACCAACGGGACAGACATCGTGTTCTCCTATGCTGGAGATCTCTTCACCGCCCCCCTTGCGGGCGGCGAGGCCAAACGCCTTACCTCACACATCGGTTATGAGATGTTCGCCAAGTATTCTCCGGACGGCAAGACAATCGCTTTCACCGGTGAATACGACGGTAACCGCGAGGTCTACATCATCCCTGCCACAGGTGGAGAGCCTGTGCGTCTCACCTACACTTCCACGAACTCTCGTGATGACCTTGGTGACCGTATGGGTCCCAACAACATCGTGATGGGTTGGACTGTTGACGGGAAATCAATCATCTACCGTAACAGGACAGGTGACGGATTCCCCGGAAAACTCTGGAAAGTGTCTGTCAACGGTGGTATGCCTGAGGAGCTTCCTCTTCCTGAGGGTGGTTTCTGCAGCTATTCCCCCGATGGCAAAAAGCTGGCTTATAACCGCGTGATGAGGGAGTTCCGCACATGGAAATACTATCGTGGCGGTATGGCCGACGAGGTTTGGATCTATGATGGCAAGAAGGTCGAGAAGATCACCGACAACCCCGCTCAGGATATCTTCCCGATGTGGGTAGGCGACGAGATCTTCTTTGTTTCAGACAGGGATATGACCATGAATGTCTTTGTCTACAACACCAAGACCAAGGCCACCTCCAAGGTCACCAACTTTGAGGATTACGATGTGAAGTTCCCCAGCACCAACGGCAAGCTGGTCGTGTTTGAGAAGGGAGGTTTCCTCTACAAGCTCGATCCCGCCACCAAGAAGGCTGAGCAGATCCACATCACTCTTGCTTCTGACCTGGTCTACGCCCGTCCTGAGCTGAAGAAGGTAACCGGACGTGGTTTCAGTGTCTCTCCTGATGGCAAGAGGGCCGCTGTTACCGCTCGTGGTGAAGTCTTCGACGTCCCCGTTGGAAAGGGAATCACCAGGAATATCACCCAGACCCCCGGGGCCAATGAGAGGAGCGCCACATGGAGCCCTGACGGCAAGTATATCGCCTACATCAGCGATATTACCGGTGAGAACGAGGTCTATCTTTATGATCCCGCCGCTGGAACCACAGTCCAGGCCACAAAGGATAACGACACCTATATCAGCAGCCTTTTCTGGGCTCCTGATTCCAAGCATGTCTATTACTCTGACCGTAAGAACCGCCTTGTCGAAGTGGATCCTGCCACAAAGGCCAAGAAGGTTATCTTCTCCAGCCCGGATGGCGGACTCTACGGAGTCTCTTTCTCTCCTGACAGCAAGTGGATCGCCTACACCAAGCGCGCTTCCAACGACATGAGCATTGTCTATGTCCGCAATCTCGCCACAGATAAGGAGTACCCTGTCACAGAGAAGTGGTACGATTCCGGTTCCCCGATGTTCTCCGCTGATGGGAAATACTTGATATTCACCGCTCAAAGGGATCTTACCCCTGTTTACAGTCGTATCGAGTGGAACTATTCCTATAGCGACATGTCCGGGACTTACATGGCTATGCTCGCCAAGGACACTCCTTCACCTTTGCTTCCTTCCGACAGTGAGACATCTCCCGCCAAGGCCGAAGAGAAAGCTCCTGGTCGTCCCGAAGGTCCCGCGGCTGGTCCCGGTCGTCCCGGTGCCGGTGCGCCTGAAGCGAAGCCTGCTGAGACCAAGATAGATCCTGACGGTCTGATTGACAGGGTCGTCAAACTCCCGATCAGTGGTAGGGTATTCTACAGCGATGGCAAGAAAGTCTGGTTTGTCGGCGGTGGCGGCCCTATGGGCGGTGGCCGTGGCGGTTTCGGTGGTGGTGCCGGTGTCAAGACTTATGACTTCGCTTCCGGCAAGACCGAGGATTGCGCTGACGGAATGATCAGCTACCGTCTTGGTGACAAGAAGGCTTTACTCTCCGGAAGAGGCAAGACCACGGTTGTCAACTTCCCGGCTCCCAAGGTCGGCGGCGGCGAGGAGATCGACGCTGACAACATGTACGCTTTGGTTGACTACGCTCAGGAGTGGCCTCAGGTCTACAACGAGGTTTGGAGAGCATTCCGTGATGGTTACTATACCGAGAATATGCATGGACGCGACTGGAAGGGTGTCAAGGCCAAATATGAGCCTCTCCTTCCCTATGTCAAGACCCGTCTTGATCTGAACTATATCCTTGGCGCTATGATCGCCGAGTTGGCCAGCGGCCACGCTTATGTCAATCCTGGTCCGTACCCGAAGCCTGACAGGATCCCTATGGGTCTTCTCGGAGCCAAGGTCAGCAAGGACAAGGGTTATTTCAAGATCGACCACATCTATGCCGGCGCCACCTATAGGCCCGAGCTGCGCAGTCCTCTGACAGAGCCTGGAATGAATATCGCTGAGGGTGACTACATCACCGCTATCGACGGCAAGTCTCTCAAGGATGTCGATAATATCTACAAGTGCCTGATCGGTAAGGCTGGCAAGCTCATCGAGCTGACTGTCAACAAGAAGGCTGCCGAGGGTGGTCGCAAGGTCGTGGTCAGGCCTATCGACAACGAGTATCCTCTTGAGCACTATGAGTGGGTCACCAACAACATCAAGACCGTTGAGGAGAAATCCGGCGGAAAGGTTGGCTACATCTATATTCCTGATATGGGCGCTGAGGGACTTAACGAGTTCGCTCGCTACTGGTATCCCCAGCTTGACAAGGAGGCCCTTATCATCGACGATCGTGAGAATGGTGGCGGAAACGTCTCCCCGATGATCATCGAGCGTCTCCAGAGGGTTGTCTACAGGATGAACGGCGGACGTGGTTCCAACAGGGTCAGCACCATTCCCGACGGTGCTCATGTCGGACCTAAGGTATTGCTGATCAATAAGTACTCCGCTTCTGACGGAGACCTCTTCCCTTGGGGCTTCAAGGCCAACAAGCTCGGTACCGTGATCGGAACGAGGACTTGGGGTGGAATCGTCGGTATCGGTGGATCACTTCCTTATCTTGACGGTACGGATGTGAGAGTCCCTGGCTCCACGAGCTTCGATCCGAAGACCGGTGAGTGGATTATCGAGAACTACGGTGTCGATCCTGACATCCTTCTTGACAATGACCCGATCAAGGAATATGCTGGCACTGACGAGCAGCTCCTGAAGGCTATCGAGGTCGCTCTCGAGCAGATCAAGACCCAGACATCCCACAAGGATCTCCCTGGGAAGCCCGCACCTCGTACCTTCAAGGATCTGGGACTTCCGGAGATTAAGTAAGTGACTGTTATTCAATGTTTGATTTGTAGAAGTTTGATATGAAAAAATTACTTGTCACATTTTTGGGGGCGTTCTTGTTCCTATGCGGTCCGAACGCCTCGGCACAGCTCACCTCTGGTGACGGCACCTTGTCTTTCGGTGGTGGATTCACATCGTTCGGCATTGGCGGGCCAGATGCTGACCTCTTGGAAAGGATGCAGTTCCCCAACATGATTCCTGGTTTCTATTTCGGAGCCAGCATCGACTATGCGTTCTCCGCTATCGAGGGACTCACTGTTGAGCCGGGCGCTTATATCGCTCACTATGGCAAGGCATTCCAGTTCGGATTGGCAGGTGAACCTAAGTCCTATCACGCTAATTACCTGAGGGTTCCCCTGGACCTCAAGTATACGTTCACGATGGATGATTCTGCAATAGGAATCGCTGTTTACACTGGTCCCCGTTTCAACATCGGCGTTGGTGGCAACATGTTCAGTGCCGGAAAGACTTATCCCGGTCTCAGGCCTTTTGACGCGCAGTGGGGATTCGGTCTCGCGTTTACCCTTCAGGACGCTATCGTGATCCGCGGTGGATACGACATAGGAATCACCAATTGCATCAAGAACAACAAGGATCTTAGTTTTGACGATCTGATTATCAAGAGGCACACTCTCACTATCGGAGCTAACTTTCTCTTCAAGTAATCGATCAGGATGTGAAAAAAGGAACCCTCTTCAAAATTTGAAGAGGGTTCCTTTTATTCAGTTTCAAGAAGTTCGTAGTCGAGGAGCCGTTGCTCAAGATTGGCTGACTTGACCCTGATCCTTACCTGGTCTCCGAGGCGGAACACCTTCTTGGTGCGCTTCCCGACAATGCGGTAGTTGTCCTCGTCAAACTCGTAGAAATCGGAGTGGATCTCCCTTAGGGCAACCATGCCCTCGATCATCTCGGGTTTGATCTCGACATACATGCCCCATTCCGTCAGGCCTGAGATTACTCCGTCAAACTCCTGGCCGACCTTATCGATCATGTATTCGATCAGTTTGTATTTGATGCTGTCACGCTCGGCGTTGGCGGCGATCTGCTCCCGCTCCGAAGCGTGTTGGCACTGGGCCTCGTAATACTCCTTGTTCTGGCTCTCCCTGTTGTCAAGATACATGGCCAGGAGCCTATGTACCATCGTATCGGGATAGCGGCGGATAGGGGAGGTGAAATGGGTGTAGAACCTGAACGCAAGGCCGTAGTGACCGATATTCTCAGTTGAATATACTGCCTTTGCCATGGAGCGCAGGGCTATCATCTGGAAAGCGTCACGCTCCGGAGTGTCCTTGGATTCCTGCAACAGGCTGTTCAAAGACTTGGCGACATCACGACCATTCGATACGGGACCCATCTTGTAGCCGAAGTTCCCGACGAATTTGCCGAGGTTGGCGATTTTCTCCATATTCGGCTCGTCATGGATACGATAGACGAACGTCTTGGCGTTCTTGTCTTCCTTGCCGTTCATCCTGCCGGATGTGGCGATATACTCGGCGACCGACTTGTTGGCCAGGAGCATGAACTCCTCTATCAGCCAGTTGGCCTCCTTGGTGACCTTTTCATAGACTCTGATTGGCTTGCCCTTCTCGTCGACCTCGACCTTCATCTCGGGCCTCTCAAAACTGATGGCACCGGAAGAGAAACGCCTTTTTCTCATAATCGAAGCCAACCTGTTCAGTTCCAGGACAGCGTCCCTGATCTCCTGGCTGATGGCCGGATCCTCCGGTTCTTTTCCTTCAGACTCAATGATTTTCTGGGCGCCCTCGTAGTCAAAACGGTAGTCGGAACAGATCACTGTGCGGCCGAACCAGCGGTCAACCACGTTGGCGTCAGGGGTGATCTCAAACACAGCGGAGAAGGTCAGTTTGTCCTCGTTGGGACGCAGTGAGCAAAGCTTGTTCGAAAGCTTCTCCGGAAGCATCGGCACGGTCCTGTCCACAAGGTAGACTGAGGTGCCGCGGGCCTGGGCCTCCTGGTCCATAAGCGATCCTGGCTTCACGTAATATGAGACATCCGCAATATGTACTCCGATCTCGAAGTTGCCGTTCTTGAGTTTTGTAAGGGAAAGGGCGTCGTCGAAGTCTTTCGCGTCAGTAGGGTCTATAGTGAATGTCAAGGTCTTGCGGAAGTCCTTACGGCCCTTGAGATCCTTTTCGGTGATCTCATCCGGAATCTTGTCAGCCGCATTCTCAACCTCGGGAGCGAATCTGTAAGGAAGCCCATACTCGGCGAGAATCGCATGCATCTCGGTCTCGTTGGCTCCCGGCTCACCCAGAACATCGGAGATATATCCGTGGGGATTCGGCTCACTTCTTTCCCAACGATCGATGATCGCCGCGACCTTCATTCCCTTCTTAGCCCCTTCCGGAAGTGACTCAAAATCAATGGATATGTCATAAGGCATGGTCCTGGATTGCATCAGCACCCAAGCCTGTTTCCCGACAATGTGCAATATTCCGACAAAAGGAGTCTTGCTGCGTTCGACGATCTCGATGATCTCGCCTTCCCTGCGCTGTCCTCCACCTCGTACTTGGACTTTTCCTCTTCCTCTAGGAATCGGAGCCGGTCTCTTTTCCCTAGTGACGACGCACCTGACGAGGTCTCCGTTAAGGGCTCCGCGGGTCTTGGAAGCCTTGACGAACACATCATTATCTTTCTCATCTCCTTCGGGGACGATGAAGACAAAACCGTCCCTGCTCATGTGGACCTTTCCGGTCACTTCCTCAAATCTTCTCTTTCCGCCCTGCCTTGAGCCGAATTGCTTCTCACGGCTCTTTCGGAGGGCCTGTCTTCCATTTCTGGCGCCACCTTGGCGCTTGTTTCCTTTCTTCATCTCTTATTATTAATATCACCACAAAGTTAGCAATAATGATTATCTTTGTGGAGACAACCCGACTAATTTAATCAGTTTTTAATATGGCAGACATCAAAAACGACAGCAGGATCGTCCTGACCTTGGACGCCGGCGGCACCAACATGGTCTTTGGCGCCATGAAAGGCGGAGAGTATTATGGAGACCCCCTGACCCTCCCCTCAAACGCATCCAATCTGGATCTTTGCCTGCAGGCTATGGTCCTGGGTTTCGGCACGATCATCGAGAGGCTCGGTGACGAGAAACCCGTGGCTATCAGTTTCGCCTTCCCCGGCCCGGCCGATTATCCTAACGGTATTATCGGAGGCTTCCTTCCCAACTTCCCGTCTTTCAGGGACGGTGTCGCTCTAGGACCATTCCTCCAGAAGAAGTTCGGAGTCCCTGTCTTCATCAACAATGACGGAGACCTCTACGCTTATGGAGAGGCTCTCGGTGGCGCGCTGCCTGAGATCAACAAACGCCTTGAAGAGGCCGGAAGCTCAAAACGCTATCACAATCTGATCGGTTACACCTTCGGTACAGGGTTCGGTATCGGAACTGTGATTGACGGAAGGCTCAACAGGGGTGATAACTCTTGTGTCGAGACTTTCTGCCTTAAGCATCCCGATATGCCTGATGTCATCGTGGAGGACGGTGTGGCCATCCGCGCCGTCAAGAGAGTTTTCGGAGAGCAATCGGGCAATCCTAACCATGGTCTTGAACCGAAGGAAATCGGTGCTATCGCCAGAGGGGACGCTCCCGGTGACCAGGCTGCCGCTATCAAGGCTTTCGACAAGATGGGAGAGGTGGCTGGAGACGCCATCGCCACGGCCGTGACACTGATTGATGGTCTGGTGGTTATCGGAGGCGGTATCATGAACAATTACCAGTTCCTGATGCCCGGAATCCTCAGGACAATGCGCGGCAAGATGCGCCAGCTTTCCGGAGACGTTCTTGACAGGGTTCAGATGAAGGTATATAACCTTGACGATCCTGCCGAGTTCGTGAACTTCGCTAAGGGTGAGGCCAGGAAACTGAAGATTTACGGCAGTGATGACGAGGTTGTCTATGACCCGCAGAAGAGAATAGGTGTCATGCGTTCCAAGATCGGGGCGAGCAAAGCCATTTCCCTCGGTGCCTACGCTTTCGCTCTTTCAGAACTTGACAAATAGGAGGAAAGAACATGATGTATCCTCTGAAATTCAAGCCTTATCTCTGCGAAAAAGTCTGGGGTGGAGAAAAGATAGCTCCTTTTAAGGGAATATTCACCACCAGGAACCGTATCGGAGAGAGTTGGGAGATATCAGCCGTGCCTGGCCACGTGTCTGTGGTTGACAATGGACCTCTTGCGGGGAAGTCGTTGACTGACATTATGATATCAAATGGAGTCGAACTCGCGGGCAAGAAAGTTATCGAGAAGACCGGGACCGAGTTCCCATTGCTGATAAAGTTCATTGACGCCAAGTCTGACCTGTCCGTCCAAGTCCACCCTACTGACGAGCTTGCCGCCAGGACTAACCCTGGCCAGAAGGGCAAGACCGAAATGTGGTACGTTGTCGGAGCTGACAAGGGCGCCAAGCTACTCAGCGGTCTTACCCAGGAGATCACTCCAGAGGAATATGAGGAGAAGGTCCAGGATAACACCATAACCGACGTTCTTGGCCGTTATGAGGTTCACCCCGGAGATGTGTTCTTCCTTCCCGCCGGTCGTATCCATGCCATAGGCGCCGGCTCCTTTGTGGCTGAGATCCAGCAGACCTCGGACATCACTTACAGGATTTATGATTATGGCAGGCTTGGGCTTGACGGCAAACCTCGCGAGCTGCACCTGGAGAAAGCCAAGGAGGCGATTGACTATACCGTGTTCCCGGACTACAGGACCGATTATGTCCCCAAGAAGAACGCCGAGACCCGTCTTGTGAGTTGCAAGTACTTCACGACTAGTTTGTTCGATATCGACAAGCCGGTCTCGAAGAACCTCAGTGCCTTGGATTCGTTCGTGGTGGTGATGTGCGTCGCAGGGAAAGGTGAGCTGGTGGATAACGAGGGTGACGGCTCGGTACATAGGCTTGAGATCCGTCAAGGTGAGACCGTCCTTGTGCCGGCCACTTCAAGTACTATCGAGTTTCATCCAGACGGAGCCATGACCTGCCTGACTAGCTTTATTGAATAGGAAACAATTAATATCCAAGAATTTATATGATTAGAATCAATTGTTTTTTCAAAGCTTCCGAGAAAGAGGGAGCCGTCGTCAAGGCTGTCGAGGCCGCTAAGGCATTGACTGAGAAATCGCTTGGTCACGAAGGTTGCGTCGCATATGATGTGTTCTGCAGCGCTACCCGTCCCGATGTCTTCATGATTTGCGAGACTTGGAAAGACCAGGCTTGCCTGGACAAACATTCCGCCACACTGGAATTCGCTGAGTATGTCGGCATTATCCAGGAGAACGGACTATTGAAAATAGAGACCTTCGAGTTCTGATTTCCGAAAGAGACGGTGACGACCTAGTAATAAATGGGATAGTAACTGTCTTCTTTATAATACACAAAGGGCTCAAAGATCATTTCTACTGTCGATTCGGCGGCTATGGACACGATTCCCATGCCGCCGTTCACGTTATTCGGGAGCATGGTCGGCTCTATGATAGGAGAAACATCATAGCCGTAAGTATCCATGTTGTTAAGTGCCCTGAGGTAGTTGTAGAAACTACGATCGAAACTCTTCATGCTGAGACGGAAGAACCTGTTAATCTCGATCCTGTCCGCATCGTAGAAGAAATAATAATAGTTCTTGAAATAATAGGATGGAATATAAAACCGCACTGTGGCTTCAGAATCCTTGAACAATTTGTCCGAGAAACAGTGCGTCGAGTTGACAGGCACCATATCTTCAAACAGTTCTCCCATGCCGGAGGAATAACCGTCCTCGAGAATCAAGTCATGGAAAGTCTCGTAATCAAGCCAGTAAGGGCCCTCGGTGTCGACACGAGTCTCTCCTTCATCATCTGAACTCAAACTTGTGACCGTGGTCAGATTTCCGTTCATGGAGTAATAATTGTCCTCACCTTGGACATCGCGAAGCCGCAGGGTGAATTCCAAATACTCCTGCTCATAAGTATCAGTTCCGTCAATATCTTGATAGACAAAGGATTTCACGACGGTGGCAGTGTCTACTGACATGATTGTCCCAAGCTTCGGCACCACAAGTTCCGTCCAAGCGTTCAAATTCCCCTTGGAGGCTTCAATCCTCACCTTGTCACCGGGCTTGAAGTTGGCCTCGAACTCATATTGTGTGTAAGGGAACCGGTTCGGAACAAGCATAGTCTCGCCCGTCTGCCAGTTGACAAGCTCTTCGGTATATCCTGCGGGTATCGCCTTCGCGACACTTCTGGCTCCATTCACAAAGCACTCTACTTTGGCTCCGGGTAGTGAATCAATCCTGTCCGGATAACTCATCGACAGAAACAGAGTGTGCTTCGTGTTTGTTGTGGAGAGCTGGCCCAGAATTGTGATCTTCCCGTCACTCGGATCGTATTCGTACCTTATGGTGTTCTCACAAGCCACAAACCCGAGAGCGGCAATCAATATGGTGATTATCAAGTATTTCCTCATGGCTTGTCAGAAATTGCGGGTCCAACTTATTGACGGCAAGATCGGGAGGATGGTGATTTTTTTCATCTTCAGGCTCGTCCCGATACGATTGCCGTTTTTGTCATAATCCGGACCGTAATCCATAAAGACGAAGTTCGGATTCATTTGGTTGTAAACGTTATACACACTGAGATTCCACACGGTTTCCCCTCTGCGCCGCTCCTTGTGGTAGCTGGCTCCGAGATTGAGTCTGTGGCTGGGAGGGATACGGAAATTGTTGCGATGGTCAACATACTGTGCGTCAACTATATAACCATCCGGATGCAAGACCGCGACTTGGCGGACAGGGACTGTAGTCGTTCCTCCGGTGGCGAAAGACCAGGCGCCGTCAATGCCCCATGTCTTGTTGAAACGATGGTCCACGCTTATATCGATGCTGTGGCGGCGGTCATATTTGTAGGGGAAGCGCTCCCCGTTGTTAATTGATCCGTCCGGGAATATACGGTCGGATTTTGCCAGGGTGTAGGCGAACCAGCCGGTTGTCTTGCCTGCTGTCTTCTGGACGAGGAACTCTATTCCTCGAGCCGTTCCCTCACCCATTTCCACTCGGTTCTCCCAGCCATCCGAGGTGCCCAGCATCAAGGTTCCGTCCTTATACTCAAGGATATTGTTCATTTTCTTGAGATAACCCTCAATGGAGAACTCCCAGCCCTTGATCTTGTCATAATATACTCCGGCAGAGAACTGGTCTGAGGTCACGGGCCTGATATCCTTGGTGATGGGGACCCAAAGGTCGACCGGAAGGGATATCTGGGCAGAACTCAGCAAGTGGACATATTGGGCCATCCTGGCATAACCGGCTTTGAAAGAGAGCCCGTTTCCAGTTGACACCTTTGCGGAGACTCGTGGTTGGAAGCTCCAATAAGTCTGTCCCTCGGTGTTGAACATGGAGAGCCGGAAACCGGGATTGATAGTGACATGCTCCCCGAGACTCAGGTCGTCCTCGGCATAGAAGGATAGCTCATGCCCCTTGTAGACTTTTTTGGGGTCAGTGAAATATAGTGTTGTGTCGATCTGGACATTATCGCCTTGAACTTCACGGTCGACAGCGGACATCCTTTCCGGGATGAATGTGTGCCAGGTATACTCAGTGCCGAATTTCACGAGGTGGCTTGGCGAGGGATTGAAATCGAAATCTGAGCGCAGGCTGATATCCCTTATTCCTGAGCGGTAGTCGAGATGGTATCTGTTGGTGGATTTCACTCCATCCACAATCTCGGTCTCTTTTTCCCCGGCGTTCATCACCATCTTGTAGCGGTTGTAAGATAGTGTCGTGTTGGAGAATAACTTGCTGTTATAGATGTGGTTCCATCTTGCGGATCCAACTGTGTTGCCCCAGAATACCCCGACATCCGTGCGGCTCTTATATTTGTGATATGTAGTCTCAAGTCCGATAGTTTCAGTTCCTTCTCCCTGCTCTTCCTCATTGAACAAGAACCTGTCCCTTCCATGGTAGGTTCCGAAGTAAAACCGGTCTCGGTCGCTCAAGCGCCAAGTGACCTTCCCGTTGAGGTCGTAGAAATAGTAGTTGGCGTATTCGTCTTTGAGAAGCAGTTTGATAAAAGGGGAGTACAGGATGGTATGCATCCCCCTGGCGCTGACGGAGTAAGAGAGTTTATCTTTTATTATCGGCCCTTCCAGATGGATCTTGTCGCTGATCAGCCCGATGCTGGCCGTACCACGGGTCTCTTTAATGTTCCCGTCATTTGTGCGAATGTCCACTATGCTGGACACCCTTCCACCGTAACGGGCCGGGAAGGAACCTTTGTAGAGAGTGACTTTCTTCACCGCCTCCGGCTGGAAAACCGAGAATATGCCGAGCATGTGGTCGACATTGTAGATAGGCACCCCATCCAGCAGGATGAGGTTCTCATCGGGTCCTCCTCCGCGGACGTAAATACCTGAGAATCCCTCATTTCCGCCTTGTACGCCAGGCATCATCTGGAGAACTTTCAAGACATCGGCCTCGCCGAAAAGCACCGGCGTGTTCTTGATCTGGGCGATAGGCACGTCGATGGCACCCAGATATGTGGATTGTATTCCGGCGTCTTTGCTGGCGACAACCTTTGAAGAGGCCAGGGTCTCCCCGGATTTGAGAGCCACATTGATGACGGTGTCCCTCAAAAGGGCTATGTGCCGGACATCGTCCTTATATCCCACATAAGAATACTGGAAATCATATTCACCGGCCCGTAGTGTCAGGGAGTAATATCCGAAATTGTTGGTGACAGCTCCGGTGCCGGAACTCCCTTCGAGGATTCCCGCTCCGATCAGAGTCTCTCCGCTGTCATAGTCAGTGATGTGGCCGCTAATGGTCACTTTCCGCTGAGCGAAAGCTTGCGCCTCATAAATAAGCGCGAGAAGCATAGCCACCCGCGCTATTTTCCATCCAAGATTAGCCATCAGAACGTGATCATAGGCTTTGTCAAAGCTTCTTTAAGTTGATCATCATAGCGAAGGCGAGTCTTGATTCCCGCTTCCTGGAAGAAGTAACGGACCATGACCTCCTCCTCAATGAACGGGACGATCTCGTCCTTCTTGAGATTCAGGAAAGTCTCTTTGTCCATCTCAAGGGCTTTGCTCATCGCCTCGATCTGGTCTTTCATGCTGTCCGCGAGTCCGTCTTTCTGCAGTTCTTTCTTGACCTGGTCGAAATAGGTCCTCGCGGTGGAGCGGTAGTCGAACTCTTTTGTCTTCGCGAACTCAACGAAGTCCTTCCAGTCAGCGTCAGACATTGTCCAATCCTCAGGGATGCTCTGATGCTCCCGGACGAACTTGAGGGTATATTCCTGTATGATGTTCGAATACACGAGGGAGTAAGTCAACCGGCTGTATTCATGGCCTTTGACTATGACATCCGGGGTGATTCCGCCACCATCTCTGACAATCCTGCCCTTGGAAGTCTTGAACTCATGGGTCAGGGAGTCGGGAATATGCGCCACGCTGCCATCCTCATTGCGGTTGGCGTAGTCAATAGCCTGCACGCAACGTCCGGAAGGAGTGTAGTATTTCGATGTCGTGACCTTGAGCTGTCCGTTGTAAGGGAGTGGTTTGATGGTCTGGACCAGTCCCTTTCCGTAAGTCCTGGTACCCATCACGGTCGCGCGGTCAAGATCCTGCAGGGCACCGGTCACAATCTCTGAGGAAGATGCTGAGCCGGAATCCACCATGATAAGGATAGGAATCTCTGTGTCAATTGGTTCCGTGGTGGTCTTATATTGCTGCTCCCCAGTCCCTTTGCCTTTTGACGACACCACCAGCGAGCCTTTCGGGACGAAGAGGGAAACTATGTTCACCGCCTCGCTCATAAGGCCGCCGCCATTGCCGCGGAGATCCAGGACAAGTTTCTTCATGCCCTGCTTCTTCAGGTTCAAGACAGCGTTGCGGATCTCACCGGAGACATTCTCGGTAAATCCGCTCTGGTAAATGTAACCTGTCTGGGAGTCAAGCATTCCGGCGTATTCAACATCAGGGAGATGGATTCGCTCTCTGGTGATGTCGATATCAACGATTTCCCCGGTGTAGACTTTCTTTACCTTGAACCTGACTTTCGTGCCGGGTTTGCCCTTCATCTTGTCTGAAGCCTCCTGACTGGTAAGACCGTGGGTCGACTCCCCGTCAATCTCCATTATCTCATCACCGCATTTGAGTCCGTATTTCTCTGCAGGAGAGTTCTTATATGGCTCATTGATAATGACATTCCCATCCTTGTCCGGCTTATAGATGATAGCTCCGATACCTCCGTAGGTCTTTGCGATCATCATCTGCAGGTCCTCGTTGTTTTCCTCGGGGATGTAAATGGTGTACGGATCCAGGGCTCCTAACATGGCGTCAATCCCGGCTCTCTCGATCCTGTCAACAGGAAGGGAGTCGACATAGGAGCGATTAAGCTCTTTCAAAATGGAATTCTGGATCTCGGTCCATTGCCCGAGCTTGAAACTCTGCGATTGAGCGAGGGCGGCTCCGCAGGTGAGGATAGCCACAGTGGCCGTCAAGATTGCTTTCTTGATCATATTCTTGTAGATTCAAATACCAATCCGCAAAAATACTAAATATCGTGCCATACAGTCATCGATTATCATGGGTATCGGTGCCGATGATATCATCCTCGGTCGAAGCGTCGATGATCGATTGGACATAGGCTTCTATTGCGGAAAGGCC
The DNA here is from genome assembly GCA_024693285.1 of Bacteroidales bacterium. GTDB lineage: Bacteria > Bacteroidota > Bacteroidia > Bacteroidales > UBA932 > Cryptobacteroides. Next base: position 72,659 of record JAILLE010000031.1, read on the forward strand.
AGCCGCCAATTGTTTTGGAGGCCAGGCATTGGAGCCTCCAGTCGATATGGAGCCATCCTCATACCTTATCGAGGTGTGCCACATGTAGCCGTCCAGGACCTCGAATTTCGGAGTGTAGGAGTTGCTTAGATTCCAGAGCTTGTATTCCCTGACAATGCCATCTATCTTCTTCAAGGCATCGTCGGGGCATTTGTAGATGGTGATCTCCGGGTTACAGTCGTGGGAGTACATAAGCTTCAGATGGCCATCTTCTCCCTTCTCGATCTTGTACCATGTGATGTACCACATCATAGTTCCCGAGTAGGAATGCTCATATTCCTTGATTGACTCCGGAGGGAGGTTTTTCACGTATTTGTTGTCCCACGGTTTTGTGCAGGAGAATATGGCCCCTAAAAGCGAAAGGGCCAGAACAGTTTTAAACATGATGCGTCTAGTGCTGTATTGCCATGATTCTCAAGTACTTCAGGATAGTGTCGCACCACTCCTCGTCACCGGGGAACTGGTAACGGGCGTTGCCTTTCGGATCGGGAGTGAAAATTGTCTCTCCTTTCGGGGTCAGCTCAACCCAACCACGCTCTGACAGGGTGTAGAGGTCGTCTCCCTCCACAGCATTGATGACAGCCAGGGGGTCCCACATCTTCTGACCGGTGTCGCACTGGACATTCTGGTAAATCCACTTGATCGGGTGGCAGTCGGTCCAGTCCATGTCGGAGATGACCAGCTCAGGCTTGTAGTTCAGAGGATCTCCAACCTCTCCAGGGGAGAAGATAATGTCGATCTCCTTTGGCCATAACTCAAAGAATTTCAGCGAGAAATCAATAGCCTGGGTGAAGTTGTAGTCAGGCTCGACAGCCTCTCCGAAGACTCCGCCCATGGTGTAGATAGCTTTGACCTTGTTGCGCACAAGCTCGACTCCATTGAGATTGGAATACTCATCCGGGCCGGACTGGAGAAGGCGGCTGAGGGAGGTGACAAAACCAACTGAAGCGATTGTAACGCTGTGGTCAGGCTGCGCCGCGAGAAGCTTGCGGTAGAGTTTGTAGCCTTCGGGATATTCGTCCTTGCTCTTGTAGGTCTGCTTGAACATAGGTTCCGCATCCTCGGTGCGGGCGTAAGCGACATTATGGTAGGGGATGAATACCTTCGGATCCTTGATACCAGCCCTCTCGAGACCGATAGGGATATCAGGATAACCATAGAAGTTGTTCAACACATCGACAGCGTCGGCATTGGCGGCGCCCATACGGTCAACCACAACTCCGAGGAGGGTGCAGCGCTTCATGTCCATGTAGCGGTACAGGAGCATCAAGGCGAAGAGGTCGTCGGTGGATGATCCCATGTCGCAGTCGAAGATTATGCGGCAGTCTTGCTGCTCATAATTGGATTTGATGTTAATTCCCTTGCCGGCGTCGTAAACGGTGTGCTGCCCGTTTTCCCTGGCGAAGGCGACAGCGGCCGCGAGGCTGTCCTCAGGGAACATCCTTGTGGAATCGAAATAGTATTTTCCGTTCTCGGGATTATACCAGCCGCCCACCAGGCCGTCATGCTCGCGGGCATGCTTCACCACGGCGGGGATGCTCTTTTTGTCGAAACTGTTCTGGGTGGCGATGTAAGACACCATAAGTCCCTTGTCGGGCTGCCTCATCGTGTTGAGGTCAAGGGTGAATCCGTCAGGATACATCTGGCCCATCGCCCAAATGGCGTTGTATAGTTCCTTGTCGGAGAGTTTGACCTTCTGCGCGGAGACGGTCAGTGATACCAGCAACAAAGCGAAAATGGATAATAATTTCAGAGGTTTCATACGGTAAGTGTTTTTAAATTAATATATTAAACTTCTAAAGTCTTTAACTCTATGAAAGGTGACGATGTCTCCATCGTGAGCTCCACGTGCTCTCTCGTCCCCGGAACGGCTTACGATCAGGAGATCGTTCCCTTTGATCAGCATGGTAGCATAGTGCCGAGCGGCATTGTCGGCCGGGCCGACGGCCACGAGACCAGCGAAAGTCCATTTCAGCAGGTCGGGTGAATATGACAAAGCTAACCGTCTCCTGTAGTTCATCCTGCCGTCGATCTGCGAGTGGAGGAGCCAGTAGAGCCGGCTTTCCGGATCATATACAACATAAAACTTGAGATCAGCTCCGGGAATATGGGCGAAATACATCTCACGGCCGTTTTTAGTGAGTTTCTCCACCGCAAGGCTTCCGTCGGGCCTCTCAACACCTTTCATCATGACTCCGATGTCCGGAAAGCCGGTGCTTGCCCTCATCATAAGGACCACTGACTTTCCGGAGGGGTCGTAAAACGGGTTGTTCTCATCAAATACCCGGATCACATTTGTCTCCAATATCCCGGCTTTCCCGGGATCGGTAACCGGGATTCCGGAAGGCCTGGCTGCCTCCATGTCTTCATCCGGGTTGTACAAATCCGAGAACTTCCAGCTGGATGCCTGGGTGAGATCGTCGTCAACCTTGGCCTGCATCAACACAGGACCAACTCCTGGCCATGGATGACCATCAGCCACCCATTTCTCATATACAAGGGTCACTTTCCCGTCATGGATGTCGACAGGGGTGCAGCTCTGATGCCAGCGAGGCTCCGGGCATAAGACTGATGGTTCTGACCAAGTCTCCCCATTGTCATCACTTCGGGTGATCAGCAGCCTGCCGGAATGGCCTATCATATACAATGACTTCCCTGCTTTGAACAGGATCTCATGCATCATTGGAATCCTGGCCGGGGTCTCCCGCCAGGTTTTTCCGTCATTATCAGATAGCAAGACCCGGATCTGGTTTCCGGCCTTGTAGTCTCCGAAATCTGATTTTGGTCCGTCAAGAATATATGTTCCCGGACCACCGTAATCGACACTGACGACAAGTCTTCCGTCAAAGCCCTCGATGATTCCAGGAGTGTAAAGGAACACGCTGTCTGGGCAAGGGGACTCGGCTATGACCATTTCTGAGGCGACAAGGTGGCCATTATTCCCACCAGTATGGCAGGAAACCGCCACAAGCGCGGCGGTAACCATCAAAACTATCAAGTCCCTTCCCCTCAACACCTTCGATTATTTGTCGAAATTTCTGGAAGCGAACGGAAGGGCTGTCCTGAGGGCGGTGTGCCAATATTCCCAATTGTGGATTCCGTCCCTGACACGCAGCTCATCCTTTACTCTCTTGAGCATCATCTTCATGTGGAGGTCAAAGGACAGCTTGACGAGATAGTCGTCATCACCGCAATCGAAGAACCACTTTACGCTACGGAGGGCGTTCAGGGTGGCGTCATCGGCTTTGTCCACATAATCGAGAGCGGAGTGCTCACGCACCGCCTTGCAGGTGTAGAAGAATTTGTCTTTCTTCTCGTCAGGAGTGTTCTCGTCATATTGCTGGTCCAGCCAAGCGCTCATCGCGTAGCAGCTGGAGAAGGTGTCCGGGTGGCGCTGGGCGTAGACGGTGCTGCCGCCTCCTCCCATAGAGAGACCCATGATAGCCCGGTGGCCCTTGTCTCCGATTCCCCGGTATTTCTTTTCCACGGCAGGAATGAACTCCTTGAAGAAGAAGTCCTCATAATTCCAGTTGGGCATATTGAAATAGCCGTTGTAGACATTATGGATGTCAGGATCACCGGCGTTAGGCATGACAATAATCATCTCTACAGCCTCACCGGAGCGGATCAGCTCGTCGGCCACTTCCTTCATCGTACCCTTCTGCTCCCAGTCCTGGTAGGTGCCGTATAGACCATGCAGCAGATAGACTACAGGATACTGCTTTCCGGACTGGTCGAAACCGTCCGGAAGATAGATATTGTACTTTACTTCTGCCCCGAGAATGCTGCTGTTGACGCTGTCGGTGACAATCTTCCCGGCTTGTGCCGTGAACGCGGGCAAAAGCAAGAAAACGGATAAAACGCTAATAATTCTTCTCATATTCTCTTCAATTAATAAATCAGGTTTTTTAAGCGAACATATAAAAATAGTGATTATCTTTGAATAACCGCATATTTTCCGTAATGAGAAAACCGTTTTTAGCCCTTGTTTGTTTTTTATTCCTGCTAGTCAGTTGCGGGAAAGGAGGTGTAGTCAACTCCACGAAAGGTGTGGTTCCCCCTACAGACAGACCCTGCGCTGATCTTCAGACCGGGGCTGAGATGTTTGGAAAATGGGTTGAGGATCCGGCTTCTGTCCCGCTTTCTTTTGTCTATGACGGGAAAGAGGTGAAGGGACTTCAAGGATTTGAGGTTCTGTCAAAAAATTGTGAGACAACGGCTTCCGGAAAGTCTCTCAAAGCGGTGTTCCGTATTGATGAGAATTTGACCGCCACCTTTGACGCCTTTCTCAACAATGAGTTCGGAGAATTGGAATATACCCTCTGGTTTGAGAACACGGGATCGGTTCCAAGCAAGGCTCTTTCAGAAGTCAACAGCGTTGTCATAGATTTCCAGGGAAGTGAACCAATGTTGAGGGGTTGTCTGGGAGACCATCAGAATAAATATGCCGATTACCAGACCCCTCTTAAGGATACGACAGTTTCATTTGTGTCCAATATTGGCCGGGCTACCCATATCTATTTCCCCTATTTCGATCTGGTTCACGGAGATGGTGGTACATTGCTCGCTTTGGGCTGGGCCGGTACATGGAGCGCCGAGTTCCGCTCGGAGGGCGATGTGACCAGTTGGAAGGCGGCCAACTGCAATGGCTTCAATTCTGTGCTTATCCCTGGTGAGAAAGTTCGCACCGCATTGGTTGTCATGCTGCCTTACAAGGGTAGGGACAGGGATGATGCCACCAACCTTTGGAGGGAATGGTTTATCAAGTATAACATGCCTGCGGCGGACGCGAAGGGCAACCGGATAGAGCCGTTCTCAACCACATGTTTCGCCGCTGATACCGGTCTCCCGAACTCCGACGGGTCGATCTCAGAACGCTTCTACACTTGGAAGAGAACTCTGGAACGTCTTATCTATGAGGATGTTGTCCCTGATTTCAGGTGGTTTGACGCGGGGTGGTATCTTGATCCGAGAGGCAAGACTGTACCCTCAGACTGGTACGGCACGGTGGGATCATGGGAGCTGGACAGGCTCAAATGGCCTGGTAATACATTCCTTGAATCAAACGAGGCTTGCCACAAGGCTGGGATGAAGGTTTTGGTCTGGTTTGAGCCGGAAAGCGTCTGTGATGTCGATGACCTCGCGAATAATTTCGGTTACAATCCCGAGTGGGCCGACTATTATTGGAGAAACCGTTACACCAGCAATCTTGGCAACAAGGATTGCCTCGAGTGGACTCTCGGGAGGATCACCAAGATGATGGGAGAGAATGGAGTTGACTTGTTCAGGGAAGACAACAACTCGAACCCCGTAAAGGCGTGGACAGGATTTGACGCCAAGGAAGCGGAGAAGACGGATTTGCCGAGAACCGGTATCACGGAGAATCTCGCTATACAGGGTCATTACGAACTCTGGGACAGGATAATAGAGTTCTGCGCCAAGAATGGAAAATGCACATTCATAGACAATTGCGCTTCCGGAGGAGGAAGAAATGACATCGAGTCCCTGCGTCGAAGCCTGCCTTTCATGCGAAGCGACGCCGACCGCACGACCACAGCGTTGCGCCTCTCGATGACCACCTCTTTCAATCGCTGGGTGCCGTTCCATGGAGCCAACACCAAAGAGTCTCGGGATGAGCTTGAGCCAGGACTGGCCGGTGGCAGCACTTTCTATATCACAAGAGCTTCATGGTTGCCGGTCTACAATATCTCCGAGGTCTTCACTCACGATGTCGATCTTGATTACGACCGTCTGAGGGCCACCTTCGGGGAGTGGAAGAAATATAACCATCTGCTTGTCAAGGATATGTATCCGTTGACACCTTGGCACAAACCGGAGGATGATTCCTCATGGACCGCTATCGCTTGGCATGACCGGGAGACGGATGAGGCGGTGCTACAAGCCTTCCGCCAAGAGACTTGCCAGGAACCGGAATACACGGCTCGCCTTAAGTTCCTCGATCCCGGAAAGAAATACAACATCATAAATGAGGATACGGGCGTGTCCTTCACAAGGACCGGATCGGCGCTTGCCTCGGAAGGAATCAAAACCTCGCTCCCTGAACCCAAGTCATCCGCAGTATGGCATATAATACCTGAATAATCAATAATTTAGAGATATGAAGAAGTTATTAGGATTACTGCTTTTATTCTGTTCTTTGCAGGCTTTTGCCCTGGAACGCGAACTTATCTGGCCTAAGGGAAAGATGCCTGATCCGCAGGACCATCAGATCGCCGCGATGACCAGTGAGGTTGGAGCCAAGGGTTTCAAACCCGAGAAGCACAAAGTCGCCTATCTTGAGTGGTTTGACGCTCCCGACCCTTCCGTCAAAAAGGATGTCTGCATGATTTTGATTTCCGGAGGCTCTTACCAGAATTGCTGTGATATGAGCCTTATCGATTATTGGCAGAAGGAGCTCACCAAGATCGGGGTTCAGTGCGTCAATTTCGTATACAGGACTCCCCGTCCTGTCGGCCTTCCGATTTATCAGAGCGCCTGGGAGGACGGACAAAGAGCGGTCAGGATGGTCAGGAGTGAGGCCGCGAAGAGAGGTTTTGATCCTGAGAAGATAGGAACTGTCTCAATGTCAGCCGGTTCCCATCTCGCTCTCCTGCTGGCGACCAGTTCCCAGACTCCGGCTTATGAGCCTGTTGACAAGCTGGATGAGATTCCTTGCCATATCAATTGGGCTATCGTTAACGCTCCGGCTTATGTCACCAGCGATGGAGAGACCGGAACTCCCGCTCTCAGAGATGGTTACGGAGCTGACGTGAAGCTTAGCGAGGTATTCAAGTTCGATGAGAAGACTTGCCCGATGAGCCTTCACCATGGCGGGATGGATCCATATTCACCTAACGGATCCACACAAGTCTATAGGCAGTTGCGCCGGATGGGCATTCCCGCCGAATTACATCTTTATCCTGGCAAGGGCCATGGCGCTTTCGGTTTCGAGAGAGCGATTGAATTCATGACCCAGATGGGATATCTCGGGCCTCTTGGCGAGCAGGAAAGCCTGATGGAGCGCTTCAGCGCCGATGTTCCCGGAGTGACGAAGACTGTCGAGGATGTATGGCCAGAAGGTAAGATGCCCGATCCGCAGACAGACCAGTGCAAGCCTTATCTGGAGTGGCATATTCCCGCCGTGCTGAAGACAACGGCTATCCAGATCATTTACGCCGGAGGTGCGTATAACTTTAACCGTCCGGATGATTTCGAAGTCGCTCCCGCCAGGAAATACTTGAATGAGAAGGGAATGGCTGTGGTGGTCATGAAATATCGTACCCCTCGTCCCACGACCGGTCTGGCGAAACACACGACCGCATGGCAGGATCTCCAGAGAGTTATCAGGATCGTCCGAAGCGAGGCTCCTTCCAAGGGACTTGATCCGAACCGCATCGGTATCATGGGCTCGTCCGCCGGGGGCCACCTGACCCTGATGGGTGTCACATCCTCGAAGCATAAGTCATATTACCCGATCGACGATATTGACAAGATTCCTTGCAACGTCCAGTGGGGTATCGGAATATACCCGGCATATTCACTCACTGACGGCCTTGAATCTCCGAATAAGACTGGCGGAAATGATGATTCCGCTGTCCTTGCTCCCGAATTCTCCTTCGACCTCGACACCGCTCCGATGCTCTTCATCCATGGTGACGCTGACAGCTGGGCCGCGATGAACTCCGTCAAAATATGGGAGAAGATGCGCTCGATGGGCATCCAGTGCGAGCTCCATACCCTCGCCCTCAGACCTCACTGCTTCCAAGAGAAAGCATCTCCAGGCACCGGCAGCTACACCTGGCTTGACCGTATCGGCGAATACCTTCAACCTCAATTTGATAAATAATCCGCACTGTTATGATGACAACTACCTCCTCCTACAAGCAGATTGAGAGCCTGGCGAAATTGCCCGCTCCAGACAGCTCCGGATTTGTGACACATTATGTGTTCCAGTATATAGATTTCAACAAAGCTCCGCAGTACGTGGCGGCGAGACATCGTTTCTCGGATTGCTTCTTCTTCGGTTGCGAGATTCCTAAGGAGCTTGAGGACGGGATCGGATCTTCCTGCCTCGTGTTCCCTCGTATGGGGATGCCTTACAACGTGTTCCGCAGCAAGCTGTACACTGCTGAATATCTTTACGAAGGCTATGATCCCGATGACGAGGATACTTTCGCCAATTGCTTCGACTCAAAGGTCTTCGCTGACTATATCGAGAAGGGCAAGGAGAGCGACAATATCCGGGAGACCCTCGGACGGTCCCTTCATGATCATGCTATCGGAGAAGCGATGAACGATTTCCTGAGCCGTTTCGACGAGAGGCAGGTTGTGGCGGTGATGGGCGGACATGCCCTCAAGAGGACAGATGAGGCTTACGCCACGATCGCTTACATCAGTAAAAGGCTGACGGAGAGCGGCAAGCTGATGGCATCCGGCGGTGGGCCTGGAGCCATGGAGGCCACACATCTCGGCGCCTGGATGGCCGGTAAGACTTTGGACGAATTGGAGGATGCCTTGACGATTCTGCGTGAGGCCCCTACTTTCCGGGATCCGGGTTGGTTGAGGACAGCGTTTCTTGTCAGAAAGAAATATCCCCAGGAGATGTACCGCAGCCTTGGTATTCCCACCTGGTTCTATGGTCATGAGCCTTCCACCCCGCTGGCTACAGACATCGCCAAATATTTCATGAACAGTGTCCGCGAGGATATCCTGCTGACTATTTCCAAGGGAGGAATTATCTATTCCCCAGGCTCCGCCGGAACGATGCAGGAGATATTCCAGGATGCCGCACAAAACCACTATGAATCATTTGGTTACGCTAGCCCTATGGTTTTTTACGGCAAGGAGTTCTTCAGCAAGCAGATTCCCGTGTATCCCCTTCTTGAGGACCTGATGTCCAGAGGGGTATACAAGAACCTGATCCTGTCGATAACGGATGATCCCGAGGAGGTGATCTCCAACATTTTGGCATTTACGACGAACAAGTAAAAAGACAAATAGACAATGAGAACAGTCAGTTGTATTCCCTGGTTGGCTGCCGCGGCGGTGGCGCTGACCTTGATTTCCTGCGGCAGCAAGGAAATGGCCATTTCTGAGGGATCCCGCCACCAGTTCAAGGGTGATTACACCAATTTCGTGTTGAGTGGTGAGTTCCAGACGGAACCAGGTGCCTCGGCCTGCGTCGCATTTCACAACGATGGTACCGGAAGCGGTTATCAAGTGCTTCTCAATGGCGGTCCGATAGACGGGACAATCAAGAGCGGTTCCCTCCTTCATGTGCGTAATCTCTACAGGGCGCTTGAGGAAGAGGGTGAGTGGACTCCTCTCGAGGTGGCTGTGAGGGGTAAGAACATCTCCGTGAAGATAAAGGGCGTGGATGTGGTTTGTTACACGGAACCTACTCAGCCATGGAGACTTCCGCAATATGAGAAGATGCGTCTCGGCCATGGCGCCGTCAGTCTCGTCGGAGGCAAGGGCACAGTCAGGTTCAGGGATATGAAGCTTACAAAGCTGCCTGCCGACGCTACCAATCCATGCGATACCCTTCCTCCGATTGACGAGTCCACTGACAGGGCCATCCAGCTCCAGCAGGAGGATTTTCCTGTGATCGACTGGCATGTCCATCTTAAAGGTGGCCTCACCGCCGAGATGGCCCACGCCATGAGCATGAATTATGGTATCAATTACGGAGTCGCCCCCAATGCCGGGGCAGGCGGAGTGGGCCGGATGCTGTCCAACGATGAGGAGGTCTATGAATATTTCGACGAGGTGAAAGATATGCCTTTCCTGCGCGGAGTTCAGGGTGAGGGCCGTAAGTGGACGGCTGATTTCTCCTCGGAGGCGCTGGGGACATTCGACTACTTGTTCACGGATGCTATGACAATCGTGGACCAGAAAGGCCGAATCGCCAGGATTTACCGCAACGAGGAGGTCCGTCCGGAAGGATTGTCCGACCAGAAATATATGGATCTGATTGTGGATCAGACGGTCAAGATTCTAACCAACGAGCCTGCGGACATATTCGCCAACGCTTTCTTCCTCCCGGACTTCCTTAACGACAGGTTCGACCAGATGTGGACTCCCGAGAGGGTGGCAAAGGTCCTGGATGTCATGCAGGAGAATGGTATAGCCCTGGAGATCAGTGCCAGGTACTTGATTCCCAACGAGTACATAATCAGGGAGGCCAAAAAGCGCGGGATAAAGTTCACTTATGGCACCAACAACGTGGACGCTAATTTCGGCCGTCTTGAGTACAGTATCGATATGACAAAGAAGTGCGGCCTGACGGCGGACGACATGTGGTTCCCCAATCTCAGCACAAGGGCTTCCAGGCCGACGGTGATTTATAATCATTTCGAGGGCACACAGGTCTCGTTGTTCAACGGCAAGGATCTGACCGGCTGGGTTCCGGTAACCGAGTCCGAGTCCGAGGAACCTGTATTCAAGGTTGAGGACGGTTGCATTGTCGTCTCAGGTAAGCCGAATGGCTACCTCAGGACTGCCCGCCAGTACGGGGATTACTCGCTTCATGTGGAGTGGAAATGGATTGGAAGCGGCACGAACAGTGGCATATTCCAAAGGATTCAGGAGGGTGACAAGGTTTGGCCGACAGCCTATGAGTGCCAGCTTATGGCTGGAAGGGCTGGTGATATCGTGTCTCTTGGCGGGGCCAGGATCAAGGAAGTCCCTTATGATCCGGCTGTCAAGTTCCCGATGAAGAAGAGGGTCCATTCCGGGGCTCAGATTGAGCTTCCGGACGGGGAGTGGAATCGGGCCGAGATCATTTGCAAGGGTGATAAGATGATGGTTTACATCAATGGCAGTCTTGAGAATGAGGCGACGCTCTCTTACAAGACAGGCTACATCGCCCTTCAGAGTGAAGGTGGCCCGTTGGCGTTCAGGAATATTTACATAGAGTAAGATTAATCCATAGGGTAACGGACTCCCCAGTCTTTACGGAGAGAGTCCATAAGCTCCATGAGGAACAAGGTCTCGGAGTGCGGCATCTGCGGCGGCTCTATGAGACCTTTTTCCATGGCGTCCTTGCAAGCCCAGAACTCATATTCATAACCCGAAATATTCTCAGGGACAGCTATTTCCTCTATGAATCTACCTCCCTTGGCGAAGACTTTTATCCTATTTGGGTTGTTGGTGTTGTCAATCACGATTGTTCCTTCTGTGCCGGCGATGGCGGCGGAGTTGAATCCTTCACAGCAGACCGAGCTTTGTATAACCGCCAGCACGCCGCCTTCCAGGGTCATGGAAATGGTTTCGCTGATGTCCACTCCTTCATCGGAGAGGACACACTGCGATTCGATCTTTTCAATCGGGTTGTCGCACACCATCCTCACGAAATTGAGGGGATACAATCCGATGTCCAGAAGGGTGCCTCCACATAGCTCAGGACGGGTTACGCGGGGAAGATGCATCACCCCGTGGGATAGAGTGGCGCTGATCTGAATCACCTTTCCGATCCGGCCATAAGAGATTAACCTGTTGATAATATCCCTGGCCGGCTGGTAGCGGGTCCATATCGCCTCAGCCACGAAAACACCTTTCTCCTTCGCCAGGTCCAACACGGCCTTGGTCTCCTTCGCGTTCGCCATAAAAGCCTTCTCGACCAGACAGGCCTTGCCTTTACGGATAGCCTCCATCGTCACGTCGAAATGGTGTGAGTGCGGAGTGGCGACATATACCAGATCCACATCAGGATCCTCAAGCAGGGCGGTGTAAGAACCATAAGATCTCGGAATCCTGAATTCTTTGGCGAAGGCATCTGCCTTTTCCTGACTCCTCGATCCGACAGCGATGGCTGTGACTCCTTCCGTCCATTCCAGTGTCCGGGCTATCTTGCCGCCGATATGGCCTGCCCCGATTATTCCGACATTCATGGTTATATGATTTTATCTAATTGTTTTTCAGTGGCTTCCGGGAATAATCCCCTTATATGATTCCTGAGTTTTGAATATGATTCTTCCGGAGAACAATAGCATTTCAGGGTGCTTCCGCCTATGTGCCAGGGACCGAAATCCTCGGCCGGGCGCTCAAACAGGGATTCCGGAGTGCAGTAAGAGGCGGTTTGCCAACCTTTATATTCAAGGTTCGGTCCCTTGTAGACTCTCTGGATATCTCCGATTATCAGTCTGGTTCCGTTCATCAGATTCGCCAGCACTGAGTCAGATTTGCTCTTTTTAACATTGAGCAGCTCCCGGACTTGACGAGAGACACAAGAACCCTCTTTCTCTATGAGTCTCAACACCTTCCGTCCTTCGGTCGTGGGTTTGAACTTCTCTTGGGAAAGCCTCCAGTTGCGAAGGTGGGCGTACCATTCCGGAGTGGCGAAAGCGGCCTTTCCTCCGCAGAGAAACTTCCCGTAGACGATTTCCCCGCTCTGCACCACATCCACCTTCCAGTCCCACGGGCCGAGATCCTCATCAGTGAACCATGAGCCTGGGGGAGTCATCTCCTCGATCGAGAAGCCCGTGACAGGGTTCTCGAAAAACGGGATGATGCCGCAGGTCTTGATGGCTTCCAGCATCGAGAGACTGTCTGTCACCTTGATCCCGAACGGGTTACCTTTATGTTGGGCGATGGACATTAGTGCTTTTTATATAGAGTGTGGTTTCCGGTTGAGAACGATAAGTGTGATGAGTTGAAATCATCTATCCTGTCGAATACCACCATGTAATCATTGTTCTTGTAGATGAGTTTTCCGAGAGAGGACACATCATTATGGTCTAGCGCCTTTCGGATTTCACACCTCAGGAGTTCCTCAGTCCTGGATTTGTCTTTATAGAATATTGCGACCGTGGAGTCCTCATAATAATGATAATCGGAAGGCGGTATCAATTGGTTGTATTCTCCTAAATCGATAGGACCCGAAATGTCACTGATAGACCATCCGGCGACTGCGGTTTCAGGCTCTTCCTCGAGTTCCCACGTCCTGAATTGATAATCACCGAGCTCACTTTGAATCGCCTTGAACTTCTTGGGAGGCATATTCTTCTTGAGGTAAGCATACGCTCCATCAATCGCCAGCCAGGATTCTTTCAGTCGAGGGTCGGCGCTTATCGTTTTATAATCAATAATTTCCGGAAACTTTCCATCTACCAGCACGTTCGGCATGATTCTCTCTAACCTTGCTTTCTGGCTCCTGATGCCAATGTCCTTGGCTCTTATTCCTGGAATATAAGTGAACAATATGGCGGACAGAGCGAGAATCAGGGTCATAAGCTGGAAGTTCCTCGTCTTGTCTTTCACGAGCATGGCCGTGAAAATGGTCAGCAGTAGGGCGAGGCAGATGAGATAGACTCTGACTTCGGTGAGTCCATATTCACCTATGCGGCGGAATGCCCCGATCCACAGCAGGATGAGAGGGGCGATGGCGATAAAAGGAAAGGCCTTGTAGAACCACTCGAAATGACGTTTCTCCACAAGAAGCCGGAACAGGTGGCAAATAAGTCCGACAGCCATGAAAATGGCCACGATGTATGCGACTCCTCCATTTGGTAGTTCCCAACGAAGCACAATCCTCCCGATGTAAATGTAGAGAATGGCCGTGTAGATGATCAGAGCGGGGGAGAGGATGTAGTCTATAAGGATCTTGAGGATTTTCCCATTGGCTTCTTTATAGCTATTCTTCTCAACAAATGAGCAGCATAGCAGAGGGATGATCACAAAAGCTATGAAAGCCATGGGATTTGTGAACCACTTGTCTTTCAGGTCAAGGTCAAAGAGGAAATTGACCGAGGCTATGATGATGTCCACTATCGCGATCAGCAGGAATCCTATTATGAATCCTGCCGCCACATTGATGACAGTGTCCAGTATGTTTTGCCCATAAGGCTCATTCCCAAGAGGTTCCTTTCCTATTATCAGCAATACTATCGCTATGATATAAGCTATTCCGAGACTCCATCCCGGGTTTACGGGACCCCAAACCAGAAGCGGGATCCAGAGGAACCAGGACAAGCAGTACAAGACTCTGACAGCGAGGTGTTTCCCGCTCCACTTGTGTAGAGTGAACAGAAGGACATATTGAGGGAAGAACCAGAAGAACAGGTAGAAAACATCACTCTTGCCCAAAATATCTCTGACGCTGCTCTCGAAGAGGAATACCACAAAATATGTCACCCCGAGAAGAGCCTCCAAAGGGAACTCCCGGATGCTACTGACGAACCCTTGCCATGGTTTTCTGAAAAGATCCGCGACGTTGCTCATTTTTTCCCGAGTCGTTGGTTGGAGATCTTCAGGAAGCGGCCGAGTTGCTTGTTTTGCATGATGGCTTCTTCGCATATCAGGGGCAGGTTGTAGGTGAACCCATCGAGGTCGCATCCCACATAGAAATCCTCGGGGAGTTCATCTCTGAGATCGGCTCCTCCGTTGCTTCCGGCTGATATTCCGGGAGTGAAGATCTGTCTGTAGATGTAGGGCGGGCCGTCCAGCCTGAAACAAAGGGTCCGTTTGGTGTTTTCGTAGTAGCCGTCGTAATTGCCGGAGGGGGAAGAACGGGTCCAGCATAAGAATATGTCGCAGTGGAGGAATCTGAGTCCCAGCTCTTTAGCCAGCCTCTCCGCTAGCGAGTTGTACTCTCCCCTGATAAGAACATTGTTAGTTATCAGGAAGTTATCCAGTTCTGGGGTGCGTTCTATACTCTTTACCGAAAAGGCTATTTCCAAGCATTCCATCGAGGTGAAGGCCTCGATGAAGCCTTTCGTAACCCTTGTTATTCCCTTGGTGAATTCCAATGCCGTGTATTCCTCTGGCTTGAATCTGCCGGGACTGGCATTCAAGTCTTCCGCGCACACCAATCCTTTTCCTTCCACTTTAAGGGTGCCGTCCCATTCGTTGCTGAAAGTGATGTTATCGTTATAATCCGAAAAGTACATATATAGTCGCTATTTGTCCATAAAGATAGCATTAATTAATAACTTTCCTTAAATTGCGGTATGAGAAAGATAGCGATTTTGGCATCCTTGCCGCTGATTATTCTTGCCGGCTGCCGGGGTTCGGTTTACAATCGCCTGAACAAGCAAGCTGAATCCGAGTACCTGCAGCCTGTCCGTCCGGCTTCCGAAGGCAGGAATCCTTGCTGGAACAAGTTCGCGAAGAAGTTCATGTACGCACCTGCGTTTGAGGTGCCTTCTGTTCCTGGAGCGGATAAATACCGCTTTACTGTCAAGGGTGCGGACGGGAGTTGGTCTTTCTTTTCTGACAGGTCAGATGCTGACTTGTCTCCAATCTGGAACCAGATTCCTCCGTCAAATGTGGATTTAATTGTGGAAGCCTTCGCCGGGGATGCCTCTGACACGGTTTACACCAGGAGTTTTCTGAAGGATTTCCCGTTCAGAGGACCGTATAACGGACCAGTCAGGAGTTACAAGGAGGCCGCGATCCGTGCGGCTCTTTACAACCATCTGATGCCCCAGATACAAAACTGGAGGGGCAATACGGTTCCGGATATGTCTTTATGGACAAACACATATCCTTGCAAGATTATCGGTGCCACGATACGGAACGAGTGCTTGGTGGCTCGGTTACTTCCCGAGCGTAGGGAAAATGCCCTTGAGGTGGCCCGGTCAGCCGCCGCTTTCCTTATCGCCCAGAGCCGTCCCGAAGGAGATCCGCTGGCTTTCTTTCCTCCCACGTATTACCTTGACACTCAAGCGTCTGGTGAAGAGCAGAACCAAGGGAAGACAATGACTATGGAGGCCACTTATGCGGGGAACGCGTTCCTTGACTTGTACGATGTGACGGGGGAAAAGGAATGGCTTGAAAGGGCGGTCGAGATTGGCCGGACATATGTCAGGTTGCAAAGGGAGGATGGTTCACTTCCGGTGAAAGTGGACTTTGCATCAGGTGAACCTGTGAACGAGGCCAAGGCGCTGCTACATCCCCTGCTCAGGTATTTCCAACGTCTTGAGGGATATTCGTCAGGCGAGTTCTCCAAAGCTATGGCGAAGGCCGAGCGCTGGATGGATGAGGAGGCTATGGAGCGTTTCGAGATGTCAGGCCAGTTTGAGGATGTGAACGTGCTTGGACTTGAACCTTATCAGAATCTAACCAATTGCACCGCGGCTCCATATGCGTCGTATCTTCTTGATAAGAAAACTATAAGTGAATCAGATATTTCCAATGCCATTGACCTGATTCGTTTCAGCGAAGACCAGTTCGTCCACTGGGATTATGCCGACACGACAGCTGATGGGTTCCACAAGTTCAACGCCCCTTGTGTTCACGAGCAATACAAGTACGAGATGCCGGTCGATAATAGCAGTTGCAATGTGGCGAACGCCTGGCTGGACCTTTATGAGGTTACAGGCGACCTTCTTCCCCTGGCCAAAGCTAAGGCGTTGATAGACAACATCACCATCCAGCAGAACGCACAGAACGGTAAAATCCCGACGATGTTCAATTGGAGGAGTCCGGACTACAACGAGGGCTATTGGATGAACTGCAGTTACACATCCATAACCACCCTGCTCCGCCTGGAGTCAATAACGGAGGATCTCAAACGTCTCGAAGACTGATTGTTAAGGCAACTCGAGGATGACTTTCACCGGGAAGTGGTCTGAGGGGGTGCGGGCTTGGAAGGCCTGGAAGGAGATCTCTTTCGGGAAGTTTCCGTTCTCATATTTCTGGGCCTCGGCGGTCATCGTACGGTAGGTGTCGGTCAATACACCATAACGGATCACCCTTGTGCCAGGAGTGACGAAAACGTGGTCTATCCTGCTGGTTGTGAAGCTGTTGGGATCAAAGCCGTTGGCTGTTCCATCGAGAGCGTAGCGAATCTCGCAAACCTCATAACTATCGTTGAGGATCCCGCTGGTAACGAACGTCGAGTAGATTGGATTGTTCTGGTCGACATTGAAGTCTCCGGTCAGGACAACAGGCTTGCCTTCGCATAGTTCACGGATCTTCTGGACCACAAGCTTGGCGCTCTCCTGCCTGGCTTGAACGCCGATATGATCCATGTGGAGGCTGAGGTAATAAAGTTCTTTCTTAGTGTCCTTTACCTTGAAATGGCCCCATGTGCAGACTCTGTTCAAAGCGGCGTCCCATCCTTTGCTAGGCACGTCCGGAGTCGGTGAGAGCCAGAAATCACCGTGATCGAGAAGCTCGAATCTGTTGGTGTTGTAGAATATGGCTGAATGCTCTCCGGCATGGATTCCGTCATCTCGGCCCGCTCCGATATATTCATAACCGGGAAGGCTGGCTTTCAGTTGCTCGAGCTGGTTGTACTTGCCTTCTTGGGTGCCGAATATCTCTAGATCGTGGAAAAGGATCTGCTGGGCGATGATTGGCAAGCGTTGCCCCCAGCCGTTGCCCCTGAGAGAGTCGCCGCGGTTCTCGTAACGGATGTTGTAGGAGCCTACCTGCAAAGTGGTGGCCCGGCGGACAGTGCCGCAGCTGGTGATCAGGACCACCGCCGCGACCGAAGTCAGGATGAGTCTATAGATTTTCATATTCATAAATAGCAATTGCGTTATTAATTGTTACGAAAGTTAATAAATACTATCTTTACTGACAAATCTGATCCTATGGTTTCAATTTACACTTTGACATCCCCGCTCCATGACAAGAATGCCGTGGATGCTGCCACAAGCGTATTCCTGGAGTCTCTGGGAATTGATTATTCATTTAAAGGCGACGATTTTACCGATTACGGATATGACCTGTCGCTGATCTTCGTGAGGACCGGAGGCACTGAAGGATTATTCAAGGAGCTTCTGCCTCAGCTGGAGGGAATGAGTCGTCAAACAATCTTGCTGCTGACTTCCGGCAAAAGCAATTCGCTCGCCGCTTCGATGGAGATCCTGTCATACCTGCGACAGGAGGGGCTCCGCGGGGAAATCCTGCACGGGAGCCCGGCCTACATCCGCTCAAGGCTGGAGTCGCTGGCGGTGGTTGAGGATGCCAGGCGCTTCCTGGCCTATACCACTCTCGGAGTTATCGGGAAGCCATCTGATTGGCTGATAGCGAGTGGGGTGGATAAGGAAGTGATCTACGACCGCCTGGGAATATCCTTCCAGTATATTCCTATGGAGGAACTGATGGATGAATATTCCTCTTTGAAGGATGAGATCCAGGAGTCCAGGGAGGCGGTCGGCGAGGCTTATTCAGGCCAGCCAACAAACGTCAAAGAGGCGGTTCCGGGGGCTTATAGGATATATAAAGCCCTTAGTACAATTGCTACTGATTATGGCCTTGCCGGGCTGACAATCAGGTGTTTCGACCTGCTGACTTCCGTTCATAACACGGGTTGCCTAGCGCTCGCTCGTCTCAATTCCGAAGGCATCGTCGCTGGTTGCGAGGGGGATATTCCGGCAATGCTCTCGATGATGATCGGCCGTGCCGTGACGGGCTTTAGCGGCTTCCAGGCCAATCCTTCCAGCATCGATCCGGAAAGTGGAGAGATTGTTTTCGCACATTGCACCGTCCCGCTTGACATGGTCTCTTCGTTCGGGTTGGACACGCATTTTGAATCGGGAATAGGAGTCGGTATACGTGGGCATATTCCTGAAGGGCCGGTCACTGTCTTCAAGGTTTCCGGTGATCTTTCCCGGCATTTTGTCTGCGAGGGAGAACTGGTTCGCAATGAGTCGAAACCGGACCTTTGCCGGACACAGGTGGTTTTGCGTTTGCCATCTGCGGCTACTGAATATTTTTTAACAGAACCAATTGGAAATCATCACATTATTCTCCCCGGCCATGTGGCTGCCGAGCTGGAGGCGTTGCTGTCATTCTGAACGAAGTGAAGAATCTACTATGGTTGAACTAGGAATAAAAGGCTACCAGGAGGAAACTGTCACTCCTGAACTTCTTGCCTGTCACATCGGTAGCGGCACCGTGCGGGTGTTCGCCACCCCGCTTATGATCACCCTTATGGAGAGGACCTGCCGACTCAGCGTCCAGCCTTATCTCGATGAAGGCTTCGAGACAGTAGGGACTCATGTAAATGTTTCGCATGTCAGCGCTACGCCGGAGGGGATGAAGGTCTGGTGCGATTCGGAACTAATTGGTATTGACGGGCGTAAGCTTACGTTCAGAGTCGTCGCCCAAGACTCAAAGGGCATAATCGGCGAAGGTACCCACGAGCGCTTCATCGTAAACGTCGCCCGCTTCCAGGCCAAGACCGACACGAAGCTGGAGTAGTTTTTGGTAGGATTCGCTCTTTTTACTAACTTCGCGGTGTGTGTGACGGCAGAATTGTCAACTCACACGCCCTGGTGGTGGAATGGTAGACACGAGGGACTTAGAAAATGCTCTTTGAAATAATTATTTGTAAGACACGAATTATTTATTAAATTCGTGTTTGCTATGAAAAAGAACAATTATTCTTTAGTTGATGTACGTTCCGCGGTAAAAAGAAGTAAGTCAATAGCTTCTGTTTTGCGTATTCTTGGTTTACGTCCTGTTGGCGGGAATTATAAGACTATTCATCGAATTATTGAGGATAATCAAATTGACATATCGCATTTTACAGGTCAGGGGTGGAATGTGGGATTAAGATTTAAACCGAATAAGATCATCTCAGATGACGAAGTGTTTGTCGCTGATTCCAAGTATAATTGTTCCTGGAGAGTTCGTGAGCGGTATAAGAAGAAAACCGGAATTGTTTACTGCGAACAATGTGGACTTTCTGAGTGGTTAGGGCATCGTATTCCCTTGGAGATTCATCATCTTAACGGTATTAACACAGATAATAGAATAGAGAATCTTGTTTTGCTTTGTCCTAATTGTCATGCGCTTACAAATAATTATAGAGGAAGAGCAAAATTGAGTGCGCTTTCCGAAAGGAGAGATGTAGAATGTCGTAAATTCAAGGAAACCTTAACGGGCAAAGCCGATGGTAATCTTGAGCCAAGCCTCGTTGAAGAGGAAGGTGCAGAGACTAGACACGACACACCTAAAGATTGTTGATCCATGGTGAAGGAATAGTCCAGACTACGAACGGACATTTTTGGGTTGGTTTAACCTTGACCGGTGGCAAAAGCCATAGTAGTAAGAAAATCCCTTGGCCCGAAACGGCTGTGCGGGTTCGAGTCCCGCCCGGGGCACCTTAAAAAGAGCTAACTGCTTGATTTTCAGCGGCTAGCTCTTTTTGTGCCTCAATTTTTGGCGACATTTTGGCGACTTATGAGCCGCTAGGGTGCCAACTTGATGTTGACTGTGCCAAACATCAGCGCTAAGACGGATTGCCACATCGTAATGTCCTACTCATTGGAGTCCGTGGAATACTCCAGCCGAAGGTTAACGTATTCCTTACGGCGGAACCACCTAAAACCTTTGCGCCTTTTCTTACGTCTCTTCCTTTGGCTTCTGTCATTATGCACATCACCATCGACCCATTCAATCTTGCTATTCGTTAGGAAATAATGGGATTGGCACGGTAAGCCGTAGTTGCCAATCGACGGGTAAAGCGTTACATTTTCTCCATCATAGAGGAGTTTCCACTTTGTCGGCGACAAGGGTGTGATAACCTTATGACCACAACCGCAGGCACAAGAGTGGGCGCATATAGCATACTTCATACTAACGTAGAGCACTCCCGGCTCCAATTGATCCGGGAAGTGCTCTATGAAAGTAGGACGCAGACGGTCAATCTTCATTCCGCTCATTCGTTTACTGCCTAAGGTGGGAAGAATGAATGATTGCATTGTCTGCCACGGCATAAGTGATATTAAGGTCATCGGCCGATGTCGTGTCGCCATAGAACTCCAGCATTCGTTTCCACTTCAGTATGGAGAAGATGGCCGCGAGAGCATTCAGTTCAGCGACTTGAATATTGCTCCTATAAAGGTCGTTATCCATCTCCTGCGACCCGAAAGCGTCACGCAAATGGTCGTAGTTCCCAAAGAACCCCGTGGATACACGCACTTGCCCGACTAAACGGTCTTGATTGATATCAAAGCCAAGACCGGAGTCGATGAAGGGTTTCTCTAGGTCGATGAGATGATTGGATATGACCATCCTTGCAGCAACAGAATCAACTGAGATGAAGACGAAGTCCATATCGTCCAACACGCCTATGTTATCTGCAGTCACACGCTCGCAATGAGGGATAACACCCTTATGCATGTGGCTGTAGAGATCGTGAAGGTACTGGACTTTTCTTGGACGGGCATTCAATTGCTCGATACTCGCCGCACCAGGACAGCGGAAAGAATTATGCGTATCAAAGTAATCGTCATCGAACAGATGAATCTCCTTAACCGGGCATTTGGCCAAATAGTCCAAAAGGTAAGCGCCCGTGCCACCAAGGCCAACAATGGCCACCTTTTGGTTTTTCAGCCTTTCGCTTATACCCGTGATATGCGCACGCGATGCGTTGGTATCGCCATACACGAAAGGGCTGTCTTCTTCTTGAAGGATGACAGGCTTGACCATTTTCGCACTTTCCTCGGGATATCGGCGTTTAGCAGGAGCAGAGATGATTGCCAGATGCTTCATTACTTTGTCGTAATAGTCAGGATAAGGAATATACCTTCCATCTGGTCCGATTTGCTTGCAGGACAGAAAGAAGGATGCGCACCTGCCATTCTCAAATTGTTCGCTGTTTGGACCTTGAAC
This sequence comes from Bacteroidales bacterium, assembly GCA_024693285.1. Lineage (GTDB taxonomy): Bacteria > Bacteroidota > Bacteroidia > Bacteroidales > UBA932 > Cryptobacteroides. The sequence goes on from JAILLE010000031.1 coordinate 94,271, forward strand.
AAGGCCCTTAATCAACGAACCGTTCGTGTCGGCAGGATGCTCTCCTATCCAGAATGCAGTGTGATCCTCCGGCGGACGAATCGAGGTGCCGGATGTGGCGATTTTCATAACCAGAGTGCCGGACTTGAGTTCCTGCTGCTGGTTCAGGTATGGGACGCCATCTATGAAAAGATGGCGCCCACCTGCAAGGGAGAAAACCACCCCCTCGTTCCGAAGACGGATCAAGTCCTCGCTAAGACACAACTGTTCCACTGACTGAGAAGCTCATCATGTTCTGGACTTGCACGTTGTCACCGGGGAGCAGGTCACCAGAAGGGTTAGCTGCTGGACCGTTTGTATAGCTCACCGTGTAGTGGCTGTTCGGACCAGGAGTGAAGCCTGCTAAAGCGACAACTTCGTCATAAGAGATCACGGGCCTTGTGTAGGGCTTGGGGGAAGTGTTGACGAGAATCACAATCTCCTCTACCTTCTTCCGGGTGACAAACTTTTCGACACCGGGACGGGAAAGGTTGATGGGCTTATCGTCAGCAATCAGCTCTTCCTGATGTCCAGGATGGACAAGGATGAGCGCGAACTCCGCCGGCACGTGAGCGATCTGTTTGATCTGCGCGCCGGTAAGGAGCATATGCTCCGTCCGATACTTAGTACCGTCGACGAAGAAATCATAGTGTTTGTTGGGATACGGAGGCTTATTCCCTCCTTCCGGTTTTTGAGGTGCCGGAGAACCATTGTCAAAAGGTAACATAATAAATAAACCTTTAGTGTTAGCCTCCAGCTCTCTGAATATCCTGGGAGGGATGCGGATATCAGACTAGAAATTTGGAAAAACAGGTAAGAATCCCTATTTTTGAAAACTTATTTTAGTAATGGGCCTAGTCAGTCCCTTTATTAACACCCCGGATGCGGCGGCAAGCGTTTCCGGGGTTTCGATTATTGTGCAGCAGCCTCGTTTCGCTTCGCAGCCTTCACCAAGTCCTGAATATCAATCAAGGGAAGAGGCCTGAGTTCCAGCAGAGTGCCAGCAAAACGTGCGTACATAACCCCTCGGAGGGTTCCGTATGCGGGATTCAGCATATTCAGCATAAGGTGATCCCGGATGGTGAGTTTAGTGTTAGACTCCTTGGTCACGAACTCGTCGATATTGTCCACGGTATAGGTCAACATAACCGAGCAAGACGCAACTTCGATGTTAGTCTCGGTATTGATGGCCGCCGAGCGTACCTCAACAGCAATTCGGGATTCGTCTTGAAGTATAGGCCGAAAGCCAATCATCCAGTCTATATTTTCAATATCTTGTTCTCGGAGATCCGGGCGAATACTGAAACCAGTTTCCTTGATCCCGATTAAGGAAAGACGCAACGGAGTATTATTCTCTACGCTAGGCATTTTTCTACTCTTTTTTCGTTAGGAATGTAGTCACTCACCGAAACAAAGCTACCTAAAAAGGTCCCAAAGTTACCGGTCTTTGTGTTCGGTCTAGAAATCTGCAATACTTTGATGCAGCGAAAGCTGGGCATTTCGCCCCTTCGGATGAGGAAATCTGTGTCGAGATAATAACCGATATCGGACAGTGTGTCAATGGTGAAATTATGGTTCCCGGAGAGCCATTTCGAAACCTCAGAGGGCTGCTTCCCCATTTTACCTGCGAACTCCTGCTGGGAAATACCCCGGATGTCCAGGTAATCATGGAGCATCTTGGCAACCAGCATCCGGGTCTCGATCCTGCGGACGACGACCGGCGGCGTGGATGTCATGATGTCTTTGGCCAATGCGTTGTTTCTTCTCATAATACTTGATGTTATTGGTTGTCTAATTCTATTATTTCATTACCAGAAAGGCTTCCGTCCTCTTCTAATATGAGGTCTTTTTCTCGAATGGCCTTCGTCATTGCATCGGAAACAGCCCTTATCATAAAATTCTCCGACAACAATTTCGGGTCTTCCTCGTATGCCCGTATCAACTTGGACTTTGGTCCACCACCGCCCAAGACCAATAAAATGTTGCCAAAACGTATACAATACAATCTTAGCTTCCCCTTCAGATCCGTTATTGCACAAACACCATCACCTGGCTTACCTTCATTCAGTTTGAAATAGTTGTCCGTAAAACCTGTCCATGTGGACATCGTGTTGAGTTTATGAGCAATCTCTCCAAGTTCCGCACGATAATCACCTTCGTTCTCCTCCAAGAATAAATCATAGAGTGTCTGGTCTGCGCCATCAACCGCGACCGAGTATATATGACCCGCACCACAGTTAAACTCGTCCAACTCTATCAATTCAATCTTGATCATCTTCAAAACTAAATATTCATATGCAAAGATATGTATATTTCTTGATAAAGCAAAAAAATCTATAGTTAAAAGTGAAGTTCAATATATAAAAAGGGTTTTGGTATGAAACCATGACGAAACTACTTTCACCTCTTCATGCGGATGATTCGACCTGGTGCCGACTTAGTGCATTTGGAAAAGCGTCCTTTTTGACCCCTAAAAAACTTGGAAAAGCGCGTTAAGCTCCCTGGATGCTCGCAGGTTGTGGGTCAAGAAAAGAAATGCCATCCTTTAGAAACCGCCTGAACTTTTCCACTTCAGACATCTGCTCGTCAGTTCTGAAGGATTGGAATAGAATACTGCGGAGTTCACTATCTCCTTTCGCTCCCAGCAGCTCAATCTCCAACTCATCGATAATATACAGATCCCCATAAAGATACAGTCCCGTCTTCTCATCATGGAACCGGCGGCAGGTATCGCTTCTATAGAATACGTCCAAGGCTTGAGCAAGTGAAATACGGAAAAGCTCGGACATCTTTGCGACGATGCAACCGATTCTATTGTGCAGAATGATTCTGCGAACCAGGAGATGCTCTTCTGCCGTCATGGTCATGGAAAATCAGATAGCTTTATCGGGTTCTAAAAACAAAACCTGCTTACCCTTTTTTCTTGCGTATTCAATCTCGGAACGGGTGCTTGAGCCAATGTAGCCATTTACGTTGATTACGTAGATTCCGTCAGCCATATCAATCTTGCGTTTGTGCATCTCGTCTAGCATCTCCTTGGTGCCTTCGGTCCAGACTTCGTTATCTCCGGAATGCCCAAATAGACCTACACTGATTACTATATTGCCTTCGAGGGTGAGACGTTTCTGCGCTTCCAGGAACTGTTCCTTAAAGCGCGTGCTTCCGCATAGGGTTATCACGGGAAATCTTCCAACCATCTGAATAAACTATTTGATCAGTTCAACTTTCCAGCCCAAATTTAGAGCCGTGGAAATCTGTTCAAGATAATCTTTCTTCATCCGATTGTTGGAATGAGTGATAACGAAAAGACCGGGAGCTACCTCTACCTGCGTATCGCCGTATTTGTTGTCCTTTGTCGTAGAAACAAGTGGGACCTTACAACAGATGATTCCAAGTTCCCGTACTTTGAAAGGGTCCGCCTCTTTGATGGCAGTTACAAGAGTTGCAGCAGCCGTCGATTCCAGTAAGACAGAATGGTCTGGACGGGTAATCTTGATTACTGATCTTGGGGCACGCTTGATATTCTTGCCGCCTTTACGGGTGCCGTGTTCCGCCTGGGGGTCTGGTGTAAGTTCGATGAAATCTTCACGATTATAGATGCCTGGTTCTCGCGATAGACGAATGCGAATAGGCGCACCTGGCACATAATCGACGACCAGCGTCAGATCACGTTTAATCTGCCGCATCGTCGGCTCGATTTGGTCCTTCACGACAGGAAGAATCTCTTTTTTTATGATTTCTTCTTCCAGTTTGTCGGTCTGCTTATAGACCTCTGCACCCAACTCAATACCCAGTTCCTGGGCGTTGGCAATCATAGAGTAGAGTTTTGACAGTTTGGACATCGCTCGGCAATTATATGTTTGTGTTTCTATTCTGGTCATGTAAAGTTACGCTTTTTTATCGGTTGAAACTCAATTAAATGGATAAAATATGATTTACGGGTACATCAGAGTAAGCAGCGACAAGCAAACTGTTGAGAACCAGAGGTTTGAAATCAATAACTTCTGCGCCAAACAATCTATGACCATCGACGGATGGATAGAAGAAACCATCAGCGGCACAAAGAACTACAACAAGCGGCAACTTGGGAAACTCTTGAAGCGCGTCCAGAAGGATGACCTCATCATTTGCGCTGAACTATCACGCCTGGGAAGAAACCTCTTCATGATTATGGAGATCCTTAACATCTGCATGACAAAGGAATGCCGTGTCTGGACCATCAAGGATAATTACCGGCTGGGCGAGGATATCCAGAGCAAGGTCCTGGCCTTCGCCTTCGGTCTGTCTGCTGAGATTGAGCGAAATCTTATCAGCCAGCGAACGAAGGAAGCGTTGGCCAGGAAAAAGGCAGAGGGGGTCATCCTAGGCCGCCCAAAAGGGAGGAAGAATGCACCTGATCGGTACAAGCTATCTGGAAAAGAAACGCTGATTTCCGAACTCTTGAAACAAGGCGTATCCAAACGTAAAATCGCAAAGCTCTGCAAGGTGGACAGGAATACCCTCGCCCGCTATATGAAATATAACATGGCTGAATTAGACGGAGCGTTTTCGTTCAGCAGCAAGGCTCTCCCTGTGACTTCTCCGGAGGTGACAGTTGGGTAATTATGACCCCCATCGAGCAAAGTATCAAGCGGAAGATTGAATCTGTTGGTGTTCCTCTTAAAGATTGGAACATCCAAATTAACTATGGCATAAAGACAGGATATAATGATGCCTTCATTATTACGAGTCAGAAACGGGATGAAATCCTTTCAAATTGTTCGTCAGAGGAAGAACGATCAAAAACGGATGAGATTATCCGACCGATTCTCCGAGGCAGGGATATTAAGAGATATGGCTATAACTGGGCAGATCTCTGGTTAATCAATACTCACAATGGGGTCAAAGGCCGCATTCCAAGAATCAGGATTGAGGATTACCCTGCAATAAAAGCTCATTTGGATCATTATTGGGACAAGATCAAGGATAGAGCAGACCAAGGAGACACGCCATATAACCTTCGTAACTGCGCTTATTTGGAGGAATTTATGAGGCCAAAAATCATATACCGCGAAATAGGTTTCGAAATGGATGCCTGTATTGCACCAGCAAACTGGTTCGTTAATAACAAACTGTATTTGATCACAGGAGACAACATCGAATACTTGTTGGCATTTTTCAATTCAAAAGTTTTCAATAAAATCATTCTTGCTTCAGCCAACCTTACCGGTGGAAAGGGCGTTGACTTTATGGAAAAGGTAAAAGTCCCTCGCGAACAGAGCCTTATGAAAGCCGTTGTGAACACAAACGATGAAAGACAGATTGATGCTCAGTTTAATGAGTTCTTTGGGCTCACCGAAGCAGAGAAACAATTCCTTTCAGGGGATTCACTATAACGGCTTACCTACTGATTGATAGACTCATAGATATAGTTCACTTCGTCGTTCGTTAATCCATACGACTCGAATACTATGTTTTCAAGCATGACGTGACTATGGGAATCAAAACGATGAGAAAGACTTTCAGCTATTGCTGAAATGTCCTCGCTTACCGGGATACAAGGGAACTTCTCAAAGAATGTATGCTTCATTCTTACACCGTGATCCCCAAGGATACCTCCGCCGTAGAAGGTCTTAATAGCATAGAAGAACAATGTGCTATTCAGTACCCCTAAAAGATGGTATAGTCCTTCTCCGACGATTATTCTTCCTGTATCATTGCAGAAAAAAGTTCCCTCGGTGTCAATTATAAACTGACTCTCTTGGACTATCTCCTGGAACAGTATTTTTGGCTGATTGAAATCCTCCCAATAGTTTGCTCCCCATCGCTGCAACGCGTACCATTCGTATCGAATACCTGTCTCTGCTTTGTTTCGAGCAGAAAGCTCTTTTTTATATGCCGAAAGATGCTTATAGAGAGCAGGATACTGCGCCTGGAAAGCTTGTTCTGCCCTTTCTGATGCACCTTGGATGGATGTATCATTATGCAATGGGAAATGCCATGGAACCCATATTAACCAGAGATTTGCCCAATCATAACTATACCGTTTAATGTCCCTGCCTCGGAGAATCGGTCGTATTAGTTCCTCCGTTCTCCTCCTCTCTTCTTCGCTTTGGCAGTTAGACAGAATCTCATCCCGCTTAAGAGTTGTAATGATAAAGGCATCATTATAGCCAGTGAGCACCCCTCTATATATATTGATGTCCCAATCCTTCAAGGGTGTGCCAACCGCCTCTATCTTCTTCTTTATACTTTGCTCAATTGGGGATAAGATTACCCAGCTGTCACCTCCGGAGAAGTCACAGGGAGTGCCTTGCTGCTGAACGAAAACGCTCAGATTCTTTAAGCTATCACGGTTCTGTTTATTTGTGGCTGCACAAATGGTATGGTGAGCATTTTTCGCTTTTTCAAAAAGCAGGATGTTGGTATCTACCGTCGCGCTTTCAAATACTTTCACACCGGCAAAATCAATCAAGAGCAGTGGATTCGTTTTGCTGGCCAAGAATGTTCTTAACTTTTCGCCATATGCAGCACGCATCCACTTATTGGATGTAATGTAGCAAAGGTGTCCATTCGGCTTGAGAAGCTGATGACCTCTTTCGTAGAATAGGCAGTATATATCACCGGTACTCGTAAATGATTGGAAAACACATTCCTCATACATCTTACCCAACTCCCCACCATTCAATTGCAGCTGAATGTACGGCGGATTCCCAATCACGATGTCAAAGCCAGTCGATACGCCAAACATCCACTCGGGATCAAAGAAGGATGCGAAACTGTTCTGGTCAAACATATCCCACGAGGCCAGCTGCTCAATCTGGTCGTTGGAGATTACATTAATATCCGCAAGCTTTTCAACCATCTCGTGGCGTAGCGTCTTGAGCAGTTCACGGTACTTACGTTTGGTCTTGTAGGTCTTTGCGCTGAATATCTTGTGGTTGGCTTTCTGGAGTTTCTCCTCAATGTCAATGATATTGGTAACGAAGAGCGAATTGTTCTTCTTCAAGCCAATCAACGAGTTAGCCGCCACGAATTTAGCTTCTAGGTTGGGCAAGGGTCTGATCCCGAAGTTCTCCACAGGATTGTTATTGGCTTTCTGGTCAACGACAAGGGAGATGAAGAAACGCAGTTTAGATATCTGAATGGCTATAGGTTGGATATCGACACCGTAGATGCAGTTCTCAATCAAGTAAAGTTTACGGGCATAGTCGGGGTAATTAAGGCTTTCATTGAAACTGCGCTCAATGTCCCGCCGCTTTTCTTCTTTCTCCTCCTCCGTGAGCTGGATGTCTTTGTCGTCGCTCTCCTGGATCGCCTTATCGAGAATCAATTCTTCCCACATCTCATTGCTCGGGTCAAGTTCGGAAAGAATGTGTACCATCTGCTGGAGGATACCCATCGGGAAGGCTCCTGAGCCACATGCGGGATCAAGGACCTTACAGTCATACAAAGCGCTGATGATGCTTTCCTTCTGCTGCTTCGTAAGGTTAAGGGATTCGTCCGTATAGCTGACTAGCTTGCGATACTCCGGCTCCAGATCCTTCCCTACAGTCTTGTTCAAGTGTGCGATGATGCTCTCATCGACCATATATTGAACAATTTCGCGTGGAGTGTAGAAGGAGCCAGTCTGTTTGCGAGCCGTCGTCTTGGTCTCAGGGTTGTAACTGGCCAGCAGGTTTTCGAATACTTTTCCCAGAAGTTCAGGGTCCAGGGATACTTCCTGGTCGTACGGCGTATTTTCCTCGACGGTGAAGTTGTAGCGTTTGAGAATATCAATGATGCCGGCTGCGCTCACTTTCTTCTTGGAAGCATCGCCGTACCAGTCAGAAAGGTCAATGTCCTTACCCACTGTGTCGCCGAAGAACAGGTAATCGGGGACTATCAAGCTGCGCTTGACGATTTCTCGATCTGAGAACCCGTCGATGTAATTGCCATGATCCTTGTCGTCTAAGCAGTCGAAAAGGCCACCATTGAGGAAAGGCACGGTTTTATTTGCCAGTTCGACGAAAAGTTTGGGGTTGGAAAACATTGACTCATAACGCATCAGTTTGTTGTTGTCGTAGTCCCCTCGACCACTGCGGAAGCGTCTTTCGCTGATGGTGTCCTTGTCTTCGGGTGTGATGGGGCTATTCAGCATTGCGAAGAAAAGGTTCTGCAGAATGGCCTTGTAGTATCGGCTCTCTTCAGATTTGCCGAAGAGATTGACGATGGCGTTAGGCTCAAAACCATCCAGAAGATTGTCGGCGATGTATTGTTCGTCAAAGAACTCATCGGGAATCAAGTGCTTTTGCTTTAAGAACCAGACGAATATAAGCCTGGTAACCAAACGGATTGTCGCTTCCGAGTTGTACTTGTCGTCATCTGTTGTGTCATCAATCTTGTTCGGGAATCGAACGACACGAACGGCCCACGCATACCAGTCGGAGAGTTCGTTGTAGAAAGCTTTGGTGAGGACCTCGACGGAGAATCGGTTCTTCAAGTCATCACCGTCGATGACACGGCCTTTCTGGAGAAGGAATTGATCCGGCGTGTGTGTCGCAATACCCTTGCCGAGATAATACGAGTAGCGGCGAGGATTCGAGTACCGCTTGTTGAGCTTCCCGGACTCCGTCATATCCAGATCGACCGTTATGAGAGAGAATCTGTAATTGGAGTTGGATTCTTCCGGGACGAAGATGACGAGCGCTCGATCCTGCCATTCGTCGGCCAGGACACGGAAGGCCTCTTTGGAAAGTCCTACACGGGCGTCGTTTTTGGAGCGATGCCGGATTTCATAGACTACGAGATCAAGGGAATCGCAGGTTCCCAGCTTGGTGACGGACGCCGTATATTTCGTCTGTGTGCGTAAGGAGACGGGGGTCTCAGCGGCGTAAAAGTCGTCAGGCAGGAAAGAATGACGGAGGAATTCTACGAACTCCTGACGGTTGTATGCTTTATTGAACTGCATGGTCTATGGTACTGGTTATTTGATTTCTTCTGCTAAAATAAGGGTCTCGGCGCCTTCATCTACTGCATTCATTTTCATGATACAGCGTTTGATGTAGTCGGGGGTGATTTTCTTGGGCAAGGAGTCCGCAGCTTTAAGGGTCAGCTTGTTGATAAAGCGGATTTCTTCCCCTGTAAGACCGTCGTTGCGCATCAGGAGCAGCAGGTCTTCCAGGTAGTCTGCGGAGAGAATCCTGTTTTTCAGCCATGCCTTGATGACAGAATAAGCCTCACGCCGGTTCCGCTCATTCTCGGCATCAACGGTATCTTTGAAGAGTTTGGATTTGACGGTCTGATAAACCGGCTCAAATTGTTTGCTGACAGCAACGGGCTTCTCGTTAACGTCAGCCTCGAACAGGTTAAGAGCATCTTCTGCACTAATCGAGATAGGATTCAGGTCATCGGCCTGTCCTAACTTGAATACGAAGTCATTACCTTTCTTTCCGCACAGAATTACTCCCTGGATGGGTTTCTCTACGTTGCGGCCGATACGGGAGCGATGCGGTATATCCATTGCCTCCTGGTAAATCTCAGTATTCTTGACACTGTCAAGTATCCGCCGATATTTGGTATCCCAGGACAGTTCTTCGCTATTGGCCAATTCTTTTCTATAGCGTTCCTTGAAGTAAGCATTGAGTTCCTCATCACTTGTGAGCGCTTTGGTATCCTCGCCCATGATAGCGTGAATCATTGCCATTTTCAACGTAGAAATTTGTTTTGTGCGGGTTTCCTGCTCGCCGATATCGGTCGGGAAATAGTTGTAGATGTACAACTTATCAAACATTTTCTTGTTGATACGGTTGATACGGCCGATTCGCTGAATGACACGGGTCGGGTTGTAAGGGATGTCGTAGTTGAAGATAGTTCCTGCGCGATGAAGGTTGTAACCTTCGGAAATAGCGTCAGTGGCAATCAGTATCTTGTAATCATCCTTCTGGTATTCTTTCTTGAGGCCGGCATCAAAGTTCTCACGGATTGTTTTTTTGCTGGTTTGGGAGCTATCTCCGGAAGTGTACTTGAAAATTTCAAGCCCTTCATCTTTAAGGGCTTCGCCCAGATAGTTGGCCGTATCAGCGAATTCAGTGAAGACAACAATCTTGCGAGAGGGATCACTGGAGCGTAGGGCCCTTAGTCTTGCCTTGAATTCTGTCAGTTTATGATCGAAACGGATAACTTGATTTTCGCCAAACCACTCTTCCCTGATTGCACGTAAAAGGGAAAGGTCTGAGAGCATATCAGCAAGATATTCGTCCCGCTTTATATACTTCATATCAATCTCGAAGAAGCCTCGGTTGGTGTACTTTTCAAATGCTTCCTCAATCTCCTGGCTAAGATCATCATCGGTGGTTTCGTAGAATTCATCCACATCTGGCATAGAACCTTTTTTATATACAGGAATCTTATCCCGCTTCTCAATCCAGCGCAAAATATTTTCGGATGAAAGGATCATGGAACTGAGTGACTGCTTGAAGGCAGCCACGGAACTTTCGAAACGGCGCACCAGCATCTTACGCATAAAGTCGGAAACGTTTGCTTGCCGCCCCAACAAGAGTTGCAGACTGATACCGGTCTTTTCTTCCAAATCGCGTTTCAATTCCTCCAGGAGTTCCGCATCTTCGGTAAGATAGGAAGATGGCTTATAACGAGCGGACTTGTAATAGACAAAGGTTTCATCGTCTTTGTGCTCCAGTTTTTCTTCTGCAGAAGGAGAGATCTTGGCGAGCGTACGGAGGTAGAGGTCCTTTTCGTCCCCTAAATTGTATGTCAGCGAAACCGGATCTTCCGGAATGACAGTCTGAATCTTCTGAGCTTTAAGGTCCGCTTTGTAGGCGGGAATCTCGTCCAGATCCAGACGAGAACGACGAATGACCAAAGGGGATATGATGGAACGAATCTGTTTGGCAATGCGCTGACTCTCAGCCTTGATTTCGGCTTCTGTCATCGTGTTTTTGCGCTGCGCTTCGGCCATATCCTCGTAGTTCCGAATCAGTTCCCGAAATGCTGCACCCAGGTCGTCAACTGTCTTCAAGGTAGATTTGCTCGGAATCTGGAAGAGCTTAAGCATTGAGAAGATATCGCTGGGGCGGTTGTTGAAAGGTGTTGCTGTCAGGAGCATCACCTTATTGCCCATACACAAATCGTGTAGGATGCTGTAGTCCTGGATATCTTCGTTTTTGTATTTATGTGCTTCGTCCACAATGATCAAGAACTGCTCATTGTTGCGGACAATCATGCGGTAGTGATCCAGGGCTGATTCGATTTTGCCGCTGCTGAAAACCGAAGCAGTAAAACCGAATTGGTCCCTGTACTCTTCCCATTGCTGCTTCAAGTGGGGCGGGCTGACGATGATGGTGCGCAGATGGAGGTTCCTGGCCACAGTAGAAGCGATGATACTCTTTCCCAGACCCACGACGTCGGCAATGATAACTCCGTCGTGGTTTTCGATTGCTTTCATCGCCATTTGGACGGCATCAATCTGGTATTTGAGATCGGTATATGTTCCATCCGTGATGTCGCTTGGCTTGAGGAGATTCTTGTCATCGGGCTGCGAGAAGTATTCCTGAAGGATGCGGATAAACATCGCATAGGGAGAGTATAGCTTCTCCATCCAGATTTTCTTGATGACCTTTTCAGTAAATTCCGGAAGATGCTCAAGGTCAGCAACAGGGACAGCTGTTTCCCAAAGTTTGTCGAAGAGTTCTTTGCCTTCATTGTAATAGATTGGGTCGCGAAGGATGGTGTTCAATTCAATGCGACCTTTGAGACCGGCAACGGAAAGGTTGCTGGAACCGGTAATCATCTGACCGGGTTGCTGCGTAAATGACTGGTGCTCTTGTTTATACTCGAACAGATATAACTTAGCGTGGTTGGGGTCTATGGTTTTGCGAATCTCCAGAGTCCCATTAGAGAGTTTGTCACAGAAAAGTTTGAAAGCGTCAATCTGGCGTTCGGTATCGAAGAAGTCTGTATTATTGAAAATATCGACAAGACCTTGATAATACTCGTCACGGGTCTGGACACGTGTTTTGGTCTTCTGTGTATAGTCATCTATTTCACGAATACCATTTGCCAGACTGCGTTCAATGTCTAGGCCGACAAGAATGCGAAGATGCTTGTCTTGAAGTTGTTCGTAGATTTCTTGGAAACCCGAGAAATAGAAATATCCGACAAGAAAGTAGGCTTTGTCGCATCCGGGAAGGATGTTATTAATGACTTCCGACAGGAACTTATCCTGATTGGTTATCAAGTTTTGGCTCATAACGTGCGCGAAAAAAGACGAAAGGGTATTTATTCAGCTATTAAAGCTCAAATTTAACGATTATTGTTGAGACCTACAGTTTTTAATTCTTGAATAATACTATATTAAACCACATAAGGCGTCCTTATTGAATGTGCCATTCTCTCAAAACAACAATAATGAGAGGCTATCTCCCAATTCAATATTTGTTCTCACACTGATTTATTCGACAGCTTCCAAAATGGAAACAGTCGTGGTTTTTTCCACTTTGGAAACAACCACTGATAAACAATGAACTGCCAAGAGATTCCTGGCAGTTCAACTCGTTAATTAGGATCATCGCCTTCTTCCCCACCTTACCACCGGCGTGGCAACCATCTCCCGCGCTTTGCGGAAGCAGCGACGGGCCCAGAGAATGTCGTCCTCGTCCTTGTCGCGGCCCCAGTTCTGGTCGGGGGCGGATCCGCCGCCTCCGCAGTTTTGTGCGAAGGTGGTGGCCGCATCGACGTAACCGGCGAAGAGAAGAAAGGCGGTCCGAAAGATTTGGCTGGTCTCCTCTCGCGAATAGGATTGCCCTGTCAATCTGCTCTCTTCATTGAAGACCCGAGCAACTCTTCCGGGAACCATCTTCTCATAGCGTTTTCCATCCACAGTGAAACCCCAGGGGAAAAGGTAGTTCTTCCCTTAATCGGATAGCGCAAATGCGACGCGTTCCTTTGGAGTCATCTGTCCGTATCTGTTCTCCGGACGCATCTTCTCCCAAGTCTCTTTAATCTTCCAGGATAATCTTTGTCACGAAATCGCTCATCATCGAAAGGGAAAAAGGTGCAGGCTTTACTCGTAAGGCTCCACAAATAACTGTTCCTTCCTCTGTAAACACCCAGCACAAAACGAAGTATCTATCTTGTCACTATTGTGAAAAAGTGACACGGTTTACATCGTTATTTGAAAAAAAAGGCCTTCTGGGCGTTTCTGCGCGACTGTTTCAAAAATGGAAACAGTCGTAATTACCACTTATGAAATTTCGCGTTTCGTTTAAGGTATTCTTCCGGATTCTGGATCTCGAAGAATTTCTCTCCGAGAGTATAGTTCCGAATGTTCATCCTTTTTCCTTGACTGACCAAACGTTCTTTCCAGACCCGCTTAATGTGGGCTTTGCTCCATATCCCAAGCAAAAGCGGCATGTCTTCCAGATCAAGATGAACAAGAGCGGCTTCGATGACAGCATCATCGTCCAGACTTTCTGGAATACCCTGGTAAGACCAAAAGCCACCATTGGCCTTGATCTTCTCCAAGATAATATGCCGTTTTTCCTTCATGCTCTCCGTTTGTTTTTCACTGATTTCTTTCGAAACCAGATATCTAGTCTGTGCCATTGCAATTGTACCAGAAGGGAGATCCAACGCCTCGTCGATCCGGACAGAGAGTGAAATGGTTGCTTCTCGCTTTCCGTTAATGATGGCGGAGATGGTCTGAAAGTGTTCACCGACCCGGGCCGCCAGTTCAGTCTGGCTGATTCCCAGTTCGGCTATTCGCCCTCGGATCAACTCTCCCACGCTAGGTACTGATATGTTGCTCATACTTTGCATCACTGCAAAGATATACAATCAAAATAAATTAAACAAATCTGTTTATTCTTATTAACTATTTATACTTGCGCTAAAACTACATCAGAACGGATGTAAAAAGTACATAATGGATCCCAATCACATCCGATAGCATATAATTATTCGCACATTTATAACTAAGAAATCGCAAAGAACTACGGCCATTTAATTAACTAGCCGTATCGTTGTAGCGAATTGCTGCTATATGTCAAAGTTTCTTCAAGATATTTCCGAAACCGTGGTTCATAACCGGTTAATTTCGTCCTGCAGGTTGTTGAGGAAACGGCATGCGTGTCCGCCGTCCATCTGGACATGATGGAACTGGAATGAGATGGGGAGCGTGGTTTTGAGCCAGCCTTTACGATATTTGCCCCATGCCAGGAAAGGATTGTTGATTACGCCATACTGGTTGACAATGCAATCTAGTTCCGTACCTGTCACAGCCGATGTGCCGACTTTGGCGGCATCATCGTCCAGAAAGTCCTGGCAGGTTTGGCTGGTGGTCTTTGTCAGCTGAATGTAATCGGCATTGAACCGCTCCAGATCGTCGGTAACGGCAATGTCGCAGAAATCAAGCCCGCCCTTGATGTTCTCTACGACCATGTTTATGACCAGACGGTCGTACTTGTACAGTTTCCCGTTCTGGGGTGACAGGTAAAACTCCTCGATCCTCGATGCCGCCTTGCAGACGCACCAGCACAAGAGCATATTGAATTTCAGCCCGCGCCGACGGCTCGCCTTACACAGCCGTGTCACGTCGAAGGTCTTTGTAAGCGTCACCATCGGCATGGGCGAATTCATCCACAACCTGAACGCCTTCGCTCGCGTGGTCTCTTTGGGATCAAGATCCTGATGAATATAAAAAAACCGCCGAGTATCTCGGCGGTGTTGAAGTCTTTAATGATTATTTCTCTTTCGGGTGCAGTTTTTTGTAGAGCTTGAGTGAGCCTAGAAGACTACCGAAATCGTTCTTGCCGATGTGGGTGGCGCGCACGAGAGTAACGTCAGCTGTGGTAGGAAGGCTGAACTCCATGACCTTGGTAATGAACTGCCTTCTTGTGACTTTTACAGGGATGATCTCCTTGGTAGGATATGCCACCGCGAAGCTACCCTCAAGCTCCATGGTAGATTTCCTGGGAGCCTTGTAGAAGTCCTTGATTTCCTGCATCTTGGCGATAGCCTCTTCAAGAGTGCCTCCGAGGGGGATGAACAACTCGTAAACGGGGTCGAATTGGAGCTGGATAATGTCAGTGCCGATTCCAAGATGTCCGAGAGAGAGGTAATACATGCGGGGATTCTCATCATTCATGTAGAAAACTTCCAACTCGGTGGTGAAGGCCTCGTCTATTTCAGTCTCCACTTCCGCTATCTCAATTCTGGGACGAAGGACTTTGTTCTGCCCGAAGGCAAGAACAGTCACGCACACAAGGGCGAGAGTAAGAATTACCTTTTTCATATTTCGAAAAATATAGTTTTATTCAAAACACAAAATACAAAAAATGCTTATATTTATCCATATTAATAACTTAACACAATGAATATCATTCTCACTTTGCTCTTTGGAGCCATCGCGGGTTGGCTCGCCGGTTTCTTTGTGATCAAAGATAAGGGCGGCCTCATCTGGAACATCATCATCGGTCTTCTCGGAGGTTTTGTAGGCGGCTGGCTGCTTGGCCTTATTGGCGCGGACGGATCCTTCTGGTCACAGTGGTATGGCCAGATCATCAGCGCTGTCATCGGTGCCGTGGTCCTTTTGTGGGCCTGGAACGCGATCAAGAAGCTCCTGAAGTAAGCGTTCAGCAGGCCGGGAAGATGAGGCGATTTTGGCTGACCTTCCCACTATACCCCTAACCCAGGGCCCTGCAATGGGTTCCGACTGGGAAGGTGAATTTCAGGTTGGTCACCCCTCCCACACCACCGTTACAAGCTCCGACAAAAAACGGATACTGCCGCCACCTCAAACCGAGATAGCGGCAGTTTTTCTGTCATACCCGGCCAGACCGGGTATCTGTCTTCCTGAGGCTCAGCCGAAGGATCTACTTCGTATAAAGCCCCATCCTCCTGAATGTCACATCGCCCTCCAGCAGATTCGGCCCGTCCGTATTTACCTCAAAGCGCTCAAGCACCAGCTTGTCCTTACTGCACTCCTTGACCCAGTAACCCACAGTAGGCGTATACGCAGCTTTCCGGTCCTCTTGCTTGAAGTCA
>JAILLE010000032.1 GCA_024693285.1 Bacteroidales bacterium
AGGGTCGCAGTTCCCCGGGATGGCCAAGGATCTCTACGATAGCGGAGTTAGGGGTAAAGAGCTGCTGGACAGGGCTGATGAAGTCCTTGGATTCAAGATTACTGACATAATGTTCAACGGCACGGCCGAGGACCTGAAAGCCACGAAGGTCACTCAGCCCGCCATATTCCTTCATTCCGTAGTTCTGGCTAAATGCTTGGAAGGCTTTGCTCCCGACATGGTCGCCGGACACTCCCTCGGTGAGTTCTCCGCCCTGGCCGCCGCCGGCGCCATGGCGTTTGAAGACGCTTTAAGGCTCGTATCTATCCGCGCCACTGAGATGCAGAAATGCTGCGAGAAGGTTCCCGGAGGCATGGCAGCCATCATAGCCCTTCCCGACGACCAGGTCGAGAAAATCTGCGCCGAATGCGACGGGATAGTCGTCCCCGCCAACTACAATAGCCCAGGGCAGATAGTGATCTCCGGTGAGAAGGACGCTATTGAGAGGGCTTGTGAGGCCGCCAAGGCCGCCGGAGCCAAGAGGGCTCTTCCACTTCTGGTCGGAGGCGCTTTCCACTCCCCTCTTATGGAGCCCGCCAGGATCGAGCTTGCCAAGGCGATCGAAGCCACTGAGATTGTTCCCCCGGTCTGCCCCATTTACCAGAATGTCACGGCGTTACCCACCACAGATCCCGTCATCATCAAGGATAATCTCCTTAAGCAGCTGACTTCACCCGTCAGATGGACGGCGACTGTGGAGAACATGATCGACGACGGTGCGGATCACTTCACTGAGGTTGGTCCCGGAACAGTCCTCCAAGGACTTGTCAAAAGGATCTCCGGCGGAGCGGAAGGTATTGTCATAGAAGGACTTTCAGCTTTATAAAGAATATTCATTTTTTTAAACGATATGGCAAAAGAAAAGAAATTCATCACTTGTGATGGTAACACTGCGGTAGCGAACATCGCTTACCTTTTCAGCGAGAACGCCTGCATTTACCCTATCACTCCCTCATCTCCCATGGCGGAGAACATCGACGAATGGGCAGCCCACGGTAAAAAGAACCTCTGGGGCGAGACTGTCAGCGTGACCGAGATGGAGAGCGAGGCCGGTGCCTCCGGAGCCGTCCACGGCTCTCTCCAGGCTGGTGTGCTCACTACCACCTACACCGCTTCCCAGGGTCTTCTTTTGATGATCCCGAACATGTACAAGATCGCCGGTGAGCTTCTTCCTGGTGTCTTCCATGTTTCAGCCCGCGCCTTGGCTTCCCATGCTCTCTCCATCTTCGGAGACCATCAGGATGTCATGGCTTGCCGCCAGACCGGCTTTGCCCTCCTCGCTTCCGGTTCCGTCCAGGAGGCTCAGGATCTCGCCGCTGTCGCCCACCTCGCGGCTATCAAGTCAAGTGTTCCTTTCCTTCACTTCTTCGACGGCTTCCGTACCTCTCACGAGATTCAGAAGATCGAGGCTCTCGACGAGGAGGCTCTCAAGGGAATGGTCAGCGAGAAGTCTCTGAAGGCTTTCCGTGAAAGGGCCCTGAACCCTGACGCTCCCGTCACAAGGGGTACCGCCCAGAACGGCGACGTCTATTTCCAGGCTGTCGAGTCCAGGAATAACGTCTATGCTGGTGTCGCCGACATCGTCGCCCGTTATATGGGTGAGATCAGCGAGCTGACCGGCCGCGAGTATCGTCCGTTCACATATTACGGAGCCCCCGACGCCGAGAACATCATCGTGGCCATGGGTTCCGTCACAGAGACTATCAAGGAGACCATCGACTATCTCGCCGCCCAGGGCAGGAAGTATGGACTTATCACTGTCCATCTCTACAGGCCGTTCGCCGAGAAGTATTTCATGAAGGTTCTCCCCAAGACCGTCAAGAGGATCGCTGTCCTTGACAGGACCAAGGAGCCCGGTGCTCTCGGTGAGCCCCTCTTCCTCGATGTCAAGGCCCTCTTCCAGGGCAAGGAGGACTCCCCTCTCGTGATCGGTGGCCGCTATGGTCTCTCCTCAAAGGACACCACTCCCGCCCAGATCGTAGCCGTCTATGACAATCTTGAGCTCAAGGAGCCCAAGGCTGATTTCACGATCGGCATCGTTGACGATGTGACCTTCAAGTCTCTCATGCTCAAGGAGGAAATCTCCATCGTCAAGCCTGGCACCACCGAGTGCAAGTTCTACGGACTCGGTTCTGACGGTACCGTCGGCGCCAACAAGAACACGATCAAGATCATCGGAAGCCACACCCAGAAGTATTGCCAGGCCTATTTCGACTATGACTCAAAGAAGTCTGGTGGTTATACCTGCTCGCACCTTCGTTTCGGCGACCTTCCTATCAAGGCCCCTTACCTTGTGAGCACCCCTGATTTCGTGGCTTGCCACGTGCCTTCCTACCTTTCCAAGTATGATGTCCTCAAGGGCATCAAGGATGGCGGCACCCTGCTGCTGAACTCCCTCTGGGACGAGGCTGAGACCGTCAAGAGGATTCCTGACAATGTCAAGGCGATCATCGGCAAGAAGCACATCAAGCTCTATATCATCAACGCCACCAAGATCGCTTCCGAGATCGGCCTGGGCAACAGGACCAACACCATCCTCCAGTCCGCTTTCTTCAAGATCACCGGCATCATTCCTTACGAGGACGCCGTCAAGTACATGAAGGACGCTATCGTCAAGAGCTACGGCAAGAAGGGTGAGAATGTAGTCAATATGAACTACGCCGCTGTCGATCGTGGTGGTGAATATACCGAGGTCACTATCCCTGCCGATTGGGCCAACATCAGCGCCAAGTTCGAGACTCCCAACAAGGATCGCCTCGCTCCCGCTTTCGTCAAGGAGATCGCTGACGTGGTCAACTCCCAGAACGGTGACTCACTGCCTGTCAGCGCCTTTGTGCCTTACATGGACGGAACAATGCCCGCCGGCACAGCCGCTTATGAGAAACGTGGTGTCGCCGTGATGGTGCCAAGCTGGGATCCTGAGAAGTGTATCCAGTGCAACACCTGCTCGTTCGTCTGTCCTCACGCCGCCATCCGTCCGTTCCTCCTCACTGCCGAGGAGGCCGAGAAGGCTCCCGCCTCTGTCAAGAAGGCTGCCGGCAAGGCTGTCCTGAAGGAGTATTCCTTCGCTCTTGCCACCTCAGTGGATGACTGTACCGGTTGCGGCAACTGCGTGGATGTCTGCCCTTCAAAGGAGAAGGCCCTCACCATGGTTTCCGCCCTCGACCAGCACCAGGAGCAGGAGAACTTCAACTGGCTACACTCCAAGATCGGTTACAAGGACACCGTCGTCAACAAGGCAGCGAATGTGAAGAACTCACAATTCGCCCAGCCTCTCTTCGAGTTCAGCGGTGCCTGCGCCGGTTGCGGCGAGACTCCTTATATCAAGAATATCACCCAGCTCTTTGGTGACAGGATGATGATCGCCAACGCCACAGGTTGCTCCTCCATCTACGGAGCCTCCTTCCCCGCCTCTCCTTACTGCACTGACGCTCAGGGACATGGCCCGGCATGGCAGAATTCTCTGTTTGAGGACAACGCTGAGTTCGGCCTCGGAATGAAGATCGGTTCCGACCGCGCCCGCAAGACTGTCGCCGGCATCATGGAGCAGATTCTCGCATGCGAGTGCTGCGGTGAGGAGCTCAAGGCTCTCGCCCAGCAGTGGCTGGACAACAAGGAGAACGGCCCTGTGACTCGTGAGGTCGCAGACAAGATCGTCCCTCTCGCTGAGGCCTGCAAGTGCGACTGCTGCTCAAGACTCCTTGATTACAAGCACTTTATCCCTGCCCGCAGCCAGTGGATCTTCGGTGGTGACGGTTGGGCTTACGACATCGGCTACGGCGGTCTGGACCATGTCCTCGCTTCCGGCAAGAATGTCAATGTCCTGGTTCTCGACACCGAGGTATATTCCAACACTGGTGGACAGAGCTCCAAGTCGACTCCCGCGGGAGCCATCGCCAAGTTCGCCGCTTCCGGCAAGAAGATCCGCAAGAAGGATCTCGGAATGATGGCTATCAGCTATGGCTACGTGTATGTCGCCCAGGTCGCTATGGGTGCTTCTCCCGCCCAGTACCTCAGTGCCATCAAGGAGGCTGAGGCTTATGACGGACCTTCTCTCATCATCGCTTACGCCCCTTGTATCAACCACGGTCTGAAGGCCGGCATGGGACTGAGCCAGAAGGAGGAAAAACTCGCTGTCGATTGCGGCTACTGGCACCTCTACAGGTACAATCCGGATCTTGAGGCCCAGGGTAAGAACCCGTTCTCACTTGATTCCAAGGAGCCTGACTGGACCAAGTTCCAGGACTTCCTGAAGGGTGAGGTCCGTTTCGCTTCCCTGTACAAGCTGTTCCCCGACAAGGCCCAGGAGCTCCTGACCCTGACCGAGGAATTCGCCAAAGTCCGTTATGGCACCTACACCCGCCTCGCCGGAAAGTAGTACTCTGTCATCCTGAGCGCATTCAGGTTGTCATCCTGAGAGATAGCGAAGGATCTATAAACAACGAGGGCGCCTTTTCGGGCGCCCTCGTTTTGTTTATTCCCGGCAAGGTCTAATTATGTGCTGGGGACCTTGCCTAAGGAAAGTGCCACCGAGTGGCATAGATGGCCGTTTCACCCGGCAAGGTCCCGACCGTTATTATCTACCTTACCCATAATCAAGAGAGAGAGTAGCCCGAGCGGGGCGGCACCACGTAGTACTCAGAAGCGTTCCCTGGAAATAGCTGATTATCAGCACAATATAAATAATGTGTAGCTTATTTCACTACACATTTATCGCAAAACATTGATTTTCAACCGCTTCCATTTTCATATGTCTACGGTTCAACCGTTACACCGCCCTCATTATCCTCATAATCATAAATCCATATTGAAGTGACAGGTATCAATAATTGATCTCAAGTACTAACCTAACAGTTCTTGAACTTCCATACAATATACGATGGATATGCTTTTTTGTATATTCCCCTTAGTCCTTTTGTCCATTTCCGAGCGGATCGCTGGTATTCATCCCTTGGGAAAGCAATTCCCTTATAAAAGTTAAATCTCTCCATATAAAGATATATACGGTCTGATATGTTACATATCTCAAACGTGGAATAATCTGTATCACAGACTCTTGAAATAGGAACTATCTCTGTGAATTTCCTAAACTCTTCACTTTTGTAAAGTCGCAAGATTGTTCTAAGCACCTTAGCTCTAAGGTGAATACCATTCTTCTCGAGAAACTCCACATAGTCTCCAGTAAGATTGTTTTCATAACGCCCCGTAAGATAGACATTGTCGTTGTATTCCAGTTTCTCGTGATCTATTACAACCATAATTTCCCAACTGCCGATTCCAAAACCACATGCATTTGACATTCGACAATAAAGAAAACCCGGCACAAGTTGTGGATTATAGCCTTGACAGGCTCCCGGTAATGGTAAATCTCGATTACGCTTCATATGAGGTAAACTCATTTCTATAGCTCAAATCAATCTCTGTAACTCCTTTCATTATCTGGGAAAGTTACCTCCAGTTGGGACAAATTGCTTCATACCAATGTTTCCTAGTATCACATTATTCACTATTCGTATGTTGTCAGATCGCTTTGATTTACAATGTAGACAATGACTTCGACCTGATTCTCTGGATGAACATCAGGGGTAATCCTGGTAATCCTTACCTCGTAGATGTCATCAAGACCCATGTCCAGGTATTTTGAGATGTCATGGTTGGATCCGCGAGGAATGAATCCCAGTTTGTACTCACCGTAGTAGATGGCTACCGCATAAGGGTCAAAGGGATTGTCGGCTTCACGCACCAGATCCAATTTGGTTCCGATCTTCAGATGTTCGAAGGCCTCGCAACCTTCCCAGTAGCCGAATCCGGCAATGTGAAAGTTAGTCAGATGCTCTTTCTTCACGGGTTTGTTTTCTTTTGTTCTCATGATTCATAAACATTTATGGTTTCTGAGACAAAAATAAAATGGGGCTGTACCAAAAAGCGGCACAGCCCCAAATAATTTGGATTATTATGCTATTGATGCAAAAAATCGAACTGATAGAGTTTCCTGCGTGCTAGCGGATGATTCTCACGGTAGGCAACACGATAATATTCCTTAGCTTTTTCCAGATCCCTTTCTACGCCCCAGCCATTCTCATAGAGCTCTCCCACACGATAGAAAGCATAAGGGAGACCGCAGGACTTGTAGAGTTCAAAGGCACGTTTGAGGTCCTTAGGATAACCCTGGGAGCCCTTGCGAAGAATATCGGCAAGGTTGCTCTTTGCCAGATCATCACCTAACTCTACAGCTCGTTCGTACCAGTATACTGCCTGCTCGATGTCTTTTTCGACACCCACCCCATCCTCGAAGAAGGTACCGATATCATTCACGAAATCCGGATCATAGAATTCTTCAGCGTCAACATTCTCTGCCACATACTCCAGCATCTCACGAACTTGTTCATAATTATAACCCCTGTCCTCAGGTATAGGAGAACTGGAAAGAATGAATTCGCGCCGGTTCACAGGAACCATTTCGATGTTTTCTTTTTTGATCATATCAGTTCATTATATCCTTTGATAACTATCCAAGACTCTTTTATGCCATTCAATGACCTCACTCCGCAGTGCGGAAGGCTCAAGGACCTCCAATTCCTCACTTGATGCAGCTATAGCGCCAACAAAATCGTAGGTCGGCCTTATATCCAACGTAAAGACAGAATACTCTTCTGTGGTTTCAACTTCCTTCTGAGAGTGGTGGAATGGCAATGTGCGCACGTAATTCGTAGTATAGCCACGAGTGCGAATGCGAACGTGCTGCAGAGGGATAGAGGTATCTGTCAATACGCCATAGAATTCGTTGAAGAAAGCTGTTGCAGAAAAATCCTCAGGCAATTTGAACTTATCTTCCAATAGACGAACATCCTGCATCCTGTCTAAAGCATAGGTTATGAGGTACTTCCCATTTGAAGCGAGCAGATACCAACGCTGATGCCAGAACCTCAGAGCGTATGGTGCCACATCGATACAGTAGCTACTGTGGCCAAAACGCGCATACTCCACCTTAACTTTATTCCCAGACTTGATTGCCTTAATCAGCGTTCGTAGATGCTCTTCACCGGCAGGTACATTCTCCAAGATGATACGGTCGTGGATTGACTCGCTGTCGGCGAGGACGGAGCCTACCGTCAACGAATTCAGCATCCAGCGCTCAAGTGAATCATCGTCCAGGACTTCTGGGTTGTCAATGTAGTACCGGTAACCATCCTGTGTGTCGCATTCGATAATAACTCCGAACATGTCCAACACAGCGTCACGGTGGCGATTGAATGTGGAACGGGAAAGTGGATTCCCGTCTGCGACTTCGTCACGTATCCACTTGTCGTTCAGCTCTTCTAGCGTCATGCGGTTGCATCGGCGAAGCGTATTCACCAACCAGACATATTGTGAGAAAATGAGGGATGGTTTCATGGTTATTAGTCTTCTGATGCAGGAGGGGCAAGCATCGCAGTAATATCAATAGGGCTTGCAAGGACTTTTTCTCCGGTGGGTGCCACGCCCTTCTCAAAAATGGTCTTCCAGAAGCTGTAAACCTGTTTTCCTCCGAATATTGTTAGAGACAACTCTTTGTTCTTCCACAGAGGAAGGTTTGCCAGATTGGTGATAAAGTTCTCGATGTTTACCCATAGCTGATCCGGGAACACCTCTTGGAAGAAGTTATTCTTATTCATCACCATCTTACCCATATTCGCGAAATACATAGAGATAACGCCTCCTATGTAACTGAGCCATGTATAAACAATCTCCTCCTTCATCATTCGGAAAGCGGCGATGTGGTTCCAGTCAAGTGTCTCCTCTCCTTGCTGAATCCGATTCTCAAGTCTGTAGGTGCCGATTTCAAAGTCATATTTCCCGATGAGTAGTTTTTCAGCAATAATATTCATCAGCCGGACAATCTGTTTCTTCTCTAAATCACGCGGATTCAAGCCTTCCTCCAACTTGAAGTCTATGTTCGTCTCCAATGCATCAGGAGAGATAAAGAACGAGTAGAACGTTTTCTCGACGGTAGAATAGGATAGCGGCTTCTCCTTAGCACGTCCACCCATATCGATGTAGTCACGTAGCTTGTTCTCCTCGCTATAGGTGATTCCATCTTTAACAGCGTCAATAATGTACCTCTTCATCTCCCGAGACTCACCCTTATAGAAGTTTATGAGTGCCTTTTCAGAGAATGAATAGTCATCTTCTGCGCGTCCCGTCTGCTTCTGATAGCGTTCCACACGATCTTGATAGAGAGCGTTACCCAAATGACGCTGAATTGACTTGTCGAAAGCCACCTGCTTAAGGGTGGTTCCTGCATTAAAGTTCGTCTCGATAATCTTATCCTTGTCCGGGTCTATGAAGATACGAACAGGGACTTCGCGTGTGCCCAGAAGGATTTGAGCGGCAGCCTTATGCTGTCCGTCAAATAGCTTCACTGGCGACTCGTTCTTGTCATTTGTCTCAATATATCCCAAGGAGATGTGAAGTTGCGGATTCCCCTTGTAGAACTCTGCAAGAAGCTTTGTGACGTTAGAGCCAATTGAGCGAGGATTGATCTTGTCATCGTGATGCAGATACTGGATTGGTAGCAGCGCAAAGAAGTAGCGTACATTACTTCTCTTGTCCTCATAAATAGGCAACTCAATAATATCTGTTTGTCCTATCTCCGTAAAGGAGAAACGAATCTTGTCCCCGGCTATTGCATAGTGCAGGTTACAACATGCGCCACCGAACTTTTTAAGCACATCACTAAGATTAGGATTTCTGTTTTCTGCCTTCTGCAGGTCCTCGGCCAATGTCTTATAGACCCAGTTTACCCTGGCAAGATTCAGATCCGCAGCCTGCTTGGAGCGGTTGGCAGAGCTAAAAGCCAGTGCCATATTGCTCTCATCATCCTTACCTCCGTTGGTTAAGGGGATAATGTGATCGATGTCAAGGGCATTTTTGTGGATTGCTAAGTCGATTTCCTTGCCTGAGATAAAACATTTGCCTTTCTGGCATTCCCACAAACGCAGAATTAAGTCGTCGCGCTGTTCGGGAGTTAGCTTGGAAAGAAAGAGTGAATGTGCCATATTATTCTGTTATTGATTATTCTATGAGTATGTCGCACGAGTTATAGCAGATAGTCCAGTACCGCTGCCCAGTCGGGAAAGCGTTCGCTGCCGAATTGCATCCATTCTCCGTCAAATGATTCTGCACCGTGCTTGGGGCGATCGTCAATCAGGAAATCGCCTTTGAGTAGGTCTTTGCGATGGGACAGGATTAGGCGTTTATGAAAAACGTCATCAAAGTATTTGGTTACCCAGGCAACTTTATCGGCCCATGCGGAAGGGTTCTTCCATGGAGCTGTTGACAGGATATAGACATCGTACTTCTCAGCCAGCTTATGAACTGCTTCTATGGCCCCGGACATTGGCTTCATCAATGCGAAGATACCTGGGACTTCATCGAGACGGCCGGCATAATCCTCAACGGTTTTCGCATCCAGCTTGTCAATGCCAGATGCGAAATCCACAAGGACGTTGTCCATATCAAAATAGATGCGCTTCATTAGGGAAGGATATGTGGTATCTTTCGCGTGACTACAAATTTAATGATTTTGTGCGAAATACGCTGCGGCACTACTTCTTATCCTTGTCGTAGTACTCCTCGGAGAACTGTTTACGCATCTTCTTACGGTCGGCTACGGAGGCGCTGGCGCAGCAAGGTGCAGCCATCTTGTCGTAGTAGCGGGACTGGGCATCGTTTTCGTTGGCGAATACGTCGTCAGTACCCTTGGAGGTCTGTTCCCAAAGGACTGTGTTGGTGATGGAGATGGTGGTGGCGATGTGGATGATGTCCTCCCCTGCTCCGATGAAGGAAAACATCCAGCCATCCTCTTTGCAGTTTTCGATGAGAGCTTTGACTGCAGGACCGGTCCATTCTTTGGATGCGTTTTCTTCACCGTCGGTGATGATGGTCATAAGGACCGCCGCATCTTCTACCTTTTCAATGTCCTTCTTAAGCTGTTTGATGGTCTTGCCGATGGCATCGAACAGCGGAGTGCAGCAGCAGGGATCGTACTGCTTGAGGGTGAGTTTCTCGGCCTCGGCGATGGGTGTCTTGTCGTAGATCATGTTGATTCCGCAGCCACAGAATGCAGCGAGGGAGACAAAGTGCTCCTGTGTATCCAGATGCTTGAGCTGGGCGGCTTTGATGGTGCCTAGCGTCTCATTGTAGCCATTAACGGCCTCCTTGCGGATACATTCCATAGAACCGGATTTGTCGAGGATGACTAGGTTGTAAACCTGGGTCTTGGTGGTGTTGTTCTTCTTTTCCATTGCTGTATGTGTTTTGAGTTCTGGCACAAAGATATCGGCCAGTTGTCCCATTTCACGGTACAGGTATGAAAGATGTTGAGTAATTGTCGTCATCGATGGCCGACATCGACAAGTTACTGGAGGTTATCGAAGATCTTGTCCAGGTACTTCACAAAAATGGATGCTGGTTCACAGGTTGGATCGGTGGTTTCAGCCTCAGAAGGGAAGGCCTTTGCGTGTTTTGACTTCTGTTCAGCGCCGCCTGCCCGGCACTGGAGATGATTTTTGAAAATAGCTGATTGTCAGCACAATATAAAAAATGTGTAGCCAATTAAGCTAGCGTAGTACAGAAAATGCGTAGCAGATTTTGCTACGCATTTTCCATAAAAAATGGATTCTGATCAGAACAGCTTCTTGAATATCCCCTTCGCGAGATTCTTAAGCTCATCAGCCGGAGCGGAGGCTTGCTGCTGTTGTGGTTTAGGGACATAGTCATCCACATAGAATGACACTGATATCCTTCCACCGTTCGAAGCGT
>JAILLE010000004.1 GCA_024693285.1 Bacteroidales bacterium
CCAATCCGTGACCACCAGAATTTTCAATCATCCACCATGCGATGGATAATCATATGGGGGGTTAGGCGACGTTTCCATCGGTTATCCCCCGGTCACGGGCATGTCGCTCACGCGTTACGCACCCTTGCGCCGGTCGCCGGCATCCATTGCTGGACCCGCTGCCCCTCGACTTGCATGTGTTAAGCCTGCCGCTAGCGTTCATCCTGAGCCAGGATCAAACTCTTCTTTGTATATACACTTATAATTCTTAGTCCGACCCCGACAGCTTCTCTAAAGAAATTAACGCTCTCGATTCAAAATTATTCTCGGTACTTGCTTGTACTGTTCCTCAATCTTGTCAATGATCTAGTGCAAAAAATTCCCATTCGACAAGCGAACGGGAATGCAAAGGTACGCAAAAAATTTAAAATACCAAACTTTTATAGTAAAATTTTAAGATTTTTTCTGTTTCTTTCTGTTCAGTTCAATCCTCGCTTGAAGCTCCCAAGTGCGTAATCTATCCTTATAGAGATTGTTAGCGTTGACTTTCCCAATATCAAGAGAAGCGTCCGAGTTATCCTCCCAGCGACGGCAGTTATAGACAACATCATAAATACGGCCAATCTGGAACTCCCTGGACACCCTCAAACCGACGGCATAATCCTCCCCGTACTTGGTCGTCGGGAAGTTTATTTTCCGGAGCATCGGAACATAAAACCCTCTCGGAGCACCGAGACCATTTATGCGCAAAGCGTTATTCCGGCCATTCTCCGGAGTCCATTCCCGATGGTCTATGATTCCGGGTGGCAGAGTGTTCATGTTGAAATCCGTCATTCTGTAGGTCCCGACAACCATGGCGCATTTCTGGGCATAGAAGGCGTCAACGAATTTCTGAACGGTATTCTCGTCATAATACACATCATCAGAATCCAGCTGAATGGCGAATCGCCCGCAAGAAGGATGGTGAATGGCAGCGTTCCAATTACCCCCGATGGCATGATATGACTTGTCCTGTGCTATATATATTAACTTAGGATCATCAAGGAAACTCTTGATCACATCGACAGTACCGTCCGTGGAATTATCATCGACCACTATCACATTATATTTAAAAGAGGTCTTCTGGCCAAGGGCGGAAGAAAGAGCATCACCGATAGTACGCACCCTGTTTTTGCAAGGGATCACGACTGAAGCCTCATATTCGAAGTCCCCCTCATCAAAGCTTACCGCAGGGAAAACAGGTTCCAGATACCCTCCTATATCCTTAAGATGACTTGTGCATGCCCGCTCCATCTCGATCTGGACAGCCCTATTCTTCGGATCCACATAATCGAATAGCTTCTCACCAGACTTTCGAGTGTCCGTCTCGATCTCATAATAGAGGAACTCGCTCAGATGGACCAGGCTCCCCTTCTGCGACACCTTTAGACGAAGGTCATATAATCCGGCATATTCATAATCAACATCCATTCTGGACACCGCCTCCTTAAGTGCCGATGTCCTGAACACAAGGACAGAACCAAAGTCAAAGTCATCCCTCAGGGCACCCATTTGGCAATCTATGACAGGAGCGAAAACCCTCTCCCCATCCATCTCTTTTATATGGTCGGAATAAATCATCGAAGCGGAAGTGTCCTCAGCGACGGCGAGAAAGCGCTCCAAAGAGAACTTTCCGAAACTCAAGTCCGTGGTCTTAGTGTAAAGGAGGACAAATGGTGCTTCAGCTTTGGAGGCCACTTCCTTCATCGAGGCAGTGCTTTTGAAGGAGGGCGCGTCGAGTGGTATCACCCTGGACACCTCGGCTTCAGCATTGAGGTTCGCCAAAGTGACAGCAACCTGCTCATCACTCACATACGGGATAAAACAGTCAATCCGGTTCATTTATCAGCGAAAGTTTATATTGTTCTGTTAACAAAAATACGAAATAATAAACAAAGAATTAATATATTTGTAGAATAGAGAAAGATTATTGAAATGGACAGCAAAGTCGTAATAATTCCAACTTACAACGAGAAGGAGAACATCGAGGCGATAATACGCAAAGTATTCTCTCTTGAGGGAGGATTTCACATACTCGTCATTGATGACGGATCCCCTGACGGGACAGCCTCTATCGTCAAAACCTTGATTGAGGAGTTTCCCGAAAGGCTTTTCATTATTGAGAGATCCGGAAAATTGGGGCTGGGAACCGCCTATATCACAGGGTTCAAGTGGTCCCTCGAGCATGGTTATGACTTCATATTCGAGATGGACGCCGACTTCTCCCATAACCCGGACGATCTCCCTAAGTTGTATGCCGCCTGCTCCGAATGCGGTGGAGTCGCCATCGGCTCCCGTTACTGCGACGGAATCAGTGTTGTCAACTGGCCTATCGGCAGGATCCTGATGTCTTATTACGCATCCAAATATGTCAGGTTTATTCTGGGGATGAAAGTCCACGACTGCACTGCCGGATTCAAATGCTACAGCCGCCAATGTCTGGACGCCATCGATCTTGACGACGTGCGTATGAAAGGCTATGGATTCCAGATCGAGATGAAATACACCGCCTACAGGCTCGGCTTCAAAATTGCCGAGGTGCCCATCATATTCGTTAATCGCAAATTGGGGACCTCAAAGATGAGCAGCGGAATATTCGGCGAAGCGTTCTGGGGGGTTATCAAGCTGAGATTCCGCAAGTTCCACCGTAAAGGAGAGTGATGCCTCCGACCCTTCTGAAAAACGCGTTGATAGTGACGGGGACCTCCGCGACAAGAGGAGCCCTAGCTTTTGACGGCGGAAGGATCACAGGAATATGGCAGGAAGCCCCCTCTATCCCGGACGCTATAGAGATCGATCTTGAAGGACGTATATTAATGGCAGGAGGGATTGACGCCCATGTGCATTTCAGGGAACCCGGACTGACTTGGAAAGCCGATATAGAAAGCGAGTCGCTCGCAGCGGCCATGGGAGGCATCACCACATTCATCGACATGCCCAACACAGCCCCTCCCACAACCACTTTGAAAGAGCTCGAATGGAAACTATCCAGGGCTGCCGCGACCTCCACCGCGAATTATGGATTTCATATCGGAGCGACCAACACCAACTCCGACCAGATTAAGGATTATTTGGAATCAGGGCTCGGAAACATGTTCGCCGGAGTCAAAGTTTTCATGGGGTCCTCCACAGGGAACATGCTGGTGGATAGGGATTTAGCCTTGGAGAACTTGTTCAAGATAAAGGGAAAGACAATACTTGTCCACTGCGAGGACGAGGAAACTATCAAGTCAAATCTGCAAAAGGCGAAGGATCTATACGGTGACAACATACCTTTTTCCGAACACCCGTTCATTCGTAGCCGTGAGGCATGTGTGAAATCAACCCGCAAAGCCCTTGACTTGGCGATAAGATATGGCACCCGCTTGCACATCCTGCACGTCTCAACCAAGGAAGAAGTCCAGATGATCCGTGAGGCAAAACTCCTCAACACTGGGATAACTGCCGAGACATCAGCTAATTATCTTTGGTTTAGCGATGAGGATTACCCCAAGATGGAAGGCCGTCTGAAATGCAATCCCGCAGTCAAGTCAGCATCCGACCGCAAGGCCCTTATCGAAGCCCTTAAAGACGGGACAATCGACACCATAGGTTCCGATCACGCCCCACATCTAGCTGAAGAGAAGGCGAAATCCTACCTCAACTGTCCTTCGGGACTTCCAACCATCCAGCAGTCCTTGCCGGCAGTGATGACAATCGCTCTCCGGGAAGGAATACCTCTCACAAGACTCGCGTCAGTCTTCTCTGAGAAAGCCTCGGGAATTTTTGGGATACAGGATCGGGGGCGGCTCGAGGAAGGCTGCTACGCTGACCTTGTGGTAATCGATCCGAATAAGGAATACATTGTCGGAAAGCCGGCGTACAAATGCGGCTGGACCCCCTACGAGGGCCAAATGTTCAAAGGATCGATAGAAATGGTCTGGGTAAACGGCGAGCTTATCGGGGCTGGGAAGAAAGCCGCAATGAAATGCGATTTCGCTCCAGGTCCACATTCAACACCGTGACCATCACCTTCTGGTGGAGTTTGAGCTTCGCTCCCTTCATTTGCGATACGTGGATAAGGCCATTCTCATGGATGCCGATATCCACGAACGCCCCGAACGCGGTTATGTTTGTGACAATGCCAGGCAATTCCATCCCCACCTTAAGGTCATCGATTTCGTGAATATCATCGGCGAAACTGAATTCCTGCGCCTCTTGACGGGGATCGCGGCCAGGTTTCGCCAATTCCTTAAGTATATCATTTATGGTCGGCAAGCCAAACTCCCCTTCCACATAACGGTCTGGGTCTATTTGCTTTATCAATTCAGCGTTTCCTACCAGATCTTTGGTGGTCACTCCGAGATCAGCCGCCATCTTGTCGACAATATGGTAACATTCAGGATGGACAGCTGAATTGTCCAGAGGATTTGACGCATCATGGATCCTAAGGAAACCGGCGCATTGCTCAAAAGCCTTGGGACCGAGCTTAGGGACCTTATGAAGCTGCTCCCTCGATGTGAAACCGCCCTCTGAAGCCCTGAAAGCCACTATGTTAGATGCCAGCGCAGGACCTATTCCCGAGACATAGCTAAGCAAATAAGGGCTAGCTGTATTAAGATTGACTCCGACACTGTTTACGCAAATAGCTACAGTATTGTCTAGCTTCTCGTGAAGAAGATTCTGGTCCACATCGTGCTGGTATTGGCCCACACCCAATGACTTAGGATCGATCTTCACCAGTTCCGCGAGCGGATCCATCAACCTGCGGCCAATGGACACCGCTCCCCTGACAGTCACGTCCTCATCCGGGAATTCCTTTCTGGCCACTTCAGAAGCAGAATAAATCGAGGCGCCGTCTTCACTGACAGTGTAGACTTTCACATTTTCCGGAATCCCGACCCTCTTTATGAAATCCTCGGTCTCACGTGAGGCGGTACCGTTTCCGATCGCGATCACCTCGATCCCATATTCCTCAATCATGTCGGAGACAGACATTATTGATTTAACCTTCTCACTTTGAGGAGGATGAGGGAATATAATCGTGTGATATAGCAGGTTGCCGTGCTCGTCAAGACACGCTATCTTGCAACCGTTCCTAAAGCCAGGATCAATAGCCATCGTCCTTTTCTGGCCTACCGGAGGAGAAAGCAGAAGTTGCGTAAGATTCTCACCGAAAACCGCAATCGACTCAATATCAGCTTTTTCCTTAGCTTCTTTGATTATCTCGTTGGTGATCGACGGTTCCAGGAGACGTTTGAAAGAGTCGTCCACGGCCATCCTCACCTGCGCAGCCAGTTTCGGTCCGGGATAGCGGCGCTCCTGGCAAAAGTCGTAATACATCTTGTTGCCGCACTTCTCCGCGTCAGCATCCAACCCAATCGAAAGAAAACCTTCCTTCTCAGCCCTCAATATGGCGAGCAAGTTATGGGAAGGGATGCGCTGAATCGGCATCGAGAACTTGAAATAAGTCCTGTACTTCGACGCATCCGGATTGTCCATGGCCGCTTTCGTTGCCTTGGATTCTATACGACGTGTCCTGAATATCTGACGCAAGGATTCCCTGGTCTTAGCCGACTCAGAGAAACGCTCCGCAAGGATATCCCTCGCCCCGGCTAAAGCATCCTCGACATCCAACACATTATCATTCAAATATTTCCTCGCCTCCGCTTCAGGGTCGGACAGTTGGATGTTCCACATCTTGTCAGCGAGAGGTTCAAGTCCTTTCTCCTTAGCCACGGTCGCGCGGGTGCGCCGCTTCGGGCGGAAAGGCAGGTACAAATCCTCCAACTCACTGGAAACCAAACAATTCTCAATTTGAGTCCTCAATTCCGGAGTAAGTTTCCCCTGCTCTTCAATTGTGGCGAGGATGCCTGCCTTACGCTTCTCCATCTCAGAGAACACCTCGTTCCAATGCTTCACCTCAGCCACAGCGGCATCATCCAGCCCACCTGTCTTCTCTTTGCGGTAACGGCTAATGAAAGGGATAGTCGCACCCTCCTCGAAAAGTCCGACACAATTCTCGACCTGCCAGTCTTTGACGCCCAATTTCCGGGCGATCTCTTTGATATATATACTTTTCATCAATCTTGAGAGAACATTTTCAACTCGTCTCGATACGCCGAGAAAATCTTGGACTTGGACACAAAACCGATATACGCCCTGTCAGAGCGCCTGACCACCGGAAGATTCCAGGCGGACGTCCTCTCGAACTTCCGCATCACGGAATCCATGCTCTCATCATCGTAGACATAGGCGTCGGCGCTACGCATGAAATTGAAAACGTGCATGTTCTCATATTCAGCAGTCCTGAACATATCCTTCCTGATATCCTCCAATGAGACGTAACCTTGGAATCTTCCTTTTGAGTCGACGACAGGGAATATGTTCCTCGAAGAGCCGGAGACGACCTCCACAAGTTGACCGAGGGTGTCGTCAATCTTGATGGTGGAGAAATCAGTCTCTATCACATCATTGACCTTCAGCAAAGTTAGGACGGCCTGGTCACTGTCGTGGGTCAGAAGCTCACCCCTTTGGGCTATACGCTTGGTATAGATGGAATACTTTTCGACAAGCCTGGTAGTTCCGAAAGCGATTGTAGCCGTCAAAATAAGCGGAAGGAACAAGTCATATCCCCCAGAAATCTCAGCGATCAAGAAGATCGCGGTCATCGGAGCCTGCATAACACCAGCCATCAGTCCCGCCATCCCGACAAGAACGAAATTCTGTTCCGGGACCGAAAGAGAGGTGCCTGCCAAAAGTAGGTTCATGGTCCTGGCCACGAAAAATCCTGCTATAGCTCCCACGAAAAGGGTGGGACCGAAAGTACCACCGACTCCTCCACCGGCATTGGTCAGTGTCATTGAAAACACTTTCAGCAGCAATATGAGCAGGAAGAACACCGGCACTGACCAAGGGCTCTTTGATAAGAAATCCAAGGGCGTCTGTCCCTCGATAGAGAGTTCATGGCCATTAAGAAGAACTCCGAGAGATTCATATCCTTCACCATACAAAGGAGGGAAAAGGAATATAAGGAGTCCAAGTCCCAAAGCACATAGGATCCATCTGTAATAGGGATTCGCCATCTTCCCGACCTTATCCTCAAGCCAAAGGGTCGTCCGGATGAAATAAATTGAGCAAGCGCCGCAGAAAAGACCTAGAAGGATATAAAATGGGATGTTAGCCAGATTGAAGGGAGTCAGCGAACACTCAAAAGGCGTGCTTCTGCCAAGGAATATATATGAGATGACCGTGGCCGACACCGTCGACAAAAGCAACGGCATCATTGAGTTCATGGAGATATTGAAAAGGAGTATCTCCAGGACGAACAAGACCCCTGCCAAAGGCGCTTTGAATATTCCGGCCACAGCGGCCGCGGCGCCACACCCCAGCAATATGGTCATGCTCCTGTAGGACATCCCGGCCTTTCGGGCGAAATTGGAACCGATCGCGGCCCCGGTGTAAACAATCGGAGCCTCGGCTCCGACTGATCCGCCAAAACCGATCGTCACTGAGCTAGCCACCACTGAAGACCATGTGTTATGGGGTTTTATCCTCGACTCATGCCTTGAGATAGCCTGCAGGGCCTTCGTGACGCCATGACCTATATTTTCTTTCAGGATATGGCGGCAAAAAAGCATAGCCAGGAGCATTCCGACTCCTGGCAGAATAATCAAATAAATAGCGCCATTCCAGAGTCCCCCAAACGCGTCTCCGAGCCAGTGCTGGATAAGGCTGATGAGGGTCTTGAGGATGACCGCGGCAAAACCGACAATAATCCCTACTATAACACTCAGCACCAGCAGCTGATTCCTCTCGGAAAGATGTGATAAGGGGTTTCTCATCAATGGAAACTACACGCCGAGACCGACTATCACTCCGAAGGACAAAGTCTGGAATTTGGGGGCGCAACCTTCCTGGAAGACTTGGACAGGGCAGTATTTCATATAAAAGCCGATATCCTCATAAGAAAGGGCGCCAAAGAAGTTGTATGTGAAAGTGTTGGTTTTGATATCTTTAGAGAATCTGGTACCATTCTTCCACTCCTTGACCGTGGCTCCGTCAGCGGCGGTTCCCTTGAACCTTACGATACCGGGGAAATTATACTCAGCGGTGGCGCCGAGCCTAAGGGAGAATTTACCGAAAGCCTGAGTGAAAGAGACCGGAACGGCGAGAGTCCTGACGCTAAGCCGGGACTTCTTGATCTTCTTCATACCCGAACCCTCCATAGGAAGGATAGAGACCTTACCAGAACCGTCAGGCATCCAGTAATGGGCATTGTCAAGACGGAAATAGTCCCAATCAAAGTCAAGTCCGATGGCGAAACGGCCGGTCGGATATGGATCGATACGCAACTCGACAATATTCATCAGGAACTCGGTGTTAGCCTTACCCTTGTAATCCTCAAAGTCCCGATCT
This sequence comes from Bacteroidales bacterium, assembly GCA_024693285.1. Taxonomy (GTDB): domain Bacteria; phylum Bacteroidota; class Bacteroidia; order Bacteroidales; family UBA932; genus Cryptobacteroides. The sequence goes on from JAILLE010000004.1 coordinate 8,416, forward strand.
GCCTTCAACAGATTGTGATCACTGAAGGCGAAATAAGTCAAGGTCTCCGCCGAGAAAATACCGTCACCGACAGCGATATCAGGAAGTCTCGCTGTACCTTCATCATCTTGAGCCCATACTCCAGCCGCACAAATGAACGCGGCTGCTAAAACCGCCAAAAATCTTTTCATCATTTATAAAATATTAATATTTATTTTCCAATATTCAGCACTATTCTTGCACTTACACTTGATTCAATCTGCTAATTTAAGAATTATTCAAGAAAAAGCCGTATTTTTGGTATTATGAAGAAGCTTATCATATCATTGGTGTCAGTCATACTTCTCGCGCTTCTGGGAATCGTGGGAATGAATCAAATGAAAAAAAACGGCCCGAGAGGCAGAGTGGTCTCCCCTGCCGGTTCCACCATCATAGTCGAGGAAATGAGTTACTATATCAACGGTGAGAAGGTTTTCGGTAAAGTCTTCAAACCGGCTGATGAGAACGGCAATTTCCCCGACTCGACAAGTGCCATGCCTCTTGTCATTTACTTCCACGAGCCATTGAAGACGGATTTCCCGGAGAAAGTGATCAAAGGGCTAGTTTCGGATGGGATCATCGGCTACACTTGCGGTTTCAGGGGTAGTGATAAAGATGCCGTCAACATGATTAAAAGGCTACGGAAAGAGAAACAAGTCAATTCCGACATGGTTTTCCTGATCTGTGACCCGGTGTGCGGCGACAATATCGTCAAAGCGGTCTCAAAACTTGGCCATTCCATTCAGGGACTTGTACTTATAGAGCCGGCCTTGACAGGGAAAGCCAGGGAAATATATGTGAGATACGGCTTGGAATTCCTCACGATCAAGGATTCGATGAAGGGAGATGCCGTATCCCTTATAGAGGACTATCTTGAAGAAAGAGGGGCTCTGAAATGAGAAAGGTCAGATTCGGAATCATCGGCACCGGAAGGATCAGTGACTGGGTGCTGAAAGGGGCTGTGCTCGATCCTCGCTTCGAGGCAGCGGCAGTATGCTCACGTTCAAAGGAGAGTGCGGAGGCTTTCGCCGCGGGACACGGTATTTCAAGGACATTCACCGATATTGATGAGATGGCATCCGATTCTGAAATCGATGCCATTTACATCGGCACGCCTAATCACACTCATCATGACCTGGCAATAAAGTGCATGAGCCATGGGAAGCACGTCATGTGCGAGAAACCGTTGGCTTCCAATGCGATAGAGGTCAGGGAGATGATCTCGGCGGCCAAAAGTGACAATGTTCTTCTGATGGAGGCGATGATATCCACTCTGAGCCCGAATTTCAAGATGGTCCAAGACCGGCTCAAGACCCTCGGATCAGTAAGGAACTATTCCGGAGTGTTCTGCCAGTACTCATCAAAGCATGCGTTGCTCAAGAGAATACTCGCCGGGGAGGATGACTCCCCCGTCCCGAGTTCTTTCAACCCCGACCGCTCCGGAGGAGCTTTAATGGACATAGGAATATACCCGATCTACCCCATGGTCACCCTTTTCGGTCGGCCTAAAAGCGTTAAAGCCAGCGTTTTGACGATAGATGTGCCAACATCGGAAGGGATGAGGCCAATAGACCTTCAGGGATCTGCTGTATTTGAATATGACGGGATGACAGCCAATGCCGTTTATTCCAAAATCGCCGATTCAAGGCTTCGTACCGAGATTTCTTGCGAGGGAGGCATACTTTCGCTCGACCAGATCCACATCACTCGCCAGGTTGAGTTCATCCCACATGGTGCTCCGACTTCAGGCCGCGCCAGCGGCCCTCAGAAGGAGGATGTCACTGTCCCATGCGATCCTGATGAGTACCTCTGCGAGTTCAAGGAATTCATAGACATCATAGAGAGCGGCAGACTAGAGTCTGAAAACAATAGCCTCGACAACTCGCTAGCGGTCGCCGAGGTCATGGATGAGATTCGCCGTCAAGCTGGAGTTGTGTTCCCAGCCGACCGTTATTGACCGCCGAGGCGGGAGAAGTAAGTGAGGATGTCTTCCCAGGTCTTGAAGGTGTCCGACCCGAATTGGATAAGAGTGCCCATAAAATCCTGTCCCCCATTTAGTTCCGGCTCCGCATCAATAAGATAATCAGCCAGGATAAGGTTCTTGTGGTTGCATATCTCCACCCTATCCCAAACCGGGACTCCAAGATTAGTCTCGCACCATCGGAATATATCAACCGCCTTTTCAGGGAAATTGTAGTCAATTGCCGAGGTGACATGAACCTCATAACGCTCTGACAAGACCTCTACGGCTTTCGGCATCCCGCTTGAATGATTTACCAGCCTGTCACTCAATGATATGAACATCACAGGACGGGAAATCCCGTTCTGCCGGTCATCTATCCGCCGGATTATGGGAAGCAATGAATGGACTATAACCGAATCGTTCAGATGATGCTCTCCATCAAAACGGATCGCTTGGGGATAATGGCTGTGGAAAAGGCCGAAAGTGTCAACAAGGTTATCACGGATACCGAACAGGCCGAATACTCTATCCTTATCATCAGAAGCCCTCTCAAAACAATGAGAGGAGACCTCTCTGAATCGCTCAAGGAGACTCTTGGTCACGAGAAATGAGGTTTCCCCGTCCGCTCGCTTGTTATGGAACTCTCTGCGTCCCAATCCGTTATTCTTAAGGAGCGTGTCCGCAAGCTGGAAAGCCGGATTGACGAGAATCCGGTCCACCCCATAAAGCATCTCGGAATACATCCCGCCCATCGATGTCCCGATAATAAGATCCGGATTCTCCTTGGAAACCATATCCTTAAGCAGATCCATAGCCTCAAAGGGATCCACCGGAAGGTCCGGGGCTATAACGGCCGCGTCGGGCAGGAGCAGCCGGAGCGTGTGAACGCTACCGGTCTGTCCGCTCGACGCGAATCCATGTACATATAATACCTTCTTGCCGGCCATCAGGCCTGGCCTGGCATATTCATAAAGTTCCATTACTCCTCCTCGACAGCGCGGAAAGCGGGAAGGCTCTCTTTGTCGAAGTTAAGGATGTAGGAGCTCTTGCCGGCCACAGTCTCGCAAGCCATCTGGCAATAGACCTTGGCGGACTTTAGGAACATGTCGGGAGCCACAGTGGCGTCACGCATAAGGAGCAGTGACATCACGATCTCGCCGGTCATGTCGTAAAGCCTGCGGGCCAGGAAATCCTGAAGCTCAGAGTCACCAGCCTCGCGAACCTTGGCGATGCAGTCGGACAGGACAGCGGCGCGTCCGGCGATCTTCTCCTTGAACGGAACCAGCTCAGGCAGAACATCTTCGCTCAACATCTCATTGATAATGTTCATGTAAGTTCCGTTGGTGATATAGCGGATGGCGGCAACGACCTGAAGCTGCGTTGTACCCTCGTAGATCGAGAATATACGAGCGTCGCGATAAAGCCTCTGGCTTTTGTACTCCATGATGAAACCGGAACCACCGTGAACAGAAATGGCGTCATAGGCGTTCTGGTTGGCATATTCGGAAGCCATGCCCTTGCAGAGAGGGGTGAAGGCATCGGCCAGACGGCTGTAGGTCTTCATCTCAGTTCTCTCCTCGGCCTCGAGTTTGCGCTCCCTCTGGATGTCCTCAAGAGCCTTGTAGATGTCGACGTACATCGAGGTCTGATAAAGCAGTGAGCGGCTGGCGTCAAGTTTCGCCTTCATGCGGGAAAGCATGTCATAGACACCAGGGAACTTGTTGATTTTCTGACCGAACTGCGCGCGCTCAGCGGCATAAGCGACAGCCTCATTGTAAGCCTCCTGGCTGAGACCGACGCTCTGAGCGCCGATTCCCAGACGGGCACCGTTCATAAGGGCCATGACGTACTTGATAAGGCCAAGTCTCCTCTCGCCGCAAAGTTCAGCGCGAGCATCCTTGTAGGTCAACTCGCAAGTCGGGGATCCGTGGATTCCGAGCTTGTGCTCAATATGACGGACATTGACTCCACCCTGGCGCTTGTCATAAATGAACATCGAAAGGCCACGGCCGTCCTTTGTGCCTTCCTCGCTACGGGCAAGGACTAGGTGAATATTGGAATCACCATTGGTGATGAACCTCTTGACACCGTTCAAAAGCCAGCAACCTTGCTCCTCGCTCCAGGTGGCCTTGAGCATAACGCTCTGAAGGTCAGAACCAGCGTCGGGCTCAGTAAGGTCCATGGACATGGTCTCACCGGCGCAGACACGAGGGATAAACTTCTGCCTTTGCTCCTCGCTACCGAACTCATAAAGGGTCTCGGCGCAGCTCTGGAGGCTCCAGATGTTCTGGAAACTTGAGTCAGCGGCGGAGATTACCTCGCTCGCCATGCTGAATATGGTCTCGGGAGCGTTGAGTCCGCCATAACGGCGAGGCATTGTCACGCCCCAAAGTCCCGCAAGGCGGACAGCCTCCATATTCTCGACAGTCTTGGAAGCATAAATCATCCTGCCGTTCTCAAGATGCGGGCCCTCAAGGTCAACATCCTCGGAATTAGGGGCTATGGTGTTGGCCGCGATGTCTCCGGCGATCTCCAGGAGACGGCGGTAATTCTCGATGCAGTCCTCGAAATCAACCGGAGCTTCCTCATACTTCTCTTTCTCCGAATACCAGCGCTCCTTAAGCTCCGCGACACGGCGCATCAAGGGATGATTAAGATGGAATCCGATCTCGGGATGGTCTGTATAGTAATTAGCCATTGCTTTTCCTCCTTATTTGCTGTTCTGCTTGTAGTACTTGATGAGTTTAGGCACAACCTCCTCGACCGGGCCGGTGATCACATAATCCGCGATCTTGTTGATCGGGGCGTCCGGATCGGTGTTGATGCTGATAATGATGCCGCTGTCCTGCATACCGGCAATGTGCTGGATCTGTCCGCTGATTCCGCAGGCGATATAGACCTTCGGATGAACGGTCACACCAGTCTGGCCGATCTGACGGTCATGGTCGCAGAATCCCGCATCCACGGCGGCGCGGCTGGCGCCAACCTCAGCGTGAAGCACCTTGGCGAGTTCGAAGAGCATATCAAAGCCTTCCTTGCTGCCCATTCCGTAACCTCCAGAGACCACGATTGAAGCACCCTTGAGGTTATGCTTGGCCTGCTCGACATGGTGATCAAGGACCTCCACCACATAGGCTTCCGGAGAAACATATTCATTGACATCGGGATAAACCACCTCACTAGCGGCCTTGCCCTCATAAACAGCCTTCTTCATGACGCCAGAGCGGACAGTCGCCATCTGCGGACGGTGATCCGGATTGACGATGGTCGCGACGATGTTGCCACCGAAGGCGGGACGGATCTGGTAAAGAAGATTCTCGTAGGTCTTTCCGGACTTCGCGTCGGTGTAAGGACCGATCTCAAGCTGGGTACAGTCGGCGGTGAGGCCGCTGGTCAGCGAGGAAGATACCCTCGGACCGAGGTCGCGGCCGATCACGGTAGCGCCCATGAGGCAAATCTGAGGCTGCTCCCTCTTGAAAAGCTCCACAAGGATGTCAGTGTGAGGAGCGGAAGTGTAAGGGAACAAACCTTTTCCGTCAAAAACAAAGAGCTTGTCCACACCGTAAGGAAGAATCTGATCCTCAACCTTACCCTTGATTCCGGTCCCGGCGACCACAGCGTGAAGCTGGACACCGAGCTCATCGGCGAGCTTGCGGCCTTTGGTGAGCAACTCCTGGGAGACCTCCATCACGGTTGTCCCCTCTATCTCGCAATATACAAATACGTTGTTCATGGCACTATCCGATTATCTTCTCATCCAACAATTCCTTGATCATGCCCTCTATGTCAGCGTCAGAGGCGGTGAGATGCTTGCACTCCTTGGCCTGGAAGACAATATTCTGGACACTCTTGACCTTTGTGGGCGAACCAGCGAGGCCACACTGACCGGGATCTCCATCCACATCAGCCACACTCCACTGATTGAGAGTCAGGTAAGGACGTTCCTCGTAAAGCTCGGCGTAAGGCACCTCAGCGGGGCGCTCCATAGGGCAAGAAGCCCTCTTGTACTTCATCACGAGCTTGGTGTTCTGGGGACGGCAAGGAGCGGCGCTTCCGTTAACCGTGATAAGGGCGGGAAGCGGGACACGGACAGTCTCCGCGCCACCGTCGATGTGACGA
>JAILLE010000018.1 GCA_024693285.1 Bacteroidales bacterium
CCGGATTATGAATCCGACGCTCTAGCCAGCTGAGCTACCCCGCCGTGTCCCCATTGAGTTGAGATAGAAGGATTCGAACCCTCACTGACAGAGCCAGAATCTGTAGTGCTACCATTACACCATATCTCAATGGTTCCCTTCACCGCATACTTGCGTTTCGGGAATGCAAAAATAGGGATTTATCTTGAATCCACAAAAATTATTCGTCTTTTTTTGATCTGATCAGGGCGCACAGGCCTAAGATGGTCAGCAGGGCGTTGATCAAGATCAGTTCATAGGAGAACTTGTAACCCCCGAACCAACGCTCTGAATTACTTTGGAGAATGAAGCATATCACCGGAGCGACAACCGCCACGAGCGGGACCCAGCGGTCCCGGACCTTACGCTTGCAGAGTATTCCGAAGGCGAACATCCCAAGGATCGGACCATAGGTGTAGCTCGCCAGTTTATAGACCGCGTCAATCGCGGACTTGGTGTTCAGAAGATGGAACACGATGATTACCAGTCCCATAAGGACCGCCATCGTAAGGTGGACCTTCTTTCGGGTGGAGAGGATTTTCTCGTCGTTCTTACCCCCGGTCCCGAGAATGTCCACGGTGAAAGAGGTCGTGAGTGCCGTCAGGGCCGATCCTCCGGCGGAATAGGCGCATGAGACAAGGCCGATGACGAACAAGACTCCCACGATGGAAGGAAGGAATCCGCCTGTAGCGACCGCGGGGAAAAGAGTATCCCCGGTCTCGGGAATCCCCTTCTGGGCCGCATATATATATAGGAGCGCTCCAAGGCAAAGGAAAAGGAAAATGACCGGAATTTGGAGGGTACCGCTGGTAATCAGGTTTTTCCGTGATTCGCGGGCATTCTTGCTGGCGAGCGTCCTTTGCATCAGGTCCTGGTCCAGGCCCGTCATCGCCAGGACTGTGAATATTCCGGCCAGGAACTGCTTCCAGAAGTATTCTGGATGATTCACGTCGTCGAAGAAGAACATCTTGGAGTAACCGCTGCCCTTGATTGTCTTTACCATCCCCGGGAAATCCAGCCCCAAGTCTTTTGCTATGAATATGATAGCCAGCACGATCGACACCACCATACATACGGTTTTCAGGGTGTCGTTCCATAGGACGGACTTAACGCCTCCCCGGAAAGTGTACAGGAGAACGATCGCGACCGAAACGGCGACATTCAGGACGAACGGAAGCCCAAGCGGCCCGAAGACCATCAACTGGAGAGTCACACAGACAAGGTACAGTCTCACAGAAGCACCGAGTATCTTGGAGATGAAAAAGAACCACGCTCCTGCCTTGTGGGATGCGGCTCCAAACCGGTCTTCGAGATATTGGTAGATCGAGACCATATTCATCCTGAAGAAAACCGGTGTCAGGACGAAGGCGATAAGGATGTAGCCCACGAAGAAACCCATCACCATCTGCATGTAACCCATCGCTGTGCCACCGACTCCGACCATGCCGGGAACCGAGACGTAGGTCACTCCGGACATGGGAGCACCGATCATCGCGATGGCGACAATCCACCAAGGAGCCTTCCTTCCGCCATTGAAAAAGCTTTGGTTATCAACGCCTTTGGAAGATATCCAGCCAACTGCCAGCATGACGGCGAAATAGGCCGCCATAGTCAGGATAATCAATGTTGGACTCATTGTCAGAATTGTTATTCGCCAATCTTTGACAGAAGGACTGTCGCCCAGACCTCACAGCCCTCTCCCCTACCGACAAAACCGAGCCTCTCGGTCGTGGTGGCTTTGACGCTGATCTGGGATTTGTCAATATTCATGATCTCCGCCAGGGTCTGGCGCATCGTGTCGATGTACGGCCTCAGCTTCGGTTCCTGCAGAGCGATGGTTATGTCCACATTGCAAATCGCGAATTCTCCAGGCGAAGGAAGGCCCTCTGGCGGACATTTACCCGGATAGGGTGCGAATCGCAGGGAGCCAGAGGGCCTTCCTTCGCCAGACACCATCGAAACGACTTCCGCCAGTAGCTTCGTGCTGTCGATCCCCTTATAGCGAGGATCGCTGTCAGGGAAATGAAGACCTATGTCTCCAAGTGCGGCGGCACCCAAAAGAGCGTCACAAAGCGCATGGATCGCCACATCGCCGTCAGAATGAGCGACAAAACCTTTGTCTGAAGGAATATCCACTCCGCACAAACGCATAGGCAAGCCCTCCTTCAAGGCATGCACATCGTATCCGTTACCTATCCGGACACCACAAGGATAAGATTGACTCATGTTCAAAAAGCGTCTTGACCCTACAAAATTAAGAAAACAAATCGGTATATTTGTTTCCTGTAAAGATTACTGCGGTCATGAAAAACTACATCCAGACGATATTGCTCCTGCTTGGAGTCGCCATCGGAGCAGCCTGTGGCGCCTTGGCAGGGCCGTCCGCGTCGATCGTGAAACCGGTCGGCGAGATATTCCTTAACCTCACCTTCGTACTCGTGGTTCCGGTCGTATTCTTCAGCGTCGCCAATTCCGTGAGGAAACTGACCACAGAGAAGAAGTTGTGGAGGGTGTTGAGCAGGGCTGTGCTGGTGTTTCTGGCCGGCTCGCTTATCGCCGGAGTCCTGACCTGGATCATCTGCGGATTCTGGAATCCTCTCGGTGGCTACGCGACCAAGATCCCTCCTGAGAGAACCATGGTTGAAGGGGTCGCCATCGGAGGCAAAGATCTTCTCAAGACCATCGAGAACATGTTCACAGTGAGCGACTTCCACATGTTGCTAAGCAAGGACAATCTGGTTCCTCTGATCGTGTTCTCCGCCTTGTTCGGGGCCGCCACCTCGCTGAGTTCCGGCAAGGGAGAGGCAATGGGAAGGTTCCTTGAGAGCGGAATGGAAGTGGTGATGGAGTTCATGAGGATCTTGATGTATGCCGCTCCAGTGTGCCTCGGTTGCTATTTCGCCGACCTCGTAGGCAGCCTCGGAGGACAAATCGTCAGCAGTTTTGTCAACTGCGTGCTTCTGTATCTGGTCGTTATCGGCATCTTATATTTCGGAGTCAATTCAATCTATGTGGCGCTTGCGGGAGGCAAGGACAAACTTTACACATTCTGGAGGAATATGACGGAGCCTTCCCTTCTTGCCGTGGCGACTTGCTCCAGTGCCGCGACGATCCCCACTTCCATCAAGTCAGCGAAGAAAATGGGCGTGGACGACTCTGTAGCCGAATCAGTCATCCCTTTAGGAATAAACCTGAACAAAGACGGATCAGTCGTTTCCTCGGTGCTTAAGACTGTTTTTGTCGTTTCTTTCTACGGTCTAGGCGGTTACGGATGCCTCACGGTTGTGGCAATCGGAATACTGGCGAGCCTTGTGGTTGGAGCCATCCCCGTGGGAGGCATGACGGCCGAGATACTAATCTGCTCGATTCTCGGTGTGGATCCGGAATTCGCCGCCACGTTGCTGGTGATAAGTACTCTCGTGGACATCCCCGCGACCCTTCTTAACACCGCGGACAATCTTGTCAGTGCCGTGTGGGTCGATAAACTCTGCGGACGGAAGGTATGAGGAAACTTTTTATCGCCCTTTCTATCATATTGGCATTCAATTATTTCCATGCGAATGCCGAATCATGGATCAGAATCAATCAACTGGGATACATCCCCTCTTCCACAAAGGTCGCTGTCTTGATTAGCGAGGAAGACGCGGAGATCAGGAATTTCGAGATCGTGGACGTGTTCACCGGCAATACGGTTTTCTCCTCCGGGAAAATCCGGGCAACCGGACCACTCGGAAGGATGAAATCAACTTATCGCCTGGATTTCAGCGAGTTCACATCCCGAGGAGCTTACTTCATAAAAGCAGGCAAATCCAAATCGGAGATATTCCCGATCAATGACAACGTTTACGACGGTGCCGCGGATTTTGTCTTGAATTACATGCGAGAGCAACGTTGTGGATGGAATCCTTCTTTCAGAGACAGTTGCCACACCAAAGACGCCATCATCGTCGGACATCCGGACCCGGCCAAGGACAGCACATTCCTGGATGTAACCGGAGGCTGGCACGATGCTTCCGACTGCCTCCAATACACCACAACCTCGGCGAACGCGATTTATCAGATGATGTTCGCTTACATCAGCCACCCTTCAGCGTTCCCTGACAACCACCTCTCTAACGGCACTCCCGGCCGGAACGGTATTCCCGACATTGTGGATGAGATCTATTGGGGACTACAATGGTTGGACAAGATGAATCCTGAGCCTGGTGAGATGTATAACCAGATAGCCGATGACAGGGATCACACCGGCATGAGGCTTCCTTCTAAAGACAAGGCCGACTATGGCTGGGGCCCGGGAAACGAGAGACCTGTGTGGTTCTGCTCAGGAGAGCCTCAGCAAAGGGGACGCACCGGGCTGAAAAACGCTACGACCGGAATTGCCAGCACCGCGGGCAAGTTCGCATCCGATTTCGCTTTAGGCTCCGAGGTCCTGAAACCCTTCTATCCTGAATTCGCTGAGAGAATCGGCAGGAAAGCGACAGACTGTTACAACGCCGGGATCTCAAGGCCTGGCAACTGTCAAACCGCCTCAGTACTATCCCCTTACATCTACGAGGAGGAGAACTGGACAGATGACATGGAACTCGGGGCGTTCGAGTTGTTCCGGCTCACCGGGGATCACAAGTACTTGAAAGATGCGGTCGAATACGGCCGTAGAGAACCTGTCACTCCTTGGATGGGTGCGGACAGCGCCCGTCACTACCAATGGTACCCGTTCATGAATATGGGGCATTACATGCTCGCCAGCAAAGCCGGGGGCAAGGTTTCGGCCGAATTCGTCAGGAATATGAAGTCTGGGATAGCACGGGGTTTCGATCGTGGCAAGAATCACCCTTTCATGTTCGGAATCCCGGGAATATGGTGCTCGAACAATCTCACCACAGCGATGCTGACCCAATGCATTCTATATCGGGAGCTTACCGGGGACAAGACCTACGAGGAGATGGAAGGTTCATTGAGAGATTGGCTGCTGGGATGTAATCCATGGGGAATCAGCATGATAGTGGAGCTGCCCAAGGGAGGGGTCTATTCCACACAACCCCATTCGTACAGGATCCGCCTCGGCCTCGGCAACACCACCGGAGGGTTAGTGGATGGTCCCGTCTATTCGACCATATTCGGTAGCCTTCTGGGAATCAGTACAGAGGGTGGAATCAATTTCGAGGATTTCCAGCCAGGCGATCTCGTATTCCATGACAGCACTCATGATTATTCCACGAATGAGCCAACCATGGACGGAACCGCCTCGCTGACGTTTCCTCTTTCCTATTATGAGGCTCAAGGCCATGGAAAGAAGGAAACAACCGTGAATAAGACCATTTATAGCGAGGGAGGGATAGTCAGGACAGATCCGAGTGTCAAGCATATTGACTTCGTGTTCACCGCCGCGGACAAGGCAGATGGGGCCGAAAAGATAATTAAGACATTGAGGGACAATAATATCCGTGGAGGATTCTTTTTCACAGGGGAGTTCTATGAAAGGTTCCCCGAGGTGGTAAAGCGCCTTTTCGAAGAAGGGCACTATGTCGGCAGCCATTCCTATGGACACCTCCTCTATGCGCCCTGGGGCAAAGGGCGGGATTCTTTGCTCGTCTCAAAGAAGGAGTTCCAGGACGACATCATAAAGAGTTATTCGCTCATGCGTTCCTTCGGCATCAGTGACGCTCCATGGTTCATACCTCCTTACGAGCACTACAACTCAACTATATCGGCATGGGCAAGGGAACTTGGTCTCCAAGTAGTGAACTACACCGCCGGAACCGCCACCAATGGGGACTACACCACCCCAGACATGGACAACTACTACAGCAGCAAGACGATAATGGATAGGATCTGGAAGTGCGAGAAAGATGATCCCTACGGGTTGAACGGGCATATAATGCTAATCCATCTCGGCACTGACCCGACCAGGACAGACAAATTCTATGACCGCCTTCCAGAACTTATAAAAAAACTGAAGAGGAAAGGTTATTCTTTCACACCACTTAAAGAAAGATGATACGACACATTTTCAGACATTCCGGTTCATTTGCCTTCGAGGCTGGAGGAAGCATAAGCAACCTCGAAGTCGTTTACCACACATCTCCTTATGATTATTCCCCTGAAAAGAAAGTGATCTGGCTCTGCCATGCGCTCACGGCGTCTTCTGATGCCGAGGGAGAATGGTGGCCTGCTCTCGTGGGACCTGGAAAAACCGTGGACACGGAGAAATATTTCGTGATATGCGCCAATGTGCTTGGCTCCGCTTGCGGTTCCTCCGGCCCAGCTTCCGCCAATCCAGCTACCGGAAAGCCATACTTCTTTGATTTTCCGAAAGTTACGGTCCATGACACAGTGCGCGCTTTTGACTTATTAAGGGATAATCTTGGGATCAAGAAGATAGACATGGTCATAAGCACCTCGATGGGTGGATTCATGACTTTCGATTGGTTGGCCTGGAAGCCGGAACTATTTGAGACTGTGTTTTTTATAGCGACAGGTGCAAGAGTGACTCCATGGCTGACCGGATTCAACACGGCGCAGCGGATGGCTCTCTACGCCGACCCGACTTTCAAGGAGCACAGGGACCTGAAGGGCGGAATGGATGGCCTTAAGGCCGCCAGAACGATTGCCCTTCTGACCTACCGCTGTGAGGAGGGGCTATTCAAACAGATCGAGGACTCGGATGATGTCATGTTCGCTGATAAGGCTGGGGCGTATTACCGCCACCAAAGCTCCAAATTCGTGAAAAGTTGGGATGCATATTCGTATCTCAGCGTGTGCGACCAGGTCGATAGCAATAATGTCGGACGAGGGAGAGGAGGAGTTGAGAATGTCCTGCGGAACATTAAAGCTGACTGCACTTTTGTCTGCATGTCTTCGGACGAGCTGTTCCCACCTGAGGATATGAAGCCATGGGCAGAAATGGTGCCTGGAGCTAAGTACATCGAAATTGAGACACCCTACGGGCATGACGGTTTCCTGGCTGAGACCGATGCTATCGGTCGCATTCTCGCCCCCGCTCTACCGTAATACAAAACAAGACATATAAAAAGAAGAAGTCCCTGACAGACAATCGTCTGTCAGGGACTTCCGAAAAACGGCGGCGACCTACTCTCCCAGCTGGTGGGCCAGTACCATCGGCGCGGATGAGCTTAACGGCTCTGTTCGGGATGGGAAGAGGTGGGACCTCATCGCTTTAACCACCGCAATTATATCACTTGAGGGATCACAACAAGACTCAGAGGAAAGATCTCGGGCTATTAGTACGGGTCGGCTTTGCCATCGCTGGCTTTACACCTCCCGCCTATCAACGTCGTAGTCTACAACGACCCTATAACGAAGTCTCATCTTGGAGACGGCTTCGCGCTTAGATGCTTTCAGCGCTTATCCTGACCGAACGTGGATACCCGGCGGTGCAGCTGGCGCCACAACCGGTTGACCAGAGGTTCGTCCGACCCGGTCCTCTCGTACTAAGGTC
>JAILLE010000045.1 GCA_024693285.1 Bacteroidales bacterium
TGCGTGACAACACACGGACCAGCCTCGATGACGGTGCATGGAATATTCTTTCCATCAGCACCGAAAACGGAAGTCATTCCGATTTTCTTTCCAATTAATCCAGGCATTGGTTTGGTTAATTAATTGTATATAAGTACTTTATGTTATCCCGCACAAATTTGCGGGCTGCAAATGTACGAAAATAATTTTAATTAACAAAGTTTTCCACAGGCCTAAAGCCTTATAATCAAAGAGAAATAGCTATCTTCGCGGAACTGGAATGAACGTGATGATTAACCATATATCGGCCATATTCGGCTTCCTCAGTTTGTCCGCGGCGGACTGCCTTGACATATTGATGGTCGCCGCTTTGATTTACCTCGTGTTCCGCTGGATCAGGGGCTCCGCGGCTATGAGCATATTCATTGCCGTAATCTTGCTTTTCGTGTTGAGGGTGGTTGTCGCCGCCTTGAATATGAAACTCATGAACGCTTTGCTCGGCACCTTTATAGATGTAGGTGTGCTGGCGCTCATAGTGATATTCCAACCCGAGGTTAGGCATTTCCTTATCAGGTTAGGATCGAGATATGGGGCTGCCGGCAAGGGGAAAGATTTGATAAACAATTTGTTCGGTGTAAAAGACCAGAAGATTGGAGGTGAGACGGCCAACGAGATCGCCGAGGCTTGCCGGAATATGTCCGAGTCCAAAACAGGAGCTTTGATCGTGATGCCACGCAAGGACTCCCTCAATCATATTATCGAGACCGGTGACACCATGGACGCAAAGGTGTCCAGGAGACTGATAATGAATATATTCTTTAAGAATTCCCCGCTTCACGATGGCGCCATGATAATAGAAGGAGACAGGATAACAGCCGCGAGGTGTACCCTCCCCATCACTCAAAGGACAGACATTCCCCCATCTCTGGGAATGCGTCACAAGGCGGCTATCGGCATCTCGGAGGAGACCGACGCTGATGTGGTCGTTGTGTCCGAGGAGACTGGCGGCGTGTCCTTCGTCCGTGGAGGGAAATTGACGCCAATTGGTAATATAAACGAATTGAAACTTATTCTGGGCTCCAAGGAGGAGGTTTAATAGAGATGGAGGAGAACGGAATAGACAGGAGGCTGGAAAGCAAACTCGGGTTCGATAAAGTCAGGGCGATGGTCTCAGACCGTTGCTCTACTGAATATGCTGTAGGCAAAGTGGCGGAAGAGCTGTTCAGCACGGACCCGTCCGTGATATTCCACAAACTCGCCCTTACCGACGAGATGAGGCTTATCATGATGTTCGAGGAGACTTTCCCGACAAATGGCTACATCGATTGCCTGTACTTCCTCAAGCCTCTCGGAGAAGAAGGTTGGAACATCGACCAAGGTTCCCTCGGCAAGTTGCGAACAATGCTGGAGACGGTCAGGAAACTGACCAATTTCTTCATGTCTATAAAAGATGGGATTTATCCGAATCTCAAAAAGATGAGCGCCCAGGTAATGAGTTTCCCGGAGGTGCAGCGGCGGATAGACCTTATTTTAGATAAGTATGGAGACATTAAAGACACGGCTTCCGATGCCCTGCTTCAAATAAGGAAATCACTTAAATCAAAGGAAGGAGCCATTTCTAAAAAGGCAAACGCGATCCTTGCCCAGGCGAAAGCAGATGGCCTTGTGGACGAGGATGCCGGTCTATCTGTCAGGGATGGAAAGCTTTTGATTCCTGTCAACAGTTATAGCAAAAAGAAGATTCCGGGGTTCGTTTACGACACTTCCGCCACCGGCAAAACCGCCTTTGTTGAGCCAGCGGAAATCATTGAGCTTGAGAACGAAATATTCACTCTAAGGGCCGATGAAGCCCAAGAGATACAAAGGATTCTCGCAGTATTCAGCGATTTCGTCAGGCCATATATTCCCGAGTTGATTCAGGCCGCGGAATATATTGGTGAGATGGATTTCCTGGTAGCGAAAGCGCAGGTAGCCCTAGATTTCAAAGCCGGCATGCCGATCATTTCCGAGGAAGGCGAGATGAACCTAAGGAAAGCCAGACATCCGCTTTTGGAAAAGGCTTTGACAAGGGAAAAGAGGGAGATTGTCCCTGTCACCGTCAAACTTAATCCAACCAAGCATATCTTGCTTATTTCCGGGCCGAACGCCGGAGGTAAGTCCGTATGCCTTAAGACTACCGGACTTCTCCAATACATGTTCCAGTGGGGCATGCTAGTGCCGACTTCAGAGTCGTCAGAGTTGCCTGTCTTTAACAGGATAATGGTCAGCATCGGCGACGACCAGAGCATCGAGAATGACCTCAGCACCTACAGTTCTTTCCTGGAAGACATGAAATCCATGCTTAAGGAGGCCGACTCAAAGACCCTTGTTCTGATCGATGAGTTCGGTTCCGGAACAGAGCCGACTGCTGGCGGTGCCATAGCGGAAGCAATTCTGGGAGAGCTAGATAAGAGAGGCGTTTATGGCGTGATCACCACCCACTACACGAATCTGAAGCTATACGCCTCCGGGCCTGACACAGGAGTGATTAACGGTGCGATGCAGTTCGACGCCTCGAAAATCCAACCTCTGTTTAAACTGGATATAGGCATGCCTGGCGGTTCTTTCGCTTTCGAGCTGGCGAGGAAGATGGGCCTTCCGGAGAACATAGTGAAAGATGCCGAGAGCCGGGCCGGAGAGGAGTTTGTCGGAATGGAAAGGAACCTTCGGAAAATCGTGCGGAACCGCAGGGCTCTGGACGAGAAACTCCAGAAAATAAAGAACACCGACAAGACTCTGGACAGCATCACCGAGCGCTACCAGAAGGAATTGGAGGGCATAAAACAGACCAAGAAAGAGATTCTCGAAAAGGCCAAGAAAGAGGCCGAGGAGATTGTCCTTGGGGCCAATAAGACTGTCGAGAACACAATCCGGACAATAAAGGAGTCACAGGCTGACAAAGAAAAGACGTCAGATGCCAGAAAGGATCTCCAGGAGTTCCTAAGCGCCTTACAGACGAAAAAGGAAAGCGAAAGGAAAGACCACGACGACTATATAGACAAAAAACTCAAGCAACTCTCCGAGAGGAAACGTAAGGCCGAAGCCAGGAAGGGCAGTGTGAAAAAGGAAATGGAACCGGATGACCATGAAAAGTTCCGGCCAGGTCCTTTGAAGGTAGGAGAGAAGGTCAAGGTAAAAGACAATGGGATGGTTGGAGAGATCACCCGGGTGTCCAACAAAGCTGTGACTGTGGCTATAGGCAACATCACTAGCAAGATGCCGATAGACAGGGTCGAGAGGATCTCATCCAACGAATTCAAAGCAGCGAGGAAAGAGTCCGCAAGACCATCATCTGTAGTTGATAATTCCGGATTGAGAGAGCGTAGATTGAGGTTTTCGCCAGAACTCGATGTCCGCGGAGAAAGAGTCTCAGACGCCCTTGATATAGTCATCCATTACATCGACGACGCGATAATGCTCGGTGTCGGATCCGTCAGGATTATCCACGGAAAAGGAACCGGAGCACTCCGGGATGAGTTGCAGAAATATCTCCGGACAATCCCCGGTGTAAAAGCCGTCCGGGACGAACATATACAATTTGGTGGTACCGGTGTGACGATAGTGGAATTCGAATAACTCAATAAATAAACAAAAAACTATGAAAACAAAGACAAATAAACCGACAGCCAGGATGCTGTTGGGAAGAAGAGGAGAGGATGTGGCGTGTGAGTTTCTCGAGGAACTCGGCCACCGGATAGTGAGAAGGAACTACCGGTCCGGACACTTGGAGATAGACATTATCTCTACCGACGGAAACGGCGTACATTTTGTAGAGGTAAAAAGCCGTGTGGCCCCAGTGGCCGCAGCACCGGAAGAAAACGTTACTCCGCTCAAACAGAAGAAGATAGCTAATGCGGCGTTGAGATATCTCAACAATTCTAAGGATCCGGGGATTACCGGAGGGATGGATGTGAGTTTTGACATTGTGGCTATCACGTTTGACGGAGGGAACACCAATGTGGACTGGTTTCCAAACGCTTTCATGCCTATGTATTTATGAATATGACAGATAACAGATATTGCGTGATCATGGCCGGAGGAACGGCCAATCACTTCTGGCCAATTAGCCGGGAATCCCGGCCGAAACAATTCCTGGATATTGCCGGAAACGGAAAATCTTTTTTAAGGCTCACATACGAGAGATTCTCCAAAATAGTCCCGGAAGAAAATATTTTGGTGGTGACTCTCGACAGGTTCGGCAATTTGGTTAGAAAGCAGCTCCCGGAAGTTCCTGAAAGCAACATTCTTTTGGAGCCGTACAGTCGCCACACAGCCCCGTGTATCGCATATTCAACCCTCTCCATCCTAAAGAGGAATCCGGACGCTATCGTGGTGGTGACCCCGGCTGACAATATTATTTCTGACGAGACCTCCTTCCGGCAATCCATGGATGATATGATTGGATATGCCACAAAAAACAACGCCCTTATCACGATGGGTATTTCCCCGACGGGCCCCGAGACCGGTTATGGATATATCCAGGTCACTGGAGGAAAAGCCGGGGCTACACTGGGGAAACCGGTGAAAGTCAAGACCTTCACTGAAAAACCAGACAAAGAGCTGGCGAAGGTGTTCTATGACAGCGGGGAATTTTTCTGGAACTCCGGAATATTCGCATGGAAGGCCTCTGTTATCATGAATGAGATGGCGAAATATCTGCCCGATGTCTTGTCTGTGTTCAATGGGTTCGACCAATATGCCGGTACTCCGGCGGAAAGGGCTTTCTTGGAGAAGGCTTATGCGGAGTGTCCAAAGATATCCATTGACTATGGTGTCATGGAGAAAACCGACATCGCCTGGCTATATTCAGGCCAGTTCGGCTGGTCAGATGTCGACAGCTGGGAGTCTCTGTTCAGCGCTGTGACCGCAAAAGATTCTGACGGAAACGCCACCAACTCCCATACAAAGTTATTCAACGAAGACAGGGACAACTTGGTCGTAACTGAAAACAAGAAAAAAATCTACGCCATAAAAGGCTTGAAGGACTTCATGGTCATCGACACCGATGACGCGCTGCTTATCTGCCCGAAGGATGACAAGCAGTTCAAGGAGTTCATTACCGGTCTTGGGATGCCTGGATACGAAGACTATCGCTAGAGGCTAGTCAAGCCTCTAGCAATTCATCGCGCCGCAGCAGTGAATGACCTGTCCGCTCACATAGCTGGAGAGGTCGCTGGCGAGGAAGAGAGCCACATTGGCCACGTCCTCGGGAGTACCGCCCCTACGGAGAGGAATCTGCTTGGTCCAAGCCTCACGGACATCCTCAGGAAGGGCGTTGGTCATATCGGAAATGATAAAGCCGGGGGCGATGCAGTTAGCCCTGATCCCGCGGGGACCCATTTCCTTTGCGATTGACTTGGCCAAACCGATCATTCCGGCCTTAGAGGCGGAATAGTTGCACTGGCCGGCGTTGCCGGACACTCCAACGACTGAAGACATATTAATGATGCTTCCTCCCCTCTGGCGGGCCATGATAGGAGTCAGGGCGTGTATGAAATTGAACGCCGATTTGAGGTTCACGCCGATGACGGCATCCCACTGCTGCTCTGTCATTCTCATCATGAGGCCATCCTTGGTGATTCCGGCGTTATTTACAAGAATATCAATCCTGCCGAAATCAGCGAGAATCTGATCCACGACGGCATGAGTCTCTTCGAAATTCGCGGCATTGGAAGCGTATCCTTTGACCTTGTGGCCAAAAGCCTCCAACTCTTTGATTGTCTGTTCGGCTGCCTCATTGATCACGAGGTCCGTAAATGCCACGTCTGCACCTTCGGAGGCGAATTTAAGGGCGATCGCCTTTCCGATTCCTCTCGCCGCGCCCGTCACGAGGGCGACTTTTCCTTCCAATAATCCCATATTCTTAAATTAATAGATTTTTCACTTCGTTCAGAATGACATCATTAAATCTTTTATAAAGATGTCATCAGTCTGCAAAAATAAAGTTATTTGTCAACTCGGGCAAGAATAATTGGCTATATTTGCATCTCTAAATCGAAACAAACGTGATTAATAGCGAGATAAGAGATCCCGGCCTCTGGGAGAGCGGGGAACTGAAAATCAACTGGGTAAGGCATCACACACCTCTTCTCGAAGGGCTTGACAAGGAGTTCAAAGACAGTAAGCCGTTCAAAGGCTTAAGGATTGCTTTATCTGTCCATCTTGAGGCCAAAACAGCACGTCTCTGCGAGGTTCTCGCCGATGGTGGCGCCGAGATGTTCATCACTGGAAGCAATCCTTTGTCCACCCAAGATGATGTCGCCGCCGCCCTTGTACATGAGGGGCTGAACGTTTTCGCCGTCCATGGAGCCACTCCTGAGGAATATGAGAACGGCATCCGCAAAGTCATTGAGGCAAGTCCTAACATCATTATCGATGATGGCGGAGACCTCGTCTCGATGATCCACGAGAACTATCCTGAACTTATTCCAACTGTCATAGGAGGATGTGAAGAGACCACGACCGGCATCCTCAGGCTGGAAGCCATGAATCGGGCCGGCAAACTCATGTTCCCGATGATGTTGGTAAACGATGCCGCCTGCAAGCATTTCTTTGACAACCGCTACGGCACGGGACAATCGGTTTGGGACGGGATCAATCGTACAACCAACCTGATAGTTGCTGGAAAAGATGTGGTTGTGGCAGGATACGGTTGGTGCGGGAAAGGTGTCGCTATGAGAGCTAAAGGCCTGGGTGCCAGGGTGATAGTGACCGAAATCGATCCAATCAAAGCGATGGAAGCCGTAATGGATGGGTTTAGGGTCATGAGCATGGCTGACGCGGCTCCGATCGGAGACCTTTTCGTTACCGTGACTGGTTGCGAAGATGTGATCACTGAGGAGCATTTCCTCAAAATGAAGGACGGAGCCATTTGCTGCAATGCCGGCCATTTCGATTGTGAGGTCGCGGTAAAACAGCTTAAAAAAATAGCGGAGAGCGAGAAGCCGGCCCGGCAGAATATCCAGGAATACCAACTCCCAAGCGGAAAACGAATCTACATCCTCGCGGAAGGTCGCCTCGTCAACTTGGCCGCCGGAGACGGACATCCGGCCGAGATCATGGACATGTCTTTCGCCATTCAAGCCTTAAGCGCCAAATACCTGGTAGACAACAGGTTCTCTCTCTCAAGAGAGCCCGGAAGTATGCTTCATAACGTCCCCTCGGAGATCGACCGGGAAGTCGCCTTGAGAAAACTCGCCGACTGGGGAATAACCATCGACTCGCTAACAGAAAAACAACGGATTTATTTATACGGAGAATAACCTTACATGAGACTTTTTCCCATCTACACCTGGACTAAAGGTATCAGGAATTTCGACCACCGCAGACGCAGATTCTCAAACTTGCCTTGGGCACAAGGAGTAATACTACTCGCTTGCGTAGTCGTGGCTATGCTGTTGGCCAACCTTCCGTTCACGAAGGAGTTTTATCATAACATACTGGAAACGAAAGTCTCGCTCTTCTTCAAGATTCCTGGAGGCCAGGATGTGTGGTTCCCGAAGGGAATGACTATCGAGAGTTTCATCAATGACATCCTGATGACTGTCTTCTTCTTCACAGTCGGACTTGAGATTCGGCGCGAGATGAAAAACGGAGAACTCTCCAGTGTGAAGAAAGCTTTGATGCCGGTCATCGCGGCATTGGGTGGAGTGGTAGCTCCGGCCGTGATATTCGCAGTTGTCAATCATGGGACCGCGGCATCATCCGGTTGGGGAATCCCCACAGCTACGGATATCGCTTTCGCTGTTGGTATCTTATCCATTCTTGGAGACAAGGTGCCTGTTTCACTTAAAGTATTCCTGACCGCATTGGCGATCGCGGACGACCTGATCGCCATCTTGGTGGTCGCTCTGTTTTATGGTGGAACTATCAATTTTGGCCTGCTTAGCATAGCGATAGCGCTCATTGTGTTGATATTCATAATGAATCGGCTTGGTGAAAAACGCGACTGGTACTATTTCATTCCCGCCATGGCCATCTGGGCGTTGTTCTATTACTCTGGCATCCATTCCACAATGTCAGGTGTTGTAATGGCTTTTCTGGTGCCTATGACAGCCCGATATAACGAGGCCTACTATCGCCGCAAGCGAATTCAGTACATAAAGCGTCTGAATGAATACAAGGGAATAGTTTCCGCGTCAGCGGAGTTCCCTAACGGCCCTCAAAGGCATTGCCTGAGGCGTATGGCGGTTATATCAAGAGGTTCCATCCCTATGAGCTATCGCCTTGAGCATGCGCTGGGACCCTGGGTCAACTTTTTAATAATGCCTCTGTTCGCCCTTGCTAACGCTGGAGTGGAGATTCCCGACGTGTCTTTTTTCAATGTGTTCCACATCGACCCCGCTCTTGGAGGAGTGAGCATGGGTATCTTCCTTGGCCTTCTGATAGGAAAGCCTCTCGGAATCTCTTTGGCAAGCTTTATCGCCGTCAAATTGAAAGCTGGAGAGATGCCTGCTAACGCTTCATGGAAGATGCTGATAGCAGTCGCCTGTCTCGGTGGTATCGGTTTCACTATGTCTATCTTCGTGGACACCTTGTCCTTTGGAGACCAGGCCCCGGAAGTAATGTCGAAACTCAGGGACATGGGTAAGGTAGCGGTACTGATGGGATCCTTGTTCGCCGGAATACTAGGAAGCCTGTTGATCACTGTCATTCACAAGCTCGAGAAAAAGGCATAAAAAAAATGAGCGTCGACGCTTCCCGCGTGGACCCTCACTCTAACCACATAATTAATAACACTAAAACTAATAACCAATCGGGTTGTCCGGGGAGAGAACCTCCTTGCTCAACCCGATACAAAGGTACGGCTTTTTTTTAATTGAGCAAATTTTTTATTATAAATTTTTTAAAATTTCGCCATTAAATGGTTTAAATAGCTGAAATTGCGCTCTTTAAACAATAAGGAAGAATTTTAAATCCTGTAAAACTCCCCGCCTAGACACACTTCAAACCCCTATAAAAACAATTTAAATCCTCGTTTAAACTGTTTTAGTTACAATTTATCAATCTCCTACGCAGGCCAAAGTCGCTACTGAGATTTTGATTGGAAATGTCATTTCTTCCCTTAAAGCGAGCAAACAAGAATGGAGTGTCGCCCCTGTCGTGAAGACGTCATCAACCAGCAGAATATGCGAAAGGCCTTTAAGGTCGGAACCCTTTCTCACTCCAAAAGCTCCTTGGACATTCGCGGTTTTGCCTTCTATTGAGAGTTTGGTTTGCGTTCTGGTCCTTCGGAGGCGCTTAAGAATGTCTGTCCGCAAAGGAACACCTAATGCGGACGCTATTACCTTCCCGATCACCTCTGCCTGATTATAACCCCTTGACCATCGCCTGGTCCAATGCAAAGGCACAGGAATCACAGCATCGATATCATGGAACAAATTGGACTCGATCATCTCTTCAGCGAGCATTTCCGCGAAAAAACGGCCTGCGGCGATGTTCCCGTGGTATTTGAGGCTTTTGGTGATATTCCTGTATCCAGTAGACGCGCGGTAATAGAAAAAAGCCGTGGCAAGGGAATAAGGAACTGGCTCATCGAGACTATTCATTGAAGAATCAAGATCCCTTTGCACCAAATCGTTGAACCTCTCAGACATACGATTCCTTGGCACGAAAGAATAAAAAGTCCTCGGCAGGTCCCCAAGGCATTTTAAGCAAACATGCTTTTCATGTAAAGAGAGAACCTCCCCGCAAACAATACATTTTCTGGGTAATAGGACATCGAGAAAGGCCGTGAGCCCATCCTGGAAAGACAACCGGTTAATCATAGTCAAAGTCATTTTATGCAATTATACAAAAAAGCGCCTAAATTCGCGAATAGGTATGAGGTGGAGATATTCATTTTGCTTGGTTATTTTGGCGATCCTTTCCATCGCAGGATTGAGCGCACAGGGAGTCACATACCCGGAACCCGTCCGTAAACTCTTCGAGAAAGCGGATGCGGAAATAACTGAATATTACCACTCTGGGAAGATTCTTCGCTACGCTCAGAATGACACGTTAGCATTTCAGCAATCGATTGGCCGGCCAACAATCGCCATTCCGGACTGCGAAGAGGCGGAGTATCTGAGGAATCTTGTCTCAAACAGCGGAGGAATTCCGGTGGATATGCCCCGAAAAGACTGTTCAACTATCGATCTCAGAGCCGCTTCCGTCAATTGGGACGGAGCGGCTATGCCTGACGGCTGGGTTACAGCCTCAAATCAGTATTCAATACTTGTTTACAAGACCATATCAGATTGGAACATTCCATATCTTGGAACTTCCGCTTTGACTCAAACCATAGACAAGGGGCTTAGGCGTCTTCCATGCGACATATCCTCATTTGGCACTCTGATAAAGAAGGCCAAGATTTTCCGCAAGGCCGTTAGGTTGATGGATGATATATTCTCTATCGACACACACTGCGACCTCCCGGACATGTACCAGCAAGGATGGTCGGTAGGAAAGAGATCCATAAGCCAAGCCGGAATACCTAAGATGGATGAAGGTCACTTAGATGCGCAGGTTTTGATTAGTTTTCTCTGGCAGGGATCCACAGATGACTTCTCATCAAAAAGGGCTGCCGAGCGAAACATCGTTAAGATCGAACAGATAATAAAAGATGTGGAATCGTATCCGGATCTTTGTGGAATCGCAAAGACTCCAGCCGAAGCGGAAAGCCTGCGAGCGGCAGGGAAAAAGGCCTTTATGATAGCCCTGGAGAACGGGTACGGGATAGGTAAAGATCTCGGGAATATAAAGAAAATGAAAGACTTGGGGGTGGTATATATTACTTTATGCCATTTCCGGGACAATTCCATTTGCCACACATCGTCCCGACACGGCAGCGACCCTTCAAAGGGACTTACAGAATTCGGAATAACGGTAGTTGAGGAAATGAATAGGCAAGGAATCCTTGTCGACCTATCCCATCCATCTGCCGGAACCTTTTGGGATTGTGTCAAATACAGCAAGGCTCCGGTAATATGTTCCCATTCCGGAGCGAAGGCCATCTATGGTCATGACCGCGGGCTGGATGATAAACAACTCAAGGCTCTCGCTGATAACGGAGGAGTAATCCAGGTCTACACCGTACCTGAATATCTCGGACGCCATAAGGATTCCATCACAATTGACGATGTTATGAGACATTTCGACCACTGCGTCAAAGTGGCCGGAGCGGAACATGTTGGAATCGGAAGCGATTTCGACGGCGGAGGTGGAGTCTGGGGATGTAATGGAGACAATGATCTGATCAATCTGACAGTCAAGATGCTGGAGCGTGGCTACACCTCAAACCAAATCAAAGGGTTCTGGGGAGGCAATTTCATGAGAGTCCTCAAGGAGGCCCAGACTATCGCAAATCAAGACTGAGCTGGGGATCGGCTTCCCTCCTCAAGCGGTCGAATTCCTCAACTTCCGAAAGATCCGGATTCACCAGCACATCCAGATTCCGGATTAGCACCCTGTCGCTATTGTAAATATCTCTCATACAATTGGTTATTCCAACAACAGCAGGTATTCCAAGCCCCCTGGCGAGAAGTCCGACATGTCCTGTCAAGTCCTCCTCTTCAGTGACCATGGCGACAACATTCTTGAAATTTATCATCACCGAATCTGACAAGGAAACTGTCCTGGCGATAAGGACGCTGCCAGGAGGAATGTCCTCGAAAGGATTCCTCTGTCCGCGGTCAAAGACCACGAACGCGCGCCCTTTGGCGAATCCGGCCACTCCGTTTCCCCTGAAAGTCATTTTGGTCTAAAGTATCTCCCAAGCCCCTCCTGGAGCGAAAACCGACTCGACAAGCTCATTGTAGAACATTCCCCTCTTGGCCAGGTCGAGAACATTCATACGATGGCGCATAAGCTGAACAATCGGGAACATGTCTTTAAGTTGCTGGCGGGTAACGCCAATCATCGAAGGATCGTAAGGTGCCCCCGCGACTTTGAACAGATCCCGCATCTTCGCGAAGGAATAAACCTGTCCCTGAAGTTTTTTCTTGAATTCGGGCCATGTGTCCCGGACCCTGGTCAACTGCTCACGGACAGTCGCGGCATCATTATATTTCTTGGTGATACATTCAAATCCAAGCTTAGGGGCCGGGAAATCCTTGAATATCTGTAACGCTCGCTCCTGCTCTTCTTCGAGACTCGGCCATGCCTTGACGCAGGCCTCAACATCCAATTTGGTAAGATCCTTCTTGAACAGCTCATCGAAAACCGCACACATCGTAAGAGTGCCGATCGCCACTTGGAATCCATGAGACTGCAACTTGCCATTGAACCTGTGATGGGTCATGTCAAGGATGTGACTGAACAAATGGTCGCAGCAAGACGCGGGACGGCTTGACTGGGCTGCCTGCATAGCTATTCCGCTGAGAGTCAATCCTTCAAACAGATCAGAAACCGCATCGGGATCACCAGCCGCGACACCTTCCGGATTGGCCAGCAAATCATCCAGATAGTCCTGCAGCACATGCCATGCGTCAGGCTTTATCGGAGCCGTGCCCATCAGATCAGCCACCATCCATTCCGCTCCGGCAGGAACCTTCGCGGCAAGATCGGCGTAACCGGCGGCCGTCATTTCTTTCGGAGCGGCGGCTATCACGTCAATGTCAGCGATAATCGCGACAGGCGCGGGACAGGAGAATGTCTGCTTTGAATTCTGATAGGAAATAGAGGCCCCAAAGGATGAATATCCATCAACAGAAGCTGCTGTCGGAAGGGTCAGATATTGTTGGTCATGATGATGGGAGCAAAGCTTGCAAAGGTCGTTAATGACCCCGGAACCAACTGACACAGCGATATATCCGCCATCCAACTCCTTGTCCACCATCTCGATGTATTCCCACTCGGCGTGGAACTCTTTCTCCATGATGATGAATTTTTCCGTCGGAATGCCGGCTTCCACAAAAAGGCCATATACCTTCTCGCCGAGAGCCGGCCAAGTGTTGATGTCAGCGATTATCTTGGCTGTTTTTCCGGGGAACAGTCTCTTGAACACATCGGGAGCCATGGAACTGACTCCTCTTCCCATCTCGAAAACCTTGGTGTCTGTCGCCACTTTCAGGGCGTTGGCGATCCTTTGTTTTGAATCCATCTCTTGATAGTTATACGACCATAAAGGTACAAAATAATTTAGTACCTTTGCAGGCGTAAAACATGAAACCAAAAAACGAAAAAATAAAATGACACAGGACGAACTCTTCAAGGTGCTTGTCGCACACTGCAAGGAATACGGATTCATCTTCCCTTCCAGCGAGATTTACGATGGACTGGCGGCGGTCTATGACTATGGCCAGATGGGTGTTGAGCTTAAGAATAACATCAAACGTTACTGGTGGGAAGCTATGACCCGCCTCAACGAGAATGTCGTGGGTATAGATTCTTGCGTGTTCATGCACCCGAAGACTTGGGTCGCTTCCGGCCATGTTGCCGCTTTCAACGATCCTCTCATCGACAACAAAGACTCCAAAAAACGCTATCGCGCCGATAACCTGATCGAGGACTATCTCGGCAAGATCGAGGAGAAAATAGAGAAAGAAGTCGCCAAGGGACGCAAGCGTTTCGGAGACGCCTTCAACGAGGAGCAGTTCAGGGCTACCAACCCTAACGTTTTGAGGGAGAAGGCCAAATATGACGAGGTGCACAATCGCTACAAAGCCGCCGAGGACGCCAATGACCTGAAGGCTTACAGGGACATCATTATCGACTGCGGCATTGTCTGCCCTATTTCCGGCACAGCGAACTGGACAGAAGTCCGTCAGTTCAACCTGATGTTCAGCACCCAGGGTTCCACTACCGGCAATGCCGATGACGTGCTTTACCTTCGTCCTGAGACAGCCCAGGGCATATTCGTGGAGTACCTCAACGTCCAGAAGACCGGACGCATGAAGATTCCTTTCGGAATAGCCCAGATCGGAAAGGCCTTCCGTAACGAGATTGTCGCCCGCCAATTCATATTTAGGATGAAGGAATTCGAGCAGATGGAGATGGAGTTCTTCTGCCGGCCCGGAACTGAGATGGAGTGGTTCGCTAAGTGGAAGGAGAACCGCATGAAGTGGCATGTCAGCCTCGGAATGGGCGCTGAGAACTACCGCTTCCACGATCACGAGAAGCTGGCCCACTACGCCAACGCCGCGACCGATATCGAGTTCAACTTCCCGTTCGGATTCAAGGAACTGGAAGGAATCCACTCAAGGACAGACTTCGACCTCGGGAACCATCAGAAAATCAGCGGAAAGAAGATCCAGTACTTCGATCCTGAGACCGGTGAGAGCTATGTGCCCTACTGCGTGGAGACCTCTATCGGCGTCGACCGTATGTTCCTCGCCGTCCTCAGCCACTCCTACAAGGTGGAGCAGCTGGAAGGAGGAGAGACCAGGGTCGTACTCAGCATTCCCGCCCCTCTGGCCCCTGTCAAGGTCGCGATCCTTCCTCTCGTCAAGAAAGATGGTCTTCCCGAGAAAGCTCAGGAAGTCGTTGACGAACTGAAATATGATTTCGCCTATCAGTACGATGAGAAGGATTCCATCGGAAAACGCTATCGTCGCCAGGACGCTATCGGTACCCCGTTCTGCGTCACCATCGACAACGACACGATGAACGACAACACCGTCACAGTCCGTGACCGCGACACCATGGAGCAGACCAGGGTCCCCATCAGTGAGCTTCGAGCCATGATCGACAAGAAAGTCAATATGGCGAACCTCCTCAGAAAACTCTAATTTTATGAATATCAAGTATTTCCTGGCCGCTCTTGCAGCGGCCGTCTTTATTTCCTGCTCAGAAAAGGATAAGACTGAGACTCTTTTCAACGGCGAGGATCTCTCCGGGTGGAAAGTTGTCGTTAAAGCGAACGAGGGAGAAGAGGTTGAAGGAGAAACCTTCAGCGCAAAAGACGGTCTCCTTCACATCACCGGAAAGCCTTTCGGCTACATCCGCACAGAGAAGAAGTACTCAGATTATCTCCTCAGTCTTGAATGGCGCTGGGCCGGAGAGGAAGGTGTCGACGGAGGTGTGTTCAATTATCTCCAAGATGGTGACAAAGTCTGGCCTTTAGGCGTCCAGCTCCAGATGACACCCAAAGACATGGGCCTCCTGATGGGCGGCATTAAGATAGAGGGTGTCGATGGTCCTTTCTACAGGAAAAACAGGCTCGTGGAAGAAAGCCCTGAAAAACCTGTAGGAGAATGGAACAAAATGGAGTTCCTCTGCAAGGGCGGCGAGATCAAGGTCTGGCTGAACGGCATCTTGGTTAATGACGCCGTATGCGACGCCACCGAAGGCTACATCGCCATCCAGTCCGAAGGCGGTGCCATGGACTTCAGGAATATTCAGGTAGACTACTCGAAGCGGACCTTACAGACAGAGAGATAGTAGGTCGCGTTGAGCGATTCTTTGCCCTGGAAAAATAGATACACCTGGCCGTCATCGTCCTGGAATACACCTGGGTGACCGCTTTCGAACGCGTTCCAAGCGCCTTCTGGGCCGTGTGTAAAGAATAACCCGTCTGGAGCTATTCTCTTATAATGATAACCATCTGTCGAGGTTGCCAGGCCTATCTGCTGTCCCTCGTGGTTATACGCCCCGGCATAGAACATATACCAAACACCCTTATGCTTCACTACGGTCGGCGCCTCGGTACAGCTCATCTCCCAAGGATATTCTGGAGTCATGAGCGGTCCGTCAACCGACAGCAAGGTCCATTTGTCTGGACCATAATCACTTCCGTAAGGAGCCTCAGCCATTCCCATAATCTGGTAAGTGGCCGACGTGTCCCTGGTAGCGAACAGAAGGATCAGTTTGTCCTTAACCCTGTACACCTCGGCGTCGATAGAACGCTTGATTGACCATTTCGTCTCAGGAACGATGATCGGCCTGTCACAAGTGTTGGTGAAAGTGATCCCGTCCTCGCTCATCGCGTGCCAGATGTTGGCTATCCCGTCGGTCTCTTCCCAGGCCATCTGGTAGAACATGTGGATTTTTCCGTCAAGCTTCCGGACACATGGAGCCACCGCCCCCCGGAGCGGATTGCCCTTGGAATCCCTCAGATCCAGGTCGCCGACTCTTGTCCAATTCACAAGATCAGTACTTCGGGCTATCGCGGCATGCCAGTCATTGAACTTCGGAGGTTTGCTGTTGTCCTGCGGAGTCGGGTCAAAGGGCATCAAGGAATAGTACATGAAGTACTGATCTCCGTGATGGATGACCGTCGGATCCTTGGCGAAAGGATAATCCTTGACCTTGGATGTGTCTCCATACCGCATTGGAAGCTGCTCCAGAACCACTTTCATAGGTTTCGGAGTACATGCCGCAAGGCAAACCACCAGAACCAAAAACGCTTTTGAATATGCTCTCATAATCAATCTTAGTTTTCCTTATAATCAAAATATTCAAAGTTGGCTATACCGTCAACCGCATACATTCCTAGCATCACTCCAGTGAAGCCTCCACACACCTCGGAACTCAACAGGGAAGTCTCGAACTCGCCTATCTCTTTGCCGTTAACTTCGAAACGATACCTGTTTCCATCTTCGGAAACTATCCTCAGGACGACATCTTTTCCCCTTGGAACTGAGACGGTACCGAGCATGGTTTGCACGGACTTTAGTTTAAGCCGCAAGATTGCTTTACTACCCTCGACCGCAAGCGCGGCAAAGCCTTCTGGATTCTGATAAGCGACTATTCCAGCTTCTCCCGACGAAGTCTCAAGACGGACCTTTGTCTCCGCGATAATCCCGGGACTCTCCTGCCGCACTCCGACAAACGTCGGATGGTCATTATCTTCAAGGGGCGTTGTTCCCGTAAGGTTAAGACGACCCTTATGCATCTTATAACGAATCATTTCCGGGTTCTGAATATATACCCAATTCGGACCTAGAGGAGAGTCGAACTCTTCTCTCCAGGCCTTTTTGACCGGAGCCTTGGCTGTCCAGCTTGCAGAGGTTTTCATCACAGCCTCGATAGGGGCTCCGTCATTGATCACCGGCCAACCAGCCGACCAAGTCACAGGGGCGAGGAAGGTTTCCCGGCCAAGATGATGGAAATCCCCTCCGAACCTTCTGAATCCAAGAAATACCACCCACCAGGAACCGTCCGGAGCCTGTACGAAATCTCCGTGTCCGGTGCCCTGGATCTGGTTACCCTCAGCCATGGTCCGGAATTGTGTGAGAATAGGATTCACCGGATTGGACTCGTACGGTCCCCAGATGTCTCGGCTACGAGCCACCGTCAGGCTATGTCCCATCTCGGTGCCACCCTCTGAGATAAGAAGGTAATACCATCCGTCTTTTTTATAAATATGAGGTCCTTCAGGATATCGCCCTCCTGTTCCTTTCCATAGCAACTTACTTTCTGTCAACTGTTTCCCTGTCACCGGATCAATCTCACATAGCTGGATACCAGCCGGATTGGAGACCATATAACACTTTCCGTCCTCAAAAAGGAAAGACGGGTCGATACCTCCCTGTTTCAAATACACCGGCTCTGACCAAGGACCGGCCGGATCCTTGGCTGTCACAAAGAAGTTTCCTCCCTTTGTGACATTGGTGGTAATCATGTAATACAATCCCTCATGATAACGGATTGTGGTGGCGAATATTCCACCATAAGAATTCGCCCTCTCAAGCGGAATCTGGCTCTCCCGGTCAAGGACATTGCCTATTAATTCCCAATTAACCAGATCCTTAGAATGATAAATCGGCACTCCGGGGAAATACTGGAAAGAGGAATTGACGATGTAATAATCATCCCCGACCCTGCAAATAGAGGGGTCCGGGTGATATCCCGGGATAATCGGATTGTGAATCACAAGGCTACCGTCTTGAGCGAAGGAAGCCGTAAAGGCGAAGATGGAAACAAGAATTGTGACTATGATATGTTTCATATTATCAGTTATTTAGTTCTGGTTCAGAAGGAATCTCTCCATAGTATATTCCAGTGCGCCTGGGATCTGTGACGCCCATGTCCCAACCGACTTGGCGTAGATGGTTGTAAACGTGATAAGCGAGTCCGTAAGGAGCCGTAAAGTCCGGATTCCAAGCCACATTCGCCAAGGCGAAAGCGGCACTCACGAGGTCCCCTCCGAAATAGTGGTGCCATAAGGTGCCTAGAATGCCGAATAGGCCTTTTTCGTGGGCATACCTGCCCTGGGACACTGTGCCTCCCCAATTCAGCCAGGGACATGTCAACACATCAAATCCTAATCCTTTGAAATAATCAAGGGTGGGATATGCCTCTTTGGCCCCATCATAGAACCAGTCGCAGATCACGATATCTTTCGGGAACCCCTTTAGAGCTTCCGTTGTCTGGGCCGTTCCGTTGGCATAGAACCCCTTCCATCTCTCATCTCCCGCCTCAAGCAGCATATCATGCCACATCATCGTTCTCGCGCCAAGGGAGGAGATTGTCTCATTTATGGCTTTTATATGCTCCAGGAACAGCTCTGAATATGGTCTCGACAGACAGTCCGGGCAACTGGGCTCAATCGCCTCATCGCAACCGATGTGGAAATAAGGCGGATTCCCGAAGGCTTCCATCTGTTCCTTAATAAGATCCTGGATCAACTTCCTGGCCTCGGGATTGGAAAGGCACCAGTTCCAGCCGCCAAGCGGCTCAAATAGAGGCTGGTACTCCGGATTCAAATCAAGGACGGCATGCTTTCCGCCAGCTGAACGAGCCATCGTAGCGTGGCCAAACACATTTATTTGTGGAATCAGGGTTATTCCGAGATCGTCGGCGATACGCTTGATTCTCTGGATCTCCTCTTTCGTCATGGTCCCGTCCGGCCAGCCGAACCACGGCGCTATCTCGCTACGGAAAGTGCCCCAAGGCTCTATTACCGCATAGTTCAATTTATAATATGCCGCCAACCGGACCAACCGCTCGACTTCCCACGGCTCGGTCTCGTGGAACCAGCAAATGTGTATTCCCCTGAAATCCATCGCCGGCTTGTCTTGTACGATTCCTTCGGGCACTATCCATCCAGCCACGGAAGTTGTTCCCCGAGCCGGAATAGCGATCTGACGAAGAGAATAGAGGGCATAACGGACTCCCTGAATGGTGGCTGCTGTCACTTTTGCCTCATTTTCACCTATTTCCAGTTCATAGGCTTCGCCTTCGATTGTGGTATTTCTAACCTTGTTTTTAATGACATTTGGGGCAAATTCCCCATACCACTCTTTAAGATGGGTTTCCGCCCATCCGGCAGCCTCCTTGTCAGGACATGCCACCACCACCTTTAATAAGGGGTAATAAACCGTACTGGATAATTCGGCTTTGACCGGCTCCGGACAGATGACCGGAGAAGATATGCCTGACATCGCCGTAGCGACCAAAACAAATAATACCAGAACTATCTTTCTCATTGATTTGATGTTATAGTTTCACTATCTCGCCGGGAGTGGTGTCTTTTTCAATAAGCTCGCCTGTGGAGGGAGAAACGATACGCAATCTGCCGCCTTTCTCGGAATAAACCGATAGTGATGTCACTTCGCCACCTTTCATCTCAGCGGAAACAAGGAAGGCACCGACGGCTCTCAAATTATTGAAACAGATGTCCTTCCAATCTTCAGGAACCGCAGGGAAAACACGGATTACTCCAGTATGACTCTGAAGCAGCATTTCTTGAAGTCCGGCCGCATAAGCGAAATTACCCTCCAGAGTGAAAGGACGGTAAGTGAACAATGATTTTCCGCTCTTTGTCTGATCACCGTTGGCGTGGAAAGAGTTACGCAGCACGAAGCATTCCGCGAAAGTCCTAAGAGCCTCAGCAGCCTCAGCGCCATGTCCTGCCCTGGCCTCCATATTAGCCAGCCAGGAATAGGAATATCCGCACCACCAATCCGGTCCGTTGGCGTGAAGCCTTGACAGCGTGGCGTCAATGATCTTCTTCTGCTCAGGCCCTTGGCTAATGTCCAGCAAACCGAGCGGATGAATCGCCATCGCATGTGAGAAGTGCCTGTGGGACAGGTTATAAGACACTCCAGGAGCGATCGCCAATCCGCCATCATCATCGATAGCATAATCAGGAAGCTGACCACAATCCGCTTTCCAGCGGGCAGCTTCTTCAGATAACCCGAGGGAGTCGGCCATCTCCGCAGCCGCTAAGAACGCGAACTTTGTCAGAGCGAGATCATAGTTCGTTATCTCCGGGAAAAACGCGTCTATTCTGTTGTCGTTTATCTCCGGACTTGAGCTATACTCGAATGTCCTCGTTCCGTCCGGCTTAACCTCCGTCTCCTGTTCCAGGAATATGGCGACATCTCTTAAGAAAGGATATGCCCTG
The DNA here is from genome assembly GCA_024693285.1 of Bacteroidales bacterium. Taxonomy (GTDB): domain Bacteria; phylum Bacteroidota; class Bacteroidia; order Bacteroidales; family UBA932; genus Cryptobacteroides. The sequence continues at coordinate 20,288 of JAILLE010000045.1, forward strand.
TCTTTGAGAAAATCCTTGTCCGCAGAGTATTTCCAATGAAGATAGAAATGCTGTCCAAGCCATGCTGAAGTGGTGGGGGAGAAACCATACTGGACCCATCCGGCCATCGCGTCACCTTCCAGCGTGCAATAACCAGGCGCCGCGAGACCTTCCTTTCCGAAGAACTTCTTTGTGAACTCCTTATATTTCCCGACCTGGCTCCAAAGCGTGTTCAAGTACCCCAGCCCTTCATCCAAATGGTTGCCGATATAAGCGGGCCAGTAGCTCAGCTGGGTGTTCAGATCATTATGATAATCTCCTTTCCACGGCGGCAGGAAACCATCGTCCGCGGTCCACACCGATTGTAGCGATATAGGGTAGGAGTCCTTCCTGGTGGCTGAGGCGAACTTGTACATCTCCCGGTCGTACTGGCGCTGGATTGTGGCATCGGGAACCGTAACGGACGAACCTTTCCAGTATGAAGCCCAATACTCCATGTGCCGCTTGTAGGCCTTTGACGGACCTATGGCGAGCGCCTTGGCGACCTCTGCCCCAGCGTCTTTTCCGGAAAGCGAGGAAGTGACGCTCCAGGCCGCTATGACACTATTTCCGTGACGTTTCCAATTGACAGCGACGTCATAGAAATAGTCCTTCCAGCCGCGTTGATGATAGGTGATGAGGTTCCCTTCACGTTTCACCTCTCCTTGAGGGTAGCCAAGAAGGACGAGAGATGAGCTCCCGAGTCCGGCCTCATCTTCCCCCTTGATCTGATATTCAGGCGGAACGAGTTGGATGTCAAATGATTCCGGAATATTCTCAAAAACTATCCAGCCCACGTCTCCATCGGCTTGGACAAAGGTCTTCATTGACGCCCCATTCTCCCACTTGACCTCGCAAAGAGCGTTATTCAAGAATAGCCTGTTCTCTTTGACCGGACCGAAAGAAGAGATGTCCAATTCAAGGGCCGCTCCAGGAATCTTAGAAGGAGCCGCAAGATAAGACTTCTTCTCAAACAGGTCTACTACCGGGTCATAGTTTCCTTTGCGAACATGGTCCTTTACCCATTCAAAGGAATAGTCCTCGCCCTGGAAAGCCTCTATAGGACGAAGATCCCACAAATCAATTCTGTCGAGGGATAGACGCAGTTTATCCCCTTTCTGCCATACGAGCTCACCAACAGTGGCGTTTCCGAGCGGCATCGCCTCGTCCCAGACCGTGGCGAGATCCCCGAACACAAGGTCGCTATCAGATGGTTCAACCTCTATCCTGGAAGTGCAGGAAAAAGCGATGAACATCCCGGCTATGATAGCGGCTTTTCTAATTCCCATGACTTTTTGTTCTATTGGAAACTATTGATTATAAGGAAAATTTAAGCGCCACCGGCTCCTGCTTCAACCCTTTTGGGAGCTTAAGTGTGACTTGCCCGTCCTTGACTGTGGCTTTCACCTTTTTGCCGTTGTTCAAGACAGTTACGTTCCCGCCCTTGGGAAGATTGCCGGACCAGGACAGGGTCGAAGGAAGCTGCTCGTCATCTTTCAGGGCATATATGGCATAAAGCGTCTGTCCGTCTTTGGAGGCGTTAAACCAGATCTGGCCATCGTTGTAATCCTTGGTGATGCGGGTTGAATATATCGCCTCTCCGCAACGTCCAAGCCATTCTCCGATCTCCTCAAGAATAGGAATGGCCCTGTCCTCGATCAAACCCTGGGGAGTAGGACCTACGCCTAACACAAGGCTTCCACCCTTCGCGGTGATCTCGGCAAGCATCCCGATAACTTTTCGGGAGCTCTTGAAGGTAACATTCGGAGCCCAGCCCCAGCTATGTGTCAAGGTTATGCAGGACTCCCAAGGATGGTTGATCTGATGATCCGGAACGCTCTGCTCGGGAGTCTGGTAATTCTCGTTGGGTCCTTGGATTGTACGATCGACGCACAACATTCCCGGACTATATGCCCTCGATTTCGGAAGTACCTCATTCAGACCAACTTCGTCTCCTGTCATCCATCCTCCGTCAAGCCAAAGAATATCTATTTTCCCGTATTTTCCAGTCGTCAACTCCGTTAGCTGGTTCTTGGTGAAGTCGACATAGCTCTTCCACCAATCCTGATGTGTCTCTTTATTGTAATTCGGTCGGCGGTTGGGGGTGGCGTAATACGGATTCCAGAACCCGTGGTGATGCCAGTCAGGCTTAGAGAAATACGCACCAATCATGAAATCTTTAGCTCTGAACGCGTCAAAGACATACTTCGCCACATCCTTTTTGGGATTATTGGCGAACGGCCCGTTCGCGATGCTGAAATCAGTATAATCCGAATCGAACATACAGAAGCCGTCATGATGCTTTGTCGTGAATATCATGTATTTCATACCGGCCTTGCTGAACACGTCAGCCCACTGGTCGGGATTGAAATCCACAGGGTTGAACTCCTTGGAAAGATCCCAATACCACTTTTTATAATCCTCATAGACAGAACCTTCCGGGCGACGGATCCACTCCTCGTTGCAAATGGCCCAAGATTCCACCATGCCCTGGGTGGCGTATATTCCCCAGTGCATCAAAACTCCGAACTTCAGGTCTTGCCACTGGTCCAGTTTCTGAAGAACCTGTGGATCTGTCGGCCACTCGTAACCGTCAGCCTGGTCGACCACATCACCACGCTGTTGCGCGAAAGCCATGGAAAAAACCATAAGGGCGCTCAAAACAAAACATATCTTTCTCATATCGCTCTGAATATTAATTATTTCATTTTTCCATAATCATTCTCACCGGACCTATCAACCCGGCTCTAGGGGTTCCTTTGTATGGCGAAGGAATAGTCTGGTAATGATTGGACAGGGAACTATACACAAGGACTTCAACCTTGTTCTGACCCTTTTTAACAAAGTCGGTGACATCCAATTTATAAGGAGGACTCAGCAGAACATCCACATGTTTTCCGCCAACGCTTACCTCGCAAGTGGCGTCCACATCGCCAAGATCCAACTCCACATGCTTTCCTTTTGCCTTTACATTGATCTCCTTACTGTACTTCACTCCTCCGGAATAGAATCTCATCGCTCCAGCGTTTGTCCAATCTCCGGGAGCGAGACGACCACCCTCGCAATCAAGCTTTACAGGTTCCTTGAAGAATGCCGCTCCTGGGCTGTGTATATCTGGTAACGCCTTGACAGTAACGGTCGTAACTCCAGAATTCACCGGAAGATTGTCGGCGACATATTTCCCGGTTCCGGTTTCTTTGAAATCGACCTTCTGACCTCCGACGCTAATCTCAAGAATTTTTCCCGAAGTCTCAAAGGACATGCTTCTGGTGCCTGGAGCTGTCTCGAAACTCATCGTCCATTCCCCGGTTTGGGGATACACGAACGGAACGAAATCCGTCTCGTACCAACTAGAGGCGACGATATCGTCATGCATTCCATGGGGAACAGGACCGGAGAATCCTTCAGGATAAAGCATAACCATGCTCCTCTCCCTGTTGTCAACCGTCGACCCCCTCATTCCTTCAAGGCTATATCCAACCTTCTTAGTGTTAGCGTATGCGATTGTCAGACAATGGGTTCCCTTATTTAGAACGACCTTTTGACCGGGAACCGGTTTCCCGTCAATCAATACTTTGTATGGTTCCTTACCCTCCTTGACAATGCGATAGGACCCGTCTTTAGGAACATCCCAAAATGCCCGGAATAACTGATGGCAGCCTTGGTCTAGAATCAGGAAACGGTCATCCACATGCTCCTTCAGACCATGATAACCCTGGCTTCCGGGGCTATCGAACACTCCGTATTGCCATGAGAAAGGATAAGCTTGCCAGTCTCCTGCCTCGGGCAGGTTTCCGAGAACCTCGTCTATATTCCGATCAGAAGGAATATTCAAGGTAAGCATATAAGGGGCATATCCGTAAACGGAGGAGATTGCCTTTGCAGGATTTCCGGTAGGGTAGCAACGGAATTCCCTGGCTTCAACGCCGATGAATCCGTCGCTCTTCGGAAGACGGAAGTCTCCCCATCTGTTGTCCATAGTGGGAATAATCTCCACGTTCCACTCTCCCTCGACGGGAACCACCTCTGACTCAATAGTTTTCTCCTTTTTGACTTTCTGCCTCAAGGGCTTTCCGGGAGAAAAAACCAAAAGTTCAGAACCACCTTCTGATCCGGAATACTCCACCGTCGTGAGACCGTCTTCCTGCTTCAAAACCGAGACAGGGCGGATGGTTCCGTGGACGGCGTCCCAAAGTTCCGCTTTACCTGTGGCTCTGAATGTCATCTGGTCTCCGTCAGGGACATCCATCACCATATAGACATCATTCTGACCGACCCTGCGATGCAACACCTTGCCTTTCCCGGAAGAGGTGGAGAAATCCGGAACTATCTTATCCTTAATCAATTGAGCCAGATTTCCCAGAGCGACATCATCTGCTGGCTCTTCTCCAGGGACAAGCTTCAAGACAAGGCCGCCGGCTAACACAAATTCCTCGACCTTGGCCTCAGTCTCCTTATGCATAGCCCTTGCGTCGGCCAGAATCAGCACTTTGTAAGATTCCCCGGCAATGGACATAGAGCCATTCTCAACAGGTGCGCTCTGAAGTGACTGATAATCAATGAAATCATAATCAAGACCAGCGTCGCTAAGATTGAGGGCGGTATTGAAAGCCAGATCCGGCCGCGCGTCAGGGTATGCCTGCATCGTCTCAGTGGGATAGAGGATGGCGATATCGCAGACATGCTCACCTTGACTCAAGACGTAGCACATTCTCTCGGCATATTTCAGCCACACTTTCATGTGCGGCCAATACGGCATCCTGAAATGGAAACTCGGCGGAGCCCACTCCCACCATCCGCCATGGGTAGTGTAATATAACCCGTGGAGGCACAGCAAGTTACCTCCCGCGATAAGATGATGGTCAAGCTGCCTTGTGAGCAATCCTCCATTAGCGTCCCAACCCATGCTATGGAAAGCCTCAAGCCAAGTTCTTGGGCGTCCGTAAAGGTGGGCGATACTGCTGGAGACCTTGGTCTGACGGAAACTGCTTCCCCTTGCCGGAGCGTCGTTTCCGGGAGCCGTGAACCAGCTTATCGCTCTGAAGTAATCCAGATATTGTGTTGGATTCAGGCCCCTTCCCTCATTATCGCAACCATAAATCAAGCCCCGCTCAGCATTCCAGTCATAAATCGGCTTGAAATACCTTTCCTCCGCAAGCTTGGTCAAGACCTCGGCATAATCAAGGCGAACCCTGGCCGCCTCATCGTCGATCTCCTCATCGCTGGTGGCCAACAACGCGTCCAAATAGGGCAGGATATCATATCCCTTCTCTTTTTGGAAGATCTCCCGCATCCCATCGCACCAGGAACGCATATTCAAATCATAGATCAACTCGTCTTGGAAGAAATAGTTCATCCCCTCGCGACCTCGGGCGTCCATCGCATCCTCGAAGGGCTGGAAATACTTCTCTACCATTAACTTACCGTAGTCAGGATGAAGCTCCGGAGAAGGGATGGTGTAATAGACATCGACGCTGTCCTTGTATTCTTTCACCTTCAAGACGTTGTCCGGAAGCTTCTCGCCTACGGGAATACGTTCCTTAACTATCCGGCCTTGATGGTTCTTGACACCAGGATCGGCAAGCGCCTCATCCACCTTGAAACCGTTCCCGGGAGAGGCCATCACATAATCGTCCAAGCCCAGGCCGATTCCATATTCAGCGCATTTCTTCGAATATTCCGCCCACAGCTTCATCCATTCTGGGGAAAACACATAAGGATCTCCGCTGCTGACTCTTCCGTATCCTCCGTATCCATTGGCATTCATCAAGGTATCTACCCGAGGATGAGTGTGGTTGTAGCTCACACAAAGACCGTCGGTCGCGGAGTCCGCGAGCAGTTCGAGCTGCCATGTAAGCCGCTCCTTGTCTAAATTATCCCCGCTCCACCAGTAGAAAGGAACATTACCATATCCTTTCGGGGGATTGACAAACCCTTCCCTTATGTTTATGTTTCCGTCTTTATTTGGCCAACCCTTATGATACTGGGCTGTTTTCGGCTGCGACGCTAATGTCACAGCGACAAATAGAAAGCAAATAGTAACGAGTTTTCTGCTCATTTGGTGGATTTCTTGAAATATTCAGGAAACGTTCTTTTTAATGTGGCTTTGGCTATCTCCCGCAGAGGAATCATGACGAAAGGCCTTTCGGCGATTCCTTTGTGTGGAATTGTAAGTTCTGGGATATCAATTATTTCCTTTCCGAAGAACAGGATATCGATGTCTATTACCCTGGAATGGTAAATCCTTTTCCCCTCGGCATCATATTCCGGAATATCCGTACGCCCCATCTCCCTCTCTATGGACTTCACTTGATAAAGAGTCCATAGAGGGCTTTCGGCTGGAATCCGGTACAAGACGGCGGCATTCAGGAATGCGTTTCCGGAGAAACCAAACGACTCAGTCTCAATTATTTTGGAAAGAGCGGAATAATGTGTCCCGAACGCCTCGTCCATCCGGCGAAGCGCCTCGGAGATGTTCTTTTCCCTGTCGCCAAGGTTACTCCCCAAAGAGAAATAAACGTTCACTAATGGCATTTCAAAACCACTATAGAATCATCCTTGAAGAGGTTCTTGGGAAGGTTGATAACTGTCTCACCCTCAACTACTGACATCTCTATCGGCTGCCCGGTCTCCAAGACCTCGCATTTCCCCGACAAAACGGCCGGCACCGTTACGGAAGCCACCGGTGACGTCAGGAATATATAGAGGTTCTTACCGTCCGCGGTTTCCTTTTGGGTCGTGTAAATACCTTCCGGCATCTTATAGCTCGTGGGAGAAGCCCCGAACACCGCCTCCCCGTTCACATCCAGCCACGCGCCCATTTCCCTTAGTCTACGGATAGCCGGAGCGGGAAGCGTCCCGTCCGCCTTGGGTCCGACATTAAGCAGATAATTGCCCCCCATTGAGGTGTTATTCACCAGATAACGGAGCATCCTGTTGGCAGGCTTCCAGTTATAATCCTTGCCATGATATGCCCAGGAATTCTGCATAGTGGCAGGAGTCTGCCACGGCTTTGAGAGCATCTCCTTGGGATAGGAATTGTCGTGCATCTCAAGGAAATCAATGTTATCTCCTGGGTTTGTATAGCATATACGGCCATTAATCAGGCACTTGTCACTATATGTCCTGACCAGACGGATAAGCTCATCCCTACGTTCGGGTGTAATGTGATTCTCCCAGTCCCAAGTGTCAAACCAGAGCAGGTCCGGGTCGAATTTCTCAATCAGTTCCTTAACCTGCGGAAGGGATTTTCTTTGCCAATATTTCTCGAAATCCTCGTCCGGCCGCCAGGGATACCAATAAGGCATCGCTCCGTCAGGATCTTCCCAATCCTGCCAGTGTGAATAATAGAAGCCATATTTAAGGCCATATTTCTTGCAGGCTTCCACCAGCGGGGCAAGCAGGTCTTTCTTGTAAGGTGTCGCGGCGATGTCAAAATCAGACACATCAGAATCCCACAATGCGAAGCCGTCATGATGTTTCGCGGTGATTACCAAGTACTTCATTCCGGCGTTCTTGGCTTCTCTGACCCAACTGTCGGGGTCATATTTCACAGGGTTAAACTCATTGATAAGGCCGTTGTAGTAGTCATCGGGAACCTCAAGACGTGGCTTGATCCATTCGGCGTACCATGTGTTTCCCTGCGGGAAAGTGGTGTCTGGCATTGTGTGGCCGTTATAAGTTCCTTCCAAGATGGAATAGAGCCCCCAATGCATGAACATACCGAACTTGGCGTCCTTGAACCACTCAACCTTTTCCGGATCGAGCTTCAAAGAAACCTCCTCCCTAACTTGCTTTTTTTCAGAGCATCCCGCGATAATGACTGCCAGCAGGACGCATATTAATTGCGGTTTTTTCATATCTACTCGTGCTGTAGCGGAGCGGGTTTGTCGGAATAAATAATCATCGAGCGAACCTCAACAGGATGGGCCTTGTCGGGGTTCTTGACCTTGAATGAGACCTTATGGGCGGCGACAGGAAGATCGTACTTGAAATAAAGGTCGAGCCTGCGAAGGTTGTTGGAAGCGGGAAGCTTGACAACCTGGTCGAGAGCGCCGTCAAGATATACCTCAACTTCAGCGACATAGCCAGTCAGGGCATCCTTCTTGTCAATGGGCATCAAATAAGTGAAGACCACACCCTTGCCGTTGAATTCCTGCTCTCCAGCATCCTGAATAGGCTTCCTGATCTCAACCCTCTTTATTGGCCAGTGACCCTCGAACCCCTGCTCCAAACGAACAGTCTCGGGTGTCTGCACCTTGATTGTAACATCGTTATCTCCTACCTTGCCGTCATATCTCTCAATGACCTTAAGAGCTTGGTTGAAGGACATCTGATAAGTCTTGTTCATAGAGATGTCCGTGTAAGCCAGATTCCTGTCCTCAACCTCAGCCATGCCCTTCTTCCAATAATCGGGTATGCCATCATAGCCAAGGATAACACCAAGAATACCTCCAGAAGAAGCCGGGTTGCAGTCGGAATCCTTTCCGCAGCGGGTTGAGACATCGATTGTCTTATAGAAATCACCATCACCATAAAGGAGACCCATAATGATGTAGGCGCTATTGATCAAAGCGTCGATGTTGGTGGTGCCGAAAGCGCCCTCGGAGCAGCCGATATCAAAGCCCCATTTGCGCTCGACCCTGGCCCAAGTCAACTCCCAATTCTCGGGATACTGCTTGTGCCACTCGATCACATCGGCCATGCACTGATAGTACTTGCTCTCTTTAGGAATAGTCTTAAGCGCCTCGGAAACAATAAATTCCACATCGTCAGAGACAAAGGCGAGGGAATACATGGCAGCGACATACACTCCTCCGTACCAGCCGTCTCCGTAGTTCATCATATGGCCGATCTCGTCGGTGAAATGAACAGCGGCGTTAGGCATTCCGGGAGCCATGATTCCGGCGTAGTCAGCCTCGATCTGGAAGTCGATATCATCGGCATGAGGGTTGTTTTTCCAGTAGCCGGATTCAGGTGGCATAATTCCGTTTTGGATGTTATTCCTGGCGGCTTGATTGGCGTGCCACAGAGGATACTCTGCGGTAGAGAAGGCTTTGGCGAAACTCTCTATCGGAGTGTCAAGACCCTCTTTCTCAAAAACTTCCACGAAAGTAAGGTCCATATAGATGTCATCATACAGCCCAGGAATCTTGTCATAGTACCATTGTATCCTGTGCTCCGGCCATTCGATGGGAATATTGTCGTTTATCAATGTGCTGTAAACGAACTCAGTCGGTCCGCCATAGGTGCAGCCGATCATCTGGCCGGCCCAGCCTCCCTTGATTTTGTCCATAAGTTTCTCTTTGGACAAGGTCACTTCTGCCGGAAGGGTAGTCTTTTCGGCTTTTTCCCCACAAGCGCATGCCAACAAGGCGATTACAGCTACGGAAATGATTGATACTTTATGCGTTTTCATATTCTTAATAATTATTTGTCAGATACTTCCTCTCGATATGGCATTGCCACCTGCGCTCCGGCCCTCTGTACAGCGACCGCTGCCGCTTTTGTAGCGAATACTGCGGCATCCATAAGGTCTTTCCCTTCTGAGAGAGCCACGCAAAGAGCCCCGCAATAGCAATCTCCTGCTCCTGTGGTATCAACCGCTTTGACTTTGTGTGCGGGGACGAAGGCGGTCCCATCTTCCTGACAGACCAGCGATCCATTGCTTCCCATCGTCACTATCAGCCTTCCCACGCCCTTGGACATCATCGCTTTAGCGGCCTCTGAGGCCGTTCCCTCTCCGTTCACGGGCATTCCTGAATACTTAGCCAATTCGTGCTGGTTTGGAATGAATAGGGAAATGTGGCGGAATATCTCATCCGGTAAATCTATCGCCGGAGCAGGGTTCAATACCACGGTCTTTCCTGCCTCGTGCGCTAGTTTGGCCGCCTCCAGTACCGCCGGAACGGGGATCTCCAGCTGCATCAGCAAAATGTCGCACTCATCAATCGCATCCTTGCAGGAGCGGATGTCCTCCTCCGTATAATCGTTATTGGCTCCAGAGGCCACCACTATGCAATTCTCGGCGCTCTCATCAACCGTAATGAGAGCCACGCCTGACGGCTTGGATGAGATCATCACTCCCGACGGGTCGAGTCCTTCCTCACGGAAATGGCGGATAGTGTTTTCTCCGAATATGTCTTTGCCGACTTTACAGATGAACTTCACGTCTCCTCCGAGTCGTTTCGCGGCCACGGCCTGGTTGGCACCTTTGCCCCCCGGGCCCATAACGAAATCATTTCCGAGAACAGTTTCTCCGGGAGCGGGCATTTTTCCGCAAAAGGCGGTCATATCGGTATTGGTGCTGCCTATCACCAGAATCTTTCCTTTCATATTGGTTATTAGTTTTAAATATCTTATTCTGAACTATTTCCTGTTTGCGGGTGGCGTCGTTATGACCTCAATGAAATGATTTCTTATCGCGTTTGCCTGGGCATTATCAATGGTGAGATAATACCTCGAACCGTCTGGAGAAGGTGTGAATATGGTACCTCCCTCGTCAGTCACTTTGATGAGTCCCGGCTCAGAGACAGTAAACCATTTGTCCCCTTCCACCGCATAAAGTACGGCGGTCGGATCCCAAGTCTCTCTGTCATAAGGCATTTGCTTATACGCTTTGTAAGCCTCGATCATAGGATGGGGACCAGCCCAAGCGAAATCGTTCTCAATGCTTGTCGCGGGATACTTTACCGCGCATCCGACATCAAAAGGAGATGTGACTATCGGAGTCGGCCACTCTGAAAACACTTTCTGGGCGGCAGGGATGTCTCGGACAATATTATATTCGTGATACTCAGGATCAGAGACTTGCCCGGCCATTGTGACGAGCAACTTGACCTTTTTCTTCACAAGCGCCATACCGTCCAACTTGGAATACTCATCCGGACCAGTCTCAAGAAGTCTGGCAAGGTTTGTAGAAAACCCCACTGATGCGATAGTGACAGACTTATCTTTCGCTTTTGAAAGAATTTTCCTGTAGAGTTCAACGGCTTCCGGAAGGGTGTCATATTCTTTTAACGTCCTGGCAAACAATGGTTTCCCGTTATCGTCTTTAAGATTGACCACCGCCTTGGCGTAGTTTACGCCATCGTTTTCACAGAAAGCTCCCTTTCGTATGATTCCTATGGGAATATCAGGATGGCCATACCAAGTGTTGAGGATGTCCACGAACTCTCCCGGAGCAGGGCCTTCCTTGTTGACGCAAACTCCAAGCAAGTTGATTTGGCCCGCTTCGTGGTACTTGTAAAGTAAATCCATCGCCAGGGCGTCGTCAACATCGTTCCCGATGTCAGTCTCCATAATGAAATTGATTCCCGAGGGTTTTGAACATCCTGCAAGGAGGATTATCGCTATCAGTAAAAGTGTCTTTTTCATCGTGTTAAAATATGTGGTTATCAATTGGTTCCGTTATTTACTGATATCATCCAGCCCGAGTTCCAGCCGAGCCTCATCTGAAAGCATCGACTGATCCCATGGCGGCTCGAAGGTCAATTCAACCTCACAGGCAGTTATGCCTGGAACATCCGCCACATTCGCCTTGACCTCGGCCAGAACCTCGTCTGCCATGGGGCATGTCGGGGCGGTGAATGTCATCTTGATGAATGCCTCGTGTTTTTTGTTGATAATCAATTCGTAAATGAGGCCGAGATCGTAAATGTTGACCGGGATCTCCGGGTCATAAACTTGCTTCAGGGCCATCACGACATTATCATATAGAGGCGCCAATTCTTTGGCGTCCTCCGCAGTCAGAACGTCATCTTTTGAGATGCTTTCTGTAGCCAATTCCTTGATTTTTTCGATCATTGAAACCAGACCGTTTGCTCTGGTCGGGGAAAGGTTCTCTTTGAGGCCAATCTCACCGATGAAACCGAAATCATCTCCCGCGATCTCTTCCGGAGTCCTGCCTGAATAGACACTGATTAAGAGCGATATGATGCCCTTTGTGATTAGGGCGTCGCTGTCAGCCTTGAAGAAAATCTTGCCGTCCTCCAGCTTAGAGTCAAGCCAAACTCTTGATTGGCAGCCTTTAATTAACTTGTCATCGGTTTTATTTTCTTCAGGATACGGTTCAAGGTTCTTTCCGAGTTCGATGAGGTACTCATATTTGTCGAGCCACTCATCGTACATCGAGAAGTCTTCTATAACTGCCTTCTTGGCTTCTTCAAGAGTATTCATTCTTCCTGTTTTAAACCAACATCTTCACTGCCTTTTCAAGGGCTTTAACGAAGTATTCCACTTCCTCGATAGTGTTGTAAGGGGCCAACGAGACACGTAGCATTCCGGTGACTCCAAAGCGATCCATTAGCGGCTCGGCACACATCTGGCCCGACCTGACTGCTATTCCCATCTTGTCAAGGATCAGCGCCAAATCTTCATGGTGGGCACCTTCCACAACAAAAGAATATATCGGAGCTTTGCTCTTTGTTCCACGTGGAACGCCAAATGTTTTGATTCCCATTGTCATCCTGAGCAAAGCGAAGGATCTCTCCAGATACTCCTCCACATGCTTTATTTCTCCTTGTAACTCGCTATCTTTTAACAACTTCAAAAAATCAATCGCAGACTTTAGCGTCGGAACGGCGTTAATATTTTGTGTTCCTGCCTCAAATTTTCCAGGCAGCGGTGCGTACGTCGTGCCGGAAAAACTCACGTTTTGGATCATCTCTCCGCCACCCTGATAAGGAACCATACGCTCGAGCCATTTTTCCTTTCCGTAAAGGATTCCGGTACCGGTTGCCGCATATATCTTATGTCCCGAAAAAGCATAGAAATCGCAGTCGAGATCTTGAACATCAACATTTTCGTGGACAATCCCCTGTGCCCCGTCCACTAAAACAGGGCAACCATTTGAATGACAAATATTTACAATCTCTTTAACAGGGTTGATTATCCCAAGGACATTGGAAATATGAGTCACGGCGACAAGCTTTGTCCGGTCGGTGATCAGGTTCTCAAGCTCGTTAACTTTAAGATGGCCCTCATCGTCCACGCCAAGGACTTTAAGTGTCGCTCCCTTTCTCTGGCAGAGCATCTGCCAAGGAACTATATTCGAATGGTGTTCTTCTTCTGAAACTATTATCTCATCTCCTTCGCCGACGAAAACCTCGCCGAAAGAAAATGCGACCAGATTAATGGAACCCGTTGTGCCTGAAGTGAATATAATTTCTTTCCTGGAGCCGGCGTTAATATATTCAAGTACCATCTCGCGGGTGCTTTCATATTCCTCGGTGGCGTCAGCCGCAAGTTTGTGGACAGCGCGGTGAATATTGGCGTTAGTCCCCAAAGCGAGGCTTTCCATTTGCCTCACAACACTTTCCGGACGCTGAGCTGTGGCGGCGTTGTCAAAATACACCAGAGGCTTCCCATACACTGTCTGGGACAGCGCTGGAAACATCTTTCTTATGTCCTGGATCCTCATCTGACTTCAATCCTGTATATCATACAAATTTAATAAATCATTTGTATATTTGAGAAGAAATTATTGATCATGATCGACTACATCAAAGGGACAATCACAGAGCTTTCTCCTGCGGAACTTGTGCTTGAGAACAACGGTATCGGCTATAGTATTTTGATTTCTCTGCAGACCTACCAGGCGCTACAAGAGAAGAAAGAAGCTAAAGTTTATATTTTCCATTATCTCCGGGAGGACGTGGAAGATTATTATGGCTTCGCCACGAAAGACGAGCGGGAATTGTTTGAGTTGCTCATCAGTGTCTCAGGAATCGGTGTATCTTCCGCCAGAATGATGCTTTCTTCGCTATCGGCAGAAGAGATACGTCAGGCTATCCTGTCTGAAGATGTGGCCAGGATCAAGAGTGTCAAGGGCATAGGAGTAAAGAGCGCGCAGAGGCTTATAATAGAACTCAAAGACAAGGTCGTCAAGGGAGAAGGTGCTGATTCCTCAGAACTATTTGGTGGCTCCGCTCGCAGCGAGATTGTAGAGGAAGCGTCCAGGGCTCTCGTTATGCTCGGCTTCGCTAAGCCGACTGTCAACAAAGCAATCCAGGCTATTCTCAAAGCCAACCCAAACGCAAAAGTCGAGCAGATTATCAAGTCTGCCCTTCAAATGATGTAGTAGATCCTTCGGCATAAATGCCTCAGGATGACATGTCGTACCTGTCATTCTGAGCGAAGCGAAGAATCTGAGCAGCGAAGAATCTAGCGGCCGAAGTAGACAAGGAGAATGGATATGTCAGAAGGGGAGACTCCGGATATACGGGAGGCTTGGGCGATCGTGCGAGGTTGGTAACGGTTGAATTTCTGACGACATTCTATAGATAATCCAGGAATACCATCAAAGTTAAATCCCTCGGGAATCTTAAGATTTTCAAGTCTGGAGATCTTCTTCGCCACCGCTTTTTCGCGCTCAATATATCCTTTATACTTAATTTCAACCTCGACAGCCTCGACAACTTCTTTCGGATAAATTGTTCCACGTGGAACAATTTTTAACAATTCAGAAAGGTTTGTCTCCGGTCTCGCAGCCAATTCCGCGACCTTTTTGGAATCGGTTAAGGGGGTAGAGCCACATGATTCCAAATAGGGATTCACATCAGCGGCTCGAACTTTAGTCGTGTAACACCAATCTCTCAAAACATCCACCTGGGAGCGCTTGGAGGCCATAATTGTGTAACGCTTTTCTGACGCCAAGCCAAGATTGAAAGATTTTTCCGTAAGACGAAAATCTGCGTTGTCCTGCCTTAGAAGTATTCTATATTCCGCTCTGGAGGTGAACATTCTATAGGGCTCGTCAACACCTTTAGTGATCAAGTCGTCTATCAAAACACCGATATACGATTCATCTCTCCGCAGAATAAAAGGCTCTTTTTCTTGTATTTTTAACGCTGCGTTGATGCCAGCCATCAGGCCCTGGGCAGCCGCTTCCTCATAACCAGTCGTACCATTTACCTGGCCGGCGAAATACAAACCATCAAAATCTTTCAGCTCTAAAGTCGCTTTCAGCTGCGTCGGATCGAAGTAATCATATTCAACAGCATAGGCAGGTTTGAATATCTTCACTTCCTCAAGTCCTTCTATCGCATGCAGGGCATCAAGCTGGGTTTGCAAAGGTAAAGAAGACGAGAATCCTTGGAGATAATATTCATTTGTGTCTCTCCCTTCAGGCTCCAGGAAAAGCTGATGGGAATCATTATCAGGAAAAACTCGCAGCTTGTCTTCGATGCTTGGACAATAGCGTGGTCCACGGCCAGTTATCAATCCGTTAAGAAGAGGGGAGTCTTTGAATCCTTCCCGAAGAATATCGTGAACCTTCTCGTTGGTATGGAGAATGTAACAAGGCATCTGTGGAGATCCGCCTTGAATCGAAGAAGGCACATCAAGATAAGAGAACCTTTCCGGTTCGGCATCTCCAAGTTGCGGAAGAAGGCGAGAGGTGTCAACTGATGAAATGTCGATACGAGGGGGAGTGCCGGTCTTCATCCTGCCGGTCTTTATCCCGAGACTTACCAACTGTTCGGTCAGGCCATGAGACGCAAGCTCTCCGATCCTGCCTCCTTCGAAAGTTGTCCGGCCGATGAAAAGTTTCCCCCCGAGGAAGGTGCCGGCGGTCAAAATAACCGCTTGAGACTTAAAAATTGCCCCGGTAGTCGTGTGGACCCCGGCAATTTTTGAATTCTCAAAGAGGAAAATGTCTGCAAAGTCGGCGTAAATATCTAATTTACAATGAGTTTCGAGAATTTTACGCCAGCGTAGGGAAAAGGCCTGTTTATCGCACTGCGCCCTTGGGCTCCACATTGCGGGACCTTTCGAGCGGTTTAGCATCCGGAACTGGAGCGTGGTGGCGTCCGTCACCAAACCCATCATCCCGCCAAGCGCGTCGATCTCTCGGACGATCTGACCTTTGGCGATTCCGCCGACAGCCGGGTTGCAAGACATCCTGGCGAAACTCCGGAGATCGGCATTAAGAAGCAAAACCGAGCAACCGAGGTTGGCGGCGGCAACCGCGGCCTCGCAACCGGCATGACCGCCACCGACAACAATTATGTCGTAAGAATCCCTCACCCGGCTATACTATATTTCTTAATTTAAGATAATAGTCTTCCTTTTCATGGATCTGCTTCTCCTCCTCGGGTGTGTGATCATCATAACCGATAAGATGAAGAAGACCATGAACCATCACCCTATGCAGCTCCTCATCAAACTCCGCTCCGTAAGCGAAGGCGTTCTCCCGGACGCTGTCAACACTGATGAACAGATCGCCTGAGAGTTTCTTTCCCTCACAATAATCGAAGGTGATAATGTCGGTGAAGTAGTCATGCTGGAGATAACGCATGTTCACGTCGAGGATATAATTGTCAGAACAGAAGATAATATTAATGTCTCCGATGGTGCGGATCTCACTCCCGGCAACCATCTTTAACCACCTGTTATTCGCCAGTTTATCCTTTAATACGAACTTGATGTCCTCTGAGAAATACCTTATCATAGCACGATGTTTGCAAAAATCGATACAAATCTACAACTATTAATCCAAAAAATTTGAAATGAAAATTATTATTTCTAACTTTGGAAGCCTATTGTAGACAATAAACTCACTGAATATGGAAGTTAAGAAAACCGAAAAAGCCAATCTTGAGAACAGGAGACTGCTCTTTACAGAGATCGGACTCGTGGCCGCACTTCTTGTTGTCTGGGGAGCTTTCTCCTACGGAACAAGAGAGAAAACCGTCGCTGTCTTCGGACCTGAAGAACAAATCGTGGAAGTCGAGGAGATGGTTCCTATTACACAGGAGACCCCTCCCCCGCCGCCCGAGGCACCTCAGATCCCTGTTCTGTCAGACCAGATCGACATCGTCGAGGATGACATCAAGGTGGAAGACAACTTCATGAGCCTTGAGGATGATGCCAACCTAGGTGTCGAGATCATGGACTATGTGGAGGAAGTCAAGGAGGAAGTCGTTGAGGAAGAGGCTATTCCGTTCCAGCTCGTGGAAGAGAAGCCCTCTTTCAATGGCGGAGACGCCAACGAGTTCTCCAAATGGGTCAACTCCAAGCTCGTTTATCCTGAGATCGCGAAGGAGAACGGTGTCCAGGGCCGTGTGACTCTTCAGTTCACGGTTGAGAAGGACGGTTCAGTGACCAATGTCAAGGTCCTTAGAGGTGTTGACTCGTCGCTTGACAAGGAGGCTGTCCGTGTTGTCCAGAGCTCCCCGAAGTGGAAGCCCGGCAAGCAGCGTGACCGCGCCGTCAAGGTGACCTACACCTTCCCTGTGATCTTCCAGCTCCGCTAAAAGCGGAAAACGCGACAGAAAGGCCGTCCCCAACCGGATGGCCTTTTTTGGTAAAGGATAAGTTACATAGAATGACAAAAGAAGAGAGAATAGAGAAGGCTGTTTTTGTCGGAATAATCCGGCAGAATGAGGATGAGCGCAAGGTGATGGAATACCTTGATGAGCTCGAGTTCCTGGCCGAGACGGCGGGAGCTACGGGCGACAAAAAGTTCGTCCAACGCTTGGACAAACCCGAGAAATCCACCTATATAAGATCCGGAAAGCTGCAGGAAATAGCTGATTATTGCGAAGATAACAAGATTGATTACGTTATCTTCGATGACGAGTTGACCGGCATGCAGCAGCGAAATATCGAGAAGGTAATCAAGGTGGGATATGTTATCGACAGGACAAGCTTGATTCTTGAGATATTCGCCCAGAGGGCAAAGACTTCGTATGCGAAGATGCAAGTGGAGCTTGCCAGATACAACTACATGCTGCCAAGGCTGGCGGGCATGTGGACCCACTTGGAGCGGCAGAGGGGAGGAATGGGGACCCGAGGCGGAATGGGTGAGACCCAGATAGAGATCGACCGTCGTATAGTCAAAGAGAGAATATCGAAACTAAAGGAGCAACTGAAAAAGGTTGACAGGCAGATGGCCACCCAGAGAAGCAACAGGGGATCGATGGTCCGACTGTCGCTTGTGGGGTACACCAATGTCGGCAAAAGCACAATAATGAATCTGTTGGCCAAGTCTGACGTGTTCGCCGAGAATAAATTGTTCGCCACCCTGGACACCACGGTAAGGAAAGTAGTCATTGAGAACGTGCCTTTCTTGCTAAGCGACACCGTCGGCTTCATCAGGAAACTGCCAACCCAGCTTGTGGAGGCGTTCAAAAGCACACTGGACGAGGTCAGGGAAGCTGACATATTGCTCCACGTGGTTGATATCTCTCACCCAGGCTTCGAGGAGCAAATGGAAGTTGTCGAGAGAACGCTTCGTGACATCGGGGCGGCCAACAAACCCGTCTATGTGATATTCAATAAGATAGATGCTTATGAATATGAAGAATATGACGAATTTTCGCTGACCCCGAAGGGAAAGGAAAACCGGACTTTGGAAGATTTGAAAAACACGTGGATAGCGGAGGAGAAGGCCCCGTGCATATTCATGTCCGCCATTAACAAGATAAATGTGGACAAACTTCGCTCTGACCTTTATAAGATGGTAGCCGAAATCCATGCCGGCCGTTATCCCTTCAATAACTTCCTCTGGTAGGGAATTATGAGAACGCTTAGGTATTTCTTGCTATTCATTATACTTCTTTTTGGAGTATTGTCTTGCCGCGATGTAAGGCTCTCCGACATCGAGTCCTATATCGATGACCGCCCGGACAGCGCCCTGGCCGCTATCAGGGCTATCGACACGACCGCCCTTCGGGGCCGCGCGGTCAAGGCCAAATATTCCCTGCTTCACGCCATAGCCCTGGACAAGAACTACATAGACACCGCTGACACCAGGATTGTCCAGCCCGCCGTTGACTGGTACTCCCGCCACGGCAGCCCGGAAGAGAAACTGAAGGCGTGGATGTATCTGGGAACGGAGCAGTACAACGCAGGTGGTTACAACGAGGCAATAGTGTCATTCAATCAAGCCGTAAGTCAAGCATTCCATATTGACGATCAAAACCTTCTGGGGGTCCTTTATTCCAAGATGGCGGACACGTTCACGAAGACCTTCGATCATGCTCAAGCCTCTGATTATATTGACAAGTCCTTGGATTGTTTCCGCCGCTGTGGTAGGGTGGATCAAGAAAAACTTGAACTATTGAGGAAGGCCGGTAACTTGTGCCAAATCCGGAAATGGGAAGAGGCGGACTCATGTTTCAATACTCTATTAAGAGATCGGTCGATCAACGGTTACATCAGAGAAAGGGCAATGATTGAATACGCATTGTTCTTGTTGAGTTTACGTATTCCTGACGAGTCCAAGGCCATGGAGTATTTTTCTAAGGCCTTGGAAGATGGAGCGGAATTCGAGAATGTTTCGGAACAGTATGCTTACGCTTACCTGCTATGCGCCCGGGGTGATAATGACGAGGCCGACTCTATATGGGGGCGAGGGGCGCCAGCAGGCGGTATGGATTTGTACTCCTATTATTATTGGAGACATAGAGAGAATCTGAGACAGGGTGACTATTATAACGCTTACCACAATCTTTGGTACGCCATGAGTGCCAGGGACTCCATTATTAAAAAACGATTTGAGGTTTCTGCGTCGGATTCTCAGAGGTATTTCCTTGAGAGAAGTGTCGATAATCAGGCCGTTATGATTCATAATCAAAGACAGCAGGTTATTATTATCACTTTACTGTGCCTTGCGTTGTTATTCCTCTCAATCATAATGTATCTTTTGTATCAGAGAGTGACACACAGAAGGCAAGAAGAACAAGAAAGGTTTAACATAGTTATCGAGAATTTGAGAAATCAGGTTGCCAAGAATGAAAGATCGAACAAAAGAAAAGCCATGTTCGAGTTTCTCGCCAATGTGTATGAGGAGACGTATCGTAATGTTGGCGACGAGGATGCGTCTGACAATCTTGTCAGGGTACTGAAAAAAAAGATAGGGAACCTGAGAACAGATCCAAAGGCTCAAGAGGATTTTGAAAGAATGGTAGATAAAGAAATGGACGGAATAATGACAAAGTTCCGAGAGGACTGTCCAAGTCTGAATGATTCTGAATACCGCATGGCAAGCTACTATTTCGCTGGTTTTGACAATACGACGGTTATGATAATAATGGGTATCTCTTCTCTTGAGAATACTAGATCCAGAAAGAGGTTTTTGAGAAAGAAGCTTTCGGAGAAATATGGCTTATTGGGGGATCATTATGCATCTATTATTGGTGGGCGCACGTAATTGTTTCATTGCTAGCTGGTTAGATGTAACTTACCAATTATCAATAAATTTCAATTACCAGTTATAGCTATATCACGCTAAAAACGTCACAATTTTTCAAAAACGCCTTTGCAGACAGCTGTGGGGCGTTTTTTGTTTGGTTTTTATATCACGCTATTTATCATGGTTGTTGCATCGTCATAAAGAACTATAACCGAACTTTGCAAATGACGTTATACAACTTCAATTATGCGAATCAAGTTAATAGTATCCATCATTATCATGTCTGTTTTTTTACTCTGTGTGCCAACTCATGCTATGGCGATCGCGGAGATCGAAGATACAGTGGTAGTGATAGTAATTGATCCACTTCCGGGTTTGAATCCGGGACATGGGCCGAAATCTCCGCCAGTTGTCCCCATCTCAGCCGACTATGACTCCATGTTATCCTCGGTTTTTCTCTCTTTTACCTCCAACCTTGGCGAGATTGAGATTGAGGTTTTGAACACCACGACCGGAGGCTATGACTCCGGCATGATCGACACACAGTTCCTTTACGCTACCATCCCGATCACAATGGGGCTTGGACACTACATCCTTCTGTTTACCCTACCGTCAGGACGACAATATAAAGGTGAATTTGACGTATAACTCTTTTATATAATTATTAAACCCAATTACTTATGTGTTATAATAAGAATAGATTAAGCATCGCATTGCTCATATGCTTAATAGTTGTTCCCGCTTGTAACAAGGAATCCGTTTTTTCCTATGAGGAGCAACAGACCCTTGTCTCGGATAATAACCTTCCATTAAAAAAGTTGGCACAATCAAAGAACTCCTTGACGGCGGAAGATGCGGCAACCGTTATTTTGCTTTCCCGTCAAATTCCGGGTACCAGATCGTCTTCCGCATTGATAAGAAATGTAGTTCCTATCTCAGGCGATGATGGAGAGCCGCTTTTGTACGCCGTTAATCTAGATAAAGGTTTCACTTTAGTCTCTGCATTCAAAACATCGCCACCTATTCTCGCCGAAGTACCTAATGGCATTTATGCGCCATATGAGGAGGATGCCTCTTTAGATTTCATTGTAAAACAGATAGCTCTGAATGTCAAAAAGCATAAGAGTGACACATTATCTAATGAAATGAAGAGCTTATGGTTCCAATATGAGGAATCAACAGTACCGGATATGATCAATACTAGATCGTATAGCACGATTTGGGATGCGATAGGAGCTTATGTTCAAATGTGGACTCAAAATGGCCTTGATTATTACTACCTGTATACTCAACCTCCGGGACTTTCAAATTCAGAGTATGCGCAATTATGCTACGATGCCAGTTGTTATGAACGGGATGGGTATAATTATATGGATTATTCTTTTATTACAAGAGAAGTAGTAAATACTACTCTTCAAAAAGGGCCATATCTTTCTACCACATGGGGTCGGAGCTACCCTTATTATCCATCCTCTCCCGGATCATATAAAGTTGAGACCGTATCTGTCGGACAATTGATGCGTTACTATGAGAATCCTAATACTTATTCATGGTACCTGATGCCGAACCACCAAATAAATACGGACTCTCCAAATGCTCAATTGACTTGGCTTCTTTCTTCTGTAGAATCCGCTCTTGTGTCTTTGCAGTCGTTAGGGCAGACTAAACCCAACAGCATAAAGAATTATCTGAACTCCTATTATTATTGCTCGATTAACAGTCACAATATAGCAAACGTCATTTCCAGTTTGAATAATCATAACCCTTTGATAATGACAGGGGAAGATTCGAGCGGGACAACCTTTTCCTGGTGCTGTGACGGATATCAGAAACAGGATTATCATACAGAATTCTATGTTTGGTATTTGGCAGATTCCGCCTATCCTGACTTTGATTATGAGAGAGGAGATGGTGTTTACAACTCTCAAATTACGATTTATTATTGCCACTTAAATTGGGGGAACAACGGTAGTAACGACGGATGGTTCGAACTATCGCATATTGATTATTCCAATAATATGAAGAATATTATTATTACTGGAAATAAGTAGTATCTTTGGGTATGCGTTTACCAATAACCATATTCTTTGTTTCCGTTTCGATTCTCTTTGCTTCTTTGGTTTCCGCCCAGGAACGACAAGACACATTGAGCGCGTCAACCGTGACGGCAGACGTTATCAGATCGATTTCGTTCTCCCAGACCGGACACGAGCGGATGGAAGCGTTGAAGTTCGACCTGGCTCCTGTCTTGGGATCTCCGGACATAATCCGTACCCTTCAGGGTTTGCCGGGAGTAGCTATGGGAAACGAAATGTCATCAGGATTGTATGTCAGAGGCGGAGACGGCTCTGACAATCTTTTTCTATTTGACGGCGCGCCTGTCTGGCAGACGGCCCACATGGGCGGGATGTTCTCTGTGGTAAACAGCGACATACTTGATCACGTTGATGTGTATAAAAGCGGTTTCCCTTCCCGGTTCGGAGGGAAGATCTCTTCGGTGGAAGACATTTCCGTCAAGGCCGGAGACTTTGATCAGAAGCATGTAAAGTATTCTTTCGCCTTGACAGATGGTCGTATCACCCTTGAGGGCCCATTCCGGAATAAGAAGACTTCTTATCTTGTCTCATTGCGTCAAAACTGGATGTCACTGCTGACAAGGCCGGCACTCAAGGCGGCCGGCAACCTGTTCCAGGATAGGATGACCAACTATTTGTCCGACGGGTGGTACGGTTTTACGGAAATTGACGGAAAGATCAGCACGAGACTATCAGGCACAAGTTCGTTAGAGTTCTCCTTATTGGCAGATGTGGACTTCCTCAAGTACGGGGACCATTATGGCGGTGATGGAACATCCTGGTCAGACCATGGATTGAAGCTTTCTTCAAATTGGGGAAACATGGTTGCCGTGGCGGCTTGGAAAACAAATCCGTCGGATAAATTCTATTCAAATCTCAGGGCATATTATTCGAGAGGTTATGCCAACATTTCGACCAGATCCGATTATTCTGTCGACGACCAATATCGCGAAGGTAATTCCATCTCCAAGGAAGGGAATAACAGTGGAGTCGAGAATCCAGGGTTAAGATGGGACTCTGTCTTTATTCTGGGGAAGGGCGCTCGAATAAGGTTTGGCGTTGAAGGTAATGGCTATATTTCCTCACCGCATAGGGTATATTCTTATGAGGAAAAACAAAGGATGAAGCATCCTGAGGATCCCGCGAAAGAAGAAAAGGAAATGTCTGTCACGGCGAAAACAGATTTGGATCGGACAATGCATTACGCTTCGGGATCTGTGGCGGGATACGCTTCCTTAGAGTGGACTCCCGTACGGTGGTTCAGTTCTGACGCGGGCTTCAGGTATGATGCTTATTTTGCGAATGGAACGACTTATAGCTATCCGGAGCCTCGATTGGGGGTTAGCCTGAGGCCGGTCAATTCTGTAGCGATAAAAGCTTCTTATGCAAGGATGTTTCAACCCTTGCACATGCTCTCGTCATCCTCGTTTGATTTCCCGGGTAATTGCTGGATGCCGAGCACCAACCTCGTACAACCGGCGGTCGGCGATCAGATCGCCGTCGGGGCAGACTATTCCGGGAACAATGGTTGGAAAATCGGGATTGAGGCTTATTTGAAAAACATTGACCACCTTCATGAATATGGTGGTCCTGTCCTGATATATCCTCCTTTGGATGAATGGGAAAACCTATTCGTTGACGGAAAAGGACGGGCTCGCGGAATAGAGGCCAGTGTGTCAAAAGAAGGGGGAAGAGTGTCCTTCGCGGCATCGTATTCATATTCCATCAGCGAACGCTTGTTTGAGGATTTTTATGACGGGTGGTTCCCGGACCGTTTTGATAACCGTCACAGCATCCACCTTTCCTTCCGCTATCGCGTTCTGAACGGAGAGCTTTTCGCCGATTGGTTCTATCACGGCGGGAATAGGATGACCGTACCCGAATACTATTATCCGACAGATTCTCCGGAGGAGTACGCGATTAATGGTTTTTACACACAGTTTGATCTGGCCGGCGCTCCGTACCCGAATAACTGGCAGCTGCCATCCTACCATCGTCTTGACTTAGGCTATTCCCAATACGGAAAAACCAAACGAGGCAAGAACCGGGTCATCTCTGTCGGGTTGTACAATGCCTACAACAGGAAGAACGTCAATTTCGCGCGGGTCGATAAAGGCATCGCTACCCAGTCTCCGTCTATCATTTATGTCTCGGCATTCCCGATAATGCCTACTCTCAGATGGTCGTATTCATTCTAATCCTTACATGAAATGAAGAAGTTCATAATCATATCGTTGTCTTTGTTCAGCTTTTATGCCTGTCAGGTGACCGAGGAAATGAATACAGGAAACGACCTGGATTCCATGCGTTTGGAGTGTATGCTGACTTCGGATGACTCCGATCCGGTACACTATCTATATCTTGACAGATTCTACGCGATTAAGGAAGGACAGTATTACCATCAGAGTCCGAATCTCATCCATCCGGTTTTCAGCGTGGAATCTAATGGAAAGAGTGTTCAAGTTGTCGAAGACGCTTCCTTTGAGGGTAGATATATTCTTCAAGGAGATTTCAATCACGGAGATGAGATATCTATCCGTTTGTCCGGGAACGGTGTATCCGATGCGTCCGCCCTTACAAGTATTCCCGAGGCTCCAACAAACGATTGCGTTCAAAACCTCTCAATCAAAGAGTTTGTCAAGAATAATGTCGGTGGCGCTGGGTTGATAGAGTATCACATCTCGTTTATGTTGAAAGGAAGTGACTCTTATTATGGTTTGGCACTTGTGACCGGGGAAGGCTCCGATATTCAAGAGACCGCGCTTGTTCCCGACGGTGTAATTGAGATTATACCAGGGGAGAAGCCAGAGTTCTCGACATCCTTTCCTATCTCTGCCCCAATCTTGCGCTTGACTGACGGCAAGATTGTCAATAGAAATGCTTCAAGGGCGTTTTATGTTTTGTCTGGAGCAGTGTCTGAAGATAATTCTCCTGTTTCCGTCTCTTCGGTTATCTCCGTATATGGCACTATGTCAGCAAAACCACGCGTCCGGGTTTATCGTTTGACAAAAGAAGCCCACCGGGCATGTATGAGCGTGTTTAGCGGCAGTAGAAATGATTTGGAGGGGTTCGGACTCACCTCGGCCGCGTCTGCGTGGACTAACGTCAAAGGAGGACAAGGATACTTCTGCGGTTATTCCTTCAAAGATTTCCAGTAAACCTGTTTCTGAATATAGAAGTCAGTGTTTTTATACTGATAGGGTTTTGTTTTTTATTTATATTTGTAACAAGTCCAAGTTACAATGAATAAAAAAATTAAGACCTATCTCGCTTGTGTCGCACTCTTGCTGGTGGCGGCTTTCGGTTTCGTGCCCGAGCAAACTTTTGAAGGGAAGACCGTCAACGCCCCGGATTATGTCGGATATCTGGGAATGAGCCAGGAGGCTAACACGTGGAACAGGGCACACCCAAAAGACCAGACAGCATGGACCGGCTCGATGTTCAGCGGTATGCCG
Organism: Bacteroidales bacterium; assembly: GCA_024693285.1. Classification (GTDB taxonomy): domain Bacteria; phylum Bacteroidota; class Bacteroidia; order Bacteroidales; family UBA932; genus Cryptobacteroides. The sequence continues at coordinate 45,973 of JAILLE010000045.1, forward strand.
ACCATCATGATAACCGGAAATGTTAAGAATGATCTTACTCGCCCAATATTCAGGCTGTTAAGCTTTAAAAAAGCGACGCCGGCAAGTACTATATTCCTATCTCTGCTCGGAGCTTTTCTCTTGATGCTTGTGCTGGGGCTTGATCCGATCTTAGCTGTCGGAGGTGCAATAGCGATCACATTCTGCGCATATAATCCACAAATCATCCAAGTAGGACACAACACAAAGATGAGGGCGCTGGCCTTTGCTCCATGGGTCCTTGCGGCGGTTATATTCACGTACAAGAAAGCCCTGGCCGATTCTGAAGGAAAATGGAAAGACTGGCTTCCCCTGACTCTTCTCGGGGCCGTGATGACCGGTTTCGCGTTCGCGTTCCAAGTGAAGGCGAACCATGTTCAGATAACCTGGTATCTCGGGCTGATAATCGCTGTTTATGTAATCGGTCTTATTATCTGGATTTGTGTATCAAAACAGCGTTTGAAGGCCCTGTGGGGCCGTTTCTTGACAGCCTCCGCCTTACTTTTGGTTTTAGGCACGGCGGGCTTGGCCACAAACGCCTGCGAACTTCTGCCAACTTGGGAATACACATCACAAACCACAAGGGGCGGGTCGGAATTGTCTGGCCAAAACAATAAAGGATTATCGCTTGAATACTCCACCGCCTGGTCTTACGGATGGAATGAGATTCCAAACTTAATCATCCCGAATTTCAACGGAGGCCCTTCAATAGGACCATTACCAATGACTTCCAAGACCGCGGAATGTTTAAGGAAATCGAATAAAAATGTAAGGAAAGAAATTAAATCACAGCCTTTGTATTGGGGTCCGCAGCCCAACACTGCCGGACCTATGTATATTGGGGTTATAAGCGTTTTCCTGTTCATTCTCGGGCTGATGGTTTGCGACGGGAAGGACAAGTGGTGGATGCTCGCCGCCGCACTCTTGGCAATAGGGTTGGCGTTAGGGAACAACCTGATAGGGTTGACACGGTTCTTCCATGACCATGTGCCGTTTTACAACAAATTCAGAGCGGTGTCCATGTCGTTGGTTATCCTTCAACTGGTGGTTCCGGCACTCGGATTTCTCGGTTTGAAAAAAGTGTTGGACGGCTCTGTCAACAAAGACGATTTCTTAAAAAAAGGCCTGATCGCCCTAGGAATTGTTGGCGGTATCTGCTTGATTTTCTTTATATTCCCTGGCCTGGCCGGAGATTTCCACAGCTCTGTTGACGCTAATTATTCAGAAAACTACGCGGAAGCGCTGGCGGCAGATAGGAAAACCCTTCTCCGGAAGGACGCACTGGTATCTCTTTTATTCGTGTCTGGCGCTTTCCTGGTTTTGCTCTGGTCTTTTAACAAAAACAGGAATGAGAAGACAAGAAACATTGCCGCAGTGGCCATGTGCTTGCTTGTTCTCGTTAATCTCTTCGGAGTTGGAAGAAGGTATCTCAACGCCAGTCATTTCCAGACCAAAAGGGCCTTCGCGAAAACGTTGAGCCCAAGAGAGGTGGACAAGCGAATGAAAGAGGATGATGCTCTTTCGTACAGGGTGGCGGACCTGACTGTGGACCTGTTTTCCGACTCTAAAGCCAGCTATTTCCATAAGAGTATTGGTGGGTATAACGCGGCGAAATTAAGAAGGTATGACGACCTCATAAACAACTACCTGATAAAGGAAGTCTCAAGCGTGTCGGCTGTAATCAAAGAATCAAAAACCTTCAATGATTACCTTAACAACCTGCTGCCTATTCCGGTACTCAGTATGCTGAATACCAAGTATTTCATCTTTGATGACAATAGAATGCCCCTGCAGAATCCATATGCGATGGGCAACGCTTGGTTTGTGGATTCCGCGTTATATACCAATACGGCCGAAGAGGAGATAAAGGCACTCGGGAAAACAGACCTTAAGAGGACAGCGGTTCTTGGACCGGACTTCAAAAACGTGAAAATACCACCGGCAAAAAGCGCCTCGGACACTCTCATTATGAGTTCATATGCTCCTAACGAGGTGAAATACATCTACAATGCTTCCAGTCCGAGGGCTATAATATTCAGTGAGATTTACTACCCGATCGGATGGACAGCCAGGCTAGAGAACAATACTCCTCTGAAAATATTTAGAGCAGACTGGACTTTGAGGGGTATAATCGTGCCTGCGGGAGATCACGAGATCACCATGAGGATGGATCCGCCTTCGTACAGAATAGGAGCAAAACTATCTCTGGTCTCTTCTATTTCCCTGTATATAATGCTTTTGTTGGCAGCCGCCGGGCTGTTATTCAAAAGGAAAGACGGGGGAATCTCTTGAGTAAGAAATACTTAGTCCGAAGGAATATATATTTGAAAAAAGGTTTCCCTTCTTTCAGGGCTTTAATAATATTGAATTCTCCGATTTCTTCTTGCAAAGGACAGAGCACATTTCTGGTGTGAAGTGTCTGTGCCAGAATCGTTTCCACCTTCTCAAGATCTGCTTCTTCCTCAAGGAATCCATCCGGGAAAAAGCCCGGAACAACCTCTTCAAGAAGCCGGGAGGCCAAATAGACCGTCTCAACAGATTCGGTAGTCAACGCGTTTAAACGAATAATATCCCAATTGAGGCCACTTTCCCTTTCTCTAAGGAACTTAAGATCGAAACAAAGATTGGCGACACTCCTCTCGCTTGTTTTGTAAGTAACGTTCTTCCAGAAGTTTACCAATGATATAAACACCATATCTTCCGGACAAGGAACCTTGACGGTCAAAGAAGAGAACGGTAAGATTATCGCTCTTTTTACCAATATTTCGTTGAATAACTTCTCCTTTCCGGTCCCCATCGGTATGAAACGATGGATGTCCAATACATTCTGCCCGGTTTTCGGATCGCGAAGGCCTGCGCTGTGGTGAGTTTCTCCTATAATATACCCCAATCCTCGTACCGCATCCAAAGCTTCTTGAAAATCATCTCCCGGAATCAAAATATCGACGTCTGACATCCATCTCGTCCATTCAGGACGATAGGATTTCATCGCCCCGCCTTTAATCACAATAAACGAAACCCCTCTCTCGTTAAGCGCGGAATTAATCTTTGAGAAATGTGAAAGAAGTTTCAGATGTCTGTCACGACATCTTATTCCAACCTTGGCGAGAAGTGGTTTAACTTCCTCTGGGAAAGATATTTCCGGGTGGATAGTCGCGAAGTTATAGGCTATCGTGAAACTTGCGGAAGAAGGATTCGTGAGACCGTTTTCTACCAATGCGGAGTCAACATCTTTTTGAGACACAATTGGCAACTGTGTGAGGCGAAGGATTTTCAAATCCGTCTCGCTAAACAAATCCAGCGCCAGCTTTGCCAAAATAGACTCCACCTGTTCTTTGCCCATCATAAATGTATTCTATAATTCAAGCCCACAAATGTAACTAATATAATTTGTTAAGTATCTTCGTTTTACTATTTTTGTTAAAGCATGAGTGATATTGCCATTCAATTTGACCACGTTGGGAAGCTTTACAGGTTAGGACTTGTAGGGACTGGCACATTGCGCCATGACCTGAACCGTTGGTGGCAAACAAGAATACTCGGGCGTGAGGATCCATATCTCAAAGTCGGCGAGATCAACGATCGGACCCAAAAAGGCTCTTCTGATTATGTGTGGGCCTTGAAAGACATCTCTTTCGATGTGATTGAAGGCGACGTCGTGGGTATAATCGGAAAGAATGGTGCCGGAAAATCCACTTTGCTGAAGCTTCTCTCGCGGGTCACTTCTCCAACGACCGGTGTTATCAGGGCAAACGGAAGGATCGCATCTCTACTGGAAGTCGGCACCGGCTTCCATAAAGAGATGACTGGCAGGGAAAATATCTACATGAATGGCTCTATAATGGGCATGACCAGGGCCGAGATCAACAGGAAGATAAATGACATCGTGGAGTTCGCCGGGGTGGAAAGATATTTGGATACTCCCGTCAAGCGATATTCAAGCGGAATGACTGTTCGTCTCGGCTTTGCCGTGGCGGCGTTTCTGGAGCCGGAAATACTTGTGGTAGACGAGGTTCTGGCTGTCGGTGATGCCGAGTTCCAGAAAAAGGCCATCGGCAAAATGCAAGACGTCGCAAGCGGGGAGGGGCGTACGGTTCTCTTTGTGAGTCACAACATGGGCGCCATCAAAAGCCTGTGTAAAAGAGGTTTGGTGCTTGATAATGGCGAAGCTGTTTTCGACGGAACGGCAGATCAGGCTGTGGATTATTATATTAAAGACTCCAGTTTGGATTCGGCACAGAAAATTATCGATGCCATTTGTTATCGCAAAGAATATATATCCGTTTCTAAAATAACCATTAACGGATCTGAGTCAAACCAAATATCGATCAACAATAGTCAGGAATATTTGGACGTCGTGATCGAAGGGGAGACACAGAATCCTATAAGATGCGAGATTAAATTCATCATAAAGAAAATCGATGGCACCCCGATGGCTTCACTGATGGAGGGACGCTATACGGACAAACTTTACACTTTTAAGCCGGGGCCTTTTGAGATTGTCAAACACATTCGTCTCCCGAAATATCTCGCTAATGGTAATTATTTGATAGACTTGGATTTATATCAACCGTCCACGTTTGACTTCTTCCGTGCCAGGAATTGCGCAAATCTTCATATAGAAGGGTTTTTTGATCCGTTCACTCGTTCCTTGATATTAAATAAAGAGGGTTTTGTCGGTTTGGAATCAGAATGAAAGGGGGCGATATTCTCATAAATAATATACGTGAACAGGCAAACCGTTCGCTGCGGAATGTGGATAGGAAGTTTCTGGAATTGACCTTGGACAATTCTTGCTCACAAGCCGAACTTGACAATATTCTTAGGGAATGGGATATCGATAATACCCCAATAAGAACTAATCTTCTTATCGCGCTTCTGATGAAAAGCCGCCAAGATCTTGTGTTTCCGGCTGCGGTCACTCCAAGGCTGAATGGTGTGCTTTCTTATTGCCGATTCAAAGAGATTCAGACAAGAGCCTCAATATCAACTATTTCCAACTCTTTGAAAGAGAAAAATATTCCCTTTCTCCTGGCGGGAGATATGGCTATGAGGGGCTATTTTCCTGATTATCAACGATGGATCGGAGGATTGGATATCCTTGTGCCCGCTTCAGAATATAACCTCGCCTTGGAAACCCTTTCCTCGATGGTGAAAGACAAACAAGTTAATCTACACAAGGCTTGGGACAATAGCGTTATGCGAAAGGCAAACGGACAACTTCCTTGCCATGAGGATCTTGTGTTCTTGGCCTTGGTTGATGTGTATGAAACTATCATCAGGAAAGGATCCTTGAAGAATAACCTGAATCTTATAGTAGACATAAATAAGCTGGCTGAGAATAGTGGAGGTCTTGATCACGGAATAATATGGGAGAACGCATGTTCGGCTGGGGTCGAATTCCAAGTTTTATTCGCGGAGGCCGTGGTGGGATCTGTTCTGCATGGTGTGCTTCCTGATAACTTGCCCGAATCTTCATTATCAGAAAAACAACTTGAGAAAAAGTATGTTGATTTTCTTTTTAAGAGAGATGTCATCTATGGGGCAGGAGAGGCTGTTTCAGCAGTGCGAAAAACCATTATTTCCGCATTAACCGCAGGATCAAATGCCGGAATTATCCCTTCCGTGTTGAAAAAATATATTTGGAAACAATATATTCATCAGCATCAATAATAAAAGAGTATATTTACAAAACATTGCTTTAGAACAAACATAATCAATATGAAATACAAACTTAACGAGCCAAAGATGCTTGCCGACATCACCGAAGGAACGGCGATCGTAATTAATTCTGTAACAGGTATTTACTACGGTATGAACTACTTTGGTACAGCTATATATGAGAATCTTTTGGCTGGATGCGCGATAGACGATATTAATACTGCTGTAGCCGCCCTTCCGGGTGCTCCGGCAGATGTGGAAGAAAAAATACGCGCCTTCGTCGACAAATTAATCGCTTTTGAGATCATTGTGCCCGATGAATCCTCCGCTACAAAACCTGCGGCCATTGACCCCGTGATAGCCGAGGCGGACTCTTTCACTCCGGCATGTAAGGATTATAAAGATATTCAGGAACTTCTCTTCGCTGACCCGATACACGAAGTCGATGCCGACGAGGGATGGAGGCCGGAAAAATGAAGGTCTCTGTAGTAGTCCCGGTTTACAATACTGAAAGATATCTGCAACGATGTCTGGACTCTATTCTTTCCCAGACCTTTAAAGATTTTGAGGTCTTGTGTATAGACGACGGTTCGTCAGATAAGTCTTGGGAAATCATTGAATCTTATGCCGTTAAAGACGAACGGTTCCGCCCTGTACAACTTAAAGAGAATCACGGGGTTCCGTATGCCCGCAACTTGGCCCTTGATATCGCCGGAGGAGAGTACGTTTATTTCATGGACTCCGATGATTGGATAGATTCCGGCTTGATCGAAGCAATGTATAATGCGGCGATCAGGACTGGCAACGATGTCGTGATAAATCGGAATTGGTACAAAGAATATGATGATCCGTCGGAAAGGAAACCCTCAGGAGACTTCGGATTCATAAAGCCAGAACCGGGTTATTATTCTCCATCATTGGTCCAATCTCGCTTTTTTCCAGTTGTCTGGACCCGCTTGTACAGACTTAAATACTTAAATGACAATAATATACGCTCTCCCTTGCTTAAAGGCGGAGTTGAAGATAATTTTTTCACTTCTCTCGCTGAGATTCTCCAAGAGAAGAGTTATATCTTTTCCGGCCCGTATTATCATTATTATCAAAGGGCCGGGTCACTCGTCACACAACCGGGCGCCGGATTCCGTCATTTCGAGAATTATCGTTTGTTTTACGATGAGTTAAGGGCCAGAAATATTCCAAGAGGAAGGGCAAGGTTGTATTCTGTCCCTCGGAAGTTGGTGATGGAGAATGAGTCGCAGTATAATTTCATACGTTCTTTTTTCGCTGACATCGTTGACGAAGTGAAGGAGTTTCCTAAATATTACAGCTTTGTTGACATGTTCTTGTTAAAAGAGATGCTTTCTTGTCCTGATTATTCCGAATGGCTTTCAAAGTATAATCCTTCCGCTTATCTGAGTTATTTCAGCTACATCAAGAAAAACGGGGATTATCCGTCAACTGTTTCCATACCATGAATATTCTTGTTAGTTGCAATGATAATTACCTGATGCCGTTAGAGGTGATGCTGAAATCGTTCTTCGATTCCAACCCCTCGCCTATTCCTCATCAGATATATATGCTTCGCTCCGCGCTTTCAAAAGAAGCGGATGACGAGTTAAGATCCGTTGTGACCTCTCTTGGAGGAGAATACTTCAGCATCCTGGTTGATTCTTCTGTCTTTGAAGGTGCCGACACAAAAGCATATATCTCTAAAGAGACATATTTCCGGCTAATGGCCGCCGATTATATTCCAAAAGAGATCAGGCGGATTCTTTGGCTGGACGCGGATATTATTGTCAGGAAATCCTTGAAAGAATTATATGAGATAGAATTGGAAGGAAAATGGGCCGCGGCATGTTCCTATGGGCCTTCCATGATTTCCCTTATCCGTCGGAACGCCGAATCTTTAAGACTATCTCAACCCGGAAACTATTTCAATGCCGGGGTTATGCTGTATGACCTTGACGCCATCAGGAATGCGGATATCAATTCCGCTCGAGATGCTTTTCTTTCTGAAAACAAAGATCGGAAACTGATGTTTCCTGGGCAAGATCTTGTGAATGCCGTATTTGACGGTCATATTAAGATTGTCGACTACCGCCTTTGGAATTCCATGACCCATTGCATAGCCAGAAAAGAAGATCTGGTGTATGCGAAAGAAAACGCCGCCATTGTTCATTTTCCGGGTCGGGCGAAGCCTTGGTTGTTTAATGACATACATTTCGCCGACGAATGGGATGAGGTGTATAAAGGGTTATACCATAAGGACTTCCAGAAGGAAAGATTATCATATTTCAGTCTAAAGGCTTTATTTGGCGATAATAATGAAGGAAATAATCTTGATTCAAGGAAAAATATTAAAGTCTCTGTGATAATCCCCGCTTTCAACGCCACATTGACTTTACCCAGGTGTCTTGACAGTATTATCCCGCAACTGGATGACTCGATGGAACTTATTGTTGTGGATGACGGTTCGTCGGATGGTACTTTCGATCTACTGACCGAACGTTACAAAGACGTCAAGCAGCTGATACCTGTGCGGGTGGCTCAAAATAGAGGGGCCGCGAAAGCACGCAATGATGGTTTGAGGCTTGCCAGAGGGCGTATGATAGCTTTTTGTGATGCGGACGATGAGTGGCTTCCTGGTAAACTTGCGGACCAAGTGGCGGTTCTTGATGAGAATCCGGAAACGGACATTGTGTTCATTCTAGACCGGAATGTGACTGATGACACAAGTACGGGGTCGCGGAGAATATTGGATATGTCATTAAAAGACAACACTTTCCATTTAAGATCTTGTCTTGCGAGGAAGTCTCTATTTGACAGGATTGGTGTTTTGGATGAGTCCTTGCCTATGCGTGACGACACCGAGTGGATCGTAAGGGCCATCTCTTCAGGAGCGAAGTATCAGATTGTGGAAAAAGAGCTTGACATCAGACATATCAATGGATCCGGTTTGTCTGTAAATACTCTTCTAAACGAGACCGAAAGGGGCAAGAAAAGGCTGGAGGCCTTTTTGCTGGGTATAAGACGGAAACACTTCATTAACAAGCCTTTATATGATTTGAGCATACTTATTCCGTGCATGAATGCCGAAAAGTATATAGAAGAGGCTATTCTGAGTTGCAAGTCCGAATTCAACACAGAAATTATTGTTGTTGACGACGGATCATCTGACGAAAGTGTAAAGGTGGCTGTGGATACCTTGAATAACAATGGTTTATTCGGAACTGTCGTTTCAAGAAGTCATTTAGGACAAGCTACTTCCAGAAATGAATCTCTTGCTTTGGCGAGAGGCAGATGGATAATTTACCTCGATGCTGATGATCGTTTTGTTCCCGGGGCTCTGGACAAAGCGTTTAGACTGGCTGAATCATCGGATGAATCTATCAGTCTATTGAGTTTCCTCGCCAAGGATTTTATCTCAGAAGAACTTACTCCCGAACAGAGCGCTTCGTTAAGTATAAATCCGGAACCCTACAGAAGGATGCTGGCCGGATGTATGCTCTGTCGTAAATCATTGTTCGACAAAGTCGGAGGATTCGATGAGTCCCTGTCCAGTTCTGAAACGGCACAATGGGTTATCGCCGTCCGAGAGTCAGGTGCTGGTATATTCGAATCAGACCTAGTGACTCTGGACAGGCGATACCACATGAACAATTTCGGCCGGATAAACCGTAATGTTCAGATGAGAAGTTACTTTTCCATCATCCGTTCCCGGCTGAAAAAAGATAACTTCATTTAGCTCTTTAGTCCCTGAATTTAGCTTTAAGGAACTCTCTGTTGAGCCTGGCTATATGCTCGATCGAGATGCCCTTCGGGCACTCCATCTCGCAAGCGCGGGTGTTGGTGCAACCTCCAAATCCGAGCTCTTCCATCTTGGCGACCATATTCTTGGCCCTTGTGGCAGCCTCAGGACGACCCTGCGGCAGCAAAGCAAGAGAGGATACCCTCGCAGCGACGAACAACATCGCTGAACCATTCTTACAAGTAGCCACGCAAGCTCCACAACCAACACAAGCTGCGGCGTCCATGCTCTTCTCCGCATTGTCATGAGGGATCAGTATAGTATTACCATCCTGAGCGGCTCCTGTGCGGACAGAGATGAAACCTCCGGCCTGGAGAATCTTGTCGAACGCACTACGGTCAACAACCAAATCCTTTATTATAGGGAAAGCCGGGCTCCTGAAAGGCTCCACGGTAATGGTTGCCCCGTCTTTGAAATGACGCATGAACAGCTGGCAAGTCGTCACATGATCATCCGGACCATGTGCGCGGCCATCAATGTACAATGAGCAGGCTCCGCATATTCCCTCACGGCAATCGTGGTCGAAAGAGACCGGGCCACTACTCTGGCAACCTCTCTCAACAGCCACAGGATCATTACCTTCCCGGATGAGTTGCTCGTTCAAGATGTCGAGCATCTCGAGGAACGAAGCGTCCTCCTCGATTCCAGAGATGTGGTAGGTCTCAAAATGACCCTTTTCACGGGCGTTCTTCTGACGCCATATCTTAAGATTGAAATCCATATCCGGTTATTCTTTGTAGTTTCTGGTTTTGACTTCGATAAACTCGTATTTGAGAGGCTCCTTGTGGAGTTCAGGCTCTTTGTCCTCTCCCTTGTACTCCCAAGCGGCGACGTACATGTAATTGGCGTCATCCCTCTTGGCCTCGCCTTCCTCGGTCTGGCTCTCGACACGGAAATGACCACCGCAGGACTCGTTCCTGTTAAGGGCGTCACGAGCCATCAACTCACCAATCTCAAAGAAATCCTCAAGCCTAAGGGCTTTCTCGAGTTCCTGGTTGAACTGGTTCTGCTCGCCGGGAACGCACACATCCTCATAGAATTCCTTCTTGAGTTCCTTAATCTCCTCGATAGCCTTCTTCAGTCCTTCCTCGCTGCGGGCCATTCCGACATATTCCCACATAATGTTTCCAAGTTTCTTGTGGAGGGAATCAACTGTCTTCTTACCCTTTATCGCGAAGAGTTTGTCAATTCTGGCCTGGACAGCCTTCTCGGCCTCATCGAAAGCGGGATCGTTGATGTCTGTCTTAGGCTCGGCGAACTTGTTGGACAGATAGTCGGCGATTGTGACAGGAAGTACGAAGTAACCGTCAGCGAGACCCTGCATAAGGGCGGAAGCTCCAAGACGGTTTCCGCCGTGGTCGGAGAAGTTAGCCTCACCGATAGCATACAGTCCAGGAATAGTGGTCTGAAGATCATAGTCAACCCAAATACCGCCCATAGTGTAATGAATGGCGGGATAGATCATCATCGGCTCTTCCCAAGGGCTGACATTGTTTATCTTGAAATACATATCGAACAGGTTGCCGTAGCGCTCCTGAACCCTCTGATGACCAAGCCTCTTAATGGCGTCTGAGAAATCAAGGAACACAGCAAGACCGGTCTCATTTACTCCGAAACCAGCATCGCACCTCTCTTTGGCCGCGCGGGAAGCGACATCACGAGGAACAAGGTTTCCGAAAGCAGGATAACGACGCTCGAGATAGTAATCACGATCTTCCTCAGGAATCTGGGAAGGCTTGATCTCCTTCTTGCGGAGTTTCATAACATCCTCCATCTTCTTGGGAACCCAGATACGTCCGTCGTTACGGAGAGACTCGGACATAAGAGTAAGTTTGCACTGCTGCTCTCCATGAACAGGAATACAGGTCGGGTGGATCTGGGCGAAACAAGGATTGGCGAAATAAGCGCCCTTCTTGTAGCACTGCCATGCTGCGGATCCGTTGCTGTTCATAGCGTTTGTAGAGAGGAAATAGGTGTTTCCATATCCTCCAGTCGCTATAACAACAGCATGAGCACCGAATCTCTCAAGCTTGCCGGTCACGAGGTTACGTGCGATTATACCCTTTGCCTGGCCATTTACTATGACGAGGTCAAGCATCTCATGACGAGGATAACTTGTCACGGTTCCGGCGGCGACCTGACGGTTCAAAGCGGCATAAGCGCCGAGAAGGAGCTGCTGTCCGGTTTGTCCACGGGCGTAGAAAGTACGGCTGACCTGGACACCTCCGAATGAACGGTTGGCAAGATATCCGCCATATTCACGGGCGAAAGGAACTCCCTGTGCCACGCACTGGTCGATAATGGCCGCGCTAACCTCAGCGAGACGATAAACATTCGCCTCACGGCTGCGGTAATCGCCTCCCTTGATGGTGTCATAGAAGAGACGGTAAACAGCATCATTGTCGTTCTGGTAATTCTTGGCGGCATTGATACCTCCCTGAGCGGCGATTGAGTGGGCCCTTCTGGGAGAATCGCTGATACAGAAAACCTTGACATTGTAACCAAGTTCACCTAGGGAAGCGGCTGCGGAAGCTCCTCCCAAACCGGTACCTACTACAATGATCTCAAGTTTTCTTCTGTTGTTGGGATTGACGAGACGAAGTTCCGACTTACGTTTGGTCCATTTCTCAGCCAAAGGTCCGTCGGGAATCTTTGAGATTAATTTATCGGCCATATTTCAGTAGTTAATGATATGCGTGTTAAGAAACAGTCTGCAATTTTAATGATTTTTATCGTATAAAACAATTCAAGACACCACTTTCGGAAGTTTACGGATATACATAAGTTTATATTTCCGGTAAACCTTTCTGGCAAAGCGATCATATTTCGAAGCGCCCATAGTTCTTGAGAAACTGTTATCTATTGTTTTCTCAACTTCTTCACACTCGTTTATACATCCGTTTTCATAACCATATATTCCCTTGATTACCAGCGACTGACTGCAAATCTGAGCCTCTTCTCCACCTCTTTTTTCTTTCATATAGGAAGGAATATGGTCACTTTCAAATACTTTCAAAGGAATATAAACACTGGTGACCGGACATCCGAGAATAGTCCATGCCACAGTCAATGATGGATCCTCACCAGGAAGCACACCTTCAAAAACAATCGCTGAAGCAGAAATGTCCCTCATTATAGGTTTCCCTGATCTGGATATGGCGTTGAACAACTCTTTATGGCTTATGGTTGATACATCCAGTCCTGCCATAATACCCACGGCTTTCTCAAATCTGTCAACTCCCTTCCTATCCTCAACACGACCACTCCTGGTGAAGTTAGTCACAACCATATAACCACCCGGCTCATCTACCACATCATATTTCTTGAAAGAATGGTTATTTACCTCATAATAAGCGGCTTCCCCTTTTGAATCTATTATTCCGAAATTAGCCTCTACACCCCAAGGTTTAGGAAGAGACTCCAGAAGGCGCTCAAAATCAGCCAAATCGGAACATTGTCCGAGAGCTTTGAACATCAATATTCCTTCCTGATCCATTTGGGAAGCGGGAACATCATCATCCTTCAGGTCATAAGTTGCCGTATTCATTATACAGAAACCCGCGGAGTTATGCCCTGACCAAACCTCACCTCCTTTTGAAGAGGAATTCACAAGTCCTATGAAATTGTAAACAGGCCCTTGAAACCACTGCATCCGGTTATTGAGTTCTCCGGTGTCCCTATGTTTGAGCATTATTGGACGGCCATCCGCCCTGGCATTACCGGAGATTATAACAGAAGTGCAGCAAAAAGCATCTGTTGAAAGCAGCAACAAAGCAGCTATAAAGAATATTCTAAAACAACGTGCCATTTTCAGTCTTGTTAGCCTCAAGTTCAGCATCCATACCAAGATGGCGATAAGCCATCTCTGTGGCTATCCTACCTCTTTGGGTGCGTACGATAAATCCTTCTTTAATCAGGAACGGCTCATATACCTCCTCATAAGTACCTTGATCCTCACTGATCGCTGTGGCTATCGTATTGGCTCCAACGGGTCCTCCCTTGAAAGTCGATATAATTGTCCTCAAAATCTTGTTATCGATAGAATCGAGTCCTCTCGTGTCTATCTTAAGTTTGTTCAATGCATACCTGGCTATATCAAGGTCAATATGGCCGTCTCCCATAACCTGAGCGAAATCCCTTACCCTTCTCAAGAGAGCATTGGCTATACGAGGAGTTCCACGACTCCTGAGAGCTATCTCCCTCGACGCAGCGTCATCTATGGTAACATTCAATATCCTTGAACTTCTCTTCACTATCCAGACCAAATCTGAAGTATCGTAATATTCTAAAGGACAAGTGATTCCGAATCTGGCTCTAAGTGGTGCGGTCAGCAAGCCGCTCCGAGTTGTGGCCCCGACGAGAGTGAATGGATTAAGGGATATCCTGACAGATCTGGCTCCAGGTCCTTTATCTATCATAATATCAATCACATAATCCTCCATAGCGGAATACAAATACTCTTCCACTTCAGGGGATAACCTATGAATCTCGTCTATGAACAGAACATCTCCTGTCTCTAAAGATGTAAGCAGACCAGCCAGATCTCCAGGTTTGTCAAGCACCGGCCCGGAGGTGACTTTCATATTCACCCCCATCTCGTTAGCTATAATGTGAGCCAAAGTTGTCTTACCTAATCCGGGAGGACCGTGGAAAAGGACATGATCAAGCGCCTCACCCCTCATCTTTGCTGCCTTTATGTATACATTGAGGTTGGAGACTATCTCTTTTTGTCCAGTGAAATCTTCAAGTTCTTGCGGGCGGATTATTCCGTCCAAATCCTTATCTTTGTCAACGTTTGTATCGCGAGGATCGAAGTCAGTCATCAGAGAGTCAATTTTCAGATACAAATATATTGATATTTTTTGTAAGATTTGATGGTTTTGTATTAGTTGTTGAAATGTTGATAACTACCTTAATGTTTTAATAATCAATTATTTTGTAGTATTATTTATCAAAAAAGGATTATTGGAATCATTTTTAAGGAATGTGTAAAACCCCGTGGGATTCTGAAACCAACATTAATGATTCGGAATTCAACAATGGTATCAACATGTTTTCAACACGGATTTGACCATTGGTGTTGATAAGTACAAAAACAGTAGCCGGATTAGCTTCCGGACTGGCGGAAAGAAGAGAAGTTTATTGTAAGGGACTCTTCCTTTCTGCCCGGTGGTTCGTTGTTAGTCAGGTAGCTAAGTCAGGTACTCATGTGATTATCCTCCCAGATAAGGAAAGCGCTGAGTATTGCGCCTCTGATCTTTATGGACAGGTTGACGGGGACATAGTTTTCTTTCTCCCTGATAGCGGTAGGGTTGTTGAGAAGAGTAATTTCAAATCTTCTGTAGGTGTCCAGCGGACTTCCGCTATAGGAAAATTGATAGAGAATAAGGATAATAAGTCCAGGCTGTTTGTAGTCACATATCCTGACGCTCTGAAAGAAAAAATACCTGAAGTCAAGGATATAGAAGGATCCATCCTGAAATTATCCACAGGTACAGAGATATCTCATGATAAGATAAAGGAAATACTTGTCTCACAAGAATTTGAGAAAGTTGACTTTGTATCCGCTCCGGGTCAGTTCTCAATAAGGGGATCTATAATAGACGTTTTCTCTTTTTCTTTCAACTATCCTTTCAGGATTTCATTTTTCGGAGATGAGGTTGAAAAGATCCATGTGTTCGATTGCAATACCCAACTCTCAAAAGAAGAAAGGAAAGAAATAGAGATATTCCCGGATCTCGCTGGAGAAGATGCTAATGATGGATTAATAAATGTGTCAGATATTTTCCCTATCGGGACGGTAATATGGGCCGATTCTTCTGACATTTATAGAAAAGATGAATTTTTCAAGAATTTAGACCCTTTTAAAAAGGTATTCTTGGATGTTCCTCTTGAAGTTGATAATGATGAAGTCATAAAATTTGACATATCTCCCCAACCTGTTTTCAATAAAAATTTCGAATTGCTCTCCGCTGATATAGCGAAGAACATGGAAAGGGGATATAAGGTTTACATATTCAGTGACAAGAAGTCCCAGATTGACCGCCTTGAGTCAATTCTTAGAGAAAACAAGGGACTTCTTCCGGAATTTGTACAAGGAAAGAATATCCATGCCGGTTTCATAGACAACGAGGATAAGATATGCTGTTACTCTGATCACGAGATATTCGACCGTTTCCACAGGGTGAGTGTACGCCGTACTGTTGAAAAGAGCGAGCAACTGACACTCAACGATTTGACCGCTTTCAACATTGGAGATTATGTGGTTCATATAGATCATGGAGTCGGTGTGTTTGGAGGTCTTGTCCGGATGAGGGATGATAAAGGAAGGATGCATGAGGTAGTAAAAATCATGTACAAGGATGGAGACGTTGTGTTTGTTTCTGTCCATTCCCTCAACAAAATATCCCGGTTCAGGTCTAAGGATGGGGAACCTCCTAAGATAAATAAGCTTGGATCCAAATCATGGCAGACCCTAAAGACTAGCGCCAAGTCAAGGATTAAGGATATAGCGAAGGATCTTATCCAACTATATGCCAAAAGAAAAGCCTCGAAAGGATTCGCTTTTTCCCATGACAGTTATCTTCAGGAGGAACTTGAATCCTCATTCATGTATGAGGATACCCCGGATCAAGAGACAGCGACAATCGCTGTTAAAAGAGATATGGAGGACACGAGCCCGATGGACAGGCTCATATGTGGTGATGTTGGTTTCGGAAAAACGGAAATAGCTATCAGGGCCGCTTTCAAAGCTGTCACTGACGGAAAACAAGTCGCGGTTCTTGTGCCGACAACTATTCTTGCCCTGCAACACTACACCACTTTCTCCTCCCGTCTTAAAGATTTCCCTTGCTCAGTTGACTATGTGAGCCGTCTGAGAACCACCAAAGAAGTCAATGATATCAGGAAACGGCTTGCTGAAGGTAGCCTCGATATAGTGATAGGCACCCATAAGATGCTAGGGAAAGGATTCGAATTCAAGGATTTAGGTCTTTTGGTGATAGATGAGGAACAGAAGTTTGGTGTGTCCGCTAAAGAGAAGCTGCGTCAGCTTAAATCATCTGTTGACACCTTGACCCTCACAGCTACCCCTATTCCTAGAACCCTTCAGTTCTCCCTTCTCGGAGCCAGGGACTTGTCTATAATAAACACCCCTCCTCCGAATAGGATCCCCACCCAGACAGAAATTATCCTGTTCAACGAGGAAGAGATAAAAAGCATCATAAACTACGAGTTGGCGAGGGGTGGGCAAATATTCTTCCTTCATAACAAAGTTGAGGAATTACCCTCCATTTATGAGATTATCCACCGGTTGGTTCCTGACATGAAGATATGTGTCGCTCATGGTCAGATGGAACCTAAAGAGCTGGAAAACAGGATGTTGGACTTCATAAGGGGCGACTATGACATGCTTCTTTGCACGACCATCATAGAAAATGGCCTGGACATTCCGAACGCCAACACGATAATAATAAACCAGGCTCAGAATATAGGCTTGAGTGACCTGCATCAGCTTCGAGGCAGGGTTGGAAGATCAAACAGAAAGGCATTCTGTTATTTGATAGTTCCACCTCTTGTTTCCATCACTGAGGATGCACGCAGGAGATTGAAGGCTATAGAGGAGTTCTCGGATCTCGGGAGCGGTTTCAACATAGCTATGCAGGATCTTGATATACGTGGAGCGGGGAACCTTCTTGGAGCCGAGCAAAGCGGCTTTATAATGGATATGGGCTATGAGGCTTACCAGAAGATTCTTGCGGAAGCGATGGAAGAACTTGGTGTGGAGACAGGAATATCTTCCAAGAGAGGTGGCGAGTCATTCTCGACAGACTGTTCTATCGAAACCGACCAGATAGCCATGATTCCTGATTCTTATATAGACATAACAGCCG
The DNA here is from genome assembly GCA_024693285.1 of Bacteroidales bacterium. GTDB lineage: Bacteria > Bacteroidota > Bacteroidia > Bacteroidales > UBA932 > Cryptobacteroides. The sequence goes on from JAILLE010000045.1 coordinate 63,352, forward strand.
AAAAGATAAGGATTTACAAACAGCTGGACAGTCTTTCAAACGATAAGGATATTGACCGTACCAAGGAAAGTCTCAAAGATAGGTTTGGTGATATTCCGATCGAGACAGAGAACCTGTTCGATGTGGTTAAAATAAGGAATCTTGGTGGAAAACTCGGATTTGAGAAGATAATCATCAAGAATGGTATGATGATACTGTTCTTCATATCGAATCCGATGTCCCAATATTACAAGACAAAGGTTTTCGCCGATGTTCTGGCTAAAGTCGGAGCGAACGAGCGCCTCTTCAGCCTGAAGCAAACTGAAGGTAAACTCAAGATAGTCACCAGAGGAATAGATTCCTTGCCAGTGGCGCTTTCGACATTGAGAAGATTACAATAAAAGAAGGAAAAGTTATGGCTAATCTGCTGGTTGAGATAGGTAACACCGCTTTAAAAGCCGTTTGGGCGGACGGGATGACCCTAGGGAAAACATTCCGTTACCAAGGGGAGAAGATGTTCCATTTCATTGATTCCCTGGTTGAGAAAGAGAAGCCGACGGTAATGGTCGTTTCTTCCACTATTGATATAACCCTTGAAGTTGAGGAAAGCCTGGCCAAGAAATGCGGCAAGCTGGTTATTCTTGACAGAAACCACACAGCCACAGCGACTTCCAATAATATTCCCGAATACTTATCCCCAGACAGGGTAGCCTCTGTGATAGCCGCACGCTTTCTGTTTCACGGAACCGGCAGTGTTGTGTTTGATTTCGGCACGACCTTGACCGTGGACGCTATAGGAGCTGACGGGGCTTATGAGGGAGGTAACGTGTCTCTTGGCTGCAGGACAAGATTTAAGGCTTTGAACCGATATTCAAGAACACTCCCCCTTGTGGACACACCCTTAGAGACCAAGCCCTTGGGCGACTCGCTGGCTTCTTCTATTGAATCCGGAGTGATAGGCGGCATAATGTTTGAAATACAGGGGTACTTGTCTCATTTTCCGCAAAAAACACCTGTTTTTACGGGCGGGGACGCTTTATATTTTGCAAAAAGAATGAAAAACTCCATCTTTGTAATCTGCAATCTTGTGTTGATGGGGTTGGCCATAATAGCTGACAACTATGCTGAGAAGAACGGTTAGGAACATATTCCTGGGTCTTGTGTTGATCCTCTGCTCCCTGCCCATGATGGCGCAGGATGAGGCTTACGGTGCCTACTCTCCGTATTCCATGTACGGAATAGGAGATCTGGCCCGTTTCGGCACCGCATACAACAGGAGTATGGGAGGCGTTGGAATAGCCACAAGGGACAAGAGGAATATCAATATACTCAACCCGGCCGCAGTCACAGAGAGGGATCCTCAATCATTCATGCTTGACTTCAGCCTTGTCCAAGGAAACAGGTATTACGCCCAGGGAGACATCAAGAGTTCAAACAACACTTTTAACGTCAATAGCATAATACTTTCCACTCCCGTATGGAAGTCTCTAGCCATGTATGCTGGAATAACCCCTTATAGCAATATAGGCTACAAGATATCAGCTTTTGTGGCGGATCCTGGCATCGTGTCCCAGACAGGGGCTATTCTCAACACAGTGCAGGGATACGGTGGCTTGACCAAGGCTTTCCTTGGCGGTGGATTCTCTCCTTTCAAGGGATTCTCCCTTGGCGGAGAAGTCCAGTATATTTTCGGGAACCTACACAAAGACAACACATTGTCGGTTTCATCGTCTTCTTACAGAAGCATTAAGAGCGGCTATACACTCACTCTTGGCGCCATGACCGGAAAAGTCGGCGCGCAGTATGCGTTCCCGATTTCAAATAAGGCCTCAGTGGTTCTCGGTGCGACTTATGAGTTTGCCGCTGATTTGAATGGAACTGTTGACAAGTTTGAGGTTCAGACCATATCTTCCTTAAATGATTCCACCCCGGCCCCCAGGACATATTCGGACAAACTAGTGAAAGGACAAGTCCGTCTCGCGAACGAGATAGGTTTCGGCCTGGCTTTGAAAGGAGGGGATAAATGGACCGCAGAGGTAAACTATCTCCGTTCTGACTGGACTTCTACTGGAATGGACAAGGTAGCGGGTTTCGCCAACGTTGGCAATGTGGCGTTCTATGCCTCAAAGGCTCAGTCCATCCGCGCCGGAATGTCTTATGTTCCCAACAGAAATGACATTAGATATTATCGTAAAAAGATAACTTACAGGGCTGGAACTTATTGGGATCAAGCGTATTGCAACATCGATGGAAAGAGCGTGGACGCATTTGGTCTGACTTTTGGAGTTACGCTTCCAGTATTCCAGCTCAGCAACGGCTTGACACTGGGTGTGGATATGGGCCAGAGGGGTGTCCTGAGCGGGAGTATGGTAAGAGAAAGATACATCAACTTCAATATAGGGTTGAATGTGCACGACATCTGGTTCATAAAACAGAGATACGAATAGAAACAACGAATATAAAACAGAAAGACCATGAAAAAGATCACTCTTGTACTTCTGGCATTGGCTATGTCGCTCGGAATGAACCTTTCCGCGCAGGACAAGTACGGACCTAACAAAGACGAATGCATCAAGTATCTGTCTTACTATCAGGAGTATTACAAGGCCAAGAATTATGATGACGCCCTTCCTAACTGGAGGACGGCCATGAAACTTTGCCCTCCCACCGCGAGCCAGAACATGCTTCTCAATGGCATGACTCTCCTCAGCCGTGAGATTAACAAGACTAAGGACGCCGGTGCCCGCAAGGCTCTTGTCGACTCTCTCCTTATGTTGAACGACCTCAGGGCTGAATATTATCCCAACTATGCTGTCGCCGCTATGAACACCAAGGGCCAGTACATGACCCAGTTCTTTAAAGATCCCAAAACCCTTTATGAGGGTCTTGGCCAGATCGTCGCGGCCAACAAGGAGCAGACAAAGCCCAGCCTTCTCCTTCTCCAGCTGAACTCAGCCATTGACATGTTCAAGGCTGGCAATCTTGGCGCGGAGGAGGTTATCAACACCTACCAGAACGCCATCTCACTGATTGGCAAGGCCGAGCAGACAGAGGAGGTTACCAAAACCAAGTCTGACATCGAGGGCCTGTTCATCACCAGCCAGGTGGCCAGCTGCGACAACCTTATCGCCCTGTTCACTCCTCGTTACGAGGCTGATCCGGACAACATCGAACTTGTCACCAACATCGTAAAGATGATGGGTAACACCGAGGGTTGCCAGAACAACGACCTCTTCCTTAAGGCTGTCACAAAGATGCACGCTAACGAGCCTTCAGCCGCTTCCGCTTATTATCTTTATAAGCTCCATGCCGCTAAGGACGAGAACACCACAGCAGTGAAATATCTCGAAGAGGCTCTCGCTTTTGGCGATCTTGACGCCCAGACAAAGGCCAACTATCAGCTTGAGCTTGCCGCTTTCTGCACCAAGAACGGAATGAATGGCAAGGCTTTCGAGGCCGCCAGGAAGGCAGCCGATCTCGATCCCGCCAACCAGGGTAAGGCTTATTACCTTATCGGAACAATCTGGGGTTCAGTGCGTTGCGGTGGCAATGAGGTTCAGAGAAGGGCCAACTACTGGGTCGCTGTTGACTATCTGCAGAAAGCTAAAGCCGCCGACGAGTCCCTGACCGCCGACTGCAACAAGCTCATCGGTCAGTACAGCGTCTATTATCCGCAGAAAGCTGAGGCTTTCATGTATGATATCGTGGACGGCCAGTCCTACACTGTCAGCTGCGGTGGAATGACCGCCACCACAGTGGTCAGAACCCAGAAGTAAAAGCCAAGGTTGGGACGTTTGTCACATACCATCACGATGATTGCAACCGCATCAGCGGTTGCTTTCGTCGTTTATTCATGCAGCAACAAGCTCTCGGAGGCGGCAAGCCTTGATTTGACAGAAACCCCGATTCAGACAGTAGACAGCCTGTTCATGGTCCAGACCCGCAACGGAGGTTTGAAGATGAGGGTGGAAGCCGATGTGATGGAGCGATATGAGAACGACACGTGTGCTTTCGAGTTGTTTCCCAAAGGCCTTCATGTGTTCGCGTATTCAGACGAGGATCTGCTTGAGACGGTGCTGCACTCAAACAACGCCAAACACTTCAAATCCAAGAAAAGCAACACTGAATATTGGTCGGCTTTCGGTAACGTGACCGTACAGAACATAGTCCGCCAACAAACTCTTGAGACCGACACCCTGTATTGGGACCAGGCGAACCAAGAAATATACACGGACTGCTATGTGCGCATGTTCACCCCTGACGATTTCATGCAAGGATACGGTATGCGATCCGACGAGATGGCAAGGAACTCTGTGCTGTACAGGCCCTTCAACAGTTATGTCTATGTGCTCTCAGACTCGACAAAGGTAGTGGTCGACTCGGTCAACTTTATAGGCCCTTTCCTTAAAAAAAGATGATTAATTGAATAAAAATCACTATCTTCGCGCCCCAATACCTATTTGTTTGAAATTATAGAATAAAACAATACACAATGGCGATTCTTCAAAAAACTCGCGAAAAGGCCGGACTGGCGGTGTCTATCATCATCGCCTTGGCCCTCTTGTCTTTCATCATCGATCCCGGCACTCTTGAGTCCGCTATCCAGATGATGTCTTCAAAGAACAATGTTGGTGAGATCAACGGAAAGTCTGTTTCCTATACTGATTTCCAGCAGGATATAGACACCTTCACAACTATCAACGATATAGTTACGGGGTCTACATCTCAGGACGATCAGCAGCAGGAGCAGATTCGTAACGCCGCATGGCAGAACCTTCTCGACAAGTACCTCTTCACGAAGAAGGCCGGAGAGGCCGGAATCAAAGTAGGAGAGGATGAGATGAAGGCCCTTCTTGCCGGCGATATGATTTCCCCTGTCATTGCCCAGAACCCCGCGTTTTTGGACGAGACCGGCGCATTCTCTAAAACAGCTCTTCAGAACTTCATTAACAACGTATCACAGGACAATACCGGCAGGCTTGCCGCATACTGGAACTATATCCAGAACACCGTCGGCACCCAGCAGTATTATGCCAAGTACGGCTCGCTCTTCAACCAGAGCAACAGCCAGAGCCCCCTTATGCTCAAGAAGGCTATTGAGGAGAACAATGTGACGACAAATGTTGATTTTGTGATGGTTCCTTTTGGTTTTATGCCCGATACCACCATCAAAGTCGCTGCCGCCGACATTAAGAAATACTATGAGGATCACAAGGACATGTTCAAGCAAAACGCTTCCAGGGACATCGAATATGTGGTGTTCGAAGTGAAGCCTTCTGATGCTGACATCCAGGCCGCCAGGGAGTCGATGAATAACCTCTATGAGGAGTTCACCACCACCGACGCCATGAAGACCTTCCTCGCGAAGAATTCCGAGAAGCCCCTTGATGAGTATTGGTACAAGACCGGAGAGTTGAGTTTCGTCAATAGCGATATCGACACTTTCGTGTCTGAAAACGCCTCTGGAACATCCCCGATTTACGAGGATAACAATAATGTCTTCTATGCCGCCAGGATTATGGCTACCGCCCAGATTCCTGACTCTGTGCTCGTAAGGCATATCCTTCTCCGCGGAGTCAACCAGGCCGAGCAGGCAGACAGCCTTCTTGGCGTTCTCAACAAGGGTGGCAACTTTACCAGCCTTGTGGCTCTCCATTCCGATGACACCCAGTCCACCTTCGAGGGTGAGCTTGGTAGCCTTGGTTGGATGACCCAGAACTACATGGTTCCCGGATTCCAGTCCGTTTTCACCGCTCCTGTCAAGAAGCCGTTTATCCTCAAGACCCAGTATGGAACACACGTCATTGAGGTCACCAACAGGACCGCTCCTGTCACCAAGAAGCAGGTAGCGATTTTCCAGAAGAGCTCCCTTGCCAGCAACGAGACTTTCAATGAGTATTATGCCAAGGCCAGCAAGTTCGCTAATCTTGCGGCTGGAAGCTACCAGAATTACCTCGCCGCTGTCGATTCTTGCGGAACTTATTCTCATCCGATGAATGGCGTGCTTGAGAGCACATCCAACTATGGCGCCATTGACCATGCCAAGGAAGTCACAAGGTGGGTCTTTGACAACAAGGTTGGTAAGGTTTCCCCGATCATTACGGTCAACAACAACTACTTCTTCGTGACCACCGTCAAGGGTATTCACAAGGAAGGTCTCGCGACGCTTTCCGAGGTCAGCAGCATTATCAATCAGCAGCTTTATGGCGAGCTCGCCAGCAAGAAGGCCGCTGAGGATGTGGCCGCCAAGATCCAGGGAATGACCGATCTTCAGGCTATTGCCGAGGCTCTGAACACCACCGTCAACTCTGGTGTTGATGTGAGGTTCGCCTCCATGAATGGCCAGGGACTTGATCCTAAGTTCATCGGTGCCGCCTCTGTGGCCCCCGAGGGCAAGATTTGCGGCCCTGTCGCCGGAACTATCGGAACCTATGTGTTCAAGGTGAATTCCCGCGAGACCGAGTCCTTCTATACCGAGGAGGATGCGAAGAACTATGCCGCGCAGATGAACTCCTACGCATCTCAGATGATCCTTCCGGTCATGATGCAGCAGGCCAACGTCAAGGATAACAGGGCACGCTTCTTCTAGGAGTTAAAGACAGGAATAAGAAAACCGGCAGGTGTTGACCCGCCGGTTTTTTTGTGTTTAAGCTGAATATTACTCTCCTCCGAAGATCTTGATAAGAGCCTCAAGTTTCTCCCGGAGTTTTGCGGTGTCAATGCTCTGGGTGAGCCCCTCCACAGATTTGCGAAGCCTGGCGGTATCTATGCTCTCAATAATCCCCTCGACACCGTTTTTGATTCCGTCGACAGACTCCTTGATAGCGGCGGTGTCAATCTGGTCTATGATGTCATTGATGGTTTCAGGAATACTCTCAAGGATGTCACCAAGGCTATCGGACGCCCCTGATACTTCTTTCTCGAGCACCATCGCACCATAGCGCCCCATAGATTTCATCACTTGAACTTTCTCAGAAGTTGAGAAACTGTCCATGTTTTCCTCCCATTCCTTCACAAGAGCGTTATATTCCTCTTTGGATTTGGCCCATTGCTCATCGGTGTAGTTCTTGTATTCAGCCTCAGTCTTCTCCACGAACTCGTCCATGCGTTCAGGAAGACTTTTGGTGGTCGCGCAGCCTATGGCCAGGATGGCCGAAGCCGCAAGTGCTGTCAAAATAGATACTTTCATTTTCAAGAAGTTTAGACGTTAAATAGGAAATGCATTATATCTCCGTCTTGTACGACGTATTCTTTTCCTTCTGTGGCGAGTTTTCCGGCCGCTCTGGCCGCGCTCTCGCTGCCCAAGGTCACATAGTCATCATACTTGATAACCTCTGCCCGTATAAAGCCTTTCTCGAAGTCTGTGTGTATAACCCCGGCGGCTTTCGGGGCTTTGTCTCCTTTGTGGATGGTCCATGCCCGGCATTCGTCCGCGCCAGCCGTGAAAAAGGTCTGCAGCCCAAGCAAATGGTATGCGCCCTGAATCAATCTGACCACACCCGACTCCTTCAGACCCATTTCTTCCAAGAACATCTGACGATCCTCGTAGCTGTCCATTTCCGCTATCTCGGATTCCGTCTTGGCCGAGATAACCAGAATCTCCGCATTCTCGTCTTTAACAGCCTCCCGGACAGCGTCCACATATTTGTTGCCTGTCGCCGCTGACGCGTCATCCACATTACAGACATACATCACCGGTTTGTTCGTCAGCAGATACAAATCTTTGGCCAAAGCGACTTCTTCCTCGTTGGTCAAATCAACTGTCCTGCAAGACTTTCCCTGTTCAAGAGCCTCTTTGTAACGAAGCAGCAGATCAACAAGTTTCTTGGCGTTCTTGTCTCCTCCCGTCGTCGCCTGTTTCTGGGATTTGGCGAGCCTTGACTCAACTGTCTCAAGATCCTTAATTTGAAGCTCAAGATCAACAACTTCCTTGTCCCTGACCGGATCCACACTGCCGTCCACGTGGACGACATTGCCATCATCAAAGCAACGTAACACATGCAGGATAGCGTCGGTTTCCCGAATATTTGCCAGGAACTGGTTGCCAAGCCCCTCTCCCTTGCTAGCACCTTTGACGAGCCCCGCGATATCAACTATATCAACAGTCGCTGGAACCACGCTCTTAGGCTTGCACATGTCAGTCAGCACCTCTAATCGCTTGTCCGGCACATTCGTTGAACCCAGATTAGGCTCAATTGTGCAGAAAGGGAAGTTGGCGCTTTGAGCCTTTCCTGAGCTCACGCAGTTGAACAAAGTTGATTTTCCGACATTCGGAAGTCCGACTATTCCACACTTCAAAGACATATCCCCTTGATTTATAGGTTCTGTTGTTTTTTATTGTAGACAAAGATACGAATCATAAGAAAATGTTTTTCTGTTTCTGTTCTTTTTTTCCGTTTCCTTTGGCCATATTCGCTGTCGAACAAGTCTAGTCATAAGTAAAGTTTAGGTTTAATACTATGTTTTTGAGTCTTCTCATCGCGGGCGCTCTCTGGCGGGAGCCACAGGCGCCAGTAGGGGAAGACTCTTTATTGTTTATGTTTTGGAACGTTGAGAACTTTTTTGATTGGAAGCGTGACACGGTTCTTTCCAGCCCGTCTGAAGAAGAGTTCACATCATTCGGAAAGAGACATTGGACCAAGGCGAAGTTCAACAGAAAATGCCATGCGATCGCGAAGACAGTACTCTGGGTGGCAGACAAGAGAGGAGCGCTTCCTGATGTAATCGGTTTCGCTGAGGTTGAGAACAGGTTCGTTTTGGAAAAACTGTTATCTGAAACGGTCTTGCGTCGGCTGGATTATTCTATCATACACTATGATTCCCCGGATCCCCGAGGAATAGACGTTGCTCTCCTTTACCGTAAAACCAGACTGAAGTTACTGAGTTCCAAACCGTTGAGAGTATATTCGAGAGACGGGCTACCTTTATTGACAAGGGATATCCTGTATGCCGGGTTCGAGACGGCCGGCGGGGACAGTATAGCAATCCTCGTCAATCATCACCCTTCAAAATATGGTGACGACTCGTCCTGGCGCCGGGAGGCGGCGATGGCAAAGCTTTCCGAAATCACGGATTCGTTAGCTAAGGAGGGTTTTGGAAACGTTGTCGCCATGGGAGATTTCAATGACACACCAGAGTCGACGAAAGAGTATTCAGGCAAGATGAAAAACCTTGCCGCCCCATTAGCTGCTAAAGGCATCGGAACTATCAAATATTCAGGGAGATGGGAGATGATAGATATGTTTTTCGTCTCCCCGGAGATAGCCCAAAAGTCCTCATTCCTAGAAATGAAGGTTGAGAAAGTCCCCTTCCTGACGGTCCGGGACAACACCCATTCGGGAGAAAAACCCCTTCGCACTTACACCGGACCAAGATATACTGGAGGGGTGAGCGATCATTGTCCAATAACGCTCGTTATTAGATAATTATTTATTATTTTTGTAAAGATGGACAGACGATAACGCTCTAATTACATAATTATGGAAATGAAAACCAAAATCAGGGAAAAATTCAAGACCCTCTATGAGACGGAAGGGGAAGTGTTCGCCTCCGCCGGAAGAATCAACCTCATCGGAGAGCATACCGACTACAACGGAGGTTATGTGTTCCCCGGTGCTATTGATTGCGGCATAATGGCCGAGATCAAGCCTAACGGCACAAAGAAGGTCAAGGCCTTCTCGTTGGACTATGATGAGTATGTTGAGTTTGGCCTTGAAGAAGAGGACAAGCCGGAGCAGCAATGGGCCCGTTACATCTTCGGAGTCTGCCGCGAGACCATCAAACGCGGAGGCAAAGTTGAGGGCTTCGACTGCGCCTTTGCCGGGGACGTCCCCCTTGGCGCCGGTCTCTCATCATCTGCCGCCCTCGAGAGCACTTTCGCATTCGCTATCAACGAGCTTTTCGGTAACAATATTGACAAGTTCGAGTTGGCGAAGATCGGACAGAGCACAGAGCACAATTACTGCGGGGTCAAGTGTGGTATAATGGACCAGTTCGCCTCCATTTTCGGCAAGAAGGGCTGCTTGATCCGTTTGAACTGCAAGACCTTGGAGTACAAGTATTTCCCGTTCGATCCCCAGGGCTATAAGCTGGTTCTGATCGATTCTTGCGTAAAACACGAGCTGGCCTCATCCGCTTATAACAAGCGCCGCGAGTCCTGCGAGAACGCTGCTGCCGCGATCAAGAAGAATCATCCCGAGGTGGACTTCTTGTCTGACGCTAAACGCGTTTGGCTTGAGGAGGTCAGGGAAGAGATTCCCGAGGAAGACTTCCTGAGGGCTGAATATGTGATAGGCGAGGTCCAGAGGGTTCTCGATGTCTGCGACGCTCTTGAGAGGGGAGACTATGAGACCGTGGGTGAGATGATGTATCAGACTCACTTCGGCATGAGCAAGCTCTACGAAGTCAGCTGCCCCGAGTTGGATTTCCTCAACAAACTGGCTCGCAAGTGCGACGTGACCGGCTCCAGGGTAATGGGTGGAGGCTTTGGTGGCTGCACCATCAACCTGGTCAAGGATGAGCTTTATGACGGCTTCATCGCCGCGGTCAAAGAGAAATTCCCCGCTGAATTCGGCCACGATGTCAAGATTTACGACGTCGTGATCAGCGACGGAGCGAGGAAAGTCGAATAAGGATTTTACCTGAAAAACCTGGCGATCCACCCCTGATCAATGCGGGGAAATCCTCCAGATGGTTTCAAAGCAGGGTTGCGTCGGATTATTCCGGCGCAATCTTCATATACGTTGAATCCGATTTGAACCACCTGCATGTGACCTTCGGCCGGGTAAGTGAAAGACAGCTCGTTATCTGGTCCATCTATGCGGAAAAACTTGAACGGAGCTTCCAACGCGGCCTTGTCACCACCTTTCTCCGCAAGTTCCATCTTGGTGACATACTTGCACATCTCGATAGCGGTGTCGTCAAGCCCGGCGTCATGAATATTTACTTTCTCAATCAAGGAGCCGACATCATCCACCCGTCTGAAAGTGTAGCCCTCAAGGGCCTCGGAAGCCTTAATCAAACTATCTTCAATAATCCTGACCTTGTCTTCTCCAACAATTCCAGGAGGGAGGAGCCAGACCATCAGCTTCTCTTCCGGATCATGGTAAATAGTCTGCCCGGAGGCGAGGTTGGTTTTGCCGCAATGTGGACATTCCCAAAGGAATATGGAGCCGTCTTTGACTCCGGTTTTCAACTCGGGCTCCTCGGCGGTGTTGATCCCGCTATAATAGGCGACCTCGTGCTTTTCCCCACAAGAAGAACAGGTGGCTAATAATTTAGTTATCATTTATTTCCGTTTATCAATCCATACCCAAAGACGGTACATCAGCCATCCCCAGCAGAGAAAAAGAACCACGTGTACCCAGTAAGGTACCTTCGTGTGATAGCCCTCGTCTTTTATTATATTCTCAAATCCCGGGATGTCGGCATAATAATATGCGCCGGCTCCGAAATCGTATTCCGGCACCAGTCCAAGGTGACGGCCCATTATCCAACCGGCACAAATCAAAATGGTCACCACCACGAGGATCGTGACCACTTTGAATATCTTCTCTTTCGTTGTCGCCACTACTTGAAGAGGTCGAGGACGGGAACGTCAAAGACCACTCCTGAGAGCAGGAACCAGACGGCGAACAAGGTGAGGGCGATGTTGAACATCTGGCCGACAATGTAGAGCCAGAGAACCTTTCCGCCATGCATTTGCTTGGCCAGTTCCTTGAAATTGGTGTCTAGTCCGATGCTTGTGAAAGCCAGAACGAAAGCCCAGTTCTTGTACTGGTCGAGAACGCCATTGATTTCCTTGACGGCGGCACCTCCGAAGATCGGCTGGATAAGGAAAGAAGCGATCAGCGAAGCGACGAAGAAACCGATGATGAATTTCGGGAAGCGTGTCCAGATCTCACCGGCTCCGACCTTCTTCTCAGAAGTCTTGTCAACCCTTGTCGCGAAGAATATAGCGACGGCGAAGGCGATGAACCCGATCAGGATATTCTGGATCATCTTGACGAGGGAAGCCACCTGCTCAGCCTCGGGGCCGAGAGCGCTACCGGCGAGAACCACGGCTCCGGTGGAGTCGACAGTTCCTCCGATCAAGGCGCCACCCATCAGCTGGTTCATTCCGACAGCCTTTATGATCATAGGTTCGAAAACCATCATCAAAATCGTGAATATGATAGAAATCGAGATGGCGATCGAGAGGTCATCCTTCTTTGCTCCCGAAGCTGCTCCCGTGGCGATGGCGGCAGATGTGCCGCAAACAGAAGTAGCTGAAGCTAAAGTGATCACCAGCGGCTTATTGTCAATCTTCAGGATCTTTGTCCCGAGCCACCACATGAATATGATGACGATAGGAGTGACAATCCATGCGATTCCGAGTCCATAGAGGCCGAACTTGGCGATGTTGGAGAAGAGCACGGAGAAACCCATAATGACGAGACCGGTCTTGATATAGAACTCGGTTTTGATCGCAGGTTTGAGCCAATCGGGGACCCCAACGGTGTTGGATATCAACAGACCTATGAGAAGAGCCCAGAAAGCCCATTCAAGATAGCGGTTGAGGGTGAACTCGGCGCTGATGAAACGCACGACCAAAGCTATCACAAACAGACAGAGGAAAGCCGGGATGTACTTCTTGACACTCCCACCCTGAAGTTTGACTCCAAGAGTGAATAGCGTGCAGAGCACAACCACCGTGACAATCAGTTTGCGCCAGAAAACCCAAGCTCCAAGTTGCTGAGCGAGAGGAACCGCCTTTGTCGCGGCGGATTCGCCCACGGCCCAGGTGGAAAACTTGACAGCCGAGAAATCAAAGGCTTTGGTAAGGACCGCGACGCAGGCGATAAGGATCACGATGAAGCCTATCCATACGGCTTGCCAGTCCTCTTTTCCCCAGAAAGCGGAGACAGTCTTGCTTTTTTCCATATAATTGATGAATTAGTAAAATGTTCTACTAATTCACAAATATAAGAAAAAATCATAACGAAACACTGAATATAGCTCCGAAGTAATCTTTCATGAGTCCCTCGGTTTTGAATTTCCCGATCTCTTTCCAGAAGTTTCTGGCGTAACGGACCCCAATCTGGGTGTCGTAAGGCAGCCAGAAAAAGTTGCCGAGATTGAGTGCGAGATCGGCGCCGACGCTTATCAAATTCTCTGACTGGACCTTCGCGTTGTTTATGAGGTACTTGTCCGAAACATCGAACTTCGCGTATGAATAGTCAGCGAAAGGCGTGAGTGTGAAATTCTTAATATAGGCTATAGGGCAGATTCCAGACCAATCCAGGTTGAGGAACTTTATAGCGTAGTCAAATGTGAGCTTGTATCTCATCGGCGAACAGGAATTCAGGACAGACCTTATATTGCTGTCCGCGAAACCCCTCGGGACAAAGTTGACAGGACTGTCCGGGAAGCTCACTTCACCGCCACCAACCTTTGCTCCGAAAGTGGCGGAAAGCCGGATTCCCTGGTCCTGCAATATGCCGGGAAGATAACCGTAAGTGTATATGTATGCGGTATTTCCGTAGTAAAGGGAATGGCCGGGCCGTGTCCTGAGTCCGACTTCCGCACCGATTCCAAGCGAAGGATATGCTTGCGCGGGGGCTTTTGTCCTCATCACGTAACCCCTCAGGGAGAAGTCCAAGGTGGACACATAAGAAACATTGTCTTGGTAAAGAGTCGAGACTTCTTTGACTGTTTTTTGCCCGTCTGTCTCTTCTTCAACCCGGAAACTGATCTTGTCGTTTATCCGGTCGTTGGTGAATCGGTACTTGACCTGCGGAACAAGCCCTCTCGAGATGCCTCCAGAGCTGAAATTGAAAGGGATATACAGCTTCAAAGAACTATCAAGATATGGTCTTGAGGCTATCCTTTTTCCGCCGGTGAATATGGCCACCGCATTATCTTCCGCCCGTACTTGCTGAACCCTTTGGTAGTATTTAGCGGCCCTGTCACCGAAATCAGCGGACAACTCGATGACCGGGAACAAGCCGTTATAGGTGTATTTGATATGGCCGGAATGTCTCCATATTCCTTCAAGATCAGGATCGGGATGAACATTGTAGCCTACGAACCCGGCGCCGTCTCCGACCAGGTTTTGGAAAATAGCCGTCGCGCCAAGAGAAGTGGTCTTGTAATATTCGTCCAGGCTGGTGCTTTCCACATTGTCATAGTTGAAATACACCGGAGCCCAAGAGTGGATTACAGGGGAAAGTTTCCTGTGGCGCCGGGGTTCAGAGAACGAAGGTTCGGGTTGTTCAAAGACAGCGTCCCACTCATCTCCGGCGAGGGCTTTCTCCTGTGCGGACAGTGTCTCCGCGACATGATACTTATGAATATCATCAAATGCTACCGTCTTCAGAATCAAGTCCTTAACCGGAGTGGCGTAAATCATCCACCCCTGCTTGTAAGATTCGGGTTTGTCCGAAGGAGCCAGCGAGGAATAGAACAAGGTGTCGGCGGCGTTGTTGAAAACAGGAGAGGAAATCCCATAACGGGAGGAGGTGACTTGGCTCAGTTTGCCGGAACCGATCTCAAGCAAGTACAGCTCTCGCGCCCCAGTCCGGTCGCAGATAAAAGACAGTGCCGGCCCTTCGGTAAGTCCGGCTCCTTTGAAAGGCCGAAGAGTTGACAGCTCAACAGGTTGAGGACCAACTATTTCTCTTAAAGGATCAAGGACGTATATCCCCATACCATGCTCTGAAAGGCCGGCCGCATAAAGTTTGTCATTTACCCATGCGGCTTCCGTAAACTGCACAGAATCAGGTGCTTCTATAAACCTCTCAATAACCCCGTCAGAAGAATTCAGGACCACGATCCTTGATCCTCCTTTACGCGGATATTCTGTCACGGCTACTTTCTGCCCGTCGGGTGATGGGGCCGGATTGAAATACCGTCCTGAGGTTGTGAGGTCATGGACCTTTGCGGGGTTGGATGTGTCCACAAAACGGATTCTGGAAGATCCTCCGAGAGACCATCTAAAATGGGGAACATTCTCTGACCACCATACCTTGTCTCCCGCCCTGTCATAAGCCAAGGGGCTGGTATAGGAAGCGAAAGACCGTACCCTTGCCTCCTCTCCTGAAGCCGAGGATCTCACCAGGCTGTTTGCGACCGTGAGACCGCCCTTTTTTGACCATAGGACGCCATCCTTGTCAATCACTGTTCCTGAATATGTCGTGTGCCTCCAAGGAGCGGCGGAGACTTGAGAGGCAACCATGAAGGGCCCTCTGGCGTCCGCCTCCGCATTCCAGATGTCATGGTTCGCCGCGAGAATCGTGTTGAAAGACTTGGTGAGGTTCATCCCGCTGGTGGCCTTCGCCGTCTTGTTCAGGACGAACAGCCCCATCTTTCTTACTCTTGAGAAATAATCCTGAGTGAAAAGCGGGTCGTCAAAGAATACCCTCATTCCCGAGACAAGCAAGTAGCCTGCCCGGTAATGATCAGGTGTGTAGTATCTGTCGGAACCCAGCGACCATCTCCAGTAATCCCGGTAGTCCCCGCAATCCAGAGCCGGGACCATATATTCCAAGAACGAGGCTTGACGACCCCTACCAGACTGTGTCATAGCTGTTTCCGTCGTGACCGCATCTCCTTCCAGCAGGGTCGGTCCGGGGTAAAGACCAGCAACCGCACCGGCAATCAGCTCTCCGACAATATAGTTGAAAACCTTGAATCCACCGCCAGCTCCGGCCTGCATTTGGGAAGCGTGCCGTCCCTCATGGATCGCTAGAAGTTTTACCCAGGGAATAGGTGTAGGGGAATATGGATCCAGGACAGTGTATATGTCCATTCTTTTGGGCGCCCATGCGACGGAGGCGTTGGCGACCGGGTTGAAACTATGCAATACGACAGGTAACCGTCCCGAGTGATATTCTCCTATTCTCATCCCGGAAGACCACCCTACCGCTGTCCTGGCCTTTTCAAGCCAAGATCCATAGACCACGGCAAGAGAGTCCTCGCCTTCCGGATAAATAACCCTGAAGTTTGGAGAGTCCATCCTCATCCACTTCACGTTTCCAGGATCCTCTCCTGTAAGAGAGAACTGTGCCTTCAGTGTGCAGCATGAGAGGGCGAGTAGGAAGATAAGCGCCAATCGTTTCATTTGTGGGACGAAGATAAAGAAATCTGATAAGTTTTAAGTAAATTTGTGAGAATAACTGTTTTCTTTTATGCGGGTTTTTCGACAGTTTTCCATAATTCTGGCAGCGGCTATCCTTCTCGCCTCTTGCGGCGGAAAGGTTAAGACCCCGACGCTCCGGAGTTTCCCGCCACCGCCTCAGGTGCCGTCTGTCGTGACTGATCCGCAGGAAATGGCGGGATACGTCTCGACCCATTTCTGGGACGCATTCCTTTCGGGGACATATCCTTGCGACTCTTCTTTGGTCAATGGCGTTCCCGCAGACGATGTGGAATCAGCCGTAGGCCGGTTCGTGACGATACTGGAAACTGTGTGCGAACGCCCTACCGCCATCAAGGCCATGGACGATTTCTTCCAGAAAGTCAATGATTTCCAGGCTCAGAATCCATCTTCCAACGTATACGGTTATTTTATGAAGATGGTCGAGAAATATCTTTACGACCCTAATTCCCCTGTTCGTGACGAGGATTTGTACCTGCCTTATATCAAGGGTCTGGTCAATTCGGATCTGACCCCCGAAGATATGAAACCCGCATATTCAAGGGATGTGAAGATGTGTTCCTTGAACCAAGTTGGGACCAAGGCCGCGGACATAAAGTTCACAGGTCTTGACGGCAGGGTCCTGACCCTTTACGGGATAAAGTCTGACAATGTCCTGCTGCTTTTCTCCAATCCCGGTTGCCCCAATTGCGAGGAGGTGATATCTACCCTTACTGGAAACGAGCGTTTTAATGAGGCGATCAGTACTGGCAAGCTCACGGTGGTCAACCTGTACATTGATCTCGAGGTTGACAAGTGGAAAGCCTTGGCTTCGGAATATCCCAAGGCGTGGACAAATGGTTACGATCAGGACTATACCATCCGGAAAGACTTGACTTACAACGTCCGGGCTATCCCTTCGTTATATCTTTTGGACAAAGACAAGAAGGTGGTTATGAAAGACGCTCCGATTGAGAAGGTCCTCCCTTATCTTGAGAATATTTAAACACTAATGATATGAAGATCACAAAGGAAATTTGGGGCAATGGCCCTGACGGAAAAGAGATTATTCTTTACACCATCAAGAACGGGAGCGGCGCCTTCGTCAGGCTCTCGAGTGTCGGAGCCGGAATCGTCTCCATAGCTGTCCCGGACAAGGACGGAAAACTTGCTGATGTGGTCTTGGGATATCCTGACGCGGCCAGCTATTTCGCTGACGGCCCCTGCGCGGGGAAATGCCCTGGAAGATATGCCAACAGGATCGCCAAAGGGAAATTCACCCTTGACGGTGTCGAATATACCCTGCCTATTAACAACGGTCCCAACCACCTTCACGGAGGTCCTCAAGGATTTCAGAACCAAGTGTGGGACAGCAGGATAGCTGAGGACGCGGTAGAGTTCATGTATTTCGCGGAGGACGGCGAGGCCGGATATCCGGGTAACGTGAAGGTTGTCGCACGTTACGAGTGGGGAGATGACAACGCTCTCAAGCTCTATCTGACCGCCAGGTCGGACAAGGCCACCGTCATCAATCTTACCAATCATGCTTATTTCAACCTCAACGGAGAGGGCAACGGGGATATTCTCGGCCACGAGTTGAAACTCAATGCTTCCGTATACCTTCCGACCGACGAGACCCTGATCCCGCTTGGTGAGCCGGATCCTGTCGCCGGAACCCCTATGGATTTCCAGGAATTCAAGAAGATTGGAGCCGAAATCAAGGATGATTTCCCCGCTTTGAAGTATGGTAAGGGATATGACAACTGCTGGATGATAAATGGTTACGAGCCTGGCCAGCTGCAGTCCGCCGCCAAGCTGTATTCCCCCCAGAGCGGCCGTATGCTGGAGGTGCTGACTACCCAGCCCGCTGTCCAAGTCTACACTGGTAACTGGCTTGCGGGTTGCCCCATGGGTAAATGCGGCCGTTCCTATTTTGACTACGAAGGAGTAGCCATTGAGTGCCAGCACTGCCCTGATTCTCCGAACAAACCCGAGTATCCGACCACGGTCCTGCGTCCTGAGGATACTTTTGAAGAGGCTATCATCTGGCAATTCTCTGTGGTATGAGGCAGTATCTGGACTTGTTGAGAAGGATTATGGACGAAGGTGTGGTCAAGCATGACCGCACCGGAGTCGGCACGAAGTCTGTTTTCGGCCATCAGATGAGGTTTGACCTGTCGGAGGGTTTCCCTCTTCTGACCACCAAAAAGGTTCATCTAAAGTCAATTATCTATGAGCTCCTCTGGTTCATTTCCGGAGACACTAACATCAAATACCTGAAGGATCATGGTGTCTCGATATGGGATGAATGGGCTGATGAGAACGGTGATCTTGGGCCCGTTTACGGACACCAATGGCGTTCCTGGCCCGCTCCGGACGGCCGCTCAATAGACCAGTTGACCCAGGTTGTGGAGACTATCAAGAACAATCCCGATTCCCGTAGGATACTTGTCTCCGCATGGAATCCTGGAGAGGTCGACAAGATGGCACTTCCGCCTTGCCATTGCCTGTTCCAGTTTTATGTCGCTGACGGGAAACTGTCTTGCCAACTCTACCAGCGCAGCGCCGATACCTTCCTCGGCGTCCCGTTCAATATCGCTTCCTATGCCCTCCTGACCATGATGATCGCCCAAGTTTGCGGTCTGAAGCCTGGTGAGTTTATCCACACCACCGGAGACACCCATATCTATCTGAATCATTTCGACCAGGTCAATGAGCAGCTCTCAAGAGAACCCCGGCCTCTTCCGAAAATGGTTCTTAATCCGGATGTGAAAAGCATTTATGATTTTGTCTACGAGGATTTTAGACTTGAAGGTTACGATCCATGGCCTGCCATAAAAGCCCCCGTGGCGGTCTAACCGTCATTCTGAGCGAAGCGAAGAATCTAGTGAAAACGAACAAAAAGAAAAGAATATGGAAAAGTGTATAATAGTAGCGATAGCGGATAATCGAGCCATCGGAAAAGCGAACGCCCTGCTTTGGCATATCGCGGAAGACATGAAATATTTCCGCCAGACAACGACAGGATGCCCCGTGATTATGGGTTGGATGACATTCCAATCCATTGGAGGTAAGCCGCTTCCGAAGCGAGACAATGTCGTCATATCCATTTTCCCTTGGCCCGACAAGCCTGAGGGGGTCAAAGAGGTGGGCAGCCTCGAGGAGGCTTACAGCGTGGTCGATGGAGATAAGGTCTTTGTCATGGGAGGTGGTGAGACCTATCGTCAGGCCCTTCCGACCGCTGACAAGCTTTATATCACCCATGTCCATACCACAATCGAAGACGCCGACACCTTTTTCCCCGTGATAGACCCCGCTATCTGGGAAGTCGAGTCCACAACCCCCGTCGCTGTCGATCCCGAGACCGGCTACGGCTACGAGTTCACGATTTACAAAAGAGTGTCATTCTGAGCGAAGCGAAGAATCTAATAACGAATAAGACAAATGGCGACAAACAGAGACCATTTCGGCAGCAGAGCGGCTGTGATCATGGCGATGGCCGGTTCAGCGATCGGGCTGGGCAATATCTGGCGTTTCCCCTACATGGTCGGGGAATACGGCGGAGCGGCTTTCATCCTGGTCTATATCCTCTGCTCCTTCATCCTTTCTTTCCCGATATTCCTGTCTGAGGCTGTTATAGGGCGAGGTACTCACGCCAATGCGATCGGAGCCATGAAACAACTGGCTCCCCGTAGCGGATGGATGGCCCTTGGCTATTTGGGAGTCATAACCCCGATGGTCATCGTCTCCTATTACAGCATCGTCGGAGGATGGTCAATTGAGTATTTCTTCAAATCTTTCTCATTGAATTTCGGCGAGTTCCGTCCCACGGGATGGGTTCCACTCATATTCAATACGATTTTCCTCGCCTGTTCCGCCGGCATAGTCGCGTTCGGCGTCAAGGACGGTATAGAGAAGTTCAATAAGATATCCATCCCTCTCCTTTTCGTCCTTATTGTGCTGATAATGATCTATTCAGTGAATATGCCAGGGGCGGAAAAGGGTGTTGAATATTTGGTCAAGCCGGATTTCTCCAAACTTACCGGAAGGACCTTCGCTTTTGCTCTCGGGCAGAGCTTTTATTCGATGTCCCTCGGAATGGGAATCGTGGTGACATATTCCTCGTATGTCCATAAGGATGAGAACCTTGTGGCCTCTGGTGTAGGAACCGTTTTGGCGGCTTTGTTGTTCTCTATCCTGGCCGGATTCGCGATTATGCCAGCCGTTTTCTCCGCTGGAATCGCCCCGAGCAGCGGCCCCGGTCTTGTCTACGAGACCCTCCCGCATGTTTTCTCCGGGATGGGAGCCACTTATCCGATAATCGGTACCATTGTCGCCGTGCTATTCTTTTTCTCGGTGGTTGTCGCGGCCATGACTTCCAGCATTTCCCTCATCGAGGTGGGCGTGGCTTTCCTTGTTGAGGAGAAAGGAATCAAAAGGCGCACGGCATGCTTGCTGGTGTTCCTTTTGGCGTGGGTTCTCGGCATCGCCAGCGTGTTCTCCATGAACGCTTTCGGAAAAGTGGACGCGTTCTCTTCCAATTTCTTGCTGACAGCCGGTGTGCTTCTGGTTGTCCTGTTCGTCGGCTGGAAAATGAAAAAGGAGGCCGTCCGGGAGGAAATCACCAACCGTGGAACCGTCAACAATAAGATATTTGACGTGTTCTACTTCCTCGTCCGGTACGTGGCCCCGATTGTGGTCGTCATCATATTCATCTCAAATTTCGTGTTATGACACAAAGGGAGCATTTCGGAAGCCGCGCCGCGGTTATAATGGCCATGGCCGGATCAGCCATAGGCCTTGGCAACATCTGGAGGTTCCCCTTTATTGTCGGGGAATATGGTGGAGCCGCTTTCATCCTGGTATATATTATCTGCTGTTTCCTGCTGTCGTTGCCGATCATGCTTTCCGAGACGATTATCGGCCGCAGGACGCATCAGGGAACATTCGGGGCAATGAATGCCCTTGCTCCAGGAACCGCCTGGAAATGGCTGGGACTGTTGACGGTGCTCTCCCCGTTGATTATCCTATCTTACTACAGTGTTGTGGGAGGCTGGTCTTTCGCGTTTTTATGCAAGGCTCTCGCACTCCAGTTCCAACCAGATAACGCCGAATCTGTCACCGCCATGTTCGGAACCTTCTCATCCTCAACATGGTGGCCACTCGTGTGCATGATGGTCTTCCTCTTTTTGACCGCTTTGATAGTGTACTTCGGGGTCAATAAAGGGATCGAGAGATTCAGCAAGGTCTCTATTCCGGTACTGTTCGTCCTGATAGTGATCATAGCTATTTATTCCATGACACTTCCGGGAGCCGGGGAGGGGGTCAGGTATCTAGTCAAGCCGGACTTCTCCAAGCTTACTCCCGACGCTTATGCCGCCGCTCTCGGACAAAGCTTTTTCTCTTTGTCCCTCGGAGTGGGAACGATGCTCACCTATGCGTCCTATGTGAGAAAGGATGAGAATATTCTCGTGTCGGGCACGGGCACGGCATTCTTTGACTTGTTGTTCGCCATCCTTGCCGGTTTCGCTGTGATGCCGGCCGTATTCGCCGCCGGGATCACACCAAGTTCCGGTCCCGGACTGGTGTTCGAGACCCTTCCTTTCATCTTCGCGAAGATGGGTGCCGGCGGCCAGATTATCAGCGCGGCGGTCTCCATCCTGTTCTTCCTGACCATCCTGGTAGCGGCCCTGTCTTCTTCTATCTCAATGATGGAAGTAGGTGTGGCTTACTTGGTTGAGGAGAAGAAACAGTCCCGCCATAACGCCACGATCATCCTCTTCCTCATCACCTTGGTCGTCGGAATCCTTTGCTCGTTGTCCTTCGGAGTATTATCAGATGTGAAACTGTTGGGCAACACGATATTCAATTTCTGCGACCGCCTGGCCTCCAACTTCCTGATGACTATCGGAGCCCTACTTTTCAGCGTTTTTGTCGGCTGGAAAATGGACAAGGCGGCGGTCAAGGACGAGCTTACCAATGGAGGAAAGATCAAGAGTTCCGGCAAACTTTTCCCGATTGTTTATTTTCTCATAAAATACGTGGCCCCGGTTACAATAGCGGCCATATTCATCATCGGTCTTTTGGGATAATATGAAGAGTTTCAATCGTTTGCTTTTGGCTATTCTGGCCGTATGCGCCGTTTTCGGGTGCTCCAAAGAAGGCCAGACCATCTACTTGAAAGATTATATGGACAGAGCGTCAGCGGAAGACGCGATGCCTGCCATCAGGGCGGCTCTTGACGACTGCGTCCGTTTGAAAGCGGCCAAACTGGTGTTGCCCGGAGGCGTTGTCCGGGTAAAGCCGGCCAAGGCTTACGAGGAATATCAGTACATAAGCAACAACGACCCTTCGATGAAACGGATCGCTTTCCAGATGAAGGGCCTGAAGGACTTCACTATCGAAGGCAATGGAACGGAACTGCTTTTCTCCGGCCACATATCCCCATTCAACCTTGAGGGTTGTTCGAATATATCCATAAAAGATCTGACGATTGATTTCACGAGGGCGTTTGTGTCGGAGGGCGTGGTCACTGCTGTCGGAAAAGGATTCTTCGAGCTTCAATTCCCTGATTATTATGAGACCACATTCAGGGAAGGTAACCTTGTGTTCTTGGATGCAGACAAAGACACCTATCCGTATTCAAGTCTCCTGGAGTTTGACAAAAATAAGAAAGAAGTAGCCTACCATGTCCACGACTATTGGATCTGGACAGAATCCTCCCAAGCGACGCAGGTTGGGCCGAACAGGTTCAGGTTCTACCGTTCTGACTATGGCGACGCGACCGTCGGCAATGTGATGGCTCTTGGAGCATCAACCAGGAACAACCCGGCGTTCACCCTTCTTGATTGCGACGGGTTCAACCTGACGGACGTCAAGCTTTACAATTGTTGTGGCATGGGTGTTATCGCCCAGAGTTCCAGGGATATAGAGCTTCTGAGGATGGATGTGGAACCCACACCCGGATCGGATCGTGTCATCAGCATCTCGGCGGATGCCACCCATTTTGTCAATTGCAAGGGATATATCCGGATGATAGACTGCGTGTTCAAAGGCCAGAAAGACGATGCCACTAACGTTCATGGCTGGTACATGGCGGTTGAGAAAATCCAGTCGCCCGACAAACTGCTCCTTAGCTGGAAGAACAGCGGCCAGTACGGGGTTCGTTTCATAAAGCCAGGTATGACTCTGGAGCTTGTGGACAGCCAGACCATGGAGACCTATTCCCGCAAGAGTGTCAAATCCGTTGATTATCTTAATTGTGAATATGCGGAAGTGACTTTTTCTGAACAACTTCCGGAGATTGTGAAGGAGGGCGACGTAATCGCCGAAGATGACGCTTACCCCGATGTTTTGATAAGTGGCTGCTACATCGGCAACAACAGGGCAAGAGGACTGCTTATCGGCTCAAGAGGCAAGGTTGTGATCGAGAAGAATACCTTCCATTCTCCTGGCACGGCGATCCTGTTCGAGGGTGACGGACGCTATTGGTACGAGCAGTCTGGAGTCCGTGATGTCGTGATCCGGGACAATGTTTTCGACAACTGCATGTACGGTTCCGCCACATGGGGCAGCGCCGTCATCGCCGTGGGAAGCGGAATCCCGGACAGGGAGCATTCCCGTTACCACAAGAATATACTTGTGGAAAACAACATCTTCCGTGGCTTTGACAACAGGATAGTCAATCTGTACTGCGTTGACGGGTTCACTTTCAGGGGCAACAAGATTGAGTTCACAGATGCCGACTATCCCGCTAACGCCTCGCCTGAAGACCGTTTCATATTCAAGAATTGCGACAACATCAAAGTTGAGGACTAATGAGAAAGGTTCTTTTATTAATAGCGGCTTTGCTGGCAGCGGCAGCGGTCTCAAATGCCGAGGTCAGGCTGCCATCCGTCCTTGGGGACAACATGGTCCTGCAGAGAAACTCCGAAGTCAACCTATGGGGTTGGTCAACGCCTCGTAAGAAGGTCAAAATCAAGACTTCATGGAACCATAAGAAGTATAGGGTACGTTCTGACGAGGAAGGCAAATGGCTTGTGAAGGTGGCCACAACCGATGCCGGAGGGCCTTATTCAATTACATTCTCTGACGGCAAGAAGACCCGGCTTGAGAACATCCTCCTTGGAGAGGTTTGGATATGCTCCGGCCAGTCCAATATGGAGATGCCCGTCCAGGGCTTCCTGGGGCAGCCTTGCCTGCATGCCGCCGAGACGATGCGTGAGGCCAGGATGTATCCTGATATTCGCCTTTTCACCGTAGCGAGGGACTCGACAGATGTTCCCAAGGACGATTGTGTCGGCGAATGGTTTTGCTCTGATCCCAAGACGGTTGGGGCATTTAGCGCCGTGGGTTATTATTTCGGCCGTTGTCTTAATCAGTATCTTGGAGTGCCTATTGGCTTGATAACCACCAACTGGGGCGGCACCAATATAGAAGCGTGGATGTCTCCCGAGTCCAACAAGAAACTGGGCGTGGATGAGGAATATACCGCCAAGAATTGGGATGAGTACTATTTCCCTGGTTCCGTGCTTTACAACGGTATGGTTGTCCCGATCGAGAACTTTACCGCAAAAGGTTTCATCTGGTACCAGGGAGAGTCCAACAGGGGCAATTATAAGGAATATGCCGACATGCAGGCTGAGATGATCCGCCAGTGGCGGGAGGCTTGGGGAGATGAGAAGATGCCGTTCTACATTACCCAGATAGCCCCTTACCGCTACAGCGGTCCCGAGAAGCGCCGTTCTGCCCTCCTGGTGGAGAACCAGATAAAGGCTACGGAGATGGTCCCTTATTGCGCCATGGCCAGCACAACGGATGTCGGAACATATTCCTTGATCCACGAGCCGGACAAGCTTTCTGTCGGTGAGCGACTGGCTTGGCTGGCGTTGTCTAGGGACTACGGGATTGAAGGTGTCCCGGCTGACGCTCCGACGTATAAGTCGATGGAAATAATTGATGGCAAGGCGGTTATATCTTTCAATAATCTCTGTGAGCCGAATGACCAGTCCGATCCCAGAAGTTTCAATTGGCTTGACGATCAAGGGCAGGTGGTCCGTTCCGTCAAGGGGTTTGAGATCGCCGGAGCTGACAAGAAGTTCCGGCCGGCGAAGGCCCGTCTGCTCTGGTCGGATAATCAGGTCGAGGTATGGTCAGACGAGGTAAAGACTCCTGTGGCCGTTCGTTATTGTTTCAACAACTATTCAGAGACCAATCTGAAGACGACTCTCGGCCAGCCGGTCGTGCCGTTCCGCACTGATAATTGGGTTATTCCGGAGGAAGAGATTGACTAATCTTTCGTTTTTTCACTGGTTTTCACTATCTTGTCACAAATAATCGCTAAAACATGAAATCTATTATCTACCTCATTGGTCTGGTGCTTGCCGTATTGGCTGTCATCGACATTTGCAAGAAGCCTATTTCGGTCGTTGGAAAGGTTATCTGCTCCGTTATCGTTCTGCTCACCAGCTGGATCGGCCTTATTGTCTACTATCTCTGGGCAAAAGACCACATCACCGAGTGGTTCAAATAATCATCGGCCTGACCGTACAACTGGCGCGGGACTTCTTCACGAAGATCCCGCGCTCTTGTTTTGAAAAACAATCATTATATTTGCTCATCAAACTTTTTATAAATAAAGTGAAACCGGTTCGGATTATTGGTCTTTCCGCCTTCGCTGTTGTAATCATCACACTTCTCGGATCCTGCGGTTCTAGAACAGAGGAGAAGCGCCTTTCGGACATCGAGTCGTACATCGACTCCCGCCCGGACAGCGCCCTGGCCGCTATCAGGGCTATCGACACGACCGCCCTTCGTGGCCGTGCGGTCAAGGCCAAATATTCCCTGCTTCACGCTATAGCCCTGGACAAGAACTACATAGACACCGCCGACACCAGGATTGTCCAGCCCGCCGTTGACTGGTACTCCCGCCACGGCAGCCCAGAAGAGAAACTGAAGGCGTGGATGTATCTGGGAACGGAGTAGTTTAATGGCAGTTTATTCAACAATGCTATTGTTTCTTATTCCCTTGCGGTGGAGAGCGCTCCTTTGATTGGCGACCAAAACCTCCTTGGCATCCTTTATTCGCGAATGGCCGAAACTTATACCAGAACACAAGAGTATAGTATAGCGGAGCAATTCATTGAGAAGTCTATAGCTTGTTTTCGCAAGTGTGGAAGGAAAGATCAAGAGAATAAAGAAAGAATAATCCTGGCCAAGAACTTAGTCAGGCTTAAAGAATGGGTTTCCGCGGATTCACTATTCAAAGAACTCATTAGGGATACATCATTCACAACTCTCCAGAAAGGAAATATCGAGAGTTCATATGCTATCGCGATTTTGTCATCCCCGCTATTGGATGACACTCTCGCTTACCCGCATTTTACAAAAGCCCTATCACTTAATGGGAGATTAAATGACTTTGACCAGTATTGCGCATATGCTTACGTTTTATCTATCGTCGGGCAAAGATACGGTTCGGAAACCATTCTGAAACAATGCCTTAGCTCCCCGGTATTCAACCAATACTCCTATGATTATTGGTTACATAGGATTCAGTGTGGCGAAGGAGACTATAAAGAAGCCTATTTCTCTCTGTATCGGGCAAAGCACGTCCTGGATTCAATCTCTATGATTAATTTGTCCCGTTCCGCCGCAAACGCACAAAGGGTTTACCTGGAGAATAGAACTATTGAAAACAAGCTGCGAATCCAAAAACAGCGTTATGTGATTTATTCTCTTATTGTTTTCGCTTTGTTTTTCATTTTAATTGTCTCGATCATAATTATTCAGGAGAGGAGACGCCATATTGAAGAACAGGGCAGAATGTCAATAGTGATCGATTCATTGAAACAGCAGCTTGCGGAGACTAACGAGGAGAAGACCATCAATAACAAAAAGAGGACAAAAGCAAGATTCACATATCTGTCGGATCTGTTTGAGAAACTATATCGATTATCGGCTGATGGCAAAGAGCCCTCCAAGGAAAAACTGTATCAGATCATTAGTGAACGTATCAATATAGCTGAAAAGGATGGTGACGCCAGAAAGAGATTCGAGAGAGATCTGGATGAAGAGACCAATGGAGCTTTCGGAAGATTCAAACAAGATTTCTATAACTTGCCTGATCAAGAGATCAGGCTTGCGAGCTATGTGTTTGCTGGCTTTGACAATACCTTGATAATGCTGCTTATGAGAGTGAACACTCTTCGGAAAAAAGGCAGCGAAGAATCTACAAATCAAAAGCACGTAACCCCTGCTTCCAGCGGCCTACATCGCATATTCGTATGCGGACCTATGCCTCAAAATAAGCACCTCCGCATAGTAATCACCCTTCCAGATATCTGCAAGGTATATTGCTCTGCCCTTGATTTGTATTTTTTTAAAAATCGACTGTCTTTCGGGAGCTGAACTCGCAGCCGCACCAGGTCTGATTGTACAGGGCGCAGGACTTTATCAAGAAGTTCCTGCGCTCTTGCATTCCGCCCTTCCTCCAGTTCTGCCCCCACCAGGTGACCGTTGTTCCATCGACGGCCAGAAGGCCTGCTGATTCAACTTGGGAGAGGTCTTTCCAGCGGGATGACGCGAGGGTGGTGGTGAGGATGTCATAGCCGTGCGAGGCGGCATATTCCGCAGCTCTCAAAAGCCGGAACTCGAAGCAGGCCTGACACCTAGGTCCCCGTTCCGGTCCGGCCAAGGCGGCCCCAGCCTTTGATCGCACATACTCCAGCCACGCCCCATGATCATATTCATCATCAACTACTTCCAGCCCGAATAATGCGGCGTACCGGGCCAGTTCTTCCTTGCGTTTGGCATATTCCTCAAAAGGTACGATGTTCGAGTTGCTGAAAAACACGCAGGGCCTCAAGCCCTCCTCCACCATCCATTCCAGTATGGCTGTCGAGCAAGGCGCGCAGCAGCAATGCAGCAGTATGCGGCTTTCTCTTAAGTCGCACCCAGCCGGCACATCAGGCTTGAAACAGCATCCTTCGAAATGACCCATTGTAATTTTAATTATATCACCGCAAATATATCAATCAAACAAAGAATAATCGCCATAATTAACAGAAAGAATAGCGATATTTGTCTTATGTTGTATAAGAAAAGAATGAATGCGATGAAGAGATATCTGTTTTTGGTGGTGGCTCTGCTGGCTTCTCTGGCGGGCGCGTATGCAAAGAATTATCCTGAATGGCTGGACCGGGCGGTATTCTACCAGATTTATCCGTCTTCCTATATGGATTCCGACGGAAACGGCATCGGCGACATCCCCGGGATTACTTTGAAGCTCGACTATATCAAGAGTATCGGGGTGACGGCCATCTGGCTGAATCCGGTTTATGAATCCGGCTGGATGGACGGTGGTTACGACGTAATCGACTATTACAAGGTGGATCCGCGCTTTGGCACGAACACCGACATGGTCAAACTGATCAGTGAGGCCCACAAACGCGGCATCAAGGTTATCATGGACCTCGTCGCCGGCCATACGAGCAATCAGAATGCTTGGTTCCTCCAATCCATGGAGGAGGACCCGAACCAGCGCTACAGCGACTATTATATCTGGACAGATGAGATCAGCGAAAAGGACAAGGCCGACATCGTCGAGCGATATCGCCAGCCGAACCCGCAGTCCAGTACCATAGGCAACTTTGTAGAGAAGAACGCTCCGCGGGCAAAATACTACTTCAAGAATTATTACGAAGCCCAGCCAGCCCTCAATTACGGATTCGCGAATCCGGATCCGAACCATCCCTGGGAACAGCCCATTGACGCTCCCGGCCCCAAGGCCGTCTGGCAGGAACTCCAGAACATTATGGTCTTCTGGTTCGACAAAGGCGCCGACGGCTTCCGCGTGGACATGGCCCAAAGCCTCATCAAGAACGACGAAGGCCACCGCCTGACCAGCGAGAAGTGGAAAAGCCTGACAGCCTGGATCCATGAGCATTACCCCGAAAACGTCCTCCTTGCTGAGTGGTCCGACCCTGAAATATCTCTCCCTGCGGGTTTCGACATCGACTTCTTCCTTCCCTGGCGCAGCGCTACCGGCTACACCAAACTCATTCTTCCCGAGCCCTACGGAAAGCATGCGACCAACTACTTCAACCTTGCCGGCAAAGGCGAAGTCCGCGAATTCGTCGACTACTACTCCCGCACGGTCAAGACCCTCAGCCAATACGGCTACATGGCCCCGCAGACCTCCAACCACGATGTCCAGCGACCCAACATCCTGACCCGCAACACTATCGACCAGCTCAAAGTCGCAATCACCTTCTTCCTCACCCTTAAAAGCATCCCCTTCATTTACTACGGTGACGAAATCGGCATGAAATATAATCCTGACGCCCCGGAAAAAGAAGGCTCATGTGAGGTCTTCTCCTCCGGCTTCGTCAACGAGCGCTCCGGCTCCCGCACACCCATGCAATGGACCAACGGCAAAAACGCAGGCTTCTCTACTTGCGAGCCAGAGAACCTCTTCCTTCCCGTCGACACCGATAATGGTGCGCTTACAGTCGAGACCCAGGACGCCGATCCGAACTCCTTGCTGAATTACGTCCGCAAGATCCTGGCGCTCCGCCAGGACTCCCCCGCCATGAGCAACACCGGCGACTGGGAATACGTTTCCGATCCGGATCAGCCCTACCCGATGGTATACAAGCGCTTCGCCGGAGACGAATTCTACCTCATCGCCCTGAACCCCAGCGGCAAAAAGGTCACCACCACTTTCCCGACCCTCGGCCGCGCCAGGGCCATCCCCTTCTCCACCGTCGGTAAAGCCACCTTCAATTCCGGCAAAACCACCGATAAGTTGACCCTCAATCCCGTCACCGCCGTCATCTACCGTCTGGAAAAATGACCGGATGCATAGTTAACCGGAAGAGGGAGTTACTTTTTTGTCATATATAAGAAACAGAAAAACCTTTCTTGAACCCCTTTCAAGCGGTTTTGATTCCATTTAGTTTTGCGGAAATCTAAATTTTCGGAACTATTGAATCTTTATCACCACTTCTCCAGCAGGCCCGCTCCCAGGCGACGAAAACCACCTTTTGCGTTGCCTGGGAGTAAATATTTAACTCCGCAGGCAAGAATTCCCCTTATTCTCTGCCCGCAGAGTACCAACATCTACTAAATACGTTCTTCCCATAGGCCTTTTCCTTCGATGCCCCCCCCGGCCCAGATGGTGCCGATTCAGGGACACCTGGAACGGCTCGGCAGGGATTCCGAGACAGGTGGTGCGGAAGAAGGGACACCTGTGCCATCCACCGCTGGCTGCGGGTCAGGAAACAAAAAAAAAGATAAATCGTCATAAGAAACAAAAAACATTTTACGTCACAAAACGCCGTCCTCTTCGTCTTATTATAGGCAAGGGGACGATTTTTGTTGAAATAGTGTTGCAAATAAGAAAATAATACTTACATTTGCAGTGTATTAGTTTTGTAATACACTAATAACAATAAAGGTGAGGCCTAAAGAAAATGTAAAATTTTATTAAATAATTATTGATTTTCGATAATTATTTATATTTTTGCGAAAACGAACAACAAAAAAATATGCTGATAGAGCTAAAAGACGTCAACAAGACATACTTCGGAGCGCAGCCGCTGCATGTTTTGAAAGGTATCAACCTCGGGATCGAGCGCGGAGAGTTCGTGTCCATCATGGGAGCCTCTGGATCCGGGAAGTCCACCCTTCTGAACATTCTCGGGATCCTGGACAATTATGATTCTGGAGAATACAGGATCAATGGGCAGCTGATTTGGGATCTGAGCGAGGCGAAGGCGGCCGAGTACCGCAACAAGATGATTGGCTTCATATTCCAATCCTATAACCTGATCAGTTTCAAGACCGCTGTCGAAAATGTGGAACTGCCCCTGTTCTATCAAGGGGTCAGCCGCCACAAACGTCATGAGATGGCGATGGAATATATTGAGCGCCTGGGACTTAAGGATTGGGCCGGGCACTATCCCAACGAAATGTCTGGCGGCCAGAAGCAAAGGGTGGCTATCGCCAGGGCGCTTGTGACCAAGCCGGACATCATCCTGGCCGACGAGCCCACCGGAGCCCTCGACTCCAAGACTTCCGTTGAAATCATGGATCTTCTCAAGGAACTAAATGAGAAAGAGAAGCTTACGATCATTGTTGTCACACATGAGAGCGGAGTCGCCAACTACACGAACAGGATCATCCATATAAAAGACGGTGTCATCGGCCAGATAGAGGAGAACAGGGCACATGATTCAGTCAGGTTCGGCTCTGACGGACCCCTTAAATAAAGCGGTAAAAGATGCTGGATCTATTCTCGGAAATATGGAGTACCCTGCGGCAGAACAAGCTGCGCACGACCCTGACAGGCCTTGCCGTCAGTTGGGGTATTATAATTATTATCGTTCTGATCGGAACTGGCAACGGCTTGATGAATGCGTTGCTGAACAATTCGATGGACGAGATCCAGAATATAATCTCGGTCTTCCCTGGCGTGACCAGCAAGCCCTACAACGGAATCAAGGAAGGGACAGGGGTTCGTTTTAATTACAGGGACATCTCTTTCTCTGATCAGTTCAGCGAGAAGATAGACAGGGCTTTCGGCAATCTGGAGTTCTCGGATACGATAAGCTTTGGCCGCGAGGCCCTTTCTTCCGAAGTCTACGGAGTTGATCCTCTAATTAAGGATGTTTGGTGGGTCAAGATGGTCGCCGGTCGCTTCATCAACAAGAAAGACCTTGATGAAAACAGCAAGCATATAGTCATCGACGAGGACGCCTCCTCTCAATTGCTTGGAGATTCAAAAGACTATTCCCAGCTGCTTGGAAAGCATATCACGGTTGGAAATATCCCGTTCAAAGTCATAGGAATAAACGAGTCTCAAGAACAATCCTGGGGGCATGACGCTTATATTCCCTATACTACGGCGAAGACTATGCGCACCGAGGGAGCATGGCTCAACAGGATCACCCTCGAGTTCCATGATCTTGAGACAAAAGAGGCTAACGAAGAATTTGAGAAAGCCTACAAGAGAGGTATCAACATATTCCACGGCTATGATCCCGAAGACACCAGGACGACCTATCTGAGCAACGCTTACCTTAATAATCAAGAGATGAGCAAGGCGATACGTATCATACGTCTGGCTCTGTGGATTCTCGGTTTCCTGACCCTTCTTAGCGGAATAGTCGGAGTGTCCAACATCATGCTGATCACAGTCAAGGAGCGCATCCATGAGTTCGGCATCCGGAAGGCGCTGGGTGCCAAGCCGATGTCAATCATGAAGCTGATAGTGGTCGAGAGTGTTGTGATAACCGCCGTGTTCGGTTATATAGGCATGGTGTTGGGGATGGTGGCGGATTTCGCCTTGGACAAGACTATCGGTTCCCACCCGATGGATCTAGGTATTACCCAGCTATATATATTCAAGAATATTGGAGTCGGATTCGATGTCGCGATTGAAGCCACGTTGCTTCTCATCGTGGCAGGAACGATCGCGGGTATCATCCCGGCCTGGAAGGGCGCCAGGGTTCGTCCGATAGAGGCTTTGAGAGCGGATAAATAGGAGGGAAGGTCATGAGATTCGATATCGACAGATATAAAGAGATAGTTGACACCCTGTCACGCAACCGCAGCAGGACCCTCCTGACCGGTTTCGGAATATTCTGGGGCATATTCATGCTGCTCATCATGCTGGGTGGTGGAAATGGTCTCAAAACCATTCTCAATGAGAATTTCGAAGGCTTCGCATCCAACGCCATCATGGTTGGAAGTGGCAGAACCTCAAAGCCTTACGGGGGATTTAAGAGGGATCGATTCTGGTACATGGACAATAATGACATCGACGCCATAAAGACCCTTATCCCCGAAGCTGACATAGTCACGATGATGGATGCCGACTGGGGAGGAGCCATAGCCTACGGAGAGAATTCATATTCCGGAATCGTCAAGGGCATGACCCATGAATATCGTGGAGTTGAATCTCCAAAGATGATGTTCGGACGCTGGCTGAATGAGGTTGATTGCACCCAGGAAAGAAAAGTCTGTGTGATTGGAAAAAGGGTGTGGTCCAACCTGTTCCCTGATGGAGATGATCCTACCGGCCGTTTTATCAAGGTCAAGAACTCCTACTTCCAGGTTATCGGTGTTGACGGACGCGACGGAGGAATCAACATCAACGGAAGTCCCGCCCAGAGCGTGGTGATTCCCTACCAGCTTATGGACAAGATGAATAATAGGGGAGGAAGGTTTGACATCATGTGTATGACAGCTAAGGAAGGAGCTGATTCTGAGGAGTTTCAAGAAAAAGTCAGAGCCCTTCTGTCAAGGCGTCATTCAATTGCCCCTGACGACAAGAACGCAATGATGATGCTTGACACGGAGAAGATATTCAAGATTGTGGATAACCTTTTCAAGGGAGTCAACATCCTTGTCATCCTGGTCGGACTCGGCACCCTTTTGGCCGGAGCCATCGGAGTGTCCAACATTATGATGGTGACTGTCAAGGAACGCACGACAGAGATCGGCATCCGCAGGGCTATTGGAGCCACTCCGAAGATGATCCTGTCGCAGATTATCACCGAAAGCGTCGGTTTGACAGTGCTGGCCGGGATGTTCGGAATCCTGTTCTCTGTGCTGATCCTTTGGGCCGCGGGGAATGTTGTGTCCAGCTTGCCGGATTTCTCCGATCCGATCTCTTTCCAGATCGGTTTCTGGATTGGTATAGCGGTGTTTTCACTGCTTGCTGTCCTTGGGGTCCTGGCCGGCCTTGCCCCTGCCCTTAGGGCTATGAATATCAAACCTGTAGACGCCATGAGAGACGAATAATAAAAACAAAAAGATATGAGAAAGAACCTTAAGTACATCATTCTGGCGCTGGTCGCCATCATCTTCGTGGCCACATTCGTGGCCCTGTGGAAGAACTCCAGGCCGAAAGAGATCCGTTACGAGCAGTTGGAAGCTACTGTCAAGGACATCCAGAAGACATCCGTCGTGACCGGAAAAATTATCCCCAGGGACGAGGTCAATATCAAGCCTCAGATCAGCGGTATCATCTCAGAGCTTTACAAAGAGGCTGGAGAGAATGTCGTTGAGGGAGAGATTATCGCCAAGGTCAAGGTTATTCCCGAGATGAGCTCATTGAGTTCCGCGCAGTCAAGAGTCCGCCTGGCCGAGATCAACTTAAAGCAGGCCCAGACCAACTATGACCGTGAGAAAGCCCTTTATGACAAGAATCTTGTCAGCGCTGAGGAATATGACCAGGTAAGCCAGGCTCTGGCCCAGGCCAAAGAAGAGAAGGCCGCCGCCATCGAGACCTTAGAAGTTGTCCGCGACGGAGTGTCGAAGAGCAACGCAAGGTCGAGCTCAACTCTCATCAGGTCAACTATTTCCGGATTGATTTTGGATATTCCCGTGAAGGTTGGAAACTCTGTGACACAGAGCAACACGTTCAATGACGGAACGACCATCGCTACCGTGGCGAATATGGGTGATTTGATTTTCGACGGCTTCATCGATGAGACAGAAGTCGGTCGTGTCCACGAGGGCGTGCCGATGAAGATCACAGTCGGCGCCTTGAAAGATGTGACCTTTGACGCCGTGATGGAGTTCATATCCCCGAAGGCCCAGGAGAAGAACGGGACCAACGAGTTCGAGATCAAGGCCGCAGTGACCGTCCCTGACAGTATAACGGTTCGTTCCGGCTATAGCGCCAACGCTGAGATCCGGCTTGAAGGCGTGGAAGGAGTCCTGTCCATCCCTGAGAGCGCTTTGTCCTTCGAAGGTGATTCTACCTTCGTCTATCTTGTGAAGGGTGAAAAGAAATATGAGAAAGCCCCTGTTGTCACCGGTCTTTCCGATGGAATCAACATCGAGGTCAAGTCTGGCCTTAAGGAAGGTGATAAGGTACGTGGCAACCAGATAATCGAGAAGAAGTGATGAAAAGAATACTTTTTTTACCCATAACCGTTATTTTGATGTCCTGGGCCGCTTCTGGCCAGACCCACAGCGGCCCCTGGACTTTAGCCGAATGCATCCGTCACGCTCAGGAGAATAACCTGACCCTCCAGCAGACGGAACTGCAGGTCAAGCAAAGGGAGATCCAGCTGGAGACCGCCAAGGGCAGCCGCTTGCCGATGGTCAGCGGTAGCGCCAGCGAGAACTTTTCCTTCGGACGAGGTCTTACCGCGGATAACACTTATTCCAACACCAACACGACCAGCACCGGCTTCTCTCTTGGCACTTCCGTTCCGGTTTTCCAGGGCTTGAGGATAAGCAATGGAATTAAAGAGAATGAGTTGGGCCTTAAAGCCGCCACCGCCGACCTGCAGAAAGCCAGGGAGGATATGAGCGTGTCGGTCGCCCAGGCCTATACCCAGATACTGTATAACATGGAGCTGCTGGATGTGGCCCTGAACCAGGTCGGAATCGACTCCCTTCAGCTGGTCAGGCTCGAGGCTCTGCTTGAGAACGGAAAGGCCTCTACTTCCCAGGTTGCCCAGCAGAAGGCGGCCCTTGGGCAAAGCCGCCTGTCGGCCACCCAGGCCCGCAACAATCTCAATATCTCCCTTCTGGACTTGTCCCAGCTTCTGGAACTTCCTGATCCTGAGGGATTCTCCATAGTCCGTCCGAATGTCCCTATCGATGGGATCCTGCTTGGAAATCCTGAGGACATCTATGCGGAGGCCATCCAGAACAAACCTGCCGTGAAGGCCGAGATGTTCCGTTTGGACGCCACTGAATTCTCAATAAAGAGCGCCAAAGGTGCTTTTCTGCCTTCATTAAGCGCCAGCGGTGGAATCGGAACCAATTACTACACGATGAGCGCGGCTCCTTCGGCGGTGTTCTTTGACCAGATCAAGAACAACTTCAGCCAGTATCTTGGCCTTTCGCTCAGCGTGCCGATTTTCTCCGGATTCCAGAACCGGAATCAGGTCCGTTCCGCCGAACTTGCCAGGACAAACCAGAGACTTCTTCTCGAGAACACAAAGAAATCCCTCTACAAAGAGATACAGCAGGCCTATTACAACGCTGTGGCGGCTTCTGAGAAGTACCGTTCCAGTGTCGACGCACAGGCCAGCGCCAGGGAGTCTTTCGAACTTGTCCAGGCCAAGTACGAGAACGGCAAGGCCAACATTACCGAATTCAACGAGTCAAGGGACACTTGGCTCAGGGCAGAGTCCGATCTCGTGCGTTCCCGCTACGAGTATCTCTATTCCGCCAAACTGCTTGATTTCTACCGAGGGCGTCCGCTGGAGTTCTGAAAAATCATCATTATATTTGGACATTGTTCCGAATATTAATTGATGATTATGAGAAATAGATTTTTACTTTTCCCCACCATGGCCGCGCTGGTGATTCTGTCAGCGTGCAGCCCCAAGACCGTCAACTCAAGGCGTGGAGTCGCTGATGACCAGCCTGATGGTGGCGCGTTCACCGAAAAGACCTTCCCGGTGGTCACTAAAGTCGCTCCGGACGGGGAAGTCACCCTTCGTTTCTACGACGCCCTTCCCGATGTTGTCTACATTTCAGCCGCTGATTTCCAGTCTATTGTGCTGCCTGGATCGACAATGACCGTCTCCCATACCGGTGTCGGGGAATACACTCTCGCCAATGGCGACGCCAAGGCGGTCGTGAACGTCAACAAGGATGTTTTCGTGTCCTCCGATTTCGACGCTTTCACGAATATGATGAGCCTCCTGCAGCCCGGAATGGCCAATGTATACTATGATGGTATGCCCTTCATCCGATACAAGGGCATTACCATGACACCGGCGGTCTCCACTGTCACGTTGGATTTCGCGAAATATGGGATAGACATCCATGCTGATGGCAAGGGTGCGGTCTATTTCCCGTTCGCCACACTAGCTGATATGTATTCCGACCTGTTCTATCACCACGCCGGTTTCAATGGTGAGAAGGTTGTGGCGAACACATCTGTCAACGAGGTGAGTCTCGCCAGAATAGATCCAGACTACAACAAGGCCCTTTTAGCCAACAGGACCCGCTCCGCGTCCTTGGCGGAATTCACTTATAAGGAACTCTGCTTCGCCATGGATCATTTTTACGGATTCCCCGGCCGTGTCGCTTTGAATGACAAGCTCATCGCGAAGGGCATGGACAAGACCCTCGAAGAGGATCTCAAGGCGGGCCCTACAATCAAGAAACTCTTGAAATCCACTGATTTGGCGGAGTTTATTGTTGGTATGGGAGGATTGAACGCCCTTTACTACG
The DNA here is from genome assembly GCA_024693285.1 of Bacteroidales bacterium. Taxonomy (GTDB): domain Bacteria; phylum Bacteroidota; class Bacteroidia; order Bacteroidales; family UBA932; genus Cryptobacteroides. Next base: position 100,658 of record JAILLE010000045.1, read on the forward strand.
AGGGACATACTTCAATGGATATATCTTCAGCCATGGGCCGCGACCGCTCTCAGTATGAGGAGCTGGCCTCCGCCATCAAGCGTATCCAAGAAGAGAATAAGGATGTCATGGATGCCATCAGGGAAGGGCGCACCACTATGGGAGGCCGGTCTCTTGAGGTCATGGCGGTACGAACCCTGCGTCCACAGAGCTATGGCGACACCCAGGCCACTTACGTCAAGAAAGGCAACACGGCTGTTTGTGTGTTCAACTCGTTCAACACCAGGGCAGAGGACGCCTGGAAAGCATATTATGCGGGAACGGGCCCCAAACCCAACATTGATGATAACAAGGGCGACTCGATGGTTATATTCCTTGACGCCCTCAACAAAGCCGAGGCGGATCCTGAGGTCGAGAACTTCATTGTTGACATCACCTCCAATGGTGGTGGGTCCGCGGACATAGTCATGGCCATGACATCCCTGATCATGAATAAGAGCTATCTTTGCTACGACAATCCACTTACGAGACAAAGGTCCATTGTGGAGTATGAGGTTGACCGTAATTTCGACGGTGTGTTTGACGAAAAGGACAAGGATGTGAAGTACAATCTCAACTTCGGAGTATTGACCTCTGACATCTCTTTCTCTTGCGGAAACCTTTTCCCCTCAATGCTTAAGGACGCCGGCATCCCCGTGATAGGCGAGAAATCCGGTGGCGGAAGCTGCGCCATCCAGGCCATGTGCACCGCTGACGGGTTCTGTTTCCAGATATCGTCCTTCCGCTCAAGGCTGAACTCGCTTAAAGGCGAGAATATAGATACAGGAATCCTCCCCGATATTCCTATTGACGGTAATTCAATGGTTGAGGTTGTTGGACCCAATGAAACCAAGATGACTGTCAAGAATTATAAGGATTTTTATGATATCGAGAAAGTCGGCCAATTAGTAAAAGAAAGAGCTAAATAATTCAATATGAAAAAGTTATTCGTGCTATTCACAGTCTTGTGCTGCGGTGTTGCCGTATGGGCCCAGGATGATGAATATTCAAGAGATGAGTGTACCAGCCTGGTGGTCGGGCGTCTCGCTTCAGCCGATGGCTCTGTTATAACCTCACATACTTGCGATGGTGTCTCCCGTACTTGGATCACTGTCGAGCCTGCTGCCGATTATGGCCGGAAGCAGATGATGGATATTTACAAAAATACCCGTAAGACAGCCTTCAAGGGCGACACGACCGGTGTGCGTTTTGCCGGACAGATTCCTCAAGCCCGCCATACATACGCCTACCTTAACACCGCATATCCTTGCATGAACGAGAAGCAGGTGGCTATGGGAGAGACCACATTCTCCGGGCCGGACACCCTTCGCAACGGTGGTTCGATGTTCCTCATCGAGGAACTTGCCAGGGTCGCCCTTCAGCGCTGCGACAACGCCCGTGACGCTATCCGTATGATGGGTTCCTTAGCTGAAAAATACGGCTATGCCGATGGAGGCGAGTGCCTTACGGTTATTGATAAGAAAGAGGCGTGGTTCTTCGAGATCCTCGGCTGCGGACGTGGCAAGGTAGGTGCTGTCTGGGCCGCCCAAAGGGTGCCTGACGACGAGGTGGCCGTCTCAGCCAATATTCCCAGAATAGGTAAGATAGACAGGGCCAACAAGGATTATTTCATGGCTTCCGACAACGTTGAGGCCGTTGCCCTTGAATATGGGCTATGGGACGGACAGGGAGACTTCGTGTTTTGGAAAGCTTATCATAGCTCCTATGGTGACGGTAAGAATTTTAAGGAGAGGGAATACGTGATACTCAACAGTTTAGCTCCTTCTCTGAAGCTTTCCTATGACGCTCCCGAGCTTCCGTTCTCAGTCAAGCCGGACGCCAAGGTTGATGTCCGTAAAGTCATGGAGGTTCTCCGCGGGACATACGAAGGACTTGAGTTCGACATGACCAAGAATCTCCTTGTCGAGGTTCCCGGAAAGGATGGCCAGCCCGCCACCAAGCAGGTCAGCCCCGTGGCCAATCCCTGGCTTACGACTGACACTCGCAACATGATTAACGGTGTGGCTCCCGGAGCGGTGGAGTTCTCCCGTACAATCGCTGTCGCATGGTGTTCCCATTCGACGGTAATCCAGGCTCGTGACTGGTTGCCTGACGAGGTTGGAGGAGTCTGCTGGTATGCTTTGGACAATCCTGGAGAGAGCCCTCGTTTCCCTATATTCAGTGGGACAACCGAGCTTCCAGCGGCTTTTGACACCTGTGGCATGAGGCGTTATGTTCCGGATGGGGCGCTTTGGACTTTCCGCCGGCCTAACCGTCTCGCCACCTTGGCATGGCAGACCAATAAAGAGAGGGTCTATAATGATATTCAGACCATCGAAGAGCTTGGTTTCGAGGGACTTCCGGAAGTTGAAAAGAATCCTTCGACTTCAGTGTTGAACGCCTACACCGCCAAAATCTACGATGCGGCTGCCGCTCTTTGGAAAAAGCTGGAGGAAGACCTCTGGATGAAGCACGGAAGGGGCTTCTGATTATTTCCCGGTAGCGATATCCCAATAAGATGTACCCTCTTCCATCAGGGCGAGGGTTGTGATGATCCAGCTTTGGATCCATCCGGTCAGGGTGCTTTGAGCTCCCCATCCGGCATCGGCGTTGGATGCCCAATAATCCCAGTCACGATAGTTGAACGCCCTGAACCAGGCTCCGTCCACGCTCTTGTGTTCCTCACTTCTCGCTTGGATCCTGACCAGGAACTCACCGAGGGAATCTGCCATCTTCCTGATTTGCGGATCACCTGTGGCGCAAGCGGCCTCGTTAAGGGCGAACACGGCGAAGTTGCTGGTATAGAGCATGTCAGCGACAGGATCCCCGTTCCGGAATATAAGAGGAGCCTCACCGTTCCCGTAGTCTGAGTTCTTTTTTTCCGCACCGTAATTACCCTTGGCAGGATCTCCTAACTCTTCCCGGATCGCACCACACTCGGCTTGGTTCTTGGCTATGTCAGCCACGATTGTGTCTATCCACGCTTTATGCTCCTCGGTTGGACTAACTCGATATAGCCAGGCCAGAGGCAGAAGCATTCTCGCCCTTTCCTGTTGAATGCCGTTTGTCCAGCCCCATTCATTCGGGTAGGCGGCCATTGTCAAGGATATGGCTTTCTCGGTGAGATCCAAGTATTTCCGGTCCCCGGTGTTGGCATATTGCCAAAGGTAGCAAGCCCAAATCCAACTCTCGTAATGGGGATGGGGATTAATGAGATCCCTGTTCTGATAATACTCCAGGCCGTTCTTTTGGATGTCTTGCTCATGGAGACGTCCGCCTCGGAACCCGTTCTTCCCCGTGGTGTTGAAGTTGGCGTCAATAGCCTCAGCGATCTTTTGGTCCCATTTGTCAGTTCCAAGGATTTTAGCGGCCAGGATTGTTCCGAGTATAGAGCGTGCGTTGTCATCCCCGTAATAGACCCATTTATGGGTGTATGCCCAGCCTAGCAGTCCGTAGGTCGGACTTTCCGGATCGTCTCTTGGACCATCCCGGAACTCTTTGAACGAGTAGTCAGAGAGACGTTCCGCGATTGCTTTATATTCTTTATTATCAAGTAGTTCTCCAGCAATAGCGAAGGCCATGGCGGACTCTCCTTGAATATCGTCCCTGATCCAGTAGCGGTAGGCTTGGCGGCCGTCTTTATAGATGGCTGAGCAATGGCCTTCCAAGACGCCCAAGGTGCCGTCTCCGTTCGGTGCGTCCGCCGGTAGTTCTGGTCCTACAGGCATCGTTCCGTCACCCATGTAGCGCATCAGCCATGATTCTTTCCAGTCCTGGTGAATCAGGAAATGTCCGTTAAAGAACCATTCGATGCCTTTGGCGATCGCGTCTTTTTTCGCTGTCTTAGGAAGCTTATCGGTTTCTGAATATGTCGGGGCTACGGTCGTGGGCCATTCTTTGAATGACACTTTCTTTCCTGTAAGATCCGACATCACGGTTTCCCAGAAGAGTTTCCAATTTCTCTCCGGCATGAACCTCAACTTGGCGAAGTCGCTCAGTTTCGAGGTGCTGATCCAAATATTCTCGTTTGGCTTGAAAACCAGTGGGCTGCTCGGCGTGTCCTCCAAGCCGAACACCGCTGTGTCGAATCCGGCGACTCTTGCGATAACCATCAAGGGATCAGCCGCTTCCGTTATATAATAAACAGCCCTGTTGATGGTCAGAAGATCCATGGGTTTAAGGTTGTCACCAATCTGTTTCGTGACCACAACCCTCTCGACTCCGATCTCTTCCAATTCGGGTTCTTCGGACCCTGAGCTTGTTGAAGGGGCTGGAACTGTAGCGAATTCAGCGAATACCTTCAGGTTTTTCGACCTGATGGTCTCAAGGTTTTCCGTGCTGATTTCCTGAGTTTTCTCGGGATATTCATTACTCAGCAGCAAGACCGCGGAGCCTGGCTTGGCCTTGTCCAGAGCGTCCTCCACGGAGCCATATTCATAGACTCTCGCCCCTTCATCTTGAAGCAGTCCTACAAGGTCGTTGCCCGTGGTTTGACCTGATACATATATGCTCCTGTGTCTTAACGGGTTCTGGTTCCCGAAGATATAAATGAATAACCATGCGAGCAGGATTATTCCGAGAATTTGTAGAATCCTATCTTTCATTTCTTATAGATTCCAAATATTGCCGAGCCTGATCCAGACATGGCGGCATAGATCGCACCGCTGTCGTAGAGTGATTGTTTGATGGCCGCCAACTCAGGATGCGCCTTAAACACTGTCGCCTCAAAGTCATTGACCAGTAAATCTTTCCACTCCTCTATCGGCCTCTTAAGCACATTTTTAATGCTTCTGTCTTCCATTGGTATGTGTGGTACGATGCCGCGATATGCTTCGGCGGTGGAGACTGAGATGCCTTCCAGGACGAGAACCTTGACCACATAACCATCCAGGTCCAGGCCGAACGGCTCCAAGATCTCCCCTCTCCCAGTGCCGATCATCGGCTTGTTCCAAACGAAAAAGGCGCAGTCGCTGCCGAGTTTGGAAGCGTATTCAGCGAGTTTCGAGTCGGAAAGGTTCAATTCGAAGAGTTCATTGAGGGCTTTGAGAGTAAATGCGGCATCGGCGGATCCGCCTCCGAGTCCGGCTCCGACAGGGGCGTTTTTTTCCAGGAATATTTTTACAGGCGGGAGTTGGAAATCATTGGCTAGTAGGAAGTAAGCCTTTGCGCAAAGGTCTTTCAGCGGATCCCAGTCCACTCCTTCCGCCCTCGCTATAGTGATCATCAACTTCCCATCCTCGCTTATTCCCTGAGTGATGATGGGCGGCCAGACCTCCCATTGCCGGACATTTACCCGGATAGGGCGCGAAGCGTAGGGAGGCAATGGGAGGTCTGGCCGCTCGTTAGAGCCGTAGCTGGCGAAAAGGCTGGCGGAGGTGCGGCTATAGTCGTCGCCGGTGATGACTTCCAGGGTGTCTCCGAACTCATGGCATGGGACGAAGAGAGTCTCGATGTCATGGTAGCCATCGTCTCTTTTCCGTAGGACATTCAGCCCGAAATTCAGCTTTACATTTGTCCGGAGAATCATTATCTCTACACGTTATTATTGCCGACCAGTGAGCGTATGGCGTTTTCTATTCTTGTGGCCAGAATCTCATCATCAAGGCCGACGATGACTGGAGCCACGAACGAAATCATCTGCAGCACCTTGGCCTCTTCTTCCGGGATGCCTCTAGATCGCATGTAAAACTGCTCATCTTCATTGAGTTTCCCGACCGTGGCGCCATGGGAACACTTAACGTCATCAGCATATATTTCCAGCTGGGGCTTCGTGTTGACAAGCGCCTCATCAGACAGGACTATGTTGTGGTTTTCCTGGTAGGCCTCGGTCTTTTGTGCGTCTTGCGCCACTATGATCTTCCCGAAGAAGGAGCATTTGGCCTCTCCTGACGCCAATCCGTTGAACAGTTGCCGAGAGATGCTTCCCCCCGCATGGTGGTTCATCGCTATGTTGAAGGTCACCTGATCTTTTCCTGAACTTAGGTATAATCCCTTCAGGTCCACAGTCGCTCCTGGTCCGGTAATGTCCACTGTGACAGGTATTTCCGCCGATATTCCCGGCAGAACCACAAATGTCACATCCAGCCTCTCCCCAGCCCCGACAACGAAGCTTTCCGGTCGGGAAGATTCAACCAGAATTACCGCCGGCCGGCCACCCGAGCCCGGCCGCGTCCATTCTCGCTGCGCCCCTCGACAAAGCTCAGGGCTCGCTGCGGCTGAGTACGGCCTAAGCTCGGCGGCCGCTCCGGCGGGGTTAGAACTGTTCGAATCCATTGCTTTCAATCTTATCGATCAGTTCCCTTCCGCCATTAGCCACGATCCGCCCGTCCTTAAGGACATGAACCTTGTCTGGCTGGACATATTCCAGAAGCTTCTGGTAATGAGTGATAACTATAGCTGACTTCTCGGGAGTGTGCAGGGCGTTGACTCCGTCAGCCACAATCTTCAAAGCATCCACATCCAGTCCGCTGTCTGTCTCGTCAAGGATGGCCAGCACAGGATCCAGCATAGCCATCTGGAATATCTCGTTCCTTTTCTTCTCGCCTCCCGAGAAACCCACATTGACCTCCCTCTTGGCAAACTCCGGTTTCATCTGCACCAGAGCCATCTTCTCCTTCATCAGCTTGAGGAAATCCCCGCCTTTGATCGGATCCAATCCTTCCGCTTTGCGCCTTGAATTAATGGCTGTCTTCATGAAGTTGGTTATCGACACTCCCGGAATCTCTATCGGATACTGGAAAGATAGGAACATTCCTGCCCAAGCCCGTTCTTCTGGCTTCATTTCCAACAGGTTCCGTCCCATGAACTCGATAGTTCCAGCCGTAACCTCATAGTCCGGTTTTCCGGTCAATACGGCGGAAAGGGTACTTTTCCCGGCTCCGTTCGGTCCCATCACCGCATGGATCTCTCCCCGGTTGATCTCAAGGTCGATTCCTTTGAGAATCTCCTTGTCTCCTATGCCGGCATGCAGTCCCTGTATTTTCAATAATGTCATTATAGCGTTTATTATATTGTCAATCTTTATTTTCCTTCTCTATATAGCCTATACCAAGTCCAAAGCGACCAGAGGCCGTTTATGAGGTAGAGGGCGCTCACTATCGGCATGAATACCAGGCCGGCGCTTAGGTAAAGGGTGATGTTGGCGGCGTTCACGACCAACCAGACAATCCAGCAGTCCCATTTCTTTTGGGCTGAGAGGAACTGGGCCAGGAGCGTCAGCATCAGCACGAACGAATCCAGCCAAGGGGTAGGATCCGGACTGAAAGTCTTTGTCCACCAATTGGTTCCGAGCTGGCTCAAAACATATCCCCAGATCGCTCCCGCGACAACCACGACAGTCAGGGCTACGCACCACCCTCTCATGTCAAGCCGGCTGACCTTCAATGCGGTTTCATCTTTCGCGCTCTTCTCGTCTTCTTTCGGGTGGGTCCATCTCCAGTGGCCGAAAGCGTTTATTCCGAATGCGATCGGTTGGAGCAGCATCGCCGAATACAGATGTCTCTGCCAGAACAAGATGAATAGCAGGATGTTATACAGGTAGCCGACCCAGAAGTTGTACTTGCTGTTCCGTCCGGCCAGCACCACGCAGGTCAGACCGGTGATCACGCCGACCAATTCCAGCCAGCTGACCCCCGCCCCACCCATCGTGAAAGCGATATTATTTATGTCAAATATATTCATTATCCTATTGACCCTTCAAGGGAAACTTGTAGTAGTTTGGTGGCTTCGACGGCGAATTCCATCGGGAGGCGGGAGAGGACCTCGTGGGCGTAACCGTTGACAATAAGGCCGACGGCATCTTCGGCGTCAAGCCCTCTCTGGTTGCAGTAGAACAGCTGCTCATCGCTGATCTTCGAGGTTGTGGCCTCATGCTCCACAATCGCCGTCGGGTTGAGGCTCTGGATGTCGGGGAAGGTGTGAGCCCCGCATTTCGAACCGATCAGCAGGCTGTCGCACTGCGAGTAGTTTCTCGCCCCGATTGCGCCAGGATTCATCCTTACCATGCCCCGGTAACTATTCTCACTATGGCCTGCGGAGATGCCCTTGCTGACGATGCGGCTCTTGGTCCCTCGGCCGATGTGGATCATCTTTGTACCGGTGTCGGCCTGCTGGTAATTGTTGGTTACCGCCACGGAATAGAACTCCGAGGTGGAATAGTCGCCCTTGAGGATTGTCGAGGGATATTTCCAAGTGATGGCTGAGCCGGTCTCGACCTGGGTCCAGCTCAAATGTGCCCCACTACCCTTGCATATTCCTCTCTTAGTCACAAGGTTAAGGATTCCGCCCCGGCCTTGGGCGTCGCCAGGATACCAGTTCTGTACAGTGGAATATCTCACATCAGCGTCTTTCTCCACAACGATCTCCACCACCGCTGCGTGAAGTTGGTTCTCGTCTCTCATCGGAGCCGTGCATCCCTCCATATAGCTGAGCGAGGAGCCTTCTTCCGCCACGATCAGCGTCCTTTCGAACTGACCTGTTCCAGCGGCGTTTATCCTGAAATAGCTCGACAGATCCATCGGGCACTTCACTCCTTTCGGAATATAGCAGAAGCTTCCGTCGCTGAACACGGCGGAATTGAGCGCCGCATAGAAATTATCCCCTACTGGGACCACGCTGGCGAGGTATTTCCTGACGAGATCCGGGTGCTCCTTGACTGCCTCAGAGAAACTGCAGAATATTATCCCTTTCTCGGCGAGAGAGGCCCTGAAGGTTGTCGCCACGCTGACTGAGTCGAATACCGCATCCACCGCCACGACTCCCGCCAGGGCTTTCCGTTCCCGAACCGGAATCCCCAATTTCTCGAAGGTCTCCTCAAGCTTAGGGTCGATTTCCTTTGGCCTCTCGGAGTCTTTCTTTGGGGCCGCATAGTAGATAATATCCTGGAAATCAATTGTTGGCAGATTAAGATGACCCCATGTGGGCATTTTCATTTTCCGCCATTTGCGGAAAGCGTCCAGACGGAACTCCAGGAGCCAGTCAGGTTCCTGTTTCAAGGTTGAAATCGTGCGTATGATGTCCTCGTTGAGGCCTTTCGGAATGAAATCCTGCCGGATGTCCGTCACGAATCCTTCCTTATATTCCTGTGAGGTAATTCCTTCAATAATCTTGTCTTCTTCTCTGCGATCCATCGTTGAAACTCAATTATGCAAAGATAATGAAAATAAGTATCTTTGTCTCGAAGCGATAACATTGACGAATATGAATACTTTCGGCAGTAATTTCAGGGTGGAGATCTTCGGTGAGTCCCATGGCCCTGCGATCGGAGTGGTCGTGGACGGTGTCAAGGCGGGCATACCGCTCTCCAAAGACGATTTCATGGAGGATATTCTCCGACGCAAAAGCGGGGCGAAAGGCACGACTCCCAGAATCGAAGCGGATGAGCCCGAGATTCTAAGCGGAGTCTTCGAAGGTCATACCACTGGAGCTCCGATTGCAATCATATTCCGGAATACGAATACTAAATCCGCTGATTATAAGGAATTTCTGGATGTTCCACGCCCAGGTCACGCGGATTGGACCGCATCGGTCAAGTGGAATGGCATGAATGACCCGAGAGGTGGTGGTCATTTCTCCGGAAGGTTGACCCTTCCTTTGGTCGCGGCCGGAGTTATCGCCAAGAAGCAGTGTGGATTCTCTTTCAACGCCGGTTTGGTAGAGATCGGTGGAGAGACCGACAAGTCCAAGTGGGATGCCTTGTTGGAGGAGACCGCGAAGGAGGGGGATTCCATTGGCGGAATAGTTGAATGTAAGGTTGATGGCGTTCCCGCAGGTCTTGGTGAGCCGTTTTTCGATTCTGTAGAGTCGCTTATTTCCCATGCCGTATTCTCTATTCCCGGCGTCCGCGGCATCGAATTCGGTGACGGTTTCGCCGCCGCTCGCCTCCACGGCTCCGAACATAACGACACTTTGCCTTTTAAAGAGAAAAATGGCGCTGGTGGGGTGAATGGTGGAATCTCGAATGGGGCTCCGATAGTTTTCAGGGTGGCCTTCAAGCCGACATCTAGCATCTCCAAGTCGCAGAACACATTGAATATCAAGACAGGAGAGACGGTTGAACTAAAAATCAAGGGGCGCCACGATGTCTGTTTCGCCCTCCGCACCCCGGTGATAGTCGAAGCTGTCGCCGCGATAGTTCTTGCCGACTTGGCATAAATAAAACCGGGTCTCAAGGGCCCGGTTTTAGATTCTTCGCTTCGCTCAGAATGACATATTCAGAACGATAGGATACTAGTCTTTATAAAGACCAGTCCTGGAGAGCTGGTGGTCAAGATTGGCCAAGCCATAGACCACAACAGCCGTAACAGTCGCTGAATGCTCCATGTACTCGGGAATCACCTTGTTGTAGATATCCCTTTCCGTGTGCCAAATCTCCTGATATTCAAAGTTATATCCCTTAGGATCAGTCTCCTGGAAACCGATTGTGGGAATACCGTTCATGGCGAAGTAGGCATGGTCGCTACCACCTGCTGAAGTAGGTCTAGGACGAGGCTCGCCATCCCTCTTCGTGACAGTGAACGGGATCTCGGGATTCAAGTCCATGATAGGTTTGCAGATCGACACGTAATCGTCGTACATTGCCGGAGGAACAGTCACGCCAGTCGACATTAACGGGCCGCCGTCACGATTGATGTAGTTGGAAATCTTCTCAAGCGGGACAGTCTTGTTCTCCACAAAGAACTTTGAGCCGAGCAAGCCATACTCCTCACCGGTCCAGATGCAGATCATGATTGAGCGCTTCGGTTTCGCGCCAGCTGTAGCGAGCAGCCTGGCGACCTCCATGTTGAGGCTGGCCCCGTTACCGTCATCAACAGCTCCGCCACCATTGTCATAAGAATCGAGGTGGCCGCCGGCGAGCACATATTCATTGGGATATTTGCTTCCCTTGATGATGCCTATGATGTTGTGGTACTTGACCGGTCCGCGATAGAAATGGTTGCGGATGTCAAACTCCAGTTGGAAGATGTCCTTTCTCTCAACTTTCTTCTTGATAATGTCGAACTGGGCCTCGTCCAGGCAGATGTCGCATACCTTGGGGAGGTTCTCCATCGTGATGTTATAGCAGTTAGCCCTATCATACATGATCCTGAGAGGAACCTTCGCCGAACGGATGAAACCGGCCACCCCGGCCTCGACCATCTCCTTGTAGAATGGAGCCACGACGGTCTCATAAGGGATCATCTCTTTAGGGGTCTCATCCCTGTGGGTCATGTTGTAACGACGGATCTCCATATTCTTTATGTCGATCTCCTCGTTCTTCTTGATAACTTCCGCCCTGTTCTCATTGGCCTTGTCAGACCAGTCGATCGCCATTCCGTTGGACTCCGCGTCAAGAAGCACCCAGGCTCCTTTCAAGGCGCCCTTCATCTTCTCGAATTCCCTCCTGGAATGAGGCTCAATCAAGACGATTCCAGTTTGTTTGCCTTTGGTAGGCGCTGTGTATGAAGGGGTTCCAAAATGGAGAGCCATTCCGTCCTCGCTAAGCATACGACCGAACCAAGGCCCGCGGTCGAAACCGACATTGATCTCACCGGCTTCCTGAACCATGACCTCCAGACCCCAGGACTCGAATTGTTCCTTGACCCAAGCCTCTGCATGGGTGAGAGCCGAGGAGCCTACCGGACGCCCGCCAATGTAATTGGAGAGATGGTTGTTATGCTCCATCACCTTGTTGTCAGTCTGGCCGATCTCAATGATTTTCTTCACGGTCTTGTCCTGGGCCATCAAAGCCGATGAGGAAAAGACCGCCAGGGACACAATAATCCCTAAGCAGATAGTTCTTCTCATAATAATTGATTTGTCAAGTGTCTTTACGCGAAAATAACCTTTTCGCCGCAAATATCAAACTATCTCGACTTTGAGATCTTTGGTCAGGGTGAGTATCTTCTTCACCAATGACAAATAGTCTTTCTGGTGGGAACGGATCTGGAACACAGCCCTTCCCTCGGTTATGGCCATGGAATCCACGTCCACGCCGGACTTCTTGAATGTCTCCGCCAATGACACCAGAACCTCCGGGTCGGTTTCCGTGATCGAGACAGAGAATATTTTTTCTCCTATTTTCCTGGTTATGAAATGCATTGTCTCAAGGCATATTATTGTCATTAAAGTGGCTGCTATGGAGATGTCATACATCCCGCTACCGCATGCGAGTCCGATCGCGGCGGCAACCCAAAGTCCAGCGGCGGTCGTTATTCCCCTCACGACGTTTTTCTGGAATATAATCACACCCGCACCGATAAAACCGATTCCTGACACCACCTGTGCCGCCACTCTCGCATGGTCGAACTGGCCGGAGAAGGCGAATTGCGAGATAATCATGAAAAGCGAGCTTCCTAGGGCAACGATAAAGTGCGTGCGCACTCCAGCCTCTTTAGCTCGGAATTCGCGCTCGAATCCGATCAGGCCTCCGAGCAACCCGGCCACGAACAGCCGGAGAATAAGGTTCCACTCGATAGTCATAATAGTGTCAGTTTAAAATAATCCAGGTGTGATTTGCAGCCATTTTAGCAGAGTTTCTCCAAAGATAAGAATAAGAATCCAGGAGAATGTCATCATAGTGATACCGAACTTGAAGGCGTCCGTCATGCTGTACTGGTTAGTGTTGTACAGCAGTGCGGCGGGCTTGCTGTTGAAAGGCAGGACGTAGCAATGTTCGATCAGCATAGAGACCGGAAGAGCTAGACTCATAGGCATGAACCCGAACCTCTGCTCGACTCCAAGGGCTATAGGAACGAAGACCATGGTCCTGATAGTCTTGCTCTGGAATACCAGTCCCGAATACATCATCAGGAAGGTCAGAACCACATATAGCACCCAATAAGGAGTACCGGAGGTGATGCCCATCGAATCAAAAGCGGCGTTCACCATTGTGCTGGGCAGGTCTGTGGCGTTAAGACCGCTTCCGAGCACATAAGCTCCCGCGGAGAACAGCATCAGGTGCCAGGGAATGTCAACATCGTTCCATTTCACAACCCCGATGCCAGGCAGGAGGGCAAGGATAGCTCCGATCAAGGCGACAATTGTCTCATCGATATTGTGGAAAGTGCCCTTTGTGACCCACAAGAACAGGACGACAAGGAATATTCCCACAGCCCTCCATTCCTGGGCGCTCATCTTGCCCATAGCGTCGAGCTCGACTTTCAAGCGTTCTATTCCGCCTTCAATCTGTGGTTTCTGCTCATCCTTCTTCATCGGGAAGAAGATGTACATTCCCACAAGGAGACCGACAACCAGGATAATCACACTCATAGGTCCCACCGCGATTAGCCAGTCCGCGTAACCGAAATCACATGAGCCTAGGAATCCGGCGATAAGGGAAATCGCGAGAAGGTGGGCTCCCGATCCCGTGTAGAAGGCATTTGCTCCGATGTTGACCTGGAACAAATTCTGAATCACTAAGTTACGCCCGAAATTATTTCTATTACCACCAGAAGCTCCATAGATGGCGCATATCACCATGAATATGGGGAGCATGATGGTGGCCTTTACGGTTGTGGCCGAAATAAAAGCGGACAACACCAGGTTGATCAGCAGGAAACTCCAGAGCACGCCTTTGGCGCTTTTGCCGAATTTTATGACGAAAGCCAGGGCGAAGCGCTTGGCGAACTGGGTCTTTACCAGCATTGATGCCAGCACGAAACTCAAGATATTCAGCCACATAACAGGGTGGCCCAACTGGGCGAGGGCCTCTTTCTGTGTCGTGACGTTGAATAGCACTACTCCAAGAATCAGCAGGAGCGATGTGAGGTAATTTGGCAAAGCCTCGGTCATCCAGAGTATGAGACTTGCCACGAATATCGCCAACATCGCGTAGTTGGCGCGCAGGAAACCATCCAGGCCGAGGGCATCCAACCGTTTCTGGGCGGTCGCGGCCAAGTCAGTCTGGTCAAGATTGTCGATGAAGCCTATATGGCAGAACCAGCATATCCAGACAAAGGCGACGATGGCGAGAGGACCGCCAAGCCTGGCCATCCAGATCTCGAACGTCGATTTTTGCATTTTGGGCAGTTTCTCGATCTTGTAGTTGTTCATGTCCAGCGGATCGAACGCCGTCGCCGCCTTTGTCCCGATATCTGTCGCCATGATTACTTCCAGTTCTTATAAGGGTTCTTCATCAACATGGAGTTGTAGTACTTAGCGTCACCTGTGACTTCTTCTCCAAGCCATGCGGGCTTGTCAAAGGTGTCATTCTCGTCGGTGAGCTCTACCTCAGCTACGGTCAATCCCTCGTTGTCGCCGTAGAACTCATCCACTTCCCAGGTGTGCTTGCCGTCGGTGTTCTTGACAAGGTAACGTGTCTTGTCAATCACGCCCGGCTCTGCCAGCTCGAGGAGAGATTTCACCTCATCCACAGGGATTTCCTTCTCCCACTCGAAACGGCTTGCTCCAGAGGTGTTTCCGATTCCCTTGACCGTGATGAAACCTTTATCTCCCTTGACTCTGACACGCACCGTCCTCTCGGGAACGCTGCTGAGGTAGCCTTGGGTAATCCTTGTGGCCTTGAAGGCCTCGTTCTTGAAGTCACCTTTGACCAAGAATTTCTTCTCTATTTCCTGTCCCATATTCTTACTCGTTAGCTAAAGGTTTGTCTATCATACCAATAACCCTCTTGATGGCCTGGAGGTAGTTGATATTCTCAACGCCCTCGAGACCGCAGTCGGCGATGGTCTTCTTAATATCCTCAATTTCAGTGGATTCGGAGTTGATAGTAACGACTTTGGCTCCATTGATAAGGACGTTGCCCACCTCGCAGATGGTATTGTTGACCATGTAGCCGAAGCGCTGCTTGTGGACTCTGACAGCGGCGAGATCAGGGCAGGCTTTGACCATAGCGATGAACTCTTCGTAGGTATAAGAGTCTTTGTCAAGAGCGGGCATCTCCACCATGAAGGCAGGGAAAACCTCTTTTTCCAGGACCTCTTTGGCGATAGGGAACTCGCCTTTCATCAAGGGGTTCCACTGCTCGAGACCATCTACGGTCTGGACATAGGTCTTGATGTCCATTTTCCCGTTACGTATCTTGGTGTTGTTAATGTCGTTCTTGGCCGAGATGATATAGATCTCATCGCTCTCCCTCTCCCAGACTTTTTCAGGCACAGGGACGGAAAGACGGGCCATTCTCTTGTGCTGCTCGCAGAAGCACTGTCCGAAACTACGGAATTCAAAGCGAGGCTTGCTCTGCTCGCCGATTTTTAGTTCTGCCATAACGTATTAATTGATAATTAGTTGATTATTGTTTCACATCAGGATCATCCGCACCTTCGGTGGAGTTGGCCGCACCAGGAGTGAACTTCTCGGTCTGCATCCACTTGCCGGTGCCGTCAGGAATACGGCTCCATGAACCCTTGTTGTTGGAGAGAGAAGCACCCCACTCGCCTGTATCCATCTTCTCTCCTCGCTGGAATGAATCAATCTTATTTCCCTTGTTGTCAAAGAGTTCAATCAAAACACTCTTCTTGGCAGAGAAACCGCTTGAGAATCCCCTCGGGGTGGTCTTCTTACCGCCGATGATGGCGAAGAAACCCTTGGAAGGAACAACTTCACCGTCAATTCCGGTCCAGGTCAGTTCCTCGTCTTTGTTGATGGTGACTCCTGTGAGCTTGATAGGGAAGTCGCTGCCGTTGTACAGCTCAAAGAATTTCTCCTCATCAGCCCCGGCGCCATATACCTCATTAAGTTTGAGTTTGCTCCAATCGGGGGCGGGATCACCAACCTTATAAGTGAATTTGTCGGAGGTGGTGGTGAAGCCGGCCTCGTTGGTGACAGTGACGGTGAACGAAACATCTGTTCCGTCAGGCATGGCCGGAATAGTAGCGGTGAACTGGGATCCGGAGCCGTTCATCGGCAGGTTGTTCCCGTTGTAGTTGAGGGAGGCTGAAGTCACAGCCTGCAATCCGGAAACAGTGGCGGTCACATTGACCGGTACGATAGAGGTGGGAGCCTCAGGAGTGAAGGCCACCTTGTCGATGCTTGAAGGGCCCTCGAATATCTTGTCTTCCACGCATCCGAAAAGTGCGATGAGAGCCGCGGAAAGTAAAAGTATCTTTTTCATATCGTATTCTCTTTAAGTGGATTAGAAGTCAATCTCGAAACGGAATGCAAGCATGTGGTAGTCAACACCGGCCTTTCCGGTAGGAGTGGCGATCTTGGTGTAGTCCTTGGCGGGTTTGCCATTGGAATCAAGACCCACATTAAGTTTACCCTTTCCGTTGGCGTAACGGTCATTATTGTTGTATTGGTAGTTCAGCTGCATCTTGACATTCTCGTTCACCCAGAAGTTGAGACCCAGAGCATAGGCCTCGGAGGCACCGCCATAGACATTGCCGAAGTTGAGGTTGCAGTTCTCATAACGGGCGCAAAGCTCGATATCTCCCCAATCATGAGCGCGTTCCACCTTGGTGTACTTGCCTCCGTTGGAGTCATAACGCTGTTTTCCGCCGAAGAGCAGGTAGCCGGCCTGGGCGTACCATCCACCGAAATTCTTGGTCTCGGGATCAGCGGCGTCCGGTTTGAAGTGGACATTGTCACCAACATAAGCGGCCTCATAACGGAGACCGTTCCAGTGGCCGGCGAGCTCGACGGTCCACAGGTTGTTGTGGTCGAAGCCAGGTAAGTTGTTGGTATCGAGATACTTCTTGCGGTTGATGCTGGTGGAGTTACGTGCGCTCGCGCGGTAAGTTCCCCACTCTCCGGTGGCCAGATCGGTTGTCGTGGTCCTATAGGAATATGCCGCGCCGATGTGGAGGCTAGCGTTGTCCAGCTTGTAGAGAGGACGGATAACAAGTTTTGTAGTCCATGCGTAACCCGAATTACGACCGAAGTCCTTGTTGTTGTCAGCGACATTGGTCCATTCCTCCTGTCCGGCGATCACCTGGGAGAAAAGTCCGCTAGAGAACCAGAGCCAGTTCTTGGCGTACTTGGCGTTGATTCCAATATGGCGGGAAGGAGTCAAAGCGGAGCAGACCATAGGGCGCTCCATAAATTGTAGGTAACGTGATGTGGTGTTCCTCTGGATAGAGAAATTCTCCTTGAAGTTACCCACCTGAAGATCCAGGTTCGGGATACCTGTGTAACGGACTATGGCATCCTTAAGCTCGGCAAGTCCGTTGGCCAGATCCATATCAAACTCTCCGTACCACTTCTCGTCAATCTGTCCTTTGACCGCGAAACGGGCGCGGCGGATCTGTGCGCCGTTTCCGATAGCGTCAGCATAGTCAGGAGCGCCGAAGAACACTGCCGCGTCGGCTTGTGCGCGGATGTCAAACCATAGCTTGTAACCACTTGTGGGAGACTCGAGTACAAGGATACCATCCTGGGCTTCGACATCAAGTCTGTCGGATTTGACTTGAACGCCGTACTGGTTGTACTTCGCATTCTGTTGGGCGAAGGCCGCCGGCACCGCCAGCAGCAACAACGCGATAATGAAAGGTATTTTACGCATAATTGTTTGGATAAAAATTATACTATATAGATTTTATGAATTTGATAAGATTGTCGCTCCGGTTGAGGCCGAGTTTCGCGCGCAAACGGTAGCGGTTGATCTCAACGCTCTTTGGAGCTATATTCATCAAAGAAGCTATGTATTTTGACGAGAATCCCTGCCGGAGCAGGTTGGCGAGCTTCCGCTCATTCTCGGTTAGGTTGGGGAAGGCTTCGGCGAGTCTTCTGTTGAAGTCCCGGTGAAGGACCTCGCTACGGGCGTAAAAGTCGTTGATCTCACTTGTGAAATACATTCTCTCCCGTAGTGAGGACAGAAGCTCATCTGTCATGCTGTCCTTGTCCGGGCCGTCGGGCATCGATCGTACGGTTTTCAGCTCATCATAGATCCTCTCCATGAATTTCTTCTGGTCTCCGATACCTAACGCAAAGTCTACCAACTCCTTCCGTTTGCCGTCCAGCTTGTCAAGAAGATCCTTTTCCGTCATATCGGCTTTCACTTCAAGGGCAGACAAAGTCTTCTGGGTCGAGAATGCCTGCATTTCCCGTGAAAGGAGGATTCCTTTCTGGATGTCCTTATCTCCTTTGGAGCGCAGCAGAGCCGTTATCATGACGGAAATAAGGAACATGATGATAATGAATATGGTACCGAGCCATGAGCCGGTCGCCACTTTTGAGAGGCAGTATGCGGACATCAAAGCGAGCGCTGGTGAGAAAACGACCGCCGCCAACGATGATGTTATATCTTTGCCTTCCACCAGAGCCCTACCACGACTAATGCTTATGCCAGCCAATGCCGCCACGAACAGTGTTCCGGCCGGGAGCGGAGTCGCCTTAAGCCCGATTCTTCCGGGAAGGCTGCCAGAGAATAAAACCAAGGTCAACACCATGGCGATCAAAACAGCCAGTACAGACTGCGAATCAATGTCAAGCTCAGTGTCGGCGATATCCCATTTCTTCTGGCATGAGCGCTTGTGTAAAAAAGGATAGATTATCAGTACGCTTCCGGCCACAATTCCAGCCTTGGCCAGGACAGGTAATCCCGAGGCTCCGGAAAGGAAGGTGAGCAATAATGAAGAATTATATGCTACCGCCGCTAAAAGCATAAGAGATAGCAAAGTGGACACGGCTAGCAGGCGAGCGTCCAGAATCGCTAGATGAATGATCCTGTCCCTTGTTGACAAAGCATACAATCGGTAGACAATCGCTGCCAGAATAGCGCAAAGCAATGGCGCTGTGATCCATGAAAGAATATAGGATCCGCTTGTGGAAACATCCAACTTGTTACCGGCCGCCAGAGAAACTCCGGCCAAGGCGGCCATGAAAGCGTAAGCTATCGCGGGGAATCTGCTGAAACGTCCTGTGGCCACAACAGCGAGAAGCGTGGCCAATCCGACGGA
The DNA here is from genome assembly GCA_024693285.1 of Bacteroidales bacterium. Classification (GTDB taxonomy): domain Bacteria; phylum Bacteroidota; class Bacteroidia; order Bacteroidales; family UBA932; genus Cryptobacteroides. The sequence goes on from JAILLE010000045.1 coordinate 119,512, forward strand.
CAGAATGGCTCCAGCTTCGGCGGGTGCGAATAATCCCGTATCCCCATGTATGGAATCGTGCCCAAGGAACAAAGGTACTGTCACTCCAGCAATCAGGAGCACTGGAGCAAGTATCCTTATAGACCATCTCTCTCCTGCCCCTGAAGCAAGGATAGTCCCGCTGACGAACGGGAGATCCTTCAGGATCAGCAGGGATCCCACCAGGATTACAGAGATGATGGTCGACAGGATAAGTACCATATTTATAGTGAGCGTTTGATAGCCATGACGGAGAGCTGCTCGGCGACTTTTACAGCGGCTTTCGCAAGATCCTCAATATGAAGAGCGAAATATCTTAGATGGAACTTCTCGCTCAATTTAAGGTCTTCTGTCATGTTGTGGAAAACTGTTCGTTTGATGGACTGTGATAGTTTGACGGCCTCCTTTTCATAGAAATAGACCCTGCTGGTAGTTTCAGCGATGTCTTTAGGCTGCGTGAAATAGGCCTTTGTGCCGGGAATTGTGCCTTCGACAGCCAGTGATGCCAACTCTGTGAGTTTCATGAACTCCCTGCGAAGTTCCACAGGTATATTCGGAGCCTCGATCTCGAACTGCACCAGATCCACACTTATAATATTGATAATATGGTCAAGGCGCTCAAGCAATCTCATTATGTCACCCCTGGCCCTGATAAGGTAACCTCTCGAGTAAAGCGACCTTTCGATTTCCCGTATTATCTCTCCGGCCTCGCTTTCAAGAGTTGCCATAGAAACCAGATTCTCGTCGAATCCGGCTTCGTCGTCATAAAGGTAATCCTTTACACCGTCCCTGAAAACGAGCAAGGAATGATCCATGATGTCCAGCAGTTTGTCGATGCTGGTGATCAACGAGGTCGTGTTTTTCCTTGAGAATATGTCAAACAGTCCCATGTCGTTTTAGTGTTGTTGATGTAATTATAGTGATTCGAATTAAAAAAACAAAACGCTGTAGAGAAAAACAAAGGCCCGCAACCTTATTGCAGGCCCTTGTAGAGGGGGTATTATAGAGTTATTGTAGAGTTTTGTAAAACTGTAGAGTTTACTCTTTGTAGAGCATTTTATTAAGAAAACACTGGATGGTGTTGGACATGAGACAACAAATAGTCATGGGTCCTACGCCACCTGGAACCGGAGTTATCACAGAGGCTTTAGGCTCTACCGAGGCGAAGTCAACATCACCGCAAAGCTTGCCGTTTTCATCGAGATCCATACCCACATCAATGACCGCCGCTCCCTCTTTGACCATGTCTCCGGTGACGAATTTCGCTTTGCCTATCGCGGCCACGAGGATATCAGCTTGGCGAGTTATCTCCGGCAGGTTCTCGGTCCTTGAATGACAAATAGTGACGGTGGCGTTCCTGTCAAGGAGCAGCTTTGAGATTGGTAGTCCTACTATCTGGCTTCTTCCGAGTACCACAGCCCTTTTTCCGGAGATCTTATAATCAGCGGCATCCAATAATTGTATAATTCCTTTCGGGGTGCAGGGAACAACGCAGGAATCGTTTGGTCTTTTTTGCCAGAGCTCCGCCGTGTTGAGGGGATGGAAACCGTCGACATCCTTTTCTTTGGAGATTGTCTCTATGACTTTTGTCTCGGAAATATGCCTGGGAAGGGGTAACTGAACCAGAATTCCGTCCACAGAGTCGTCTGAGTTAAGCTCGACAATTTTGTCAAGTACTTCTTTTTCAGTTGTTTCCTCCGGCATCCTGAATGTGGTGTGGTTGAAGCCAACCACATCACAGGCTTTCTCTTTATTCCTGACATAGGTCTGGCTTCCCGGGTCGTTTCCGACCAAAATCACTACCAAATGTGGCACTCTGCCGTATTTCTCCGGGAACGTGGCCACCTGTTCTGCCATTTCGGCCTTAAGCTTGGCCGCCAACTCTTTTCCGCTGATTATCATTTGTCTTGTCCGTTATAATACCCAATGTCCAATATCTGTTCTGTAGAAGAGATTGTCGCACTTGATCTCGCGTACCGCAGCCAGCGCCTTATCCCTCGCTTCTCTCAAGTCCTTTCCGGCTCCAACCACCATTAAAACACGTCCACCGGCTGTTGTGTATGCAGGAGCTGCCAGCTTAGTACCCATGTGGTAGATCCTGACGGCAGGATCTTCGAGTGCTTCGTCGAGACCGGTGATCTCAAATCCTTTTTCGTAGGATCCAGGATAGCCCTTGGATGCCATCACGAAACCAAGCGTGGCCTCATCAGACCACTTAAGCTCGGGCATCATAGCCGAAGCAGGAACGGTAAGACCTTCCATAGCTATCGTTCCTTCAGGAAGTTCCGGTGCTGACCCGCCTGTCGCTATCGCATAGAAAACTTCAAAGATATCCGTCTTGAGGCGAGGAAGCACAACCTCTGTCTCAGGATCACCGAAGCGGCAATTAAACTCAACGACTTTAATACCCTGAGGAGTTTTCATCAAACCTCCATAAAGAACACCTTTGAACGGGCAACTTTCAGCAACCATTCCGGCTGCCACAGGCCGCATAATGCTCTCCAGGGCATATTCATAATCCTCTTCAGTAATGAAAGGCAAGGGGGAATACGCACCCATTCCGCCGGTGTTGGGACCTTTGTCGCCGTCGAACGCGCGTTTGTGATCCTGCGAAAGAACCATCGGGAATACCTCCTCTCCGCAGACAAAGCAAAGGAACGAGAACTCCGGTCCGGTCATGAATTCCTCGACAACGACTTTGCCGTGGCCGAATTTGTCATCGAGAAGCATGTCTTTCAGCGCTGACTCCGCCTCGGCGAGGGTTTCCGCGATGACCACTCCCTTTCCGGCGGCTAAGCCATCATACTTCAAAACGACAGGGAAAGAACCTTCCTTGACATATTCCAGCGCCTCATTATAATCCTCAAAGGTCTTGTATGCCGCTGTCGGGACTTCGTATTTCTCCATCAGCCTTTTGGCGAAATCCTTGCTGGACTCAATTGTAGCTGCGGCTTTTGTCGGTCCGAAGATGGTTTCTCCCGCCATTGTGAATATGTCGACGATTCCCGCGGACAAGGAAGCCTCGGGGCCGACAACTGTCAGATCCACTCCTTTTTCCTTCACGAATTCCAGAAGTTTCTCTATTTCAGTGTCTTTGATAGGGATACACTCGGCTTGCGCGGCGATTCCGGCATTGCCTGGGGCGCAATAAATCTTTCCGACGTGGCTTGAGCGGGATAGGGCGTCCACGATGGCGTGCTCGCGTCCTCCGCCTCCGACGACAAGGACTTTGGCGTCATTTAGGGTTGACATCCTGCGCTGGAAATCCTCGAATGCTTTTTTGTCGAGTTCGACATTGCTGTTTTTCCAAGGGAGTAATGAATTGATTCCCATATATTTCTAATGTTTGAAGTGTCTTTCTCCGGTAAAGAGCATGGCGATGCCAAGCTCGTCGCATTTCTTGATTGAGTCCTCATCGCGGATCGATCCGCCAGGCTGCACTATGGCCTTGACGCCGTACTTTGCCGCTAATGTCACGCAGTCATCGAACGGGAAGAAAGCGTCGGAGGCTAAAACGAGATCCTTCGCTTCGCTCAGGATGACATTTGACGCCTGCTTTAGGGCGATTTCCGCGGAGCCGACACGATTCATCTGGCCGGCACCTACGCCGAGGAGCATGCCTCCGCAGCCGACGACTATGGCGTTGGATTTAACGTGCTTGACCATCTTCCAAGTGAACTCAAGGTCTTTCATTTGTTCTTCCGTGGGTTTAGCCTTCGTGACGCACTGGTCGAGAGACAAAGGACAGATCGAGAGATCCTGGTTCTGGACCAGAAGACCTCCGTTAACGCTGACACAGGCCATCTGCTTGGTGACATCCCCCTCCATATCGACTTTCAGAATCCGTAGATTCTTTTTAGAGCAAAGCAGTTCCACTGCGTCGGGAGCAAATGACGGAGCCATGACGATTTCCAGGAATATGGGCTTGAGCATCTCAGCGGTCTTCAAATCGACCTCACGATTGAAGGCAACGATACCGCCGAAGATAGAGGTCTTGTCGCCTTCATAGGCCTTTGTCCAAGCCTCAGCGATGGTCTCCCCGACTCCTGCGCCACAAGGATTCATGTGCTTGAGGCCTACGGCGAAAGGTTTGTCCTTAAATTCACGGACGATATTGAGGGCCGCGTTGGCGTCTTGTATGTTGTTGTAAGACAACTCTTTCCCATTAAGCTGCTCTGCGGTGGCCAATGAATATGGAGCCTTGGAAGGGGTCTTGAAGAACTTAGCGTCCTGATGAGGATTCTCTCCGTACCGAAGCGGCTGGCAGATGTCATATTCAAGGAAAAGCTTCTCGGGAAGGCCGGCCTGGGCACGCATCCAGGTCGAGATCGCCATGTCGTACTCGGCGGTGTGGGTGTAGGCCTTTGCTGAGAGTTGCAGGCGGGTCTCCCGGCTGGTATGCCCATCAGCCTTGAGCTCGGAAATAACTGTCGCATAGTCCTCAGGATTGACCACAATCGTCACGCTCTCCCAATTCTTTGCCGCGCTTCGGACCATCGAAGGGCCTCCGATGTCGATGTGCTCGATGGCATCTTCCATTGTCACATCCGGCTTGGCTATGGTCTCACGGAATGGATAGAGGTTGACACACACCAGGTCGATAGTGCCTATTCCGTTGTCTTCCAACTGCTTCATGTGGTCTGGAATATCCCGTCTCGCCAGCAAGGCCCCGTGGATTTTCGGATGGAGGGTCTTGACCCTGCCGTCGCAAATCTCGGGGAATCCGGTGACATCGCTCACGCTCGTCACAGGCAGCCCGGCCTCTTTCAACATTCTCATAGTACCACTGGTGGAAAGCAATTCCCACCCTAGCGACACAAGTTCACGGGCGAATTCAACCACGCCCGTCTTGTCGCTAACACTGATCAAAGCCCTCATTTTCTGTTATTTATCGATTATTCGTTTTAAATTACAAAGCATCAAGCTCCCGTCAGAGTCCCTGAGGTGCATCCCGTTTCCCTCGCACCATTTCCAATATTTGCACTTCCCACACTCGTCCTTTTTCATCCAAGAGCGGTCCCTGTAGGGTTGGAACTTGTTTGTCCATACCTCCCAGAAGTCATCTTTGTAGATATTGCCTTGATGATAGTCAGAGCGTATGCTGGTGCAGGCTGAGATGGACCCGTCAATCAAGACAGAACCGATCGTGACTCCGGCCTGGCAGGTGAAAAAGTGATCCCTGACATCACCTTCGTAATGCCCTAGGAAGCCTTCGCAACCGAAACTGGCGTGTATCCGGCCTTCCTTTCGTGTCTCCTTGATGAAATCGAGCATCCCACGGTACATTTCAGCCGGAAGCTGAAGGTCCGGGTCCAAGGCCGCGCGGCCGGTCGGAAAGATAGAGAAAAGCCTCCAGTCCTTCAGGCCGAGACCGATCAGATGTTCCTTTATCTGATTGAGTTCCTTATAGTTCCGACGATTAACGCAAGTCACGACATCAAAGGCGATGGCTCCAGAGTCCACAACCATCTTGATGGCTTGTGAAGCCCGTTCGAAACTGTTTTCCCTTCCCCGCAGCCAGTCATGGTTCTCTTGCAAGCCGTCCAGGCTTATTGTCATGGAGTGGAGGCCTGAAGCTAATAGCCTCTTGTACCTTTCCGGAGTCAGTCCGTAGGCGTTGGTGACCATCCCCCACGGAAAGCCCCGGGAATATATTCCCTTGCCACACTCCTCGAGATCGGCCCGCATGGTCGGTTCGCCTCCGGATACAATCACGAAGACCTTGTGAGGATCCGTATGAGTGGCAATCCCGTCAAGGACCTTGAAGAAATCCTCTTTAGGCATATCTGGAGTGTTAGCGACTTGTTTACAGTCACTTCCACAGTGGCGGCACCGAAGATTGCATCGCAAAGTGCTCTCCCAGAAGAGCTGTCGGAGAGGATAGCCCTCCGTCTCTGACTTTCTCAAAGACCGGGCGATATCCAGTGCCAACCTTCTTCTGAGTGAAACCTCTGCCATTACTCCTTCTTCATCTTTTTGGTTCCGGATATTGTGTATTCACCTGAATACCAATGTTTGTCTCCCTGTTTGGTCTGAACGGGCGTGAAGTCCATGGAATCTTTCGCGAATGAGCCGCCGTTGAGGTTTCCGTCAGCATCCTCGAATACTACCCGGATATTTTTTGTGACTCCGAACAGATTATAAGACCCTGATGCTTTTCCAGAAGCGTCTGTCTCAATGTAAGCCAACTCTTCACGATGTTGCGCTGATATCAAGACAGGAGAGACC